>JACKOY010000002.1 GCA_024233935.1 Spirochaetales bacterium | reverse complement strand
GCCAGACTATCGAGCGCTTCCTGAAACAAATCGGCTCCGCGATCGGGCCCCCCTGGCAGAAAGATCACAAAACCGCCATGGCAGCGGCCATGGCCGTCAGCCTGGCGCAAGCCCGGTCAAAGGATTGATTTCTGGCGTACTCTCGAACAATCGGGTGGACATGGTGGGCAGGGCAATCAACTCATTATTCTCACCCTCTTGTCCATTTTCAGGCGGCATGGTTTCTTTGCCGTGTATGGTTTTCGCGTCGCGTACTACGTGATCTGGAAAATTATCCGGGGATACATTCGACTGCAGGTCTTCGCATGGCGACGCCGCGCGTTTCACGGGCCGCAATCATCCGCAAAAGCCCATGCAATCACTGCCGGATCCAACCGATCGCGACATTCAGCGCTTGATAACGCGCGACTATGAGCCGGCGGAAGCTCCGCTCGCAGCTGCGATTCTTTCGCGTTGCAGGCCTTCCGTATCCAACGCCCCCGTGCGGCGTGTTTGCGCCGCCGTTCTGAGACTTGCCGACGGCGATCTGAAGCGTCTGGAAGACTACGTATCGGTGGCGCTTACGGACTATCGCGACGTTCTGTTGTGGGCGGAGTTCACCACCCCGGGGGCTGCGGAGTCAGGCGACCGGAATCGGGAGAACCGTCGGGCCGCTTTTCAAAGCTATTGGCAGTGGTTCCATCGCGCATAGTGAGCGTACGAGCCGGTCCGCTTCGCCATGAAATGCCCGCACTGCAATAGTAGACGCACGTATCTGAAGTCGCGCAGGTGCGGTACAGCCATTTAGATTTGCCTCGATTGCCGGGCCAGCAGCACTTCCGGGTCGCCCGACGGGACCGACTCTGCGCAAGCTGTGCTCGACCCGCGCGGCTGGACCAAACAAGAACTGATCGAACAGGTCCGGGCCGGCACGATAGCGCTCGACCAGATACCCGACCCCGAATATATGCAGGTCAAAGCCGGCCTGGAGTACGGACCGTTGGACGACCAATAGCCGCGCGGGAAACCCGGAGCGACGCCATTTACCGATAACTCGAACCAACCACAGCCAGGCTCACCATTGCCTTTGCGGCCAGCTTTTCGCGTCCTTTCTTCACGACAAAGACCTCTGACTCCGACACGATCACGGTCTTGCCATTTTTCAACACTTCGGAACGGCAGACCAGGGTCTCGCCAACGGCCGGTCGCAAAAGATTGATCTTAAACTCCAGAGTCAGCACCACCTGGTCCCTGGCGACCAGCGAGCCGGCGGCTGCCCCGGCGGTATGGTCGGCCATTGTCGCCAGAACGCCGGCATGCACGAAGTTGTTTTGTTGCATATGGCGCTTCTGTATGACCAGCGTTGTCACACAACGTCCCGCTTCGATCGACGAAAGTTCGTAGCCGACGTCTTTAATGAAGTGCGCATCGTCCCAGATTGACTGAACGCGACTCAGGTATTGGGGGTCACGTGGCCGCAGGCGGGTTTCGGACATCTCGGAAGCTCTCCAGTAAACAGTCTTTGAGATTCTTTTATAACGCAACCGTAACAAGTAACTTTAATATTGTTATTGGGCGAGAACTGCTTGCTATTTGGCCTGACCTGCCTCTACGTTCTGAGCATGCCATCCAGCTCCGGGGCCATGTGCGTTGCCACTCGGCCCGTGTTTTTGATCCTGGCTCTGGTCGTGCTGCCGTGTTGCCGCCCGCAGTATTCCGGAAGAACTCCGCCGCGTGCTCAGAATGGCGTGCTCGACCTTTCCGGCTGGGCCTTTGATAAAGACGGCCCGGTTGATCTTGCGGGGGAGTGGGAGTTCTACTGGCAGCAGTTGGTTTCGCCGGACGCTGACAGCGCGCGCAACCTTACAGGCTTCGCACCAGTTCCGGGTCGTTTTGAGCAGACCGAAATCAACGGTCAATCTTTGCCCGGCACAGGCTATGCGACCTATGTGCTGCGAGTCCACCTGCCTCCCAATGCGGAAGAACCCGGGCTGCGGCTGCTCGAGCAGGGGATGGCCTACGAACTGTTCGACGGCGACCGCCGGCTGGCGGGTAACGGAACGGTGGGAACCTCAGCGAACGAAACTGAGGGAGAGTACCGACCACTCGTTGTCGGAATGCCGCCGGGTAGCGAGCACACGTTGCTCCTGCGGCTTGCGAACTTCCAGCACGCCCGCGGTGGATTCTGGTACGCGCCCACGATCGGCTTGCGGGAGCAGGTTCAGTCGCTGCGTACGCGGGACCTCGGGCTGGAACTGTTTCTGTCAGGCGCAATTTCGATCATGGGGCTGTACCATCTCGGATTGTACCTGGTGCGTCGTCAGGACAGGGCCGCGATGTGGTTCGGTTTCTTTTGCCTTATTATTGTTATGCGACTGTTGACGACGGGCGAGCGGCTGCTCGGCCTTGCCTTTCCGGCGCTGCCGCTCGAACCGATTCTCCGATTGGAGTACCTGACATTTTATGCCGCGGGCCCGATTTTCATCCTGTTCGTGCGCAGCTGTTTCCCCGCCGATTTCAATCGCTGGCTGGTCCGGTCGCTGCTCGCCCCGGCTACCCTGGGGTGCTGCGCCGCCGTTTTTTTACCCGTGCTCTGGGTCACCGGCACGCTCACTTTTTACCAGGTCTTTATCCTGATCGCTTGCTTCATCGTTATCGGCGTGCTCGTACTGGCGGTGGTGCGCAAGCGGCGGAGCGCCGCGATTATGCTGGGTGGCTGCCTGGCGTTCTTTGCCGCCGTTTTCTTTGATATCCTGAAATCGCAGCTGCTTTTGGAAACCCCTTTCCTGACGCCGGTCGGGCTTTTTGTCTTCATCTTTGCGCAGTCCGGGGCGCTTTCACGCCGCTTCGCGGGGGCGTTTAAGTTGGTCGAGGAGCTCTCCCAGAACCTGGAACAAAAAGTCGAAGAACGGACCGCTGCACTCGAGTCCGCCCGCAGTGAGGCCGAACGTGAGCGCGCCATCAGCGCCGGCCTTGCGGACATCTCAAAGCGTCTGAACGAAACTCCCGATTTGGGGACCCTCGCAAAGCGCGTCTTCGACCACGTCGAGGCTCACTACGGCCTGTACACCCTGGGCCTCTTCATGGCCGATCCCACCGATACCTACCTGTACGTCCTGGCGCATACGTTCCCGGATACTGAAGAAATCGCCTCCTGGGGCAGTGGCTGGCGAGCAAAACTGGAACCTGCCAGCGGATCGTTGTATCGCACCTACAAACGACAGAAACCCTGGTACGTACCCCTTGTTCCGGATGGAGACTACCCGCCCATCGATGCGGAAGCCCTTCGCATGCTGGGCCATAAGAGTTTCGTTCATTTACCTCTCGTCGTGGAGGGCAAAACCATCGGCATCATCTTCGGGGCGCGCTCGCATCTCGATTCGCCCTTGAAACGCGAAGATGTCCGGAGTATGCAGGCCTTCGCGGATCAGATCGCCGGGGCGGTGTACACGTCGCAACTCCTCGATCGCCTGGAAAATGCCAACCGGGCGAGTGAGGACGCCCGCGCCGAAACCGAACTTCTTTCCGAACTGGCGCGCAAGGCCAACGAGAACCTGGACCTGGATGCGCTGGGGCTCTTGATCCAGCCGGTACTCGATCGCCGTTTCGGCGCCCCGGTTGTTCTGTTTTACACGGTGAACGCGAACGCAAAGCGCTTCGACGTTCGCACGACGGTTATCGACGGGCGAATCCACCCTCCCGGGGATTCCCTGCCGGACTCCATTCCGATCGGACCCGACTACCCCATGTGGTACATTCCCTATGAAAAACGGAAGTCCCTTCATGTCCCGAACACCGCGCGCACCCCGACTCGAAACGAACTCGAAGACCGCTTTGTCAGGGGTCACCAGTTGGGCTGGTTCATAAACCTACCCCTGCTGGTCGAAGGCGAAGTGGTTGGGCTTCTGGGACTTGGAGGTCGCGGCAAGCGCGTCGTGACCCGCGCGGAGCGCGTGTTTTGCGAACGAGTCGCCGCACAGGTTGCGGGTGCGGTGCGGGCCAGGCAGATTCTGGACGAATCCGAAGACGCGCGCGGCGAGATCGAGCGTCTGAACAAACTTACGCGGCGTATCAACGAAACCGCCGATCTCGACACGATCCTCGTGCACGTCTTTCGTTTCTTTTTGAGCCATATGCCGGCGGAAAGCATCCTTCTCTATCTGGTACGGGGCGACAGACTCGAGTACTACGCCTCCACCGATGAGTCCGAAAGGCCCCAGGCTGTAGACTATATGAAGCACCATCCCATCGACCTTCGGGAGCGCGGCTTTCATAGCAGAGCCATCGAAGAGCGGCGTCCCATACACCTGCGGCATCTGCCGGGCAAGGACCAACCGGAGCATCGAACACAAAACGAGCAAAACATCGTCCGGAAATACGACCTTCAGTCACTTCTCATAGTTCCGCTCGTGATTCAGGACCGCGCCATTGCCACCATGAACTTCACGTCGTTCGGTCGCAAGATGGGTCTATCGAGGGAAGACATTGCGCGCATCCAGCGCACCTGCGATCAGGTCGCGGGCGCCATTCGCAACAGCCGCCTTGTGCAGGATCTGGGACACGAGCGCGCCATTGCCCAGCGCCAGCGCCGCGAAGCGGAAACGATCGCGCAACTCAGCCGCCAGATTACGGAATCCTCCAGCATCGAAACGATGATCCAGTCGATTTGCAACTTCGTGGAAAGCGCCTACGGAATTACGTTCGTGTGGCTGCTTCTCGTGCATGAAAAACGGGAACTGCGCTCGCGGTTCATGGCCAGATCTGGTCGCGTGGATGATAACCCGACGTTCGCGAACCTGAAGGTTCCCCTTGATTCGCGGGGCGGAACTCTCGCTCGAACTTTTCGAAGAGGCAAGCCGCTCTTCTTCAGTCGAATAGACCCGCGCTGGCTCGAAACGTCGCCTATTGACAAACAAATCGCCGACGGGTTTCAGCTTGAAAGCTTCGCGCATTTACCACTGCGTGCCGATGGCCAGAGCTTCGGAGTGCTGGCGCTGACGCGGAGCGGCGGACGTATGACCCTCAGCTCCGGTGAGCGGGCTCAGCTCCAGATCATGGCCGACCAGGTGGCCGGAGCGCTCCGCATCGCCAGCCAAAAAGAGGAGGTGGAAAAAGCCCGCAGCGAAATAGAGAAGTTGAGCGCGTTCGCAAAGAAGGTCAACGAGACCACCGACCTGGATGAGATCCTGAAAAGTGTCTTTACGTATCTTGAGGAAGAATTCGGCATTGAAGGGATCATGCTGGGAGTCGTCGAAGACGACGAACTGCGCTTCTTTCGAAGCAACGTGCCCGAGAGCCTCACCGACGAGCAGATTCAAATTACGAGGAGTCGCGTCGTCCCCCTGGATGAACGCGGTGGCGCTGCCTATCGCACGTTCAAGCGAAAGCGCTCATTCTATCTTGCCAACACCGACATCCGGATGGAAAACGAATCCGATCGAACCTTCGTCGAAACACTCGGCGTCAAGTCGTTTCTGATCACTCCGCTTCTCGTTCAGGGTGATACGATAGCAATCTTGAACTGCACGAGCTTTTCGCATCGCCTCCGGTTATCGAAGGCTGACATCGCTCAGATCTCCCGGTTCTGCGACCAGATTGCGGGGGCCCTTCAAGGCGCACATCTTTACCAGCAGGCTGAGAGTGCCCGGGAGGCGGCCGACAAGGCCCGCCAGGAAGCCGAAACCGCCCGCGCAGAGGTGGAAAAGCTCAACGCTTACTCAAAGAAGATCAACGAAACCACAGATATGGACACGATCCTCGCGTCCTTGCATGCGTATGTGCATGCTCAATTTGCCATCGAGGGAGTATGGTTGCTGCTTATCGATCGCGACACGGAAGAACTTTACACGCATAGCTCGACCGTCTACGAGGTCGAGCTGCCGAAGGCGGCGGTTGAGTTCGTGGAAGGCTTCCGGCAGTCACTGCGTGAGCCGGGTGCGTTCAGTCGTACTTACAGGCGAAACAAACCAACGTACATCCCGAGAGTGCGCCGCCGCGGCGAGGTGTTGCCCGCCGACAAAAGAATCGTCGATGCACTTGGTTTCGAGTCGTTTCTGCAAATGCCCCTGGTCATTCAGGATGAGGTCATAGCCATCATCGCTCTTACGAGCTACAAAGGTCGTCTCGATCTCTCGCGAGCCAATATCGCCGCTATCGGGCGCTTTTGCGAGCAGACCGCCGGCGCGATCTACAGCTCCACGCTCCTGGTGGAGGTGCAGACGCAGCGTGCCGAAGCGGAAATTGCGAAGGAAACGGCCGAAATAGAACAAAAGAAATCCGATTCGCTTCTTCTAAACATTCTGCCCAAAGCCGTCGCCGACGAGCTGAAAGAGCGCGGCGAAGTAGAACCCATGTTCTACGAGTCGGTGAGTGTGCTCTTTACCGACTTTGTGGGCTTTACGAAAGTGGCCGAGAACATGCCGCCCGACGAACTGATCGCAGAACTTGACGGCTGCTTTACGTACTTCGATGATGTGGTCGCCCGAAACGGACTCGAAAAGCTCAAGACCATTGGTGATGCTTACATGTGCGCGGGCGGATTGCCCCAGATCAATGAGACCCATTCCGTAGATGCGTGTCTGGCGGCGCTTGAATTTCAGGCTTTTATGAATCAGATGAAAAGCATTAAGGGCAGCATGAATCTGCCTTTCTGGGAATTGCGGTTGGGCATCCACAGCGGGCCGGTGACGGCCGGCGTGGTCGGAAAGAACAAATTCGCCTACGACATCTGGGGCGATGCGGTCAACACCGCCAGTCGTTGTGAATCTTCAGGAATCTCCGGGCAGGTGAATATTTCGGAAGATACGTATCGGCTCGTACTGGACTTCTTCGAGTGCGAGTACCGCGGCAAGGTGTCCGCCAAAGGCAAAGGCGAAATCGACATGTACTTCGTGAATCGCATCAAACCCGCGCTTTCGGAAGACGACGAAGGGCTCGTGCCAAACGCCGAGTTTTCGCGGCTTTATGAGGAGCTTGTCCAGGGCCGGTTGCAGATTGTAGATCAGAACGCGCACGATGGCGATGCCCCGAATACAGCGCCCGCTCTGAAAATCGCGCAACGCTCACAGAGCACGGCCACGGTGCTGGATCTTTCCGGAGAAATCAGCGCCAGAAGCGCCGGTGATCTCAAGAAGGCCATTTCAGAGCAAATTTCGAGCGAACAATCCTACGTACTTTTGAATCTTACCGAAGTGAAATCCATCGATTCGACCGGGCTCGGGACCATAATCCACGCCTACCAGAGTCTGAGCGCAAGCGGGGGCGTGCTCGCGTTTGCCGGCACACCGCCCAAAATCAAATCCCTGTTTGTAGCATCCGGCCTGGGTGAGTATATGCCCATGTACGAATCGGTAGAGTTGGCCCTGACCGCCCTGGAAGGCGAGGGCGGGGCAGACCACAAAGCCGATCGATCTCAGAGTGTGATGCGCAAGAAGAAAAGACGCAAACCCACCGGGAAGAGCAAGAAGAAGGGCGCCAGATCCCCGAAAGAAAATTAGTTCCACTGATCCGTCCCGAAAATGGTTCACCGGGCTTGAGAGAAAACCGCTGCACGACCGCTCCCCTGCGATTCACGAGTTCAGGTTTTCCGTGGGTTCGTCTCGTGTCCTGCCTACCCAACCGAGGTCAGTCACCGCTTAACATGCGTCACTCGTTTGGTGCTCGATCAAGCAGAAAGTCGCGGCCGGAGCCATCGAACGCCAGCGGTGGAGGATCTAAGACTCGAATACCAAACTGATTATAGAGGCACGCAGAGGGTCCGGGCTCCATGCGCGTCTCCGGGGTAACGAGTCGCATGGAATCGTGATCCTCGAATCGAAGAAGCGCCGGTCTGCGAACTATTTCTTCGCCGTCCAGGCCGAGGCGGATCAGGTCGACTTGAAAGTGCGCGCCCGCAGGCCGAATCTCATAGCGGTCGCGGTAGCCCGCCTCGCGGGCCCCTTCGCTCGAGTATTCGCCGACCGTAAAATCCAGAGTGCCATTCTCATGGAAGATGAACACAGCTCGCTCGCCGCGATCATCTTCGCCGATCCAGGTCCCAACGTGGGCGTTCGACAGCTCGGCTTGCGCATCAACTCGGCTCGCACTGATGTGAAGCAAAGCGAGCCCGGCGCCCAGGAGGGTCAACGATCTTGCGGCAAAGGCGCTGCTCGTGATTGATAGGAGTTGCATATGTGTTAGTCTCGGACGTGTGCATAAGCCTACAAGCGCGAAACCCTAATGGCCGCCCGCGTACCCAGCAGCCGAGGCAGGCGTCCATGGCCCCAAGCGCGCCGTGCTTGCGTTTGCCGGCACGCCCAAAATCAAATCCCGCTCTGTGGCATCCGGCCTGGGTGAGTGTATGCCCATGTATGAATCGGTCGAGTTGGCCGTGAAAGCACCGGACGGCGACGGCGTAGCCCGCACAGCAAAGCCGATGTGGCTCAAAAAAAGGCGGGCAAGAAGAAAGAGGGAAAAGCAAAGCGGGCCCGTAAAAACAAGAAAGACGATGCCGGGGCCACAAAAGCGAAGTGAAGCGAGTCAAAACCCGGAACAGCGCTCGCTATATTGGTTGACGGTCGGCAAAGAACGATAGCGTTATTGGACTGGCCCTGGTTGTCATCTGGAGTTCGCCACCATTATGGAGAATAGTCTTTTGTTTCGAGTGCGTCCCGACGGAAACGGCGCCCGTTGGACGAATCTGGCCCGGGTGATCGGGCTGGTCGGCATTGTGCTGGTCTTGGTGGCGAAGCTGCTTGAGGGCAGTGTCGAGACGCTTGCGACCATCCTGTATGTTCCCGGAGCTCTGCTCTGTCTGGCGAACCTGGTCTGGATCTATCTTTTGCCTTCGATAGTGATGCTGGCCTACTACACGGCCGCCTTCGCGGTGATCAGTCTTGTCAACCTGCTGCACGTAATCATTCTTCAGAAAAACAACGATGAACTCGTCTACTTCCTGGCCAAATTCATGAACATGCGGGCGCGGGTAGCGCTTTGCGTTTTGGGTGTTACGGCCAATGTGCCCCATGTGGATGTCTACGGTAGCGATACCAACTCAAAGGTGATTGGGCTGCGCTTTCAAACCCAGGACGAAATGCCTGTGCGCTGGTTGCTATTGCGTCTGGCTTTGCTTGCGGCGGTCGGTTTGCTCGCGGGCGTCCTGGCGCTCGGAGTGCAGCATATCCCGTACTTCGGGATGGCGCTCGGCATACTGTTTGGTGTGATCGCGATTCTTCTGGGGCTGAGTCTCATTGTGCTCTGGGTTCACAACGCCATCACCGGTCGGTTCATCATGCCGCTGGTGGACCTGCATCTGCGCCTCTTGCGCGTCGAACTCGTGCTGAGTTCGTACTTCACATTCGTAACAAACGAGGTGCGTGAATTCCGTTCCTGCTTTCGATCCGTTCTCAATGAGTCCATTGCCTCGGGCCTTTCGGCCCCGGAGTGGATCAATCCTAACGATGCGCGCCGTCTGGACATCAATCTGATTGCGCTGGTGGTTTTGATTGTGGCAACTTCGGGCCTGTATCTTTTTGTATGGCTGGCCCGAACCGCCCGGGTCATGGGGGACGATGCCTTTACCATCATTGCCGTCACGGCCCTCGGAAGTCTCCTGCCGCTATCGGTCATTTTCTCGCGTTATTACCGTCGATTGGAAAAGAAGACCGGAAACGATCCGAGCTGGGTGCTGGAACTTCTGATGGTCATTCCCATCGTCAATCTGATCGTCGGAACGTTCACGATTCAGTACATCTTCAACTTAACAAAAAAGACGCGCACCGCTTCGTAGCCGACCTGGATTTGTTTCGCCACGTTCCACCGTGCCCGGACAATCCGTTTCCACCTGTGACACGCGCATGCGATCGTTTCGGTCGCTCTCAGTTCTTCCGGCTTGTCACGCGCGCGTTGGCTTCGTATCTTTCAGGCGCCGGGTCCTTTGAATGAAACCAGATGTTCGAATAAAACCAGGGCCTGGACAGGAGTCGGTTTGGGACTATCCCCGTCCGCCGCGCCTGGAGGCCACCGCCCGGCGCCTGGAAGTTTTCTTCGCCGGTCAGAAAATTGCCGACACAAGCCGCGGGTATCGTGTGCTCGAAACCAGCCATCCACCGACTTACTATTTTCCGAGTGCGGACGTCGAGATGCGCTTTCTCAAGGCCGCCCCGGGTTCATCGTTCTGCGAATGGAAAGGCCAGGCCAGCTACTTCGACATTGTCGTAAGCCGGGCCGACTCGGGTGAACTGCAGCGGGCCGGCCGGGCCGCCTGGACCTATGCCGGTCCGTCCCGGAGCTTCACGCCCATCCGGAACCATATCTCTTTTTATGCCCACCTCATGGATCGCTGCCTGGTCGATGGCGAACCGGTGCGCCCCCAGGCGGGCGGCTTTTACGGCGGCTGGGTCACGAACGATCTCGTCGGTCCTTTTAAGGGCGAACCGGGCACCCTGGGCTGGTGAGATGGCACCGGGGCGAGAAACCCATGCGGGTTTCTTCCTTTGCAATAGGAGCAGGGTCTCTATCGGAGCTGCGCGTTTGCGTGGCCGGCCGCCGACGCGGTACGCACATGCAGGGCTTCGTTCAGTAGCGGCAGGTCGATTCTGGCGGCGTAGGCGTTGTAGCGGCTCAGGAGCAGCTGAAACTCAAAATCGATCATCTGTCGATCGCGATGCTCGCGGTCTGGAATCCTGGCCTGGTTTGTCAGTATGCGCAGGCGCTCCCGAATGCTTCGGACCGCATTTCCGATGGCGATCTGACTTTCCCGGGCCGGGGCTTCGAACTCGATTTCACCCATCAGGGCGCCAATCAGCGCGCGTTCCAGATCAATGCTCCGCTGCCGTTGGTCGATTGCTCGTATGCTTCCCGAACTGACGCTGGCCGGCCCCGGCGCCGCACGGCTCCAGACCTGCCAGCGAGCGAAAGCGTGGCGTTTGTGCCCGACGGGCTCTTTGGCAGGATTGATCAGAAGCGGCGCCGGATCCAGTGAGGTCGCGAAAGATTCGGTCGCCGCATCGTCTGAAAAGGCCGCTTCCCAGAGATTTGTGACCGCCAGCCCCAGCGATGCCGCAAAGTAGCCCGGGTGCTCTTCGGTCGGGGAAGGTCTGCTCTGACTATGGAGCAGGGCCACACGATGGCGCTGCAGCAGGTTCGTAGCCCGCATCAGGTAGGCCTCCCGTTTGAGCAGCGCTGCGAGCAGTTGTGATTCTTTGCTTGAGCGGCGCGGTGACTCCAGGGCCGCGACCGAAAAAACGGGCAGGGCCAGCAACAGGATGAGGGCGAACGAAAAGTAGGGGCGCATGTGTTTTGATTTTCGGCGGCTATCGGCAGGACTTGACGCCTGCTGGCCGGTTGCGGGCTTGCTCGTTCGACGGATCTGGACTCACGATGTTGCTTTTTTTGCGAACCGGGGCTCGGAGATTGCAGTCCGAGAGCCGTGAATTCAGGTCGCCGGGGCATAACTCTTCGCGCGTTGTTACGCACCTTTGTGCCTTTGCTGGTTTGCCTTTCACAGGCTCTGCATGCCGGGCCGGCCGTAACCTGGCCGGCGGAGTGGAATCGCGCAATCGTGATGGTCGGCTACTACGAAGCCGAAAACGGGAGCGCACTCGAGCCCGGCCGGCTAACTCCGCTGAAATTTGTCGAAGTGTACGACTACATCAACGAACAACACCTTCTGGGCCTGGCTTATTTTGATTCGGAGGGCGCTCTGACCGCCGTAGAGCCGGCCGGACCCACTGGCGCGCTGGACTCCTTTCACCAGGGACTGTCCTGGCGGCGCATCGCGTCCAATGAACTCCGCCCGGGCTGGCGCGGCCCGCATCCCGGTTTTCATCGCCTGCTTCGCGCCAACGAGCAGGGCCGCTGGATTCTGACACCGCAAAGCGCGCCCGAGTAAGGCCTCGCCGGGCCACAGAAAGGGGTTGGCACTCGTCTGCAAGCCGATCTGAGTAGTCCATGGAGCAACCCGAAAACCCATACCGGGCGACGACCGAAGTGAATTCGCCGCGGCACTCAGAAGCGAGCCAGGAAAAACTATTCCGCTACAGAACGGCGAGCCGGCGCGGCGGCTATGAGATCCTGTTTATTGGCGTCATTACGATCGTGAATCTCGGTCTGGCGTTCGCGGAAGTGGATTTGTTCTTTCCCGTCGGCGTCGTCTTTCCGGCCCTCTGGGCGCAGCCGGACGCGCCACCGGTCCTGGTAGATCCGCTCGTGCAGTTTGTAGGCATGGGTATTTTGTTCTCGGTCCTGGGCTGGTTTGCCTCCCGCCGCAACAAGGCCGCCTACGTTACGGGCCTGATCCTGTACGCTGGCGATACGCTGGCCTGCGGCATGCTTCGCGACTGGGTCGCGCTGGGGTTGCACGCGTTCTTTTTTGTGCTCATCTATGGGAGCTACAAGGCGATCGATGCGGCGGCAGCACTGGAAGCCGCTCAGGATCGCGGGACGTCGGTTTCGTGAGGCCCGCAGCGTCCTGGTAGGGCCGTCTGCGCAGTAGCGGGACGTTGAGCGCCACGGACGGCGTCGCTTTGCTTGCCAGCAAAAACAAGCGCCCCATATTCTGACCGCGCCGTCGGGGCGGCGAAATCGGGAGTTCTTTCATGTCCAAAACAATTGTGGTACTCGGTGGCGCCGTGAGCGGCCCTGCCGCAGCTGCACGCGCGCGCGAAATCGACGAAGAGGCGCGCATCATCTTGATTGAGCGCAATAAGAATGTCAGCTACGCAGCCTGCGGCCTGGGCCTTTATCTGAGCGGGCGGGTCGGCTCGCGTGCCGCTCTCGACTCTGAGGGGCCTCTGTACCTCGAACAAAACTTCGGTGTCGAGGTGCGTACCGAGACCGCCGTGGACGCCATTCAGGCCCGGGAAAAAAGGCTCACCATCCGCACCGGCACAAAAAGCGAAGAGATTGCCTACGACGCTCTGGTATACGCTCTCGGAGCGGCCTCGATTCAGCCGGAAGAGGCTACGAACCTGTGTTGCTTTCGAAATCTCGAAGACCTGAAAGCGATCGAGAACGCATTGGAGCGTGGCAAGCGCGTCGTGGTGCTCGGGGCCGGACCTCTGGGGCTCGAAGCAGCCGGCGCTCTGATTGAGCGCGGCGCCGAAGTGAGCATCCTCGAACGCCAGCCGCAGTTGCTTCCACGGGCCGGCAGCGCCATCGGGGGGGCCTTGCGCGAGCTTCTGGAAAAGAAGGCCACCGTTGTCACAGGTGTGCAAAACGAAGGCTTTGAAAAGGACGCCGGTCTTATCAGTGCGGTTCGGCTCGAAGATGGTCGCCGCCTGGAGTGCGATCTGGTCGTGGCCGCGATCGGTCTTTCGCCGCGCACCGAACTGCTGCGTCAGGCCGGGGCGCATCTCTTGCGCGACGGGACCATTGCGGTCGACTCCCGCTGCCGCACAAGCCTGCCCGACGTGTTTGCCTGCGGTGTTTGCGTTTCTGTGCGCCGACAACACGGCATGGACTGGTCCTGGATCCCTCAGGCGAGCCTGGCCGATCGTACCGCTCAGGTCGCCGGCGCAAACGCCGCCGGCGCCGAGTTCCAGATGCCGCCGGCCTCGGGAAGCATGCTCCTGCAAATCATGGATCACACCTACGGTCAGACCGGGCTGCCTCTGGAACTTGCCCGGCGTCAGTACGGAGATCGTCTGCGGATCGCGACCGTGTTTGCCCCTGCGACCGATCGTTTTGTCGGAAATTCAGATTCCCTGCTTCTGTCGCTCTTGAGCCACGAATCGGGCGCCCTTCTGGGTGTCGAGGCCTGGGGCAAGAGCGGGGTCGACAAACGCATCGATGCGGCGTCGGCCGCCATCGCCGGAGGTCTGAATGCCAGCGCACTGGCCGGCCTGGATCTCTCGTACACTCCGGCGCTCGAACCGGCCCGGGACCCCTTGAATATTGCAGCCACCGTCACTCTGCTGGCAAGGGACGGACGGGCGACACCGCTATCGGCCGAAGAGTTTTTGAAAGGCACCGAATACTGGCGGGTGGACGTGAGTGCGACGCCATTGATCGAGAGTGATCAAGAGATCCCGCTCGAAAATCTGCGGGCCCGCATTGACGAACTCCCGACCGACAAAAGCCTGCTTTTTATCAGCGAGGAAGGCCGGCGGGCCCTTCTGGCGGCGCGTCTGGTTTCCGGCCGACGCCAGAACAACCAGCAGTGTCGGTATCTGGAAGGTGGCACGCGCCTGCTGGCAATGACGGCAAGGGCGGTCTCTTAATGCAGCCCACAAAAATCTGGGTGCCCGCCGACGAGCACGATTCGCAGCGCTACGATCCGCTGGCTGTGTTTCGTGCCGGGCTTCGCAATCATCACATCGCCAATACCGCCTATCCCATCGCGCACGAAAAAACCTGGCGCAGCTATCGTGTGGCCCGCGACCGGATCCCGATCGCAGTGGCGGAATCGTACGGCGACTTGAAAGAACTGAATCTCTACGCGCACATTCCCTTTTGTGAGAAACGTTGCTACTACTGCGAATATACGGTCGTGGGAAAGCTGGAACTGGACCAAACCCGTGACTACATGGACTTACTGGGTCGCGAGCTGGAACTCTATGCGAAGCTGCTGGACACGCGGCACTACAAAATACGCGGCTTCGACATCGGCGGTGGCACGCCGACTTTTGTGTCGGCCGATTTGATTTCGGATTTGATCGATCGGGTGGGGCGCGCTTTTGCTCTGCCTGCGGGACTCGAGATCAGCATCGAAACGACTCCGCGCATCGCTTCGGAGGAACCGCAGAAGATTCGCGACCTGTATCGAGCCGGCATTCGACGGATCAGCATGGGTGTGCAGGTGACCCAACCCGATCTTCTGCGTATGCTGAACCGTGACACAAACGGCATCGAATTTCATCGTCGCGCGGTGGATCACATCCGTGCGGCCGGCTTTGAAAACATGAACATCGATGTCATGTACGGATTTGCCGGCCAGAGTCTGGAAAGCCTGCAGGCTACTCTGGAACATGTGATCGCCCTGGAGCCCGAAGCCATCACACTGTATCGTATGCGCTACAAGCTTACCCGAATCTCGGACCAGGCCCACCAGGTGCGGCGCACTTCGGTGCTCAAGCAGGCGGCGCTTGCCAAATCGCTTCTGCTGCAGGCGGGCTTTCAGGCCAATCCGGGCAAGAATACATTTACGAAGATGCCCGGCTCAAGCGGCACCAGTCACTATATCGAAAACCGGGTGGTACGGGGACTGCCCTACCTGGGTTTTGGCCTCGGCGCGCAGAGTCTTTCCAATCACAGCATTGCCTATAATTCGGGGGCGGCGGGAAAAACCATCCCGCCCTATCGTCGCGCCATTATGGAGAAGCGCCTGCCCATTCAGGATCAGTATGTCCTGCCCCTCGAACACATGATGGCCAAGATGATTGCGGTCAGCTTCTACTTCGGTGAAATTCATTTGCCGAGCTTTGAAGAGAAATTCGGCGTCAGCCTGGGCGACGCCTTTGCGGCCGAACGCGCATTTGTGCTCGAGAATGGCCTCATGCAGGAATCCGGTGAGTTTCTGAGTCTGACCGAACGTGGCGCCAGGCTCTACAACGGCGTGATCGCCCTTTTTTACGCGCCTTCGGTTCAGAAATATCTTCTGGATCGAAGGTCGGATTCAGGCACCGACCTGAAGCGCAATCGGCGTCTGGCACTGGCGGTAGCGGGGGACGCGCGTTAGATCGCCATGGGCTTTGATTTTGCCAACGTTCTTTTCAGTGGGCCCTGCAATCGCTTCTGCCCGTTTTGTATTGGTAAGCAGTTGCCATCGGTCGTGAACGAGAACAACCTCGACCGCTATCCGCTGAAAAACCAGGCGGAATTTGTCCGCCTGGTGAACGACCATCAAATTCGGGACGTGATTTTTACGGGCACCATCAGCGATCCGCAGCTCTATCGGCACGAGGGCCGTCTGCTCGCAGAGTTTCGGTCAGGCATGCACAGCGGGGCCCGCTTCTCGGTGCACACCAACGGCGTGCGCGCTCTCGACCGCATGGAGATTTTCAATCAGTACGATCGCGCCTGCATTTCGTTCCCATCTTTTGAACCGGATACCTACGCAAAGCTGATGGGTTCGCGTGTCGTTCCGGATCTCGCGGCGATCATGGCGCGCGCGCAGATTCCCGTGAAAGTCTCCTGCATTCTAAACCAACACAACATTTCTGAGCTGGAAAGTTTCCTGGAGCGTTGTCAGGCGATCGGCGTGCGCCGCCTCGTCTTGCGGCGCCTCTTCGGGGAAGACTTTCCGTGGGCCATGCTTTCCGAACACGAGCCAGTCGCAGACTTCCGGGGCAACCCGGTCTATGACTGGAATGGCATGGAAGTGACCGACTGGAATTTTGACGTTGCCGGTCTACAAAGCATCAATCTATTTCCCGACGGAACCATCGGGCATGAATACCTGCTGACCCGAAACTTTGACGCGCATGGGCGACCGGCGATCGTCGGAGGGGGGCCCAGGCCGGTCAGCGCCAGGCCTGGGCTTCGAGCTGACCTGATTCCCAGATGGCCATGATCAATTGATTCGTGGCAACGGCCAGGGGCGCATCTTCCTCCGGAGCCGAGCCGACAAGCGGCGCAACGCTGCCGAAGTAGTGCGTTGCTTCGTTTTCAATTTCGTAGGTCTGCACGGCCGTGCCGTTGGGATCGTAGAGCGTGGCCTCGACGGTAACCGTTTCCGAGAAAGTGTACGGAATCAGAAAGAACGTAAAGGCCGCCAGAAAGCTGCCGGCGATTGAATATTCGGAGTTGATCTTGTAGACGGCCTCAACCGCGTATTTCCCACTGCGCGCCTGCTGGATGTCCTCGGCCTGTACGTGTCCCCAGGACCATCGCGAGAAAACGTCGGACTTTTCGAGCTCCGTGCCCACCTGTTGGAATAGCTGCGTCCAGTGTTCTTCATGGGTCCCGCTTTGCGCGCCCTCCACAAATAGCTGAACGTCGAATGCCCATACAATTTCGGGGAGATATAGAAACATTCGCTCCCCGTCCATTTCGATCACGGCCCGATCGCCGAGCGTCTCTGGATACGGCATCTCGTCGCGAGACGGATCGTACCCAATGGATTGGCAGCCGAGGAAAATGGCTGTCAGAGCGATAGTCGGGAGAAATCCGGATTGCAGGCGGTCCCGGGAGGTCTTCATGGAGAAACTCCTGATCGGAATTACGAATCACCGTGGAAGCGCGAGCAGTGGGCTCAGCAATTTCCGGGCCACCGAGACTACCTTAATGTATAAAAAAGATCAAGCAGTATTGAAAAAAAGTGACGCCCCCGCTCCGTCGCTGCGTTCTGTTGCTTCGAATCTGGCTCGTAGTTCAACGATCTGAAATTCCCAAAAATGAAGTCTAACACCATTCTGCGCCCGTTGCTCCTGTGCATTCTGGCCGCACCCATTGCCGGTTGCCGCTCGGGGCAATATCCCGTAGACCGCGCCGCAGGGGAGGATTGGACCCGCGTGCGTCGGTTTAACATAGAGATTCTCGCAATCGACTCCGTGCCGGTCGATCCTTTCCAATTAGATTTCCGACTCGCCCCCGGCAGCTACGAACTGCTTCTGCAACCGACCATGCACCACGATACGCTGGTGCCGGGAGGTTATCTCGAAGAGACGCGGGTGTTGCGTATCCAGGCCGAGCGCGGAACAGATCTATATCTTTGCCTGGGCTTGCGCTGGAACGGTGTGGATCGCATGGTTTGGGAGCCTTTTTCGCTGAGCGTTGCCTCGCAGGTGAACGCAACCACGGAACTCCTGGCCGCCATGCAGGAGCACGGCGGCTGCGTAAATGCCGGAAGCACCTTGCCCTTCAGCTGGATAACCGAGTAGCCCTGGACCCCGGCCGGCCCCCGGGCCTTGTTTTGTGGGACCGACACCGGCGAAGCTCTGCCCACGCGCGTGCCTGTTCTTCGAGCAGTCTGACCGCAAGCTTTGCCGCGTTTCTCACGGCCACAATTGCAGCAGGGACAGGGCAGCAAAACAGATCAAAAAGCCGAGCACATTCGTGGCCAACCAGCGCGGCAGACGCGCTTTCAGGCTCCCTCCGCGACGGTCAGGTGTGAAATCTACGAATACGGCCAGAGCAAATGCAACAATGCCAACTGAGAAGAAATACCAGCGATCGGTGTCGGAAAAAATGCCGGAAAGAACGTCTGAAACTGAAAGAATCCATGGTAAGATAAGCAGTAACACGATGCCGGCATAGTCCAGCACGCGATGGATGCTTTCGCTGATGAGCGGGTAGAGCGCACCCGGTCGATCCGTGATCCCATTGTACACGACCAGAAACACGCCGCCCGCAGTGGATAGCAGCGTTGCCGTTGATCCCAGAGCCAGGAACAACGGCGCCAGAATCAGAAAGGCCGCAATAAACGTGTCCTGCACAAAATGAACTGCGGGTGGGATACGTCGAAGCACAATCTAAAACCAAGGTCCCGGCCCACGTATCATGCAAGCGAAATACCGGATCGTTCGAGCGATGCGATTGTGAGTTCGTCCGTTTGCGCACAGAAGAAGCTTGCGCCCGGGGTTGGAAGCGCGCATTGCGGCATGGGCGGCGCTGTCGAATCGCCCCAAAGGAGCACTGCACCGTGCACATCTTGCAATCGAACGTCGCGCCCGGAATCGTTTTCGGGATATTTCTCGTGCTCGCTTTGGTGCACCTGGTCTGGGCTCTGAAGGCGAAGGCCGATTTCGGCGCAACGGTGCTGCCCACCCTGCCGGACGGTAAGCCGGTCTTTAGTCCGGGTCGGGCAGCCACGGTCGTGGTGGCGCTTATGCTTTTTGTCGGTGCGGCTTACTTCCTGGCGCTGGCGAGCGGCGTGATCGGTGAGTGGACGGGCGTATTCTGGCCGGCGCGAATCGTTACCGGGCTCTTTTTCTTGCGTGCGATCGGTGAGTTTCGTTACGTAGGTTTTTTCAAGCGAGTTCGCGACACGGCCTTTGCGAAAGCCGACACCCGATTTTACAGTCCGCTCTGTGTTTTCATCGCCGTTCTGAGTCTTCTCTCTTCGTTTCGTATCTGACGTTACGAAGAGTAGAGACCTGTGAACGGGCCAGCCCTGCAAAGATGCGGGCCACGACCAATTCCGCCGGTTTGTTTCGCAGATTGAATCCACGGGCGTAGGCGTCCTGTTCGTACCCATCCAGAGCCGTCGTATACTTCCAGACCCAGATGCCCTGAGGCGCCTGCCCGGATTGCTGTTCGAGCATCCCGAGCGCCTGGCCCAGCGCCAGAAACCCCAGACTCTGCCGTTCAAGATCAACGGCAAGGTCGGGCGAGGGCCAGGCATGTGGCGTTCGGATGGCGTTTTCGTGGGATGGGAAACCAACCTCCGTAAGCCAGAGCGGCCTGTGGAGAGCGCGCGCCTGATCGAAGTGCGCACGGAGTAGCTCCTCGTAATAGGCGGCGAGCTGGTCCAGATTCGGTTCCGGGCTGCCGGGTCCATGCTCGGGATACCGGTAATAGAAATCCAGACCGATGGCGTCGAGCTCGTCCCAGAACGGGACGTTCTTCGCGTTCCAGGCTTCGCAGGCGTACGTGAGCTTGCCGTGGTATAGCAAACGCAGGTCTCGAATCAATTCCCGCCAGTGCGCTTCGTAGCGCGGGTGAGTCAATTGGACCAGCTCGGTGCCCACCGCGAAGGCCGCCACGCCCTCCCGTTCGGCAAGTCGCGCCTGCGGTAGCAAAAAATCCCGATAGGCCGAAAACCAGCGCGCGGCGTCGTCGTCGTTTTCAAAATGGATGTTATTGCGCCACTGGCCGCCGGCAACCGAGTCGTAGCCCCCGACCCATATGTGGGGTTTCAAAAAGACCCGAAAGCCGGCCCGGTGGGCGCTCTGGATTTCGCGCGCGAGATCTTCAAGCGTCAGTGTCGGATCGTTCCAGAAAAGTTCCGTACTTTGATTGTGTGCCTGGTAGGCAAAGGTATTCAGTTGAACGCTGTTGTAGCCCAGCCCCTTAAGATGTGTATAGAGCGCCGGTGTTACGCCGCTGCCATATCCCAGGCCCCGGCGGTGGACATGCGCAATCGCGGCGCCGCGAAATTCGAGGCCCGACGAAAGCGAATCAGTGCCCTGGGAACATGCAAACGCAAAAAGCAAGACCGCAGAGCAGCCCGCCCGACAGAAGAAGGGGTCACGGCGAGGCGTGCTGCGCGGAAAAGAGTCGTTCCAGACGAACATGCGGCGTAAGACGCCGGATGTTCGTGGAACATGTGTCTTACATATCAGAAGCCGCGCTTCCACCGCCGCCGGCGAAATAGCCCTTCAGTCCCGAGGCACGCACGGAAACTTCTCCGAGTTCGCGCGAAAGGGCTGCGGCCGTATTCGGCCCGACAATGCCATCGACTGCCACACCGGCCTCTTTCTGAAAGCGTTTGATTGCTGCTTCCGTGTTGGGTCCCGCCTTGCCATCGACTTTGCCCGGATTGGCGCCGCACATGGTCAGCGCCTCTTGAATGCTCTTAATGTCGTAAGTTCCTGCCATTCTCTTGCTCCTTGAATTGTGTAGAGAGTTGCTCTGTATTTGTGAATCAGTTGATCGACCAAAGACGCGACCATTCGCTATGGGCAGCGTTGAAGGCAGCCGGGTCGATGGCGCCCACCTGGGTGGAAAGCGTCTTGTATTCTTCCAGCAAAGCTTGGAAGCGACTCTTTTCGGCGTCCGTGGCGCCCTGGCCAGCATCACGGGCTGCCCTGGATTGGGCCCGTATGTCCGCGATATCGTACGAAGCCATGAGGGAATTCAGCTCGGCCGCTGCCGCTCCGGGATTCGATGAATTGTTGCGAAGCGCATTTACGCCCATTTCCATCACCGTGATCATGTTCTGGGCCGGAGTTCCGGTCAGAGCGACAGCCGGTGTTGTTTGATTCGCTTCGTTGCCGGCGTTTTCTTCCGATCCATCGCCGCAATAGCCGAAAGCAAGTAACACGCTCAGACCGACCAGCGGAAGGGAAGTTTTGATCCGTTTTCTTTGCATAGGTGGTTCTCCTGTTTTGGGGACACCGTTCCTCCGGACTGCCGACCGTGCAACGACTTGCCCTGTTTGGATGTTTTGGGAATGTAAGATTTTCGAGCGATCGTGCCGGGGAACGACGATCTGCGTGCTCAAGCTGTCCCGGGTTGGCAATCTCCGAGGGGCCGCCATTCAGGTCTTGTGGCGCGCCAGTTCCCACGTGAAGGCAACCGGTCGCGCGCCTCAAACGATCAAAAAAATTGTGCTTTTCGGAAAGGCCGTCACGGCGTGGGTTACAGACGATGCAGGGTTCGCCGCGGGAGGCTACTTCGTCCCCGAGTACAATTTTTGCCAGAAACCTGGCCGAATGGCCTGGCCTGGCCCGATTGCTTGTGGCCTTCGTGCCTGCGGTCGCTTTGGTACATGCGGCGCGCCTCCCGTTTCTGGAGTTGAATCGTTACTATGGCTGGCTGTCCGAAGGCGCCGCAGCTCTGGTCGCCGGCAATGCCGCGCCGATAACGGCGTTTGTTCTGGTTATCTTGATCTTGCGACGACTTCCGGACCACCTGCTTCGCATATCGAATACGGGCGTTCAGGCGCCGGCCGGATATCTGGATTTCACGAAGGCTCTGGCTGTTACCCGCAAGCAGATTCTGGTGGTGCGCCTGCGCTGGAGTCCGCTGGCCCTGGGCGGGCTCTATCGACACTCCGGAAACGCAGCGTGGTCGATGTCGATTCTGCGTTTTTTCGGATTTGTATCCGCCTACTACCTGTTCGAAGCCATTACAATCGAAACCGCGCAGCGTGAGCTCACTTTTGCAAGCCGGGTCCCACAATCCCATCAGTGGAACGCGGTCGACTTGTTTGAGGTGCTTCCCGATCGAGAGTTGCTTTACAGGGAAGAATACCACGCCCCGCTACTGCCGTTTGTCTATTTGCTTTCGCGGAAGGATCGGCAGCGCATGGAACTCGGCCTGAAAAACGCGTCGGCGCCCCCCGCCGTCGCCCTGAGCGGCGGCAACGCACCATGAGCGAACAAGAACCCGGACTCATTTTGCACCACTACGCGCTTTCGCCCTTTTCGGAAAAGGCGCGTTTGATCCTGGCCCAGAAGCGCCTGCCCTGGACCTCGATCGAACAACCGATGGTGCTTCCCAGACCGGAACTGGAACGCCTGGTGGGCGGATATCGACGCATACCGGTGCTCCAGCAAGGCCGTCACTTCTATTGTGACACGAGTCTGATCGCGGCGCGACTCGAGGCCATCAAAGCCTCGCCATCGTTTCTGGCCCCTTCGCCCACGCTCAGCCGGTTGGCTGAGAGTTATGCCGGCACGGCGCTTTTCGCCTGTGCCAACGCCCTGGTGTTTCAGCCCGGTGGCGTGCGAACCATGCTGAAAATCCTGGGCCGCGAACAACTGGCTGCGCTCCAGAAAGATCGCGCAGAACTGATGCGCGAATCACGCGGGGTTCAGTTCCAACCCCGGGCCGCGGCGGCATCCCTGCAGGCCTGGCTCCGGAGTCTGGACCAGGAACTGGCGGCGGGCGCGTTCCTTTCGGGCAAAGAACCCGGTCTCGCGGATTTTTCGGTCCTCGCGCCGCTCTGGTACATCCGTCAGTTTTACAGTGCGGCTCTACAACTCGACGGTTTTGCGAACGTGCGTGATTGGATGGACCGACTTAAGGCGCTGTCCGAAAGCAACGCCCCGCGCTCGGCTCCGCCGGACCATTGCCTGGCGGTTGTAATGGCAGCGCCCGAGGACCGACCGGTCGATTCTTCTGCTCAGGATCCGGCCGTGGGCACCCGGATTGGCGTACAGCCAGCCGACTATGGTCGATCGCCTTCGGTGGGAGTTCTGCGCGAGCTCGATGACAATGAAATCGTCATCGAGCGCACGGACCGCGAACTGGGTGCCCTGTACGTTCACTTTCCCCGGGTTGGCTACGAGTGGGAAGCCGTGTCATGACCCGCGCTTGAGCCTCGCTTTTTTTGGCCTTTCGTTGACAGATCCCAGGGGCCGGTCAGTGTCCCTGGGCGACCGGGAGAGCATTCGCGGCGCAGAGGAGCCAGTCTATGGACGATGCCGTTTACAAAGTTATAGAAATCGTAGGAACCAGTAAGAATTCATGGGAAGAAGCGGCCAAACACGCCATCGAAACGGCCGGAAAATCCCTCAAGGACCTGCGAATTGCGGAAATCAAAGACCTCGACCTCAAACTTGAGGACGGTAAAGTCGTGGCCTACCGGGCGCGGGTCAGCGTCAGCTTCAAGTACCAGTCCGGCGGTTAAAGCGCGTTCAGCATTTCGGTCAGGCTTTTGTCGGTGTCGGGATCGACGTTGACGAAAGCGACCGCGATTCCGTGGCGCTGACCGGAGGTCGGCGCCTCGCAACGCACCACTTTGCCTTTCACATCTATGGAGCCAGCCATGCCGGGCAGTCGAACGGACAGGTCGAGCAGGCTTCCGATGGCAAGCGGGCCATCGTGAAAGAAGAACATGCCGTGCTGGCTGACGTTCTCTCCGGTGCCTTCTCCATGGGGCGACGGCTGCACTTTCAGGCTGAAATTGGAGCTCAGGCGCGGGTATTTTCTTCGTTCGTCCATTGGGCTAATCTCCTGCTGACTGGATTCTCTGCGAACTGCGACGGAGGGCAAGCAGGATTCTTAATGCTACGTAATTGTTTGCGCGCCGGTGCGAGCGGACGATGCAGCCTCTCTGACCTACTTCAAAATTCGCGCGTTTACTTCGCGAGGACGGCGCGGTCCAAAAACACGTTTAAAGGGAATAACACACGAAACACTGTTGCCGCCCGGTCGGGCAGCTTTGGGTCCAGCATCACTTCGTCGGGCACCTTCTGGATGGCTGTGAAACTCTTCAGACGCAGCAGTTCGATTTCCGGGTGGTCGGCCGAGAAGCCCCGGGGGGCGCTTTTGAGGCTTTCGCCATCGAGCTCGCCGAAGGTGTCCCGAAATTTCTTTTCTTCGATAATCTTACGCATTGCCTGGCCGTTCCGGGAGATGGCCTCACGAATCTTTTGTATGGTTGGTCCGGGCGGCTGGTGCAGGCCGCCACCCAGCATGGAGCGACCCCCCGGTTCTACATGGAAGTAGTAGCCGGCCCGCAACATGCCCTTGCGCCCTTCCGGGCCGATCAGCGCGCCGAAGTGGGGTTTGTAGGGGCTCTTTTCTTTAGAAAAACGCACGTCCCGGTAGATGCGAAATACACAGTCCTTTGCTTTCAGGCTCTTTTTGATGCTGGAGTCGAAGCGGGCGGTCGCGACAATGATTTGATCGACAGTCTCGTGGAGGTCGGCCAGCGCCGCATCGTATTCGGCCCGATGGTCCCCGAACCAGTCCCGGTTGTTGTTGCGTTTCAACTTTTTTAGAAAGTCCAGAGTCGCCTTCTGCATGCACTGCTCCGCGTTTTCGACACCGGCGGACCCGAATTGCCGGCCCGCCATGCCAGAGAGAGGAACAGGGCAGGGCTTTCTGGACCAATCGACAACCCTTTTCGCCGGTTTTCAGAAATTCCGGTCGGACCCGGACGGCGCTCCGATAATGAACCGTATGGACGAAGTGACGGGAAAAAGCCAGCCGGGGACACCGCCGGAGTCTCCGCGACCCATGAAAAAATCCGGTGTTACGGAACTCTTTGGAACGATCCTGATTCTCGTCGGAATTCTGACGTTTATCGCTCTGATGTCCCTGCGCAGCCAGCTGGCCGCCGGGACCCCGGTGCCTGGTGACAATCTGATCGGAACTGTCGGGCACTACTGTTCGGAGTTTTTGCTCTATATGTTCGGGAATTCGGCCTTCCTGCTGGGGCCGTACCTGTTCGTGCTCGGTCTTTTGACAATCTATCGCGGCGGCTTCACCGATCCGCTCTCCCGGGTGGTCGCGGTCGTGACTGTCATGATCGGCACCTCGCTTCTGGGTGCGCTTTTAAACGGCGAGGCCGGCCAGCCATCCCGGAGCGCGGGCGGCATGCTGGGATCCCAGGCCGGCGGCGCCTTTCAAATGCTCTTCGGCGCGTATGGCTCGGTGATTCTATCGCTCGGCATTCTCATAACCGGCGTGTTCCTCGCGATCCGGATACCGGTTCCGGTCTTCCTGCACCGCCTGCGGGACCAGCTGGCGGGCTTTCTGGGCGCCTACGGGGAATTGTTTTCTAAAAACATGTACGAACCGGCTCCGCGGGCAGAGACGCCGAGGCCGGCGCCCCCGCCGGTCGCGCAAAAGACGCCGGATCGGCGTGAGTTTATGCGGGCCGAGGTGGCTTCGGTGCGCCCCTGGCTGGAAAGAGTCGTGGTCGAAGACCGGACCGCTGACGAGAAGCCCGCCGGACCTACCAAAGACGAGGCAGTGGAAACACCGCAGCCGCCGCCGGAAACCGGGGTCGCCGCTTCAAACGAATGGAATCAGAAGAACCAACAACTGGCCGGACGCGCCCGCCGGCTGGAAGAAGCTCTGGCCGCGCTGCGTCCGCCGGAAGACCGGCGCAGCGCCCCACGGTCCAATGAGCTGCGGACCCGGGCAACACCCGCAGCTGTTTCACGCGAAAGCTTCGAGGGCTATTTTAACGACGATGAAAGTCGTTTTCACTTTCGCAGCGTGCTTCCGGCCAGTTCCGGTCGCGCCATCGAACGGCGTCGCCGTGTGTCCTCAAGCCCGGTTCCTGGCGTCTACCAGGCTGACCAGAGCGAACGCCTGATGCGTGACATTGACCTTTCGGTGCTTGAAAAACCGCGGCCGGGACAGAGCGAGCGACTCACGCGCTGGACCGACGAGGCCGATTTCGGTGGTCCGGCGCGGCGCCGGGACGAGCCCGTTACGCCATCGATTGATGAAGAGCAATACGAGTCCGCCGATGTCGCGGCCGATCCCTTTGAGCCCGAAATGGCCCTTGAAGCCGTCGGTCGTAGCCAGAGCTCCGAGTATGACTACGAATCCGACCCCGCAAGCGAAGAGGCGGCAGACCCGGAAGAGCACGATAGCCTCGCCGATACCGGTTTCAGCGGGCAGGCAATGCCGGCCTGCCCGGCGCCCGTCGAAGAACGCAGCGTGGCTCCGCGGCGTGTTCTGAGCGAAGAATCCGACGAATTGCCCTTGAGTGCCGTTCCTGACTTTGAAGGCCGTGGTCGTCGCTACAGTATCCCCCTGGACGTTCTACAGCCGGGTGAGCACGCCCCCGTCGCCGACATCAGCCAGGACATAGAACAGACCAAACGGCGCCTGGAGCAGGTCATGCAGGACTACGGCATCCAGGGACGGGTGGTGCGCACTCAACGCGGTCCGATTATCACGCTTTATGAAGTGAAACTGGAACCGGGCGTGAAGGTATCCAAGATTCTCGGCATTCAGGACGAGATCAAAATGAACCTGGAAGCACCCTCGGTTCGCATCATTGCTCCCATTCCGGGCAAGTCGACGGTGGGCATTGAGCTGCCAAACCGCCAGCGCGAGCAGGTGGTGCTGCGCGATCTTTTGCGCAACGAACGCGACCCCGGACGCGACCTGGCCATCGTTCTGGGCAAGAACATTGCAGGTGAAAGGGTGCATGTCGATCTGACACGCCTGCCACACCTCTTGATCGCGGGGGCTACCGGTTCGGGTAAGTCCGTATATCTCAACGCGGTGATCGCCTCGCTGCTTTTCAGCCGCTCGCCCGAAGACGTGCGCTTTATCATGATTGATCCCAAAATGGTCGAGCTGAAGCTCTTCGAGGGTATTCCGCACCTGATCATGCCGGTCATCACCGATGTGCGCCTGGCCTCCAAAGCACTCAACTGGATAGTTGCCGAAATGGAACGCCGCTACACGATCCTTTCGCGCCTGCGTTGTCGGGATATTCGTTCTTATAACGAACGCCTGAAAGCCGGCACCCTGGGTCGGGCCGACCTGAGCCACATGCCCTACATCGTCGTCGTCATTGACGAACTTTCGGACCTGATGATGGTCGCCGCCAAAGACGTGGAAGATTCGATCATACGACTCACGCAGAAGGCGCGGGCGGTCGGCATTCACGTGGTTATGGCAACCCAGAGGCCTTCGGTCGATGTCATCACCGCGCTGATTAAGGCGAACTGCCCCGCGCGCATCGCCTTTCACGTGGCGCAGAAGACCGACAGCCGCACGATTTTGGACGCCAACGGCGCCGAAACCCTGCTCGGCCGGGGCGATTTGTTGTACAAATCGCCAACGGCTACCGGCCTTTCCCGCATTCAGGCGCCGCTGATCACGGAAGAAGAAATCGAAAGCATCGTGCAGCGATCACGTCGTTTCGGTGAGCCGGCCTACGTGGACCTCGAAGAGGAGTCGAACGACTCCCTGGACGACCAGGGCGAAGTCGATCCGGAGCTTTTCGAACAGGCCTGGCAGGTCATTCTGGAGTCCGGAAAGACCTCGACGTCCTATCTGCAGCGGCGGTTGCGCATCGGTTACAACCGGGCGGCCAACATTATCGAGCTTCTGGAGCAAAAGGGATACCTCGGGCCCGCCATCGGCAACAAGCCCAGGGAAATTGTGAAAAGGTCTTGACCCGGCATCGGTCTTTCGGGGCAGTACCAGGGTCGGCTATGCGGCATAAGACCGGTCCTGGTAGGGTCTGAGGCACCGGATTGCCGCTTTGTGCTCAGGCAAAATGAATTTGATCACCCGAAAAACTCACCTTGCCCCGTTCCTGGTTGGCCTGGCGCTGGCCCTGCCGGTGGTTGGTGTGTTGCAGGCGGATCCGCCCGATCACAACTGGAATTCGCCCCAAAGACTGCGCGAATCGGTCGAGGCCCGCTTCGCCGACCTGCAGACCTTCGCCGCCGACTTCCGTATTACGACCGTCGA
This sequence comes from Spirochaetales bacterium, assembly GCA_024233935.1. Classification (GTDB taxonomy): domain Bacteria; phylum Spirochaetota; class Leptospiria; order Leptospirales; family Leptonemataceae; genus JACKOY01. The sequence continues at coordinate 444,637 of JACKOY010000002.1, read as the reverse complement.
GGGCAATCGCTCTTCGAGTATGAGCGGTACGCTCTACTATCAGAAACCCGGCCGCCTGCGCTACGAATTCAGTCAACCGGCGGGCAACCTGATCGTGTCCGATGGCGAAATCATGTGGTATTACATTCGTCGCGCCAATATCGTTGGTCAGCAATCTTTGACATTGAATACCGAAAACGAAAGTCAGCGTCCCATCTTCAGCGAAGACCCGGGACCCGGTGTCAGTCGCCTGTTTGACAAATACCACTACCGCTTTTTGGGCACCGCTCAGCCGCGTGCGGAATTCGGCGGTCGTTACTTCGTTCTGGACCTTGATCAACGGGAACGCACCGGCGGCTACCAGAAGATCGTGCTCTATGTGGACGCGGAGACTTACATGATACACCGGGCCGAAGCCGACGACGGATACGGGAAGAAGACCAGCGTTGTGTTTTCTAATATTCGCGTGAACCCGCAGCTCGAAGGTCGCCTGTTTCAGTACAGCCCGCCCGATAATGTGCGCGTGGTTCCGAATCCCTTCGTGCGCGAGGATGCCGAGTAAGCCGGGGCCTGCCCACGGATTAATCCAGAGAGATTTATGGTACTTTCAAAACGAGTTGGCGCGATATTGCGCGAAGCACGCGAAGCCAAAAAGCTTACAGTCAAAGAGGTCGCGCGCGAAACCAATATGACGCCGCGCTACATTGAGGCGCTGGAAGTAGAGGACTTCAGCCAATTCCCAGGCGAAACCTATGCGCTCGGCTTTTTGCGGAACTATTCCGAATACCTGAATCTGGACACCGATCATCTTCTGAACCTTTACCGCGGGCAGAAAATCGATCAGAGCCAGGCGCCTCTCAAAGAACTCATCAACCCCCGGCGTCGGGTCGAGTTTCGGCTGCCGACGATCCCCCGAAACGCCATTTTTGCTCTCGTGGGCATTGCCGTGCTCTCGGCTTTGATCTATGGCCTCGCGCAGATTTCCTGGGACTTCGGATCGGGCGGGGACGATGGCCAGACCGCCGAAGCTTATTGCGAAGATCGGACCGTGATGCCCATCAACCTGCCCCAGGAAAACTCGCCTGCTCGAAGTGAAAACCTGTCGCTGACAAATACGGTGCGTTTCCGGGCCGACGATTACATCATCAAACTGTGCCTGGCGCGCGTTCAGCCTGGCGACCCGGCCGTGGGCGAATTCCACATGCGCATTGATGAAAAGTACAATTACTCTTTTACGGCCCGTCCCGGCGAGACCGTAACGATAGACCGGTCGATCGAATCCATGGAGGCACTACGGCGTGAAATCCGCATCACTCCTGGAGTTCTGGAAGATTATTCGGCCCGGGTCGATTTTGAAACGCTGCTGGCCGCGGGCGTCGGTCCCACTCCGGAGACCAACGAGATTACGACCCCGGCTACCCGTGCTCAGGAGATCCAGGTGACGCTCGAATTTGTGGGTGAGTCGTACATCGACTGGTACCAGGACGGCACCTATTTTACCGGCCGCTTCCAGCACGCCGGCGAGACCCTGACTCTCGAAGCGCGCAACCGTCTTGAAATCAAGGTCGGCAACGGCGGCGGTGTGCGCATCATTCGTGAAGGAGTGCCGGCGCGCCTCGCGGGACCTCCGGGTAAGATCGTGAAGATCGTATACCGACGCGTGCCCGATCCGCTGGACCCCACCCAGAGCAACGTGCAGGAAGCGGTGGAAGTTCAGTACTGACCGCCGCCCTCGCGGCTCTGCATAGGTAGTGGCGCAGGTTGTTGTTCTTAGCGGCCTGCCCCTGCTAACAACGCTTTCATGCATGGGCCCTTTTTTTGATTGGACCAATTGTCGGCCCGCGCCAGCCTGCATGCATTGCCTGGTATTTGAATGTGAATTCGTATTTCATCACAACCCTCGGTTGTCCCAAAAACCAGGCCGATAGTCGACAGATGGAGCGAAGCCTCCTGCGGGCCGGATATCGCCCGGTGCCGGTGGCTGAAGACGCGGACTTTCATCTGATCAATTCCTGCGCCTTTGTGGAGAGTGCGCGCGCGGAAACCATCGAGACCGTACTCTCCTCGGCCGGCCTGAAACGATCGCGGCCACGCCAGAAGCTTGTTCTGGTGGGTTGCTTTGCCGAGCGCTACGCGGGGGTTCTCGAAGATGAGCTGCCCGAAGTTGATTTTGCCTTTGGGACCGGCCGCTATCAACTGGCCGGGGAGCTGCTGAGCCAGCATTTTGGCGCACCGGAAGCGGTGGCGCTTGCAGGCTTTGGCGAATTTCTGCGGGTGGGCCAGACCGCGGCGCCGGTCAAGATCAGCGAGGGATGCAACCGCGGCTGCGCCTTTTGCGCCATTCCGACTTTTCGGGGGGCTTTTCGCGACATTCCGTCCGTGGAGATTCTGGAAGAAGTGCGCAAACTCGTGGCGGACGGTGTGCGGGAAATCGATCTCGTGAGTCAGGACACCAATCGTTACGGGGGCAAGGTCGAAAATCTGCTGACGCTTCTGTCGGAGCTGCATCAGGTTCCGGAGCTGACCTGGATTCGGCTTTTGTATCTGTATCCCGATGCCCGCACCCTTCAGATCTGGCGCGGCATTGTCGAACGTGGCCTGGACCGGGTCGTGCCGTATCTCGAAAGCCCGGTGCAGCACGCTTCCGATCGTGTACTGCGCGCCATGCGACGATCCGGCAGCTACGCGCAGTTCGTGGACCTATTTGGGAGTGTGCGTTCGCTGCGACCGGAGCTGGAGGTGCGAACCTCCCTGCTTCTGGGTTTCCCGGGCGAAGAGGACTCCGACGTGGCGACCGTTATTGACTTCGTGCGCGAGGTGCGGCCGGAAAAACTGGCGCTCTTTGCCTACAGCCAGGAAGAGGACACACCTGGGTTCGCCCGGGGCGATCCAATCCCGCGCGAGGAAAAAGCTGCCCGACTGAATGCAGTGCGGGAAGCGCACCTCGAAGTGCTTCATGAACTCCATCTGGAGCGCGTGGGCCGACAGTTTCAGGCGATGATCGAAAGCTCCGAAGGCGCGCCAATCGTGCGCCGCGCTCAGGATGCGCCCGAGGTGGACGAATTGGTGTATCTCGATGCAGCCGCTCCCGGGCTGAAGGCCGGGGAGGTTTGTACCGTAGAAATTACGGGCTTTTTCGAGTATGATATGACGGGGCGCATTGTGGAATCGGTCACGGATAGGGCTGAATCGCATCAGTCTGCCAGTTCAGGAGCCCAGGGTTGAAGATTGTATGGAACTTACCAAACGTGCTGACGGCCCTGCGGCTTGCTTCGGTCCCGTTCTTTATCTACCTGCTGGCTCAGCCTGACATCTACAGCCGCTGGATTGCGTTCTTCCTGTTTGCGGCCGCTTCCATTACAGATCTGGTGGATGGATATATTGCCCGTAAGTATCGCCAGGAAACGGAACTGGGAAAATTTCTCGACCCGCTGGCGGACAAGGCTCTCGTGATTGGGGCCTTTGTGACGTTTCTTTTGCTCTCGGCACAAATCGAGATGTGGATGGTGGCCTGTGTGATTGGACGTGATATGTTCATCACGTTCTTGCGCTGGCTTGCCATTCGCAAAGGACAGAGCCTGCGCACTTCTGTGTTCGGAAAGGTCAAGACCGCTTTTCAGATGCTTGCGATCAGCGTTATTATTGTAAGCTTCTTAATTGTTTCCCTGCGAGAACGCCAGGAGATCAACGCCTTCTACTACGCCGGTCGGGACGTCGGAATGTACGCCTGGGACACGGCGGCCTACAACCTGGGTCTCTTTATAAACGGTTCGCGCGATCACAGCGTGGCTTACGCCCTTGCCAGTTTCCTGCCGTATTACTTTATGCTGGTCACGACGATCGTCACAATCATCTCCGGGCTCCGTTACCTGTTCACAAACTACAAGTTATTGTTGCCTCCGTACGGAAAGGTCCCAATGTCGTCCTCCACTTCGTGAGGGGACCATGCTTCAGGATATCATTGTAAAACTCTTCGCTCAGAGCGATCTGAGCGCGGAGGAAGCCACTCAGGCGATGACATCGATCATGACCGGCCAGGCGGGCGAAGCGCGCACGGCGGCCATTCTTACAGCACTGGCCATCAAAGGCGAAACAGCTACGGAAATCGAAGCCTTTGCCCGCGCCATGCGCCACGCGGCCGTCAAGTGGCCGGGAGACCGTACCGAGGACCTCTGCGACACCTGCGGGACGGGTGGCGACGGCGCCGGAAGCCTCAACATATCCACCCTGAGCGCCGTAATACTTTCGTCTTTGGGGCTGCGGGTCGCCAAACACGGCAACCGGGCCGTTTCGAGCACGACCGGTTCGGCCGACGTATTTGAGGAGCTTGGCATGCCCCTGAACATGGAACACGCCGAGGTGGCCGAACAACTCGAACGCACCGGCCTGTGCTTCCTGTTTGCGCCCCAATGGCATCCGGCCATGAAGCATGCCGCACCGATACGCCGTGCCCTGGGCGTTCGCACGGTCTTTAATCTGTTGGGGCCGCTGACCAATCCGGCGCCCATTTCTTACCAGGTGGTGGGTGTCTTTGATCGCGCTTTTATGGAACCGGTTGCCCGGGCCCTGGCGGGCCTGCGCCGAAAGGGCGCCTACGTGGTGCATTCCGAAGAGGGACTCGATGAAGTGAGCCCCGAGAAGACGACACACTTCCTGCGTATTGAAAACGGCCGCCTCGTGGATGAAGGCGAGCTGACGCCCGCTGACTTCGGCTTCGAGCCCCTGCCGGCTGCCGGGCTCAGGGTTCAAGATCGCGCCGACGCTCTGATGCGGACCCGGGCCGTGCTGGAGGGCCGGGGCCAGGCAGTCGAAAATCAGACCGTGGCCATGAACGCGGCGCTGCTCTTCTCAATGTTGCGGGGCCCGGATCTTGCCGAATCGGCCGGGACCTGCCTGAACCAGCTCAAGGCCGGTGAAGGCGCGCGAAGCGTCGCGGCCTGGGTGCGCTAGGCGCTGCAACGCTATCGACCGGCCCAATACGGCATAATCCCTCTTTGTTCTTGTCAGCCAACGGGCGGTTGACACATCTGCCTTCATGACCTGGGAGACAAACTGGCTGCGCTATCTGGCCCAACAATCGGCATCTTCGGAGAGCACGACGATTGCTCCCTCCAGTCCGGATGCGGAGCCGGGGATCCGTCCGGAGGGCGAGGGCGGCCCCTTTGGTGGTAACACCTTCATGTTCATCATGATTGGTGCGATGGCGATTTTCATGTGGCTCTTCGTACTGCGACCACAACGCAAAGAAGAGAAACGCAAGAAGGAAATGCTGTCCCAGCTGAAGAAGGGCGATCCGATCCTGACAACCAGCGGAATGCTCGGAACAGTTGCCTCCGTAAAAGAAGAAACGATCGTGATCAATGTGGGGGACGGAACGCGCATTGAGATGCTGCGTTCCGCCGTAAGCGGAGTCCGATCGTCCAGCAAAGACAAAACCGGAGAGGCGAAGAAGTAGTTCGATCGTACGCGATGTCTTTACGTTTCCAGCGTCTAATCCGATGCCTTTCGATTCCGGCCTGCCTTTTTCTCGCGGGGACTGCAATGTTCGCCCAGGAGGAGGAGCCGGCTCCCGCTCCCGCTGAGCCCGCCCCGGTGGAAACCCCGGTGGAGCCGGAGCAGCCGCGCCAGGAGCCGGCTCCGCGCGAACAACCCGCGCCGACTCCTGAGCCCACCCCGGCGCCCGCACCGGAGCGGCCGCGACCCCAGGAAGTGCTTCCCCGCGAGAACATTCCGCCGGCCAGACCGGCAGCCGAGCCCGAGCGCCCTGGCAGCCCGGCAGAAGGCGGCATGATAAACGAATTGCCCGATCTCGAATCCGGCATTCTACCCGGTTTTGAACCGATTCTGGCCGACCCGCCCCATCGTGAGGACCAGGATCAGGTCGGCGTCACGACGGAGCCGGAAGAGACCGAACCCGCGGAACCGGAAGGACCATCAATTGTGGACCTCTGGTTCGACTGGATTCGCCAATTGACGGACAATACCTATGCGGTGAACGCCTTTTTGGTCGTCGCCCTGATTGTGATTTTCGTGATCTATCGTCTTCGGGCCGGCCCGCGGCGGATGGTATAATAACTATGTCTCAGTTTCAAACTCTACTGGCCCGCACTGGCCTGGCGTTCCTCGTCATCTTTCTTTCGGCGCTCGTGTTTGCGCCCAACGTGCTGGAAGAAGATCTTATCATTGCCTTTAAGACCGAACGCCGTCTGGAGGACGGCACGCGCGAACCCATCCCGGCCGAGTTTGTGCGTGACTTTCTTTCGGACCGGGAAAACGGCCTGCGCTACTTCTTCCCCCGACGCACCTGCGTACCGGAAGCCGCCGGGAACATTCCGGAGACGCACCGATGTGTGCTGACCGGACGTTTCATAACCTCGGCGCGCGTCAATGAACTGGTCCAGGCCTATCCCGAAGTCATTGACGATCAACACACAGGCCTGGCGCCGCATCCGATTGAGCGTTTCTTCGGATTTCTCAACGGGCGCGATTACAAGAATCTGCGTGTGAAACTGGGCCTCGACCTGCAGGGTGGAATGCGCGTCATCTTTCAGGCCGATTTCGAGCACTACCTCGCCCGGCTGGAAGAAAAGTACCGGCCGGAGCTGGAAAGACTGCGGACTCAGCTCAGTCTGCCTGCGTCGAGCGAAGAGGAACGCGAAGAAACGCGCGGTCGTATTCAATTCATTCAAAGCGAGCTTGCCCTCACGGAAGATAAGAAGCGGGAATTGCTCGGCCAGGCCCGAAGCGTCATCGACAAACGGCTCAGCGCGCAAAATCTCACAGAAAACGAAATGCGCGTCCAGGAAGACAGCTACAGCATCAGCCTGGATATGCCCGGCGTTGCGAACTCCACCGGTGTGCTTTCAAAAATTCGCGATACCGTGCGTGTGGAATACCGGCTCGTCAACAGCGAAGCCACGGCGCGTGTCAATCAAGAGGACGCCAACCGCGGCGCCATGCAGGAGATTTACCGATTGTATGCGCGTTCGGAAGGACGCGTTGATCCGCGTGATATAGAAGACATACTCAAGGTGGTGCGGGAACGAAGCGGCATTACAGAAGCGGAAGGCCGCTTGTTTCTTTCCTGGCGTCGGGCACCCGATGACCCGGGTTCGCGGGTTTTGCCGCGGGAGTTTCTGGTGCTGGGCCCGCCGATTCTGGACGGCGACGACATGCGTAACGCCGGCGCGAGCGTCGGGCAGAGCGCCTGGTACGAGGTACACTTCGGACTGACCGAGGCCGGCGCCGAGCGGTTCTGCGCCATCAGCTCGGAGTCGATCGGGCAACGGCTTGCGATCGTCTGGGGCGACCGGGTTGTCAGTTATCCGACGATCCAGGGCGCCATTTGCGGCGGCAGTGGGCAGATTACCGGTGAATTTACAAACCAGGAAGCGACTGAACTGGCCAACGTAATACGGGAAGGAGCCCTGCCTCTGGATCTTGTTGTGCTGAGTGTCTCCTACGTGGGACCCAGCCTCGGTCAGGAGTCGATTATCAAAGGCGTCATTTCGATTGCTCTGGGTTTTGTGGTCGTGATTCTGTTTATGATCGGCTACTACCGGCTGACCGGTTTTGTGGCCGTGGTCGCGCTGCTCCTGAACCTTTTGATTATGGCGGCCATCATGAGTCTGTTGGAGTTCACGCTGACCCTGCCGGGTTTTGCCGGGGTTATCCTCACGGTGGGCATGGCCGTCGACGCGAATGTCATCATCTTCGAAAAGATTAAAGAGGATTTACGGGCCGGCAAATCACCCACGGTTTCGATTGAAAGCGGCTTTGCGGCCTCGTTCTGGACTATCCTGGACGCCAACGTTACGACTCTTATCGCCGCAGTCATTCTCTACATACCCAAGGACGGCCCGATCATGGGCTTCGCCATCACCCTGTTCTTTGGTCTGGTCAGCTCCATGTTCACGTCATTGTTCATATCTCATCTGCTCTTTGACTGGTTTACCTATCTGGTGAATGTTCGTAAGCTTTCGATAGGCTGGGGATTTGAGCGCCGGAAGAGGGCCGCATGAGTTTCTCAAAGTACCGTTATTTCTTTCTGGCCCTGTCGGCGATTGTAATCACCGGGCTTCTGATCGCCACCTTCGTTGTGCACGGCGGCTTTCGGCCTTCGATCACATTCGACGGGGGTGTGCGTCTTTCTCTGGTGATGCCTTCCGGGCAAGGGCACAACGAACTGGATGCAGCCGCGCACGCGGCGGGACTGGAGAATTTCCAGATTCGTCAGACCGACGTTCGCGCCAACACCTACGACCTGGAACTGGGACCCGTAGAAAGGGATCAATACGCGGCGATTGTCGAACAGAGTGAGCGGGAACGTCTGGCAGAGGTACGGCGCCTGGAACGTGAAGGCCAGCCGGTGCCGCCGGCCCTGCGTCTGAGTTCGACGGTCGCCGATTACATCGAAGCGCGCCTGCTACCGGAATTGGGCATTGACGCAAGCAGCGTGGTGGCAAGGGAGACCATCGCCGCCAGCTACGGTGAGAATCTTTCGGACACTGCCCGCAATCTGCTTCTGGGCACTATTGTCGTAATTGGTCTTTATCTGACGTTTCGCTTTGACTTCCCGTTTGCTCTGGGCGCTTCGCTCGCTCTCCTGCACGATGTTTTGATGACGATCGGGTTTATAGGCGTCTTTCAACTGGAGCCGAACATCCCGCTGGTTGCCGCCGTGTTGACAATCATCGGTTACTCTATCAACGATACGATTGTGATTTTCGATCGTATCCGCGAGAATGTGCAGGACCGGCAGCAGGCAACGCTGGGCGCCACGGTGGATCTGGCAATTACGCAAACGCTTTCTCGCACAATCATCACTTCGATTCTGACTTTCCTTTCTGTGCTTGCGCTTCTGATTGGCGGCGTGGAGTCCCTGCGTGAATTTGCCCTGGTGCTGGGTTTCGGAATTGTGATCGGCACGTACAGTTCGATCTTCATCGCCTCACCCATGGTTCAGATCTACGAGCAGTTCCGTCGTGGTCGCGCCTGAAGCGCAACTGCGCCGGGCGCTCGGCCATCAGAGCCTGATCGCCATGGGGCGCACCGCCCCCAATCCTCCGGTAGCCTGTGTTGTTGTGGACCGTGAGAGTGGGAAGCAACTGGGCGCGGGCGCAACCGAACCACCCGGAGGTCGCCACGCCGAAATCGTCGCCATTGAGTCCCTACCATCGGGTCTGGCGCCAGGAAGCGCGGTGCTCCACGTAAGCCTGGAGCCCTGCGCCCATCAGGGGCGCACGCCGCCCTGCACGGAGAGAATTCTGGAGACGCCCGCCATCGGCGAGGTCGTTTATTATGCCCGGGATCCCGGGGCCGGTCGGGGTGGGCACGCCAGGCTGGAACAGGCCGGATGCCTGGTGCGTCGTTCGTCCTCGTTTAACGCGGGACCGTTTTTGGGGGGCTATCTGCGTCGCCTCAAGGGGCAGGGCCCGCGGTTTCATTTGAAGCTTGCTGTAAGCGCAGATGGTTACATTGGAGTGCGCGGACGGCGTCTGACTCTGTCCCGTGACGGGGCTTTAAGCTTCGGGCAGCTTCTCCGGGCGCATCTGGATGCGGTCCTGGTGGGGCCTGGCACCCTGGTTCTGGATGGTTCCCGTTTGGATTTTCGCCCTGCGACGGTTTTTTTGCGCAATGAAATGAAGACCAAAGACCCCTTCTTGGATGAGCTGCTCGCCATGGGTTTTTCGGGGCTGGACATACGGGACTACCAACCGGCGCGGATCTTTCTGAGTCCGCCCGAATTCGCCGGTCGGGCCGAGCACGAACAAGAGCAGGAGCGCATCACAGACCAGGTCGGGGGCCGCGCCGTATATATGTGCCCCGGCGCGGATTTGCCAGACCTGGCCGGGGCCGAATTTCCCGGGAGTTTGCGCGCCCGGCTGGGGGCCGAGGGGCTGAACGATGTGCTGGTCGAGGGTGGTAGCGGGCTTCTGCTCGCACTCGAACGAGAGCTCGGCTCTGGAGATCGACTGTATCTGTTGCGCTCGGAGCGCACGCTCCGGGAGCTGGGGGCGGCGCCGGACGACGAACCGGTTCCGGCGCCCGAGTTCATGCTGGAACATGAGTACGATGGAAGCCTGGAGCTGGGTTCGGACCGTCTGTACTACGGAAGTTGTCCCGGCTGAACCGGCGGTTCCCGGGGACCAGATGATCAAATGATACCGCAGGCACTCAAAGAGCGCATCGAAAGCGAGCTTTTGGAAGGGCTGAATCCGGTCCAGCGCGAAGCGGTCCTACACGATCGGGGCCCGCTTTTGATCGTTGCGGGCGCCGGTTCGGGAAAGACCCGGGTTATCACTCACCGCATCGCCTACCTGGTGCGGTTGCGCGATGTGCGCGCCTACAACGTCGCTGCTGTAACCTTTACCAACAAGGCCGCTCAGGAAATGCGAGAACGGCTTTCGCAACTGATGGGTCCTCTGGGTAGCGAGGTTTTCGTGCGGACGTTCCATTCCCTGGGGCTGCACATTCTGTCCCGGAATGCCGAAGCCGCCGGGCTGCGTTCCGGATTCAGCGTCATAGACACCAGCGGACAGAACACCGTGCTCAAGGCGATCCTCAAAGAGTGGCGTATTGAAGGGGACGGAATCAGTCCGGCAGCCATTGCTCATCGTATCAACCAGGCCCGGGACGCGTTGGTCGGGCCAGCGGAGTATGCTCGTGAAGCGGACGACTTTTATACCCGCGCTGTTGCCCGGGTCTACCCCGAATACATCAAGCGCCTGCGTGCGATCAATGCCGTTGATTTTGGCGACCTGCTTTTCGAAACAGTGAGCCTTCTCGAGAGCAATTCCGAAGTGCTGGAGAAATACCAGAGGTTATGGCAGTACTTCATGATTGATGAATATCAGGATACGAATCATGCCCAGTACATGCTCGGTAGATTGATCGCCCGCAACCACGAGAACATCATGGTCGTCGGTGACGACGATCAGTCGATTTACTCCTGGCGCGGCGCAAACATTGCGAACATTCTCGAATTTGAAAAGGATTACGGATCGGCAAAGGTTCTGCGCCTGGAAGAAAACTACCGCAGCACCGCGCGCATTCTTTCGGCCGCCAACAGTGTGATCAAAAATAACGAGCAGCGCCGCGCCAAAACTCTTTTTACGACCCGGGAAGAGGGTGCCCACCTGGAGTACCAGGCGTTTCCCGATGACGAAAGCGAAGCGCGAAGCGTCGTAAGCCGTCTACAGAGTCTGCGTTCCCGGGGCTACAGCTACGCCGACATGGCCGTGTTTTATCGTACGAATGCGCAGTCACGGGTGTTCGAATCGGCGCTGCGGGAAGCCGGCGTGCCTTATCTTCTGGTGGGTGATATTCGTTTCTACGAACGCAAAGAGATCAAAGATCTGTTAGCCTACCTGCAGGTGATTGTGAATCCGGCCGACGACCTGAGCCTGGAGCGCATCATCAACGTGCCGCCCCGCGGGCTGGGAAACGTCGGGCTGGATCGACTTCGCAATCATGCGATTCAAAAGGGCCAGCCGTTGGCTTCAATCCTGGAGGCAGCCGACCAGGTGCCCAACCTGCGCGGTTACCGAAAGGTGCAAACATTGGGGCAGTTGCTCGAAGAATGGAGCGCAGCGGCCCGGCTGGGCAGTGCGCCCTCGGAACTCGCCGAAAGTGTTCTGGACCGAACCGGTTACCTGCAAATGCTTCGGGCCGACACGTCTCCCGACGCGCCCGGGCGTATCGACAACCTGTATGAACTGATCGGTTCCATGCGTTCCTTTGAGGAGGAGCGCGCATCCCGGGGGCCGGAAGCCCGCGCGGACCTGGCGGAGTTCCTGCAAACCGTCAGTCTGGAAACGAGCGTTGAAGGGGAGGCGAGCGAACCGGGGGTTTTTCTCATGACCCTGCACAATGCCAAAGGCCTTGAGTATCCAATCGTTTTTCTGACCGGCTTTGAAGAAGGCTACCTGCCGCACTCCCTTTCGGTTGATGAAGGCAATACCGAAGAGGAAAGGCGCCTGCTGTACGTGGGCATTACACGCGCGCGGGACCAATTGTTTCTGAGCGCCTGTCGCCGTCGCCGCGTGTTCGGTTCTTATCAGGATCGCTTGCCGTCGCGTTTTCTGGAGGAGCTCGAACCGGGAGTCTTTTCGAACCCGCCGGTGAGAGGATCGGGCGCCCCGCGGGCGGCGGCCGGCATGGGGCGCATCGCCTGGAAAGAGGAAGCCCGCCCGGAGAATTATCGGGCGGGAGAACGTGTGCGCCACGCGCGCTACGGCCCGGGCACGATTCGCACGGTGGAGAACACCGTGGCCGGGCAGAAGCTGGCGATCGCGTTTGATTCCGATGAGGAGCGCAACGAACGGGCGTTTCTGGCCCGCTATACGCCGCTCGAACGGGAAACGGGTTCCTGACCCTTTTTTGACGCGCGTCGGCTAAATTCTGTGGACCGAAATGCCGTAACAAAGCACAGTATACGCTTGATGTGCCCGGACCGAGGAACTCTGTAATGAAACGACTGTCTGTGATGCTCGCTTTTTGCGCGTTTTTGCTCTCACCTGCGCTCTTTGCCGGAGAACAGGAGGGCCTGCGCGATGAGTTCCGTGCTGTGCTGCAGGCGATTCACAATCGTCAGGTCAGCGAAGAGACCATGCAGGCGCGGCTTGAGGAAAACCTGCTACGCGCTCTGACCCGTTCCATGCGCAACCGGTTTTATACCGAACTGGACGACAAACTGGACGGACTCAATAACGAATCCCTTTTGTACGAACGCGCGACGGTCACGACCTACTACGTGAAGTTCAAAACCTACCTGGTCCTGTACGAGTTCCAGCGCGATCCGCGTCTCTTTGTTCAGGGACCTATCAGCGAGAAGTTTCTGGAAATCACCGACGATCTGGATATCCAGTCGCCAACTCCGGCTGCCAATCAGGGACAGTAGCGACCCTGAGTTCTTTGCAACCCCCACAGCCCGATCTGGCGCCGCTTCAGGAAAAACTAAAAGAGGCCCTTCTGCGGGCCGCCCGGGTCGTGTACCCGCTTTTTCGGGACCGGGACTTCGACGTTTCCAGCAAAGGCAAGGCCGGCCCGCTTACGTCCGCCGATCTGGCCGCAAACGAAGTGCTGCGCGGCGCGCTTTCCGAAGCGGATCCCGAAGCCGGCTGGCTTTCCGAAGAGAACACCGACGATCGATCCAGGCTTGAGCGCCGGGATGTCTGGATCGTGGACCCCATCGATGGGACGCGCGAATTCGTCGAAGGCATGCCCGAATTTTCTGTCTCGGCGGGGCTCAGTCGGGGCGGGCGGGCGGTGCTCGGTGGCGTGATCCTGCCGGCCGAAGGCCGGCTGTTGCTGGGCGTGCAGGGCGCCGGGCTCCGGGAACTGCGCTACAATCAAGAGCAGGACGACGGTCTTATTCAGGAGAGTGCCATCGGTGCCTTTCCGGAAACGGGGAGCCTGAAGGGAGCACGCATCTACGTGAGTCGTAGCGAGTTTCGAAAGGGGTTGTTTGCGCCCCTCCAGGAGGACCCGGACATGGGTTTTCAGTTCGTGGCCCAGGGATCGATTGCCCGCAAGCTGGCTTTGCTGGCGGCGGGGGACTGTGACATGATCGTGAGCTTGAATCCCAAAAACGATTGGGACATCTGTGGGGGAGTGGGGCTGGTACTGAGCCGACCCGGTGGCCAGGCGATCGAAATCGAAGGTGGGGAGCCCAACCGCTTCGACCGTGAGTCTTTGCGTAGCTACGGCATGATCGCCGGTCCGGAACATCTGGTAAACGAGATGCTCCGCTACTTACGGTCCCGCGATATTCGCCCCCGCCACAGCTACGATTGACCAAAAGTGATTGTAAACGAAGCCCTGTATCTGCAAGTCAGATCATGCCTCACACCCGGCAGCAGGCCCAGCAGGATCGCATTCTCGATTTCGCCGCTCAGAAGGGCCGGGCGTTGACCATCTACCTCAAGAACGGCGTGCATATTCGCGGTCGCGTGATGGCGCATGACACCTTTACCATTCTCCTGGAAACCGAGAAGAACCGCACGCTGATCTACAAGCACTCGACCACGTCCCTGTTTCCGGCCCGCCTGCCTGGACCGACCCGACGGGGCGCTCCTCCCCAGAGCCGTTGAGCGGACGCATCTATCACATCGGGCTCGATGCACGCCCTTTGACCAGCAGCCTTTCCGGGGTGGCGCGGGTCATTTCGCGAGTGCTTTTGCATTTTCCAGAGCCCGATCGTTTTCACTTTCACCTCTTTGCCAGCCGTGCCTGGCATCCGGATTTTGACGAAGTGGTGGCCCTGAAGAACTGTTCCTGGGTGCAGGGCTCGGGCTGGACCAGTCGCCGGGCAGGGCTCTGGTTCAATCTCAGTCTGCCGCTCTACCTGCGACGCAACGCCATCGACCTGTTCTGGGGGTCCCAGCAGGTTTTGCCGCCCTTTCTGCCACGGCGCCTTCCGACGGTGCTAACCTATTACGATCTGGTGCTCTATTTGTTTCCCGCCGCCATGCGTCCCCTGGCAAGGCTCCAACAGCGTCTGGTGCAGTCCATGAGCGTGTCCCGGGCCGGTCGCATCCTTTCGATCTCGGATCAGACGCGTCAGGCCATGATCAAGCAGTTCGACTACCCTCCGGAGCAGTCGGGGCTGTGCCTGCTGGGCTACGAAAAACGGGCGGCGGAAAAAAAGCCGGCGGCTGTGACCGCACAACTCAAGGCGCGGCTTGGTTTTACGCCGCGGCACAATTTCATTTTTGCGGTCTCAACTCTGGAGCCGCGCAAGAACTACGGCACGCTGATAGATGCTCACTACCAGGCCTGGCAGGAGGGCCTGAAGCTTCCGTTGGTCATCGCCGGTCGGCGGGGCTGGGAGAGTCCGGAGTTCTTCGCGCGGTTGCAAGGCTACCAATCCAGGGGTTGGCCTTGCACGGTGCTTGAGAATCTCAGTGATGCCCAAATCGACGCTCTGTACCGGCGGGCGGCCTTCTTCTGTATCCCTTCACTCTACGAAGGCTTCGGTCTTTCGCTGTTGGAAGCCCTGTGCAACGGCTGCCCGGCGCTCGCTTCGGACATTCCCTGCTTTCACGAGATTGGCGGTGAAATGGCGCGTTACCTGCCGGCCACCAGCGTAGGCGCCTGGAAAGAGGCGTTGTTAGACTACGCCGGGCGTTTGCGTACAGGACGATTGCGTCGCGTCCGCTTTCCGACCCGCGTCTGGTCCTGGGAGCGCACCGCGCGCGCGCATCTGGAGGCGTTTCAGGCTTTGCTGGGCTGAGGATCGATCATTTCGCAATTGCCGTCAAAGATCACGCCGTCGGCGATTTGCAGCTTTGCAGTTTTGACGTTTCCGAGCACCTGGCCGGTCCGCAACATTTCCAGCCGGGTGCGTGCTTCGATGTTTCCGGTGACCCGCCCGCCGACCACCACGGTGCCGGCCCGGATATTGGCGCGGACCTCAGCGCCTTCGCCGACCAGAAGCACTCCTTCGGTGATGATCTCGCCTTCAAAACTGCCGTTGATCAAAAGCGGCCGACTGAATTCGAGCACACCCTGGAAGCTGGTCTCGCGGCCCAGCACTGTCGATACGCTGCCCGCCTCTGTGATGTCGGCCAGCCCTGTTTCGCGCTTTCGGGCCATCTATTTGGTCTTCATGACGAAGACCCCGTCCCAATCCGCTCCGGGCGGATTTTTGAGATATTCCTGGGCACGCTCCAGGTACAGGCCCGAAGGACCGTCCTCGGGGTCGATCTCGAGGGCCTTCTTGAATTCGTTCAGGGCTTCCTGCCACTTGCGTTCTTTGTACAGCGCCAGAGCCTTGTTGTACTGATCCAGCAACTGCATGCGTTTTTCGGAAATCATAGCCTTGAGGTGTATCCTCCGGGGTGGGTCGGCTGGCAAGAATAATCCCGCCTCAGACCTCCGGCACGAAGCTGGCCGGGCCGGTTTCTGCGCTGGTCCCCTGGACGTCGGACGCCTGCAGAGCTTCGTCAATCGCGTCCTCGCAGGCGGTTGCCATGGGCAGGAGTTCGCCCGGTGGGGGCAGTTCGTGGGCCAGAATCCCGGTCAACTGCCGTACGTAGGCGACGCGGCGCATGCCGACCAGCACTGTGTCCGGGACCTTGCCTCCCAGCAAAAATAGCAGGGCTTGCCCGGCCAGGGGTACGTCGGCCAGAGAGGGCGCGGCCCGGGCGAGCCTGCTTTCGACCATTTCCATGCGGCGATGGTGCTTTACGGCGATGTAGTCCTCCCAGGCGGAGATGGCGCCATTGGCTCTGAGGGCGAGGGCTTCCAGGGTGTAGTGCTGGCGTTCGTTCCGGGCCAGTACCAGAAGCTGGTTTGTGGTCTTTTGAAACTCGGCGGCGACCATGCCCGGCAGGAAACGGTGAAAAGCCTCCACGGTAAGAAAACTATCCTGGTAGCAGCGTATGATGCCGGAAGGCGCCGGAGCCCGTTCGTCGAAGCGGAAGCGCCGGTCGGCAAACGCGTCGATCACCCGGCTTTCCACTTCTTCCAGCGCGTTGAGCAGACGATTGAACTCGGCCATCTGACTGAGTCCGTCATCGGGAGGTGGGTCGACCAGTCTCGTCAACCGGACCAGGCCCAGATCGTGGTGGGAAGCGTAGAACGGTCGGTTGGAAAGACTCCAGAGCTCCCGGGAATTTATGTACTCGCTAAGATTGCCGCCCGCGTTCAGTCGCGAGAACCGGAAGTCATTTTCAAGCAGATTGGCGGGGAACTCCACGACCCCCATGTTCTGCGCAATGGGAACAATGTCTTCACTGAGGGATAGGGCCGACGAGTCGGAAGCCGGGCGGGTCAGGGCATTGGAGCTAATTCCGTACGCGGTGATGCGTCCCTGGCGGCGTAACTCTTCTAGAAAGGCGAAGGCCGGTTCGAGCTTCGCCGCAATGCTTTGTTCGTCTTCCGGGCTCTGGAGCAGTTCCGGGTTGCTGAGCAAAAGCACATCGAGACACTCCACACCCAGGCGGCGCAGGGTTCTTTCAAACTGTGCTTCCAGAAAATCGGGGCTCAGGCAATGAGCGCGGGTCCGGCTGTGCTCCACAACATTCGAATAGCTTATATCCCCGTTGCGGTATTCGCGCAGGGCTTCCCCCTGTAGATAGCCGAGCTTGCTGATGAGCACGATTTGTTCGCGCTCAACACGCTTTGCATCGACCAACTCCTTGAGTACGCGACCCACGACGAACTCCGACTGTCCATCTCCATAGTGGGCCGCCGTATCGATCACGTTTACGCCGCTCAGGAGCGCTTCGCGCAGGGCATCAAAATGTTCGCGGGAGCCGCGTCGCAGGCGGTACGTGCCGAATCCGATGCGCGAAACAGTGAGTCCGGTTTTACCGGCCATTCTGTGAAGGCGATTCTGGTCGCTGGCAGCGTCGGTCTCAAAAAAAGATCGGGTAGCCTGTGGGGTTGCAAAGCCGGAGAGGTTGTGCCCCTGGAACAGATCCCGGTAGGTGTCCATCTTCGGACCGTGCGCTATCGATCGGCCAGGGGGTCGAGACTGCGAATGCGGGCATGTAGATGTGCCGCCTCTTCGTAGGCCTCGCGTTCTATTGCGCGAAACTTCTTGATGTAGAGCCGGCTGATATCGTTCGGATCTTCATAGCCCGTGGACATCACAACCCGTTCCAGGTTACGCACGTCGTAATGCGGATAGTGGATCTCCATGTGACGAAGCACGCGGCGCAATTCGATGCGGCGACCATCCCTATCCTGGCTCTCCAGCAGTTGCTCCAGTGCGTCCAGGGAGGACTTTTCATCGGACAGCAGCGGTTGACCGGCTTCGGTTCGCACGCGCTGGACGCGACCGTGGATCGAGGCCCGGCAGACCTCCACGTACTCCATGACGCAGCGGTTGAAGCCATCCAGCCGTTCTTTGATATACTCGTTTTCGTCGCTATCGCCCGGGATTTCGAACGTTTCGATTTGCACGACATCGTAGTGCGGATTCAGGGCCAGCAGCTCTTCAAATTCTTGTTCTCCGGCCAGACTGGACGGCGGAAAGACAACGACCGGGAAGTGCTTCTGGCCGGCCGAAGCGTAGCTGACCACGACGTTGCAGACAATGATGTTCCCGCCCGGTTGAACCGGGTTAAAGCCCCGTACATGACAAAATACGAGCAGATTGCCGCCCGGCTCCCGGGCGCTTCCGCGAACGAAGTTCAACATGCTATTTGAAAGCTATGGGGAGCCGGCCGTATCGTCAAGGAGGTTGTCGGCGTAATTCGCCTCCCATTCCGACTCCGTTTGCTTCTCACTTTGCCGATATCCGCTCAGGGGCAGGGGTTCCGGAGGCTCGACCCGGCGACCGTTCAGACGCACAATACGGCCGGGGGTGCCCACCACGGTGCAATTGGCCGGTATATCCCGATTGATGACCACCGTTTCGGCCCCAATCTTGGCGTTGTCTCCAACCTCAATCGGCCCCAGCAGGGTTGCGTTGGTCCCGACCAGGACATTGGCGCCCAGAGACGGGTGACGCTTGCCTTTTTGCTTCCCGGTGCCGCCCAGAGTCACGCCCTGAAACAGCACACAGTTCGGACCAATGCGTGCGGTTTCACCGATCACGACCCCCATGCCATGGTCGATGAAAAACCCCCCATCAATGGTGGCTCCGGGGTGTATTTCAATTCCCGTAAAGAAGCGTGAAAGCTGGGAGAAAAATCGGGACAGGAAAAAGAGCCGGCATCGGTAGAGCGGATGGGCGATCAGTCGATGGTTGAACATCGCGTGCAGGCAGGGATAGAGCAGAAAGTCCAGCCCCCGGGAGGCGGGATCATTACGCTTGATTGCTCTTATGTCCTCTACCAGGCGCAGCCGCATGATCAAGGACCATGACGCGGGCAGGCCTATTCCCTGACCAATACATTGCGGGAGGCGAAGGCCAGGAAAAAAGCGGCCCCGGGGACCCAGATCAAAAGCGGCGCAGCCATCCAGTAATTGGCCTGCCCCAGGAACGCCTCGACCGCTATCAGGCCGGAAAACGCCAGAAAGAGCAGGGCCACCCAGAAAAACAGTCCCCGGTTGTTACCCGGGTGCTGGCGGGCTCCCAGCACCTGGATCATCAAAACAAAGACGGCCAGGCCCGCTATCCGGGCGAACAGATGAATCGCGGTGGCCTGCTCGGGATTGTAGACATCGGCGCCTTCGAATGCCAGGCCAAGCAGCAAGACCGGATGCACCATCAGTAGCACGGCCAGAAGGAGCGTCGGTGCGGAAACGAGCTGCACGTACAGGGAAAACCGACCCTTCCACATACGGCGCGCCATGCGCAAGCCCGAGTCCGGCCGGCCGAACTGTCAATAGATTCCGGCGCCTGGTTTATTCGAAATCTTTGTAGAGCAGGCTGGGCTGGATGCCGGCATTGTTCTGGTACTTGTTCGAGCGATACTCCACGATCTCGCCCGCCACTGTGTGGTAAAATATCTGGCAGATCTCGACACCGGGATAGATGCGAATGGGCTGAATTGTTGAAATCTCAAGTGTCCAGTAGCCTTTGAAGCCGACATCGCCGAAACCGGCGGTCACATGCACGAACATGCCCAGCCGGCCAACCGAGGAACGTCCTTCGAGCATCGGCACCAGATTGTGGGTTTCGGTGTATTCCAGGGTGCGCCCCAGGTAGAGCCGGCCCGGTTCCAGAAGGTAGCCGTCCTCGGGAATGATGATCTGGCTGGTTGGATTCGGAGTTTTCATGTCGAGCTGTCGGTTGGTGTAGATGACCAGCTCGTTGTGCAGACGTAGATTGTAGGAGTTCGGGTTCAGAAACTCTTCATCGTACGGCTCAATCTTGATGTCCGTACCCATTCGCTTTTTGATTTCACTGCCTGAAAGGATCACTCTATTCTCCGCGAAATTCCGGGCTGCGTTTTTCACGAAAAGCCGCCAGGGCCTCTGTGCGATCCCGCGTGGGGATCGTGATTTCGTAGGCCTCTCTCTCCAGGCGCAGCCCTTCTTTCAGAGTGAGGTCGTAACCACCGTTGATGGCCCGCTTGGCTTCCCGCACCGCGATGGGCGCATTTTTGGCGATGGCCTGGGCCAGACCCAGGGCTCGTTCGCGAACGGCGTGGGGCGGCACCGCTTCCAGAACCAGACCCCAGGCTGCGGCCTGCCGGCCTGAAATGCGGGAAGCGCAAAGGATCATTTCCCGGGCGCGTTCCAGACCGATGGCGCGGCTGAGACGCTGGGTGCCCCCGGCTCCGGGGATAATTCCCAGAGACGTTTCGGTCAGACCGAGCGTGGCTTCTTCGCTGGCAATGCGCATGTCGCAGCAGAGTGCGAGCTCAAGGCCGCCCCCCAGCGCGGAACCGTTTAGTGCCGCGATTACCGGAAGTGGCAAGGACTCGATTCTTTGAAAGAGGGCGCCGGTACGTTCCAGAAAACTGCGGACAACATCGGGCGCCATGCCGGCGCGCTCCTTGAGGTCGGCTCCGGCGCAAAAGGCCGGGCCCTGGCCGGTAATAATCAGTGCCCGAATGGAAAGGTCGTCGCACAAATCAATCGCAGCTTCCAGCTCTGCGAGCATCTGCATGCTGATCGCATTGCGCGCTTCGGGTCGATTAAAGCAGAGCGTGATCGCTTCGCCGCCGGTCGGCATGGCGGTTCGTTCGATCAGGATTGATCGGGTGTCGCTCACAGAGTCAGCTCGCCTCTGGCCCAACCGGTGGCAAGTAGTTTCAGAAAAGGCAAAGCGCCGACCCGACCGCTAAACGTTTGTACGGTGCGCCGGCGTGCGCAAGTCCGTTTGGGCAGCCGCGATTGCTCCGGCCCGCAAGGAAACCCCAAAAGTGGTCCGGTTCGTCCGGTCTTCGTACCGATAATATTTTTGATAGCGGTCTTGAAAAAACTGTCTGTTTTCCTGGACAGTTTTTCGTACCGGTGCGATACCTGATTCGCGCAAGGCACCTCAGAGAAACCATGGCCACCCAAAACCTCGTATTCAAACCCGCTCAAATCGCCACTGTCCCGGACGAAATCGAACTGGAGATGCCCGATCGATACAAGAAGTATCAGGGGGCAGACGAAACCGACGAGTACGAAGTCGACGCCGAAGGCAACGTAATTGAGCAGTATCATGGCCCGACGATCGAAGAGATCGAAGCCGAGCTGGAACGCTATCGGCACGAGACCGAAGAAAAGATTCAGAAAGAACTCGATGAGGCCCACGAGCGCGCCAAACAAATAGAAGAAGAAGGCAAAGCGGTTGCCTTCAACCTGATTCAGGAGTCCAAGGAAAAGGCCAAACGCGAGGACGAAGGCGCGCGCCTGAATGCCGACCAGATTGTAGAACGCGCCAAGCTGGAAGTGGAGCGCATGGTCAAAGAGGCCGAAATGCGCGTGGCCGAAATCGAACACGAGGCCTATCAAAAAGGATACGACGCCGGCCGCGAGGTGGGTTTCAAAAAGGGCCAGGCCGAGGTGCGCCGGCTTATCGACCGTCTGGGAACCATTGTGGGCCAGGCCATCGACGTGCGCGAAGAGATCATCGCGGCGTCCGAAAAGCAAATGGTCGATATGATCCTCATGATCGCCCGCAAAGTCATCAAAGACGAAGTGGTCGAACGTAAAGAAGTTGTCCTGAACAATATTCGCGAAGCCCTCAAACGAATCAAAGACCGTGACCGCGTCGACATTCGCGTGAACTTTGCCGACCTGGAACTCACGACGGCCCACAAAGACGAACTCATCAAGATGATGGAATCGCTTCGCAAAGTCAACATCTACGAAGATTCCCGCATCGACCGCGGCGGCTGTGTCATCGAAACCGACGTCGGTTCCATCGATGCGCGTATTTCGACCCAGCTCAAAGAAATCGAAGAAGCGATTCGCAACGCCGAGCCCTTCTGACCGGGCGCTTACGCACCCGGCCAGACGCGGCGCTGATTTGAAGGGTTGGCCTTTTTTTCTTCTGCCCGGGCGTGTCTTCGGATATGCGGAAGGGTGCCACTAAACGAAATACATAAAAAACGTTTGCAAGGTTGGTTTATCGTCCCACGTCTGCCCCGTGAAAGTTCGGGGGGTTGTAGGGGCCCCGCTATTGTCTCTGAGTGCTTCGGTCGACGTTTCTATTGACGACCTCGGTGTGAGCGGCGGCGTCCCCGGAGCCATCGTCAGGATTGACCCTACAGGCGTCGGTGTTGCCTTCCGAAATGTACAGGGTGAAGTTGCAGTTGCGTTGCGCCGCCTCATCCGGGAAAAGGAGCGCATATGAAGCGCCTGGTCCTGGTCGCTGTACTGCTTACTCTTTCAACGCCTGTACTCGCCCAGGAAGCTTCGGAGGATGAATCCTCTCAAGTCCAGTGGCGGGTCGGCGTTTCCTATTTTGGCCTCGCCTACCGACCGGCAATCCACGAAACTACGCGTATCTCCCTCGCCCTATCCGAGCAAGTGGTAACGTCCTTGAAGAACAATGAGGCTTACGGGTACCCACTGCTGTTGGGTGTACGGTTCGGTCACCTGGATCTTGAGCTGACCCATTATGATTTCACGCTCCCGGACGCCTATTTCGATACGGCGTTCGTCAGTGTAGTCCCGCTCGCTTTCCGTAGCAAATACGGTACCCTCCGCCGGCAGGAGAACGAACTCAATGCGGCCTACTTCTTCGCTTTCGATGGCTGGAGTCTGGGCGCGGGCGCCGGTCTGCGACACATTCGAACATTTAGTGGTGACGGGGACGGAGTCTCTTCCTACGTCTATGACGATGTGAGCACACTGGGCCCACAGGCGATCGGTCGGCTTGAAGTGCCGCTTGGCGATTTCGTAACCCTGCGATACGGATTTGATCTCTTTTACACGCGGGGGCGACGCAAGTTTGAATCTGTGAGTAACCTTATTCCCTTTTCGTTCATCTGGCTTTCGGGCGCGCACGGGACCCGCGGCGTATTTTTCGGCTACGAGCACAATCTTTCACTTGGATTTGCGGTGGGCAACGCGGAAATCATGCTCGGCTATCGCTATATCCGTTCAGAATTCTGGTTCGAGCATTATTACGTGAACGGGCTCCCGTATTCCAGTATGTTCCGGGCGAACCTGAATGCCGCCGCCATCCAGACAACCTCACACCCCGACAGAGTTGAAGGCCTCTATTTCGGAATCACGACTGACCTCTAAAGCCCGTGCTTTACATGCGACGTGACCACGCCCCGCGTAGGAAGATGCCTTCGGGTCTCGTCTGTATAATGTTCTTCCTGGTGCTGCTGCTGACTCCCGTGGACGGAGGTGTTCTCATGGCCCGGCCTTCGCCTGTCGCCCCCGCGATGTATCGAGACCCGGTTTTGCGCGCACTCTTGCGGGTTGGAGGGCGTCCAACTCGTTTAAGTGGCGTTTCATGCTTGCCGTGTTCAGAATGGACCGGTAGAACGCGGTGTCGTCAGGGCACGTACTACCGGCCCACGGCGGCAGTGGTGCGTCAGGCGCTCCAGTAGATCGCGTGGCGGTGTTGGGTCCGGTTGTCTGGACGCACTTTGTTATGATTGCAAAGAGTCAACGAAGCCGGGCGCCTCACATGTTCCCCCGCGTTTTGCGTGCTTTGCGGTCTGCGTGGTGCGCCTTTTCCATCGCGTGACGTCCGCCCGAGCCCGGACCGGGTCGCCACGCGGTGTTTTTTTGGCCGCCAATCGCGGTTTTTGGTTGCTTGAGGTCGCGTGCGAAGGCCAGTAGGGTGTGTCCGACGAAGTTGCTGAACTCACACCCTGGGAAACACCAGCCGGGAAGGCGCACAGCCCCTGGCACAGCGTACGCATTGGACCGATTGACGATCTTCTGAGTTTCATCGAGATTCCGCGCGGTTCCAAATATAAGTACGAACTGCACAAAGAGTCCGGTCGGGTCATGGTGGACCGGGTTTTGCATTCGGCCGTGCACTATCCCGCCAACTACGGGTTTATTCCGCGCACGTATTGCGACGACGGGGATCCGCTCGATATCCTGGTTCTGGGCCAGGAACAGGTCTATCCGGGGGTTCTGATCCACGCCCTCCCGATCGGGGTGATGACGATGATCGACGATTCCGAGCGTGACGACAAGATCATCGGTGTGCACACCCGGGACCCGGAATACAACCACTATCGGGACATCAGCGAACTGCCCCAGCACAAGATGCGGGAGTTGCGTCGCTTCTTTTTGGACTACAAAGCGCTCGAGTACGAAAACAAGACTGTTGAAATTGAAAGGTTCGACGGCGCCGAGCGGGCGCGGGAAGTGGTTTACGAGTCGATCGAACTCTACAAGAAGACCTTCCTGAAATAGGCGTCTGCAGTTGCCGACCGTCCCGGGTTTTCGCGGTCGAGTCTTTGCTCCGCTTCTGAGGCTTCCAGAGCTCTCCGGCTATCCCTGGACGGATCGACGGATTCTTTGGGAACCGGCTTTTTTTCGGGGGTTCCGGCCTGATCTCTTAGAATCGATTCGTGCCCGGCAAAACCCGGTCCGGCAGGGGGCAGTCGCGTTCATACTCGATGGAGGTTGCCGGCGGGGGGCGGATTTCGACACAGGCCGGCCTTCCTTCCGAGGGGTAGACCGTAAACTGGAAGCCGATGTGGACTGGCTCCGGCTGGGCTTCGATATATTCCGCCCGTTTGACGAGGTCGCCGCTCAGCCGCTCGAACTGAAACACAATGTGGCGTTGTTCCGGCATATGGTGAAATTCCAGCCGATTCAAGTAGCCCAGCCAGCGACCGTTCTGTAGAATTCGCTCCCAGGAGCGCGTAATCACCAGATCGGGCCGGATTCGTACGGCAATGGTGCGCAACTGGCCGTCAAAAAATGTCGCCGCCCGCGTATTGGGGAGGCCCCGGCTGTCCAGCTCGGCATATGCAATCAGTTCCCCCCGTGAATTCCATTCGCAGCGCACAAAGCCGTCCGAGCGCGGGTGTTCCTGGCGAACAGTGCTTGTTAGCCCGGGCAGGGGGCCCTCTAATTGACACGACGTCTCAATGTCGGCCTGCAATCGAGCCAGATCGGCTGCGTTCACCTGATTATAGAAGGAAAACAGCTCTTCGGCCGGCTCGGGCAGGCTCATCAGGCGTCGGAAAGGCAGTTCTCGTTCGTCTTGCGGAAGCGGATGGGCCAGATAACAAGCCCCCAGCAAGCCCAGGATGCCTAAGAGGGGAGCAGCGCGGGGCCGGCAAGGGCGGATCATCGCTTTATTCAGGCCCGGCGTTATCCACACCGGGCAAGAAAAAAATATGGTTGCACTGCCACGGAAAGGCCCCAAGCTGCTCAAAATTTTTCCAGCTAGTGGAGAACCAAATGAATAAAGTTTTAGGAATTCTCGTAGTACTCGCTATTGCTGCTGGCGTTGCTTGCTCAGGCGGCGGCTACTCAGCACCGAGCGGCTCTATCATGCAAAACACTGTCCTGCATACAACATCTCAGGATGGTCTGCAAGGTGGACCGACTGATCTCGGAAGCCGTACTGGCGAAGCTTGTGCAAGCGGTATTCTCGGCATCATTTCTAGCGGCGACGCTGGTGTGAAAGCTGCAGCTGCTGCTGGCGGGATCACTACAGTAAAAGGAATCGACTATCGTAACGATAACCTGCTCGGTTCCGTACTTTCTAACACCTGCACAATCGTGCATGGTGACTGATACCTCTCTTCTACGCCAGCCTGGTTTTGCCGGGCTGGTGTAGATTTCCTTTTCTTCTGGCTTTCCTTCCACCCCCCGTTTTCCGATTGTGGCCCATGCGCCC
Source organism: Spirochaetales bacterium (assembly GCA_024233935.1). Taxonomy (GTDB): domain Bacteria; phylum Spirochaetota; class Leptospiria; order Leptospirales; family Leptonemataceae; genus JACKOY01. The sequence continues at coordinate 418,989 of JACKOY010000002.1, read as the reverse complement.
GAACGTCTCCGGCCTCTGGCTACGCGTAGCTCGAAGTGCTCTGGCGGTAATTCTGCTTTCCGGCCTTCCCGGGGCGGCCCTGGCCCAGGAACCCGAATGGGAGAACGTCAGCCGGCGGAACTTCCTGAACACGATTCGTGCCCTGCCCGAGAATCGTCTGGCCGCGACCCACGTTGAGATCGTGACGGTAGGGCCCGGCACCACGGTCACGACGGCTTTTGGCCATTCCGCCCTGCGCGTGCGTTTTGGGGAGCCCTACGGCCCGGAGGACTACTACGTCGACTTCGGTGAGTACGACGCGTCGTTCGGTTTTCTGGTGAGTCTTCTGACTGGAGACGCACGTTTTCGGACCAATGTGATCCCCACCCAGTCCGCCCAGGAGTTCTGGGATCGCACCGGACGGGGCATGCTGAACTCGGAGCTGGACCTGGACCGGCGCGAGAAACGGGTGTTTCTGGAGGGTCTGGCGCGGGCTCTGGAGACCATGCAGGACGGGTACGCCTATGACAACTATACCAGCAACTGCGTGACCTTTGTCCGGGACTTGATCATGGAGGCGACCGGGCGAACGCTGATTCTTCCGCTTGATCCAACCGACGCATCCACCTGGCGATCGCGTGTGGTGGCCTTTTCCAACGAGAACCTGTGGCTCTGGGGAAACGAAATCCTGCTGTTCGATTACAACACCGACCAGATCCGGAGCGGCCCCGAGATGATCTTTCTGGCGGACGACCTGACCGCCGCCGTGCATGCCGCCGGCCTTGTGCGCGCACAACGCATTGATGTGCCGCACCGGATGAGCCACCATACGGCGATCCGGGAGCGCTTTGCGCGCTTTCTCGATGAGCGCGAGATGGCCGTTTTTTTTCCGCCGGGTCTCAATCAGTTCAACGACGGCCCCTATCTGGCGCGCCTGGTAGTGTGTAGTTTCGCAGTGCTGCTGCTTGTTTTGATGATTCCGGCTGGTCCTCTCGTGCGGACGCGCCCCCTGGCCATCCGCGCCTTCGCTCTCTGGGGAGGCATAATGGGTTTGTGGGTCAGTGCGATAGCGTTTGGCACCACGTTCCAGTTTATGGACGAAAATCTTTTGCCGTTGGTTTTTTGCCCGGTGGACTTCTGGCTCTGGAAGCGGCCGAAGAATGCGGCGGAAATTCGCCGGCGCCGCTACTATGCATGCGCGCGGATCGCAATGGTGTTTCTTGCGCTCCTGCTTTCGATTGTCTGGCGGCCGCAGACTCTGACTTTGCCGGTGAGCTTTGCTTTGCCCTTTTTTATTTTGTACCTAAGCGGACCGCTTGTTCGGTCCGATCGGAGAAAAACAAGTGAATCGTCGTCCTGAACAATTTCGTCGCCTGGCCGTCCTGGCCTTGTGTTTCGGCTTTATAGCATTGCCCGCCTGTCACGTAGACCGCGCGGCCGAAGTCAGCGACTCAGAGTCGCGCCAGGTGCGTTGTGACATCGAGAAATACTACGTTACGAATCTGTGCGAGGACGAACTGGCCTACCTGGATTGGGCGGCCGCATACGAAGAGTATCCTCGCATGGAGGATCTGACCCAGGAGAATCTGCAGAAGGTCACGCGCGAGTTTCAGGATGCCGACCGGGCGGCGGCTCTTTTTTATCAACGTTCGCTTTTGGTTCCCGAGAACCGCCGCTTTTATGAATACCTGGACCGCCGCGAAGCGGAGTTGCTCGAAAACGTGCCCGACTACTCAAACGCAAATGTGCTGCTCTTGATGGTTCCGGGCATGTTTTACGCCGACAATCCGGAGATCGGCGCCGATGGCGCCGTGCTGCGCCGCCTGGCAAACGAACTGGGCCTGCAGTCGCACCTGCTTGAGATTGAACAAACGGGCACGGTCGAACGCAACGCCGAAATTATCTGCGATTACATCCACGAACGTGACGATGTAGACGGCATCATTGTGGCTTCGGTCAGCAAAGGCGGCGGCGATTTCAAGAAGGCCGTCCAGATGTGTGGCGAACAGCCCGATTTCGACCGCGTGATTGGCTGGTACAACATTGGCGGCATCAATCGCGGTTCACTTCTGGTCAATGAAATTGACGGGCACTGGCAGTATCGCTGGGAGGCGAAGTACTATTTTTGTCTGAGTGGCTACAACTACGACGGCTTTCTATCCATGCGTGGCGGCCCCGAAGCGCCCCTGAACTATGAGATGGATCTGCCCGATCACGTGCTCCTGATAAACGTCGTTGGTGTACCAACCTACCGGTTCGTAACCGAGCGGGCCAAGCCGTTCTATTTGCATTTGAGTCAGTTCGGCCCCAACGACGGCATTTCACTCCTGAGCGACGTCTACATTCCGGGGGGCATTACCTGGGTCTCCTGGAGAAACGATCACTACTTCATCTGGCCCATTTCCGAGCAAAAGATGCAGGCGTTCATGACCTATATTGTAGAGCAGCAGATGCCGGTGGTGCGCCGCAATGCCGCCAGACGGCTCGCGGCCAGCGCTGGAGCAGGATAAAGGGCCGGACAGATCGGCTTCGCTATCGTTTAGCTTTGGGCGCGTTGAGCGACTGTTGCGCAGATGTCGAGCGCCTGCACCAGATGGTCCGGTGAAGCGATGCGGGCCCCGAACGTCGCCGGCGCCATGTTATCATCCAGAATCAACTCCACGTCGTCGCCGCCAATGCGAATGTCGGCATAGTGCCAGGTGTCGAGCAGACGTTTCAGTTCGGGATCGGAGGCCAGCTTCTCGGCAAATGCCCGATCCTGACCGTGGATTTTGACGCTTTTGAGATTATGCGAAATGTCGAGGGCCGGTAATTCCAGCTTTTGCCCGGAAATCATGTCGTTAATCCATTCGTCGGTGCGCCAGATGGGGCCCACTTTTTCGCGAATACCGGTCGCGGGAAAGTTTGCACCCGGCACCTTCATGCGAATGTGGAATTTCTGGTAGAAGGTGTTACGCCCCTCCAGGCTGCCCAGGCCCCGGGTGGGCGCGCGCATGATCAGTTTTCCGTAGTTCATACCCATGCCGAAATCCATGGTGGTCTGAAATCCACGATACTGGCCGGCATAACCAGCCGAACCATTGGGTTGCAGGCCGGTCTTGCGTTCGAACTCAGGAAAATATTCGCGGGCCTGTTTGCCCTGCTTGCGCGCCCGCATGATCATGAAGGGCACGAAGACGAAGAGCCCCAACACCATAAAGACCACCAGAATTCCTACACCTGCCATGGGGCGATCTTATTGGTCATCCCTGCAAAGCTCAAGGGAGAAAATCTCCAGCGTCGACTTTTATGACGATCGGTCGCCTCCCGACAACGGTCGCCGCAGTCACTTCAGGGAATCTTGCTTGTTCTTTCCCCGGCTTGCAGCAGGTTCTGTATGTGTCTCCAACGCGCTCCTTTGGTCTCGTTATCGCCGGAAAAGCGCCGCACATTGTACTTTGCGTTCTGGTGCTGGGGCTTGCGGCGCCCTCCCTGTTTGCGATGCCGATCGTCGAGCTACGGGAGGGCGGCCAAATTGTGCCTTCTCTGGAGCATCTGGAGGCCGCCCCGGACGATGGCCTGGAGCAGGTGCGTGAACGGGCCTTTGTGCCGCTCGGCGCGGGCACTCCCAACTTCGGCTATTCGGCCCGGGCGCATTGGTTTCGCTTCGGTGTTCGGGCCGGCCCCCCCCAGGAGCGTTGGTTTCTCGAAGTGGCGCACCCACCCCTCGACTTTGTTGATTTTTACCTGGTTCGTTCCCGGGCGGAAACGATCCATGAGAGGGCCGGGGACCTGGTTTTTGTTTCCCCTGGTGGATTTCATGGGCCGCACCCATTGTTCGCGCTTCCGTTAACGGGCGGCGAAGAGGCGACGATCTATTTACGGGTTGCCAGCAGCACCGTGGTTACGGCGCCCATTTTGCTGCGTTCCGAATACGTGCTGATTGAATCGTACTCGAGCGGGTTTTTTGTAGCGGGCCTGTACTACGGCACCTTTGTCGTGATGATCGTTTACAACCTCTTCTTGTTCTTCAGCACGCGCTACCGTAGCTATCTCTATTATGTTTTTTACCTGGCCGCGTTCGCTTCGTACGTGTTTGCCCTCGATGGTTTGACTCTCGTCTATCTGTGGCCCGACTGCTTGCTCTGGAACAACCAGGCCGCGGTCGTGTTTCTTATGGCGGCCCTGTTGATGGCCTTGATATTCGCGGCCGCGTTTCTGCGGACCCGTCTTTTGTTGCCGCGCATTCATCGTCCCCTGCGGATTTTCATCGCTCTTCTCATGCTCGGTGTGGCGGCTTCGTTTGTGATGCCGGTGCCGGTGGGCATCAAAGTTGGAAATCTGCTGACCTTCGTGGTGTGTTTGCTTATGATCGGTCTGGGTATTGGCGCCCTGCGCGCGGGCTGGAGGCCGGCGCGGCTGTTCTTGCTTGCCTGGGTGCTCTTGCTTGTTGGAAGCATGGTCTTCGCGCTACGTTCCTGGGGGCTTTTGCCCGACAACGCCATCACCCTCAATGGCTTTCGGGTCGGTTCGCTGCTCGAAATGGTAGCGCTATCGTTCGCGTTGGGTGATCGGCTGAACCATCTGTCCCGACAGAAGCAGGAAGCCGAAGCGGAGTTGCATCGTTCGCAGATTCAGATGCTGGAGTCGTTCGCCCGCTTTGTGCCCCGCGAATTCATGCGCATGCTCGGCAAAGAGGACTTTCGTCAGATGGAGCGGGGCCAGGCGGTCCGCAAGAGTTTGATTGTCATGTTTTGTGATATCCGAAATTTTACGCCGATTGCGGAGCGTATGGATGCCCTGGTTCTGTTTCGATTTCTAAACGACTACTTCGAAAGCATTTCAGCAGTCATTCGAGAGCATGGCGGATTCATCGATAAGTTCATCGGCGATGCAATTATGGCGATCTTTCCGGACGAGCCAAACCGCGCCGTGGCAGCCGCCCGGGAAATGATTCGTGCTCTGGACGACTTCAACGCACGCAAGGCCAGCGCGGACTGGCCTCCCATTCGGATCGGCGTAGCTCTGCACGGCGGAGCGGCAGTGCTCGGCACCCTGGGCGCCGCGGACCGGGTTCAAACGACTGTGATTGGTGATACGGTCAACATTGCCGCACGTCTGGAGGAACTTACGAAGACCTATGGCGTGAACATTCTGATTTCCGCTCCGCTGGCTTCGGCTCTCAAACCGCCACCGGATGAGCTGCGCTCCCTGGGTGAGGTAGAAATTCGTGGCCGCTCGGCTTCCATGGGCGTGTTCGGTCTGTAAAATCCTTTAGCGCGGCTGCGAAAGTCGCTAGCTGGCGACGGTCTACGTGATTGCAGAGACGTGGCCTTTGGTTTACAGCAGGTAGGGAATCAAAGCCCGACCCTGCTCAGGATAATCCGGAACGTGGGCGCGGTACCAGCGTCGGGTGCCGATGGCGCGGCCTGCCAGGTAGCCAAAAATGACCCAGAATATGCCCCACACGATCAGTTGCCGGGACATCAGCGCGAGCCCGAACCAGGCGATGATTTCGCCCAGGTAGTGCGGACAGGCCACCAGGCCAAAGAGTCCTCCCGCAGGCACCTTGTAGGCCTGGTCTTTTTGGCCGCGCAAATTGCGCAAAATCCAGTGGTGATAAAAGTTTATCCCCTGACCCAGAAGGAAAATAACCAGACCCACAAAGAGCGGCGCCAGCGCCAGAGATTCGGCCTGCAGGACCGTCGTGGTCATATTGTGGGCGTCGTTGAAACTCAGGGCAATCAATGAATACAAAAGACTGATCATGATTGTTGTGCCCCAGCCCATGGGTTTGGAGTAACGATGCAAAAACAAAGATTCCAGAACGCGTTTGGCGAAGTGAAAGGCAAAGGCCAGAAACAGCAGGCGGTGGTACAGTGTATCCGGGGCCAGAACGGCGAAGTATCCCAGCACGGAAAGAATCAGCGCCGGCGCGTAGATAACTGTCATGGCCACGCGGGTGTTGAGGGTGCCGCCCCGGCGGTACTTGCTATACGCCAGATGAAAGCGGTCGCTCCTTTCAAGCCAGAACACAACGCCGGCAACCAACAGTAAAAACGCAAAGACGCCCCAATTGGCAGTATCAAAAATCAAAAAGAAGTTTGCCTGCATGCGTGCCTCAGGGCCGGACCGTCGTAAATAGACCCAGCGCGTCTGTGATCAAATCGGGTGTGCCGCTTTTCAAGATTCGGATGCGCCCTTCACTTTGCCCGATCTTTTCCAGCAAGATGTTTGTTGCCGTCTTTGCTGTCACGTTCGTGCGTTCCATGAACACCGAAATCTCGGGAACACTGACCCAGTCACCGATAAATAGCAGGTTGTCGATCGGGGATTGAATTTCAGGTCGGCGGGCCTCGTCTCCCGGTCGCGCACCGGTGTAGTTGTCCCAGCGGTTGATATAGAATTCCGAAGGTTCGGGCAGAGCGGGAACGATCTTTTTGAGTTCGCGGTGCACGGCGCCGGCAATTTCCTCGAAGGAGTTGCGTGTGAATTGTTGCCAGTTGGCCACCTGCACTTCGATCAGATCGACCTTCTTGTCCCGCAGGCCCGGGATCTGCCGGAACGACCAGTTCGAAGTGAATCCGAGAATGCGAAAGCCGGTCGGAAAAAAGTCAATCGCGTTCCAGAAGTCGCGGTCGGGGAAGCGGCGCTCCCAGGCATCGCTGTTCTCGTACAGCAGATTGACGCACAAAATAGTGGCCGTGGTCAAACCCAGAATCTGCCGGAAGTAGTCGTGCCTTTCGAAGAGCTCGGGCCGCGACGCGATGCGCCGGGCCCCCGGAACATCCATGGCCGTTATGAAATAGTCGGCCTCGTAACGTCCCACGCGCCGTAATTCCGGACCGACCTCTTCGAGCATGTCATGGTGCGCGCCACAAAAGGGGCAGTGATCGTGATGACCGCTGCCCGTGATGATGTTTCCGCAGACCCGGCAACGACGCACCCGGCCGGCCGGAAAATTCTGATTGGTGGAAACGGACAGTACGCGATCACGATCGATCTTTAGACTGGTCACTTCCGTGTTGAATATGACCTGCCCACCGCGTTCGATGATGTGGCGCACCATGGGTTGCAGAAAAGTCTCGTCTGGCGGCCAGGCATAATAATCGACCCTGGAGTCCGATGGAGAGGCGCCCATGCGCACGAAGTTCGCAACGGCCAGGGCGCTGCATTCCCGCGTATTCATGAAATATCCCATGTCCGCCAGGCCGTCGAAGAAGTGGTTTATGTATTCTTCGGGAACGTTCAGCTGCTTCGCCCAATCATAGAACGTCAGAGAATCCATGTAGAGACGCTCTTCCATATTGGCGAAATCGAAGCCCCATAGCTTGCTTGAAGCCCGCGCCATATTCCAACGCGAGGCCTTCTGGTGCAGATCCCCGGCCTGGCGTATGTCCAGCCCCGGTTGAAAAAGCATTTGCAGCCGATCAAACGGCATAGGCCAGGTCGCTGCGGGCATCTTGTTCTGAAGCATGCCGGCCTGACCGTAATTAGCGACGAAGTAATAGAACGAGCGATCTCCGGAGAGTTTGTTCAACGGCACCTGATGGCGGCCCAGAAACTCGCGCAGGTTTTTGTAGAAATGCCAGACCCCGTGCAGACCATGTTCGCGCGTATAGCCGTTTGGAAAGTGCTGGCGTGCGAAGTTGTGGTCCTTCCATGCTTTGAGTTTGCCCCCCGGCAGAGCGGTTTTCTCAAGAACCGTGACCCGAAAGCCGCGATCCACAAGTTCGCAGGCCGCCTGCAGGCCGGCGAGCCCGCCGCCCAAAATCAGGACCGACTTCCCGTTCGGCGGGAGTTGCACGTGATTCTCCGGCACGTGCGGAAAATCGCTGTAGTACTCGTTGTAGGCAATGCGGCGGTAACCGGAAACACCGCCGATGCCGCCCACGGCGCCCAGGGCGGCGCCACGCTTCAGAAATTCGCGTCGGGATAAGGACATAGGACGATGGTTCGGGCGCCGGGACTCATGTCAAGCCGGCTGACTTATACGTGTGGACCGACGTTATCAGCCGGGTTCACTTCTTGTGGTGTTGAAATACCCCGTCCCAGTCGTCCGGGGGCGGGTTCTTCTGGAATTCGGCGCACCGTTCGATGTACAGCTCGCTTACCCGGTCCCGGGGGAAAAGCTCCCGACAACGGCGGAAAAGTTCCAGGCCCCGTTCCCAGCGGCGTGCTCGATACGCCTGCATGGCCTCGAGATACACCTGGCCGTTGGTCTGGATGCTTTGAACCCGCGCATCGTCCATCCAGCCAAAGTATTCATAGATCGTAAATGGCCGCTTGCGACCTTTGACCCGTACGCGATCCACCTCTCGAAAGACGTTCAGGCGTTCTTTCTGGTCGATGGCGTCCAGAAACGACTCCGAGGCGAGGGCGGGCGTGCCGTAAAACGAAGTCAGACTCTCCAGGCGCGAGGTTACGTTGACCGTGTCTCCGATGACGGTGTATTCCATACGCTTGGCCGAACCAATATTGCCTGCGATAACCTCTCCATAGTGCATGCCAATGCCCATGTGTACAATCTTTTCGCCTGTGGCCGCTCTTTCACGATTGAATCGTGAAAGAGCAAGAAACATCGTTCTGGCTGAACGCAGACATCGATCGGCATCATCGGCATGCCCAATGGGAGCGCCGAAGACCGACATGATGGCGTCGCCGATAAACATATCGATCGTGCCTTCTTCTCCGACAATGACGTCCACCATCAGCGTGAAGTACTCATTGAGAAATTGCACCGTGGCTTCCGGTCGGATCGATTCCGAAAGAGCCGTAAAGTCGCGCAGGTCCGAAAAGAGTATCGCGACGCTCTTCTTTTCGCCCTGCAGAGGAATCGAATCCTTGAGTATCGCCTCCTGGACCTGGCGTGAAACGTACCGGCCGAACGTTTCTTTAATGAATATACGCTCTTGCAATCCGCTGATCATGCGGTTGTAGGCATCAATCAACCGGACGAGTTCGCTGGAACCCTGGCTCAGCTTACCGACAGCCTTCATCTGCATGGGCTTTTCAATCGAGAAGCGGTCCACCAGGTCGGTGAGGCGTTTGAGTGGATCTACGATGCGCCCGATATTGAAGAAGAGCAGCGCCACAAAAAGCAGTGTCGCGAAGGCGGTAACGACCACCGTCAGAATCAGCTGGTCCTTTGCCGGGCGGATGAACTCTTCTTTGTATGTCGCGACGTTGATGTACCAGTCCCAGGGTTCGAAGTAACGCACGGACGAAAGCTTCTCGCGTGGCGTTGTTTCGCCACGGTTCTGCCAGTCGTATCGATAGATTCCGTTACGGGTATTTATGATTTGTTGCACGACCGGTTGCTCGCTCTGGTCGTTACCGTAGGGCAGTATCGGATGGGCCTGGATGATGCCGGCCGAGTTGACGATGAAGATATAGCCCTCTTCGGCGAAGGCGATTTCACTTTCCGCCAGGTGGTGCGTGCCGTCGGGAAGCGTCGGTCCCAGGACGGCGTCCGATATCTTCTGCCGGGCTTCTTCCCGCGTCAGTTTGCCCTCCTGCACAAGGTGTTCGTACTCAATGCAGAGCAGGAGAGTCATGTTGGCAATATGGCTCAGGTCGTTTTCTCCGAGCCGTGTGTAGTTCTGTTCGGAGTACCAGTACGTAAAAATGGAAAGAAAGAGCGTCGTTACCGCAAAGATCGGCACAGTCGATAGGAGCAGCTTTTTTTGAAGAGACATTCTGATTGTGCCCGGGCTGAAGGTGGGAGCGCTCGCCGATTTGATAGGCTGGATCAGAGACCACAAGCCTGTTTCAGGTCCGGGATCTCAGCTTTCAGGCTTGCGGAGCAGTTCGAAAACCTGGCGGCCACTCATCACAATGCCGCTGGTCAGCCAGTTGGATTGGGCGCTGGAAAGAATATTTCCGATCAGACGCTGCAGGCCCAGATCCAGGGTGACCCGGTAATCGTCCCAGTCGATATCGAAGGCAAAGTTGACGCCGTAGCGCTCGCTGCCGCCGTGATCGGGCAGGTCCTCTTCGACCGTGGAACTTGAGTATCCGACCTGGCCGTAAACCTTCCTCCCGTCCGATCCACCACTGTGATAGGCGACCAGGGCGAATTTGCTGCCCATGAATGGCACACTCTCGAGATTGATGATCTGTCCCCAGGTGATGCCCCAAAGACGCACGTAGCCTTCGTGAGAGGAATTGCCGATCTCGATGCGTCCGCCGGCGATCTGGGCCTCCCCGCGTTCGGCCCGAAAGAAAAGATCGACCGAGGTGGCCACGTCCATATCCATATTGTAGAGTTCGATCTGCCGCAGTTCCAGACGGTAGGTAGGCCGCATGGTTTCGTCGCGTACGTAGACGGCTCCGTTGTGAACCCGGCCTCTTTTGATCTCAATACGATGACGACGGGGCAGGAGGCGGTTCTTTGTGTGCGACTCCAGGCGATTGATGTATTCGATGTAGGGGCTTTCGAGCAGGAGGTCCACGATGCGAATGCGAAAGAACAGCAGGAAGACAGGGTCAATACGCAGCCGAACTTCTTCAGAGCCGAAGTAGACCCGATCGATGTCGGCCCCGTGAATCAGGAATCGAAAATCCCGGGCCCGGAAAGCGAGCAAAGGGAGAATAAAACCCGGCCCCCGAAAACCCAGGGAAAGGTGTCCGCCGTAGCGCCAGCGGACCAGCCGCTGAAATACCGGACCGCAAAGCAGCACCTGAAGCACGAGGAGCAGCCCCACAATGGGGGCGAGCACGGCCCATAGCATAATCCCCACCTTCTGTTCTGTCCGGCCCGTGTCAATTCTGGTTGATCTTATATAAAACACTGTTCGCTATGGCCACGTGAGCGACTCTATTTCCCGAACCCGAAAATACTTCAAAAAATACCGCCACCCCGGCCTCCGCCGTTTCAACGGCTGGTTCCTGGGATTGCTGGGTCGTTACGCCCTGCGACCTTTCTACAGAGTGAGGGTCGAACTGACCGAGCCCCTGCCGGCCGAGGGGCCACTCCTCTACCTGACGAAGCACCAGCGAAATGAGGACATCCCGCTCGGCTACGGTTACGTTCTGGATGCCGTCCGGCCTGACAACTGGTGTGTGATGAAGGACAGCCTGGCCAAACCGATGTACATGGGTTTCTGGCTGCAAGCGGGCGGCATCCCCATCAATCGCAAGAATCCGGAGACAAGCAAGCGGGAGTTGCTTCTGGCCCGGGAGGTCCTGCACGATGGGCACAGTCTGGTCTTGTTCCCCGAGCAGACTCACTATGTGAATCGCATGGGACGCGGCCGTTTGCCCGGATTTCGGTTCATTGCCGGCAAGCCACGCAACGCGCTTCAAATTGTCTGCATCGGCTTCGAGTATCGGAAGCGGGGGTTCTTGCGACGGACCGAAGTGATCATTAGAGCGGGCGCTCCGCGCACCTTTACACGCAACGAGGATCCAGCCCTATTTCTGCACGATTGCATGCAGGAAATAGCGCGGCTCAGCGGTCTTGAGTATCCGTTTTCCCTGGAAGGGAAGCGCCAACCCCTTTCGTCGCCCGCCCGAACGCGGTAAGAAGGGGAGGGTAGCGAAGCAGGGATTCGAACCCCGGACCTGCGGATTATGATTCCGTTGCTCTAACCAGCTGAGCTACTTCGCCACTTTCTACCGAAACGGCCGGCATGGGCCGGCCGTCTCTTTCATTAGCGCGGACAGGATTTGAACCTGTGACCTTTGGGTTATGAGCCCAACGAGCTACCAGCTGCTCTACCGCGCGGTCTCGTGACCATGAAAGGCAAAACGCCCGACCCCGTCAAGGCGTTTCAACCGGCGGGCGTCCGTCGCGGTCAGGGGGCTTCAACCGTAGAATTTTTTTGCTTCCTGGGTTGCGTACGGCCCGGCTTGATGGAGAAAACGTGAACCATGGGCCGGCGCGGCTCAGGCCGGTGGAGCTCGACCAGACATGTCCCTTTCCGTACCTGATGAAATTCAACATTACGAAAAAAAGATCTACGACCTGCGGCAGCTGATTGAGATTTCTCGCGCCCTCAACTCGACGCTCGACTATGAATACTTGATTCAGGCGGTGCTTGATATGTGTCTGGCGCAGGTCCAGACGCTGCGGGCAGCTTTGTTCCTAACGCCTGAGCTGGACTCAGACGAACTGCAGCTCGTATCGGGGTACAAAGGTTTCGAGCTGAACCAGGAACCCGAAAGCTATCGTATTCCTCTGGAGTCGCCCCTTGTCAGCTACTTCCTTCAGAATAACCGTTCTTTGACCATCAAAGAGGTGGAAGAGCATGTTGGGGAAGATCCCTCAGTTCAGATCATCCGCTCGATGGGTGTGGAATTGATTGTTCCGCTGAAATCCAAAGGAAAGGTCATCGGGCTTATCGTTCTCGGTGAGAAGGCGGTGGGTGGCGAGTATCCGGACGACGAACGCCGCTTCCTGGTGGACCTGGCCTCCCTGGGAGGCGTCGCGGTCGACAACGCCCGTTTGTACGAGCGTGCCACGGTCGACATGATGACGGGACTGAAGAACCACGCTTACTTTCAGAGCCGCTTTCGGGAAGAGCGCGAACGCGCTGTTCGAAGAAAAACTCCTCTGGCACTGCTCTTGACCGACGTGGACAAGTTCAAGAACTTCAACGATACCTACGGCCACCAGGCGGGAGACGAGGTTCTCAAGGCGGTGGCCCGCGTTCTGATCGACTCTGCGCGTCATTCGGATTTTGCCGCCCGCTACGGCGGAGAAGAATTCTGCATGGTGATGCCCGGGGCCGACGAAGAGACAGCGCTGGAGATGGGTGAGACCGTGCGCAAGCGCATCGAAGAAATGACCGTTGAACATGAAGGTAAAGAGATGAAGGTCACCCTATCGGTTGGAGTGGCCGTGCTCGATGTCGAACAAGACGGAAAGACTAATAAGACCATGATTGAGCGGGCCGATCAGGCCCTGTATGTCTGCAAACGCAACGGAAGAAACCAGGTCCGCAGCTACAGTAGCGCCCCCGCCTGAACCGATAATCAGGGTAACGCAATAGACAGGCGACCTGGTCGCCATTCACGAATGACACTCACAGGCGTGTGAACGAACGGCGTCGCCATGGGCGGGCGCCGGACCACGGAGGGTCCGCATGAGTGTCTCATACAGCTTTCCAACCCTGGAGAAACCACGCGCGGTCCGCGAAGGGCAGGCCGTTTTCAGCACTGCACTTCGCGAAGAGGAGCTACAGTGTTTGGTCGTTCTGCGTCCCGGGGATGGGCCGTCGGGAATTGAGTTTCGCGATTGCCTGGTGGACTACACTACCTGTCCAAACCGCAATTGCATTAAGAAACTGATCTGAAATATGCCGAAGGTCGGACTTGAACCGACAAGGGATTGCTCCCGGTGGATTTTGAGTCCACTGCGTCTACCAATTCCGCCACTTCGGCGCGGTTGGACTGGCTGACAGAAACGGCCGCCGCCCTTGCATGTAAACTGAAAAAGGCATGTTCCTCCTATTTCGCCCGGGAAGCGCGCTCAACGCCGGTGAGAGTGTTACGCTCACCGGCCCCGAAGAAAGGCATGCGCGCGTTCGTCGACTGAACCCGCGGGATGCAGTCTGGGTTGGCGATGGCCTTGGCCGGCGCGTACTGGCCCGCTACAGTTCAGAAGGGCAGACTCTCCTGCTGACCGACCAGGAGGAGCGCGGCAAAGAACCGGACCGCTGTCTTTTGACTGCCGTTCCGGAGGGCCGCCGATGGGAATGGCTGCTGCAGAAAGCCACCGAACTGGGGGTCACAAGAGTGCAACCGCTATCGTTCGAGCGCTCGGTTGCGCGTTCCACAGACCTCAACCGGGCACTGCGTATTGTTGAAGAAGCGGCCCGGCAGTCCCTGCGTTACCGGCTGCCGGAGATTTGCCCGGCACTCGCTCTCGGCGAGGCGCTACAACGAGAGAGTGCACGGCTGATTCTCCTGGACCCGCGCGGGGCTGCCCCTCAAACCCTGACCGGGAAGTACGATGAGGCCCTATCGTTCCTGGTCGGCCCCGAAGGCTGCCTGAGCGAGCGGGAACGCACGCTCGCCCTTGAGGCGGGGGCAATCCCACTGCGATTCGGCGGGGCCATTCTACGGGTCGAAACTGCCGGCCTGGTTGCGCTGGCCTGGGCGCTCGCCCGCGCCCCCGGGGCTTGAAAAATCAACCGTGCAGAGCGCGCTTGTCGACGTCCATTGCGGCTTCGCGCATCACCTCGGCCAGAGTCGGGTGGGCGTGAAAACTGCGGGCGATGTCCTCGGCGGAACCGCCGAATTCTACCGCAATCACGGCTTCTGCAATGAGTTCCGACGCATTCGGTCCCACGATGAACACACCCAGGATCTTGTCGGTGCGCTTGTCGGCGATGAACTTGACCTGGCCGTCCGGCTCGTTCATGGCTTTGGCGCGTCCGTTGGGCTTGAACATGTATTTGCCGGTGCGGTATTCAATGCCGGCCTCTTTCAGGGCTTCCTCACCGCGACCGACCCAGGCGATCTCGGGCCAGGTATAGACGATCCAGGGCACGGCCTCGTAGTTCACGTGGCCCTTTTTGCCGGCCAGATTTTCCGCGACCATGACACCTTCGTCCTCGGCCCGGTGGGCAAGCATGGCGCCTTCGATCACGTCCCCAATCGCATAGATTCCCGGCACTCCGGTGGCCAGACTGTGCGGGTCCACTTCCACCCGCCCGCGCTGATTGAGTTTCACGCCGACTTTGTCCAGGCCCAGATCGTCCGTGTACGGTCGGCGACCGACCGCAACCAGCAGTCGATCTCCCTTTAGCTCGGATTTCTTCTGATCTTTGCCTTCCAGGGTCACGACGACTTCTTTGCCTTTCACCTTTGCTTCTGTGACCTTGTGTTCGAATAGGAATTCCAGACCCTGCTTGGTGAGGATGCGTTGAGCCTGTTCCCGCATCTGGCGGTCCATGCTCATGAGGATGCCGGGCAGAAGTTCCACAATCGTGACTCTGGCGCCCAGACGATGCCAGACCGAACCCAGCTCCAGGCCAATCACCCCCGCGCCAATGATGATGAGGTGGTCGGGCACCTGATCCAAAGCGATTGCTTCGTCCGAGGTGATAATATGTTTGCCGTCGGGCTTCATATTGGGCAGCTCGATAATGGCCGAACCGGTTGCGATCACGACGTTTTTTGCCCGCACCTTTTCTTTCTTTTCGCCCTCGACTTCGAGATCAATGCCGTTGCTGTCTTTGCCCACGAAACGACCATGCCCGCGCAGGACCGTGATCTTGTTCTTTTTCATGAGGAAGTCCAGTCCGTCGGTCAGCTCTTTGACGACGTTGACCTTGCGGGACATGAGCTTCTTGAGATCCAGCTTCACTTTTCCTACATCAATGCCGTGGTCCTGAAGTCCGTGTTGCGCGTCGTGATACTTGTGCGATGAGTCCAGCAAGGCCTTGGAGGGAATGCAACCCACGTTCACACAGGTGCCTCCCATAGTGGGGCGTTTTTCGATGATGGCGGTTTTGAGACCAAGCTGTGCAGCCCGAATTCCGCAAACGTAACCCCCGGGCCCCCCGCCGATTATCACCAGATCAAATTCGCTCATAAGTTCCTTCAGCTGTTCGTTGTTGGAAACGCCGGTCGCTCAAATATCGAGCAGCATGCGTTCCGGATTCTCAATACATTCTTTGAGCCGTACCAGGAAGGTGACCGCTTCTTTGCCATCGACGATCCGGTGGTCGTACGAAAGCGCCACATACATCATGGGCCGAATTTTGATCTCATCTCCGATGACCACGGCGCGCTTCACAATGTTGTGCATACCCAGAATTCCACTCTGCGGAGGGTTCAGAATCGGAGTGGAAAGCATGGAGCCGTAGATGCCGCCGTTGGAGATGGTGAACGTTCCCCCCTGCAACTCTGAAAGCTCCAGGGAGCCGTCTTTCACACGAGAAGCCAGCCGCAAAATTTCCTGTTCAATGCCCGCGAAACTCAACTGATCGGCGTCGCGAATGATCGGTACGACCAGGCCGCGGGGCCCGCCGACGGCGACGCCGATGTCATAATAGTTTTTGTAGACTACGTTTTTGTCCCGAATCTCCGCGTTGATGGCCGGAATCGACTGCAGCGCCTCGATGCTGGCCTTCACAAAGAAGGACATGAAACCCAGACCAACTCCGTGGCGCTCTTTAAACTGGTCCTTGTAGCGCGACCGCAGTTCCATAACCGCTGACATGTCGACTTCGTTGAACGTCGTAAGAATTGCTGCGGTTTGCTGGGCTTCCACCAGCCGTTCGGCGATGCGCTGTCTGAGACGGGACATCGGTTCGACGGTTTCGCGCTCTCCCGCTTTGCGCGCGGCGCGCGCAGGCGCCGCGCTTGAAGAGGCCTTTTTTGCGCCGCCTTCGATGTGTTCGACCACGTCGGCCTTTGTGACCTGACCGCGTTTGCCGCTGCCGCTGATTTGCGAGGTGTCCACGCCAGATTCTTCTGCCAGGCGGCGCGCTCCGGGAGGCAGGGTCTCATTTTTGGTACCCCCATCATTCGTAGCGGCGGCCGGCTTTGAGTCTGACTTACCGGAGTCGGATGTTTGGTCCTGGGAGGGTTCCGAGGATCTTTTTTCGCCGGCCGCGCCTTCTTCGATTGTGGCGAGCACGTCATCGACCGCGACTGTTTCGCCGCTTTTGCGTTTGATTTCGCTGATTACGCCCGCAACCGGGGCCGGGACTTCCATGGTCACCTTGTCGGTTTCGAGCTCCACGAGAATGTCTCCGCTTTCGAAGCGCTCGCCCGGCTGAAAACGCCAGTCGGCGACGGTTGCCTCGGTGATCGATTCTCCCATCTGCGGTACTTTGATTTCTTGTGCCATGCGCGTTGTGCCTGATGTCCTTATCTTCGGCGCGGCCCTTTCGCCACCCGAAACTGATTAGCGTGAACCGGCCAGGCCGGGCGCTGAAAAAGGACGAACCCTACTTTTTCTTTTCAGCGATATTTAGCAATCAATTCGCGGCCGGATGGGCGCGGCAAGTTCAGCGCCGGGCGACAGAAGGAGAAACGCGCAGACCCAGATCGATCAACTCGCTTTGCTCTCTTTGGTGAACTTTGTAGTAACCCGTGGCAGGGCTGGGTGAAGGAGGCCGCCCGAAGTACAGAAGTTCCTGCTCCCGGCCGATTTGGCCCGAAAGGCGGTGTTCCATATAGATCCAGGCGCCCTGGTTACGTGGCTCTTCCTGCGCCCAGGCCACCTCGCGAGCCCGGCTGTACTTCTCAAGCATCGCCTGGATGTCCCGGACCGGATAGGGGTAGAGCTGTTCCACCCGTACAATGGCCACGTTGTTGATGGCGCGGCCGGCCCGTTCCCGGGTCATTTCGTAGTAGAGCTTCCCGCTGCAGAATATCAGCCGGTCCACAAGGTCCGGTCGGGCGTCCGGATCGTCGATGACCTCCGCAAACGAGCCCTCGATCAACTGTTCCGTGCTGGAGGCGGCTTCCGGCAGACGGAGCAGGGACTTGGGACTCATGACAACCAGTGGCTTGCGAAAGTTGCGTTTGATCTGGCGGCGAATCAGGTGAAAATACTGCGCCGGAGTTGTCAGGTTGCAGACCTGGATGTTGTTTAAAGAGCATAGCTGGAGGAAGCGTTCCAGACGGGCGCTCGAATGTTCCGGCCCCTGGCCTTCGTATCCGTGGGGCAAGAGCATGACCAGGCCGCTCATTCGATTCCACTTCGCTTCGCAACTGCTGATGAATTGGTCGATGACAACCTGGGCGCCGTTCACAAAATCCCCGAACTGCGCCTCCCAGATGACGAGGGTGCGCGGATCCGCAAGAGAATAGCCGAATTCAAAACCCAGCACGGCAGTTTCCGAGAGCAGTGAATTTATAACTTCAAAATTGGCGCGGGCCGGATTCAGACCCGCAAGCGCGAGGTGAGGCCGACCCGTGTTCTGGTCGTACAAAGCAGCATGGCGGTGACTGAACGTTCCGCGTCGGGCATCCTGACCGGAGATCCGTATCGAATAGCCTTCCATTAGAAGGGTCCCGTAGGCCAGGTTTTCGGCCATGCCCCAGTCAATCGGCTGGCCTTCGAACACCATGGCGCGCCGTTGTTCGAGTAGTCGCGCCAGTTTTGCATGGGGCGTAAAGTCGGCGGGCACGCTGGTGATCTGTTCGGCAATGTGTTCGAGACGCTCGCGGGAGACTCCGGTTTCGGGATCGGTGGCCCCGCTGGCCTTTTGAAATCCGCTCCATTGCGCCTGCAGGGTTTCGACCTGCACCTTGAGTTCTTCGGTCTGCACGCGGGCGAAGGCCTTTTCGAGGGTCTCTCGATGGCTGGCTTTGATCGCCTCCAGGCGTTCCGGGTCGGTGCCTTCGCTTCGCAGATTTTCCTCGTAAAGCTGCATGGGAGTTTTCAGTCCACGGATACGTTCGTACATGGTGGGCTGGGTGAAGGCCGGTTCATCGGTTTCGTTGTGTCCCCAGCGGCGATAACAAACCAGGTCGAGAAATATGTCCGTGCGGAAGGCCTGCCGCCAGGCCAGGCAGAGCATGATGGCGCGATAACAGGCCTCCGGGTCGTTTCCGTTCACATGAAAGATCGGCGCCTGGAGCATCTTTGCCAGGTCCGTGCAATAGGGTGTCGAACGGCCTTCCTCGGGGAGCGTCGTAAATCCGATCTGATTGTTTACAATAATATGCAGCGCTCCGCCCACCCGGTAGCCGTCCAGACCGGACATGTTCAGACATTCGTAGTTGATTCCCTGGCCGGAAAAAGCCGCATCTCCGTGCAGGATAACCGGCAGGTAGCGTGTGCGCTCGGTATCGCCGCCGCGGGTCTGTCGCGCGCGAACCGAACCCAGAATGACCGGATTGATCACCTCCAGGTGGCTCGGGTTGAACGCCAGGCTCAAATGAACGGAGCTGCCCGTCAGCGTCGGCACATCGCTGGAATAACCGAGATGATACTTCACATCCCCCGCGACGTCGTCTGTGTCGACGTTCTCATTAAATTCGGCGAAAATCAGAGCCGGATCTTTGCCCATGACGTTGGCCAGGACGTTCAGGCGTCCCCGGTGCGCCATTCCCAGGACAATCTGTCGGATGTCATAGGTGCCGGCGTTTTCGACTACGGAAGCGAGCGTCGGGATGAGACTTTCGCCCCCTTCGAGGGAGAAACGTTTTTTGCCGGGGTAACGCGTGGCTATGAAACGTTCGAAGCCTTCCGAACTGACCAGCTTTTCGAAAATCATGAGTTTCACATTGCGGCTGAGTCGAGCGTTGTGCCGCTCGGATTCCAGGTTTTCAATCAGCCAGCTGCGCCGGGCTTCATCACGGATGTAAAAGAACTCGGCTCCGATCGATGAACAATAGGTGGACTCCAAACGACGCACAATTTCGCTCATGGGCGCCGTAACCCAGCGGTCCGCAATCGGTGCGCTCACCTCGCGCTGCATATCGTCGGGGCTGATCCCGTAGTCGGCCGGATCAAGGCCGGACTGTGCCTTGAGTCCCAGCGGATCGGTGCGCGCAAAGAAATGTCCGTGCCGGCGGTACGCCTGAATCAAGAGCAGGGCGCGCACATTCAGGTCTTCAATTGCGGCGGCCTCGCTCTGGCGGAGTTTGGGGATGTGTGGGGCGGTTCGTGCTTCGGGAACGGAATCCAGTTCTTCAAACAGCTGACGAAAGGCGGGGGTGACCGATTCGGGCCGCGCGCGGTAGGCCTCGTAGAGGCTTTCGAGCAGGGCGGCGTTCGCCGGGATTAGCGATGGATCATCGGATCTGTTTGGCATTGCACTGCAAAGCCGGTGTGGATCAGCGACGCGTAATGGGCAACAGGCTGATCTGGCGGGCGCGCTTGATCTCACGCGCAATCTTGCGCTGGATCTTTGCGGTGGCGCCGGTCATTCGGCGCGGCAACACCTTCCCGGTTTTGGAAATGAAGCGCTCCAGTATTTCCGGATGCTTGTAGTCGAGCACCAGGTTACGGGTATCCAGCACCTTGCGACGATAACGCGGACGTTGACGACGTCGATCCCCACCCTGGGAGCGATCGCCCCGATCGGAACCGTGGGAACGATCCGAACCGCCCGAAGAAGATGAGTCCTGATTGCTACTGTTATCTGTATCTGTCATGAATGTCGCTCAGGCTACCATCTCCCCGAAAAGCCTGCGGGCGTAAACCAAAAACCCGCCTGGCGGCTTTTCCCGGCGCTTTGGAGCGTGGACGGGCAGGGTGTTCAGGACGGGCCGGACAGCTGCTCCGACAGGAACCGCATCGACTTTCGGCGCTCTTCTTTCAGGTCAATCTGGTCAATGTCGTCCGGATAAATCTCCATACTCTTTTCTGTTACGATATGGTTAAAGAATCCAAAGGCCGGCCGCGCGGGACGCACTTCGTCCTCAAGGGCGATGCTGGCCTGGACCGGCGCGCTCAAGCTTTCCGACCACAAAAGACCGTCCAGCAGGGCCAGGTGGCGGCGAACCCGGGCCTGGTTACGACCGGTCTTGCGCAGCAATGCCCGGGTATCGTCGGCCAGGGGGCCGGTTGCATCTTCTATCCAGCGGCTCAGCCACAGGAAGGAAGGTCGTTCCAGGGAAAGGGCCGCCACATTTGCCGGCATATGTGCGGCCGCGAAGACCGCCATGGCGGCCCCGAAGCCCCGGCCCAGAAGACCGATTCGATTGCTATCGATGCTCCGGTGCAGGCGCAGATAGTCAATGCAGCGGATCGCGTCCATAAAGCACAGAAACGGCAGGCTCTTTTCGAGCACATCGAGCCCGGCGCCGCGCAGGGGCCCGCCGGACTCGCCCACCGGGGGAAGCGTGTTGTTAAAGAATTCTCCTTCGTGCCCGCGCAACTGCAGGGCCAGATGCGCGAAGCCCTCATGAACCAGGTCCCGTTCGGGGCGCAGAGGCTCCCCGTAATCGTGGAAGGTCAGAATGGCCGGCACCTTGCCCCGGCGACGCGGAATGGCAAAGAGGCCCCGGATGCGATAGCCGCCGAAGCCCGCCAGGCTCACCTCGTTCAGGGATTCCCGCCCGAGGGACCGGGAGAGAATCATGCGGGTTTTGGGATCGACGGGGATTTTTCGCAGTTCCGTCAGGGATCGGTCCCACACATCCTCGAGATTATTCGGGGATTTAATGGTAGGGAAGGTCTGGAAGCAGTCGTCGAAGGAGACCTTCATGGGCACAGGCGATCGGCGTCAGGTCCGAAGTATTCGGTCCCGGCAGGCTGATTTCGGGCGGTGCCCGGTAAAGCAAAGAAATAGCGGGGGCCGATATATATGCGGGGGAGCCGCGTGGCCGAAAAATGTCCTGAAAGGACTCGACGTTGTCGAAGCCGGGCCACTCCTGTCAATCCATGAAGCTTGCGGAGCGTGGCAAGAACGTATCGTTTCATTCCGGCCAGGTGATCTACAAAGCCGACTACCTGGTCGCGGATCCCTGTGCTTTTCTGATCATCGAGGGCAAGGTCGAAGTGACCCACAAGTACACCGCCCTGGAGCGGGAGGTGTTTGAGCACGGTCCCGGAGAGGTCTTTGGAGTTCTCGAAATATACACCGGCACGCCGCGGATTACGGAAGCGGTTGCAAAAGGCGACGTGCACGCCATAGCCTTTACGCGTTCCGAGCTGGAGCGCAACATGATTGCGGATCTGCGCTTTGCGATCCTCACAATCAAGCTATTGAGCCGAATTCTGCGTCAGGTCAACCTGCGCATCAAGAAACTCTAAAATGGAAACGCCCGAAAAAGAAGATCGCGACGACCTGCTCAAGTTGGGCTTTGAGGGCGAGCAGGCACTTACCGCTGAGCTTTTTCTCAAATATGGCAAGACCTACGAGCCTCGCCAGATCATTATTCGAGAGGGAGAAGTGGGGCGTGAAGTCTACTTGATTATTTCCGGCCGGGTCGTCGTCACGGAACGCCTGGAGCGGGGTTCGTACAAGGTTTTGAATTCGCTCGGCCCTGGCGAAATTTTCGGCGAGATGGCGCTGGTCGATAACATGTCGCGATCCGCTACGTTGATCTCGGCGGCCCCCACCAAACTGCTTTCTTTGCGCAAAGAGGATTTCGAAACTATTTTTCGCAGCCATCCGCGCTGGGCATTTCGCATTTTAGGGGCGCTGGGCAAGCGCATACTCTCGGCTTTTAAGCATGTGGAGACCCACTTTGCTAAGAAATGAGTCGATCGACCGGGCAACTGCCGCTGAAGCATCGCCGGGAGGTCTGGCCGGTTTTGTCCTGCGCCATACGCCGCTGCCCTTTCTGATACGTGCCTGCATAGAAGCCAGTCCAACCGGCGGGGCAGAATTCTGGGAAGACCACCTTTTGCCCGAGAACGCCCACGAAGCTCTGGAACGTTTCGGAGTGCCGGCGCCCGGTCGGGGAGAATACTTTTTGCACGATCGTGCAGAGCTGCGCTACGGTATCGTCGTGGGGAAACGCAGCCCGCTCGATGGAAGGCAGCGGGCCGCGCGATTTCAGACAGAGCTTGAAGCATGGCTGAAATCAGCGGGACGCAATCGTCGTCAGTACCGCATCTTCAATTTGTTCAGCGAAGAGATCTTCCCGAATCGCTTTGTTTATACAGAGCCCTTGCTATTGATCATCTGGACTGCCGAGCGTTCTCCTATTGAGCGCTGGCTCGGTGGCCGGCCCCGGGCTACGCTTCCCTTTCTGCCGGAGGAGCGTGCAACTCCGGCACGGGCTCCGGAGCCTCCGCCGGCTGTCGTTCCGGAGCAAAGGCCGTTGGTTCCGGAACGGCCGGAAATCGAACGGAGTTCCATGGCCAACGGCGTAGAGCCGATTGTGCATCGGGTGGTCGGCACGACCCGTAGCGGCCCGCACCGGCGGTTCTACCTGCGAAAAGAGAACGACCGTGTGAAGCTCGCGATGCTCTCAAGCGAGCACGGGCTGACCCGGGACTTTGCGATGGCATTTTTCGATCAGGTGCAGTTTTCGAAAGATTTGATTCGTGCCCACCGGGGGGCACTGCGGGCAGCCCGGGACCGGATGGATGGCATTTCGAGCTTTTCTCTGGAGATCTTGCACGATGGCCGCTTTCAGTGTCTCACACGGGACGCCTGCGCCCTTTACTGGCGGCGTTCCGCCGGTCGGGGCCTGGTTTTGCGTCCCACCGGCCAGGAACCGGCCGGGTACCGCATTTTTCGGGGGCATATGGTGCGGGGCGATGTGCTTCTGGTGCTGCCGGGCCGTTTTGCCCTGGCCGAATGGCGGGAGCTTGCCGACCGCCTCAAGAAGTTTGACCCGTGGACGCAGGCCGACAAACTGACCGATGGGCTCGGGGCCTGGCTCGACTACCAGGGTCGGGGGCGGGCTCTGTTGATCGGCTATGACGGCAGAAAAGCGGCGCATCCCCAGGGGGCTTAGTGGTTTTATCGCGGCCCTTCTGGCCCTGGCCGCTCTGGTCTGGGGCATTGATCGGCTGTTTTACGGAAGCCTGATTTTCCTTCAGGAGAACCACAGCGGTTGGGACAGCTATCGTTGGTACAATTTTGAATCGCGCTACCGGGATCTGGAGCGGGAGCGCGGGCGTTACCCGGACGATTTGCTGGTCCTGATCACCGGTAGCAGCATTGCCAAGTACTCCGTACAGGAGCATGTTCTGGATCCGCTTTTGTCCGGGGCCGCCGGGCGTAGAGTGCGCGTCCGCTTCTGGGGTCACGCGGCCGCAAGCCCGACCGACCTGTACTACTATGCGCCCCGCATGCTGGCGTTGCGGCCGGACCTGGTTGTCTACATCAGCGGTCCGGCCGATCTCGACCTGGAACGTTACGTTCCGCCCTGGGAGGTCGGGCCGGCCTACGACAACGAAATGGCCCGCGCTTTCGTACTGATTCGCCACCCACTGCAAATCAATTATCCCGGGGCCTTCGCCCTTGACCAGGTCGACCGGCTTTCGATGGAAGATCTGGCACGATTCAGTTTGCACGGCATAATCGGCGGCCCCAGATTTCGGGACCAGTGGTGGGAGCCAAACGTCTTTAACTGGCGGGCCGGTCGGCGGGTCCTGCGCGGTTATCTGAACTATCAGGGCGTGCAGCTGCCCGAAGGCACCTACCGCGAAGGACACACGGTTTCCTGCCTGAGCTTTTCGTACGCAGCCCTCGACCAGGGCGAATTCACTTTTGAAGTTCCGCCGGCGCTGGCGGCCGTGCCCGGTTTCCGGATCGATTTTTTCCGTGCGGATCCGCCAGAGCAGCATTCGGTGCCGGACGGATTTGCGATGATGCGCGATTACCTCTGGAACGGAGGCGGCGAACAGCCGGAAAACTTCCGGGCGACCCTGGGTGCGTACCTGAAACGTCCCGACGTCAGTCGGGATTGTCGAGCGGTCGGTGCCCCGGTCCTTTCGCTGGAACAACCCGGTCTCGGGTGGCATACGGTTTCGGTGCCCGGCCCGCAGGACGGCGCCGTGCTCGTGGGTCTGACCCACGTTCTTTCGGACTCCGGTGCGCCTCTGTCCGTTTCCGGGGACTCGATTGTGGTGGGCCGTGGCCTGCGGCTCCCGGCGCAGTTTGGTCTTCGCACCCCCCGCACGCGGGACATTCTCGTTCGCAGGGCCGGTTGGTACGACCGACAGCTGCGGGCCCTCAGCGGGAACGCCATCGTACAGGAATACGAAACCCGGGTTCAGCCCGGGGATTGGAAGGAGCGTGAGGAGTTGTTGCAGCTCAATCGCATTCGCCTGGCTCACTATCATGCCGAGTTCCATGGCTTTCAAGAGTCGATGTTGCAGTTCAAGCGCTTCGCTCTTTTCGCCGATCGCCTCAACGCGGGCGGCACCCGGCTGCTCTTCGTCAACAATCCCGAAAACCCGATCTCGCTTGATGACTATGCTTCGGGTCTCACGCGGCTTTCGCCGGTCGGACCCGGTCGGGCCGAACTGGAGCGTCGCGCCAATCAGGGGCCGGCCCGCTGGTATGCCGGTTATCTGCTGGCGCTCCTCGAATTGGAAGAAACAGGCCGCATCGGACTGCTCGACCTGCACGATCTGTTGCCTGCAAATCGCTTTCAGGACCCCCATCACCTGAACTACTACGGCATGCTCGAGATGGCGCCGGTATACGCCGATGCGATCGTCGATGCCCTCCAGGACCGGCCGTGAAGCAGGTGACAATTATCGGAAGCGGCAACGCCTTCAACACGGATGGGCGCGCACACGCCGCCTATCTGCTGGAACATAGTGGAGGCGAGATTCTCCTGATGGATTGCGGGGCGACTACGCTCTATCGTCTGCAGGCGGAACGGTTCGATGCCAATCGTCTCTCCGGTCTCTTGCTCACGCACTTTCATGGCGATCACTTTGGTGGACTTCCGTTTTTGTTGCTGCAGCTGGACCTTGTGTGCCGTCGCCAGGATGCTTTTGTAATTCTGGGGCCACCCGGAGTGGAAGCGGCCTGCCGGCAATTGATCGATCTGTGTTATCCTGCCTTCGGGTTTCACTTCGCCCTTGAATTTATTGAAGTGCTTTCCGAAACGAGTTTTCGGGGCTTTGACATTCAGGCTTTTCCAATTCACCATCGGCCCGAAAGTGCCGGGTATCGCGTCAGCGGGCCCGCCGGTCGAACCATAGCTTTCTCCGGAGATTCAGCCTGGGACGAGGCCCTTTTCGACCTGGTGCGCGGTGTGGATCTGGCGCTGGTTGAATTGACCATGGAGAAACAAAGCGAACCGCCGGTCGACCACGTGGCCTGGGATCAGGTGGAGCGCGAAGGCCACCGCCTGGAAGCGAAGCGCATTGTTTTCACGCACATTTACGACGACCTGGAAAGGCGCGTTCTGAAAAGCAATTTCGGCGCCGTGGCCCGTGACGGCCTGACCTTCACGCTCTAAAAAATGGCGGGCCAAAACCGGTCAGGGCAGCTGAATGTACTGCATGGGATCAATGGCCGGGTCCGCTCCGAGGCGGACCTCGTAGTGCACATGATGACCGGTCGCGCGACCAGTGCGTCCCAGGTAGGCGATGACCTGGCCACGTCGAACCCGCTCGCCGCGTTGAACGGCCAGGCCACGGCAATGAGCGTAAAGCGAGGTCACTCCAAATCCGTGGTGCAGGGTAACGTACTTTCCGTATCCGCCGGGATCATTCTCGACTGCCCGCACCACGATGCCCGGAGCGGTGGCGACGATCGGCGTGCCCGGTGCGTCCCCGAAATCGACTCCGGGATGGTGTTTGCTTGCGATTTGATGGAAGGGATCGTCCCGGGAACCAAATAGCGAAGTGATCTGCCCGCTGCCGCCTGCGAGGGGGCGACCGCGTGGCGTCTGGTAGTAGACCGTCATGCGATTCCAGAGTAGATGCAGGCTGTGGTAGGCGGCGTCGTCCAGGACCAGAAGCGAGCGATCGCGGACCCGGCGTATTCCCTCCGTATCCTGAGCCGGCTGGGTGACGGCTTCTTCTTCCCCCGCGGTGCTTGGCCGCCGCAACTCTCGAATGCGGCCGATCAGGCTGTCTTCGTCCGGATAAGCCATGGATCGGAAGCCCTCGATCTGGATCTCGACAAACCCCAGCAAGATGCGTTTCTCATCGGTGGCGTAGCGCAGAGAGGTCAGAAGCCCCCGCCGATCCTCGACCGTACGGTGCGTGTCCTCGCTCTGCAGGTTGCGACGAAGCAGGGTGTAGGCCCCCACCGCCGGCAGAACCAGCAGCAGCGCCGCCACAAAGCCCAGGATATAGTAGTTGATGCGCAAACGGACCGGACGGTCTGCTCGATGGGGCTTGAGCACGAGAATGGAGATGCCCGCCCAGCCGTCGCTCCGCCGCCTTTCGAACCACCGGCTCAGGCGGGAAGCCCACCAGCGGCCCTTTTCGCGGAACTTCATCTGGGTCCTATCGGGGCCTCTGCCTTGTTTGGCAATCAAATGCGACCGATCTCAGAAATTTAACTTGATCCGCACTCCACCTGCCGTAGCCTCACCCCACAAGCATGTTCAACAGACTGCGCCGCCTCTTTTCCTCCTCGTCGACCCTCGACCAGATGCTTGCCTATCCTGAGGGGAAAAGGATCTACCGTGAATTTCACAAGTTGCGTCGGGAGCAGATGGACCAGGATGCGCTCAAGGTCATCAACCGTCTGAATCGGCACGGCTATCGATCCTACCTTGTGGGGGGTTGCGTGCGCGACATGATCCTGGGTAAAAAACCGAAGGATTTTGACGTCGTAACGAGCGCCACGCCCGCCCAGATTCGAAAAGTCTTCACAAATAGCCGCGCCATTGGACGTCGCTTCAAGATAGTGCATGTTGTTTTTCGGGGCGGGAAGGTCATTGAAGTATCGACGTTCCGAAGTTTGCCCGAGCATCGCTTCCAGCCCGGCAAAAATCAGGACTACATGTTGAAGCGGGACAATGAGTACGGCAATCCGCGGGAAGATGCCGCTCGCCGCGACTTCACGATTAACGCGCTTTTCTTCGATCCACGAAACGAAAGCATTATCGATTATGTGGGCGGCTTTGACGATATTGAGGCCCGTCGCATTAATGTAATCGGCGATCCGGAGATCTCGTTTAAAGAGGATCCGGTACGCATGCTCCGTGCAGCGAAGTTCGCCGGACTTCTGGGCATGTCGATCGACGCGCGAACTCTCAAGGGAATTCGGCGCTATCGCAATGAGATTTCGAAAGCCAGCCCGGTGCGACTGCTCGACGAATACACGAAGATTTTTCGTACCGGTCGTTCGGCGGATGTCTTCAGCGCCCTGGCCGAGACGGGGCTATTCAAACCCATGTTTCCGGAAGCCTGGCAGGCTTCGGGTGCTTCTAAACAGAGTGACTTTCGGGACAGCTCAATCGGAAAGCGTCTGGTCGTTGCGGATCGAATGCTCAGCGAGCGTGAGGACCTGACAATCACGATCTTCATTGCGCTCTTGCTTGCGGACGTTGTTCGCGATGTGTTCTTTGGCAGGCGGACAGACAATATCATGGACTATGTCAAGTCGCGCCTGCAGCCCGCCGCCGAACGAATGCAGGTATCTGGAAAGGACCGGGACCGGTTGATCCAGATGTTCATCAGCCAGGGTCGTTTTATGCAATCCGGACGACGCAGGCGGGTGCGGCCCGAAGTATTCCGCGAAAAGATATTCTTTTATGAAGCCTTCATGTTGTTTAAGATTTATGCGCTGGCAGAAAACAACGAGGAGGCCATCCAGAAGGCAATGTTCTGGGAAATCGGCCCTCGAGGACGCCCGCCCGAAGCCGGCAAGGTGGTCACAACGTTTCCTCAACGCATGCGCAATCAACAAAACCGCCGGCATGCCCGGCAGGGACGTTCGGGGCGGCGCCCATGACGGCTACCGGGAAAGACACAGACCTGGACCGGGCCGACCGGCTCGCGCATCTGTTTCGTATTGCCGCTGAACGTGATCGGGGTGTCCTGCTGATTGTAGAAGGAGTTGCCTTCCCGACCATCCAGTATGTTATCAAACAGGTCGTTGACGGTCTTGATCCCAGACATTTCGCGCTGCTGCATGTGGACCACGATGTGGAAAGCAAGCGGGGCGTTCCATTTTTGCACGAGTTCTGGGCCGCCCTGCCACGGCGTGGGGACCTTTTGATCCTGGATCGTTCGTACTACTTCAAGCTGGTGCGAGGACGCACCACCGGGCAGATCGGCAAATCCGTTGGAGAACGATTGCTTTACGATATTCGCGATTTTGAACGTGGGCTGGAAGAAAACGGATATTTTGTCCTTCGAGTGTATATTGACCAATCGCGTAAAGACCTCAAGAGTGATAAGAAGAAGCGAAAAGAAGTGACCATGCGGGTGCTGGAATCTCGCTATCGTGATCTTTTGAAGCATTTCAATGACTATGATTCGCGGTTCGCCGAGATTCTGGCTGCCACCGGCGCGGACGCAGAATGGTTCCATCTTCACACCGAGAAACGCAAGCGTTGTCTCGTGAGTGTGATGGACTATTTGATCGCTCGTCTGGAAGAGAAACTGGAAGTGGACTCTCGAAAAGAAGTGGCCGAGTTCGATCTCGCGATGCAACGCAAACGGGAGCGCGAACGGGACAAGGCCGCCGGAGGGAGCGCCTGAAATGGGGGTTCTCGACAAACTGGACCTCAGTCTGCGCCTGGAGCGTGCGGAGTATGAGAAACAGCTCGACAGCCTCCAGCGGGAACTATCCCGGCGGGCCGTAAAACTATTTGAGAAGAAACGCACGGCGGTTCTGGTGTTTGAGGGCAAAGACGCCGGAGGCAAGGGCGGCGCTATCAAGCGGGTCACCCGGGCGCTCATACCGCAATTGTATTCCGTGGTTCCGATCGCGGCGCCTTCCGAACCCGAACGCGCGCGCCACTATCTCTGGCGATTCGCCGCTCGTCTGCCCGAACCGGGAAGACTGGCTATATTCGATCGGAGTTGGTACGGACGCGTACTCGTGGAACGCGTTGAAGGTTTTGCAAAGTCCGAAGAGTGGAAACGGGCCTACCGTGAAATCAACGAGATGGAACGTCGATGGCACGAAGACGGGGTCTTGATCGCGAAGTTCTGGCTGCAGATCAGCCAGGAAGAACAGGTGCGGCGTTTCGAAGCGCGCGCCGAGAGCCCGCTCAAGAACTGGAAGCTTACCGATGAAGACTGGCGTAACCGTGAGAAGTGGCCGCTCTACGCGGAAGCGGTCGAAGCAATGATCGAACGAACTTCTACGCCCCACGCCCTCTGGCATCTTGTGGAGGGCGACGACAAACTGTTTGCGCGCATCAAGGTGCTGCGAACCGTGAGCGAACTCCTGAAGAAGTTGTGAATGCCGGTTCTGATCGGAAGCCGGCAACCATCCTGGTTGTCGATGACGACGCCGAGTTCCTGGACCAACTACAGCCGGCTTTGGAGCAGTATGACTTTCGGGTTCTGACCTGTTCCGATCCACGCCGGGCTCCCGGGTTATGGTCGCGTCACCGGCCTTCCGCGATCGTACTTGATCTGGAAATGCCTGTGCTTTCGGGTCTCGACCTTTTGCGGCGGTTACGGGGGCGATCGCTGACTTCTGAAACACCCACGGTGCTGCTTACCGGGCATGACCGCAGCGCGATCCGTCTGCAGGGCTTTCGAAGCGGGCTGGACGATTTTATTTCAAAAGGCAGTCCGGTTGAAGAACTTGCCCTGCGTTTACGCTCGGTTCTGCGAAGAAGCGACCCGCGAATCAGAATGCTGACGCGGCGTGATCTGCATCCGATGGATCTTGATGATCGCATTTCAGCCGGGGATCGTTCCGTTCAGGTGTTTCAATGGAACTCTGTTCGTTATATGGCCGTCAGTGAGCTTGCCGATCGTGTAGACGAGCTGGCCGAAGTGCAGCACCTCGCCCACCACCGCCTGCGTGATTGCCTGGCAGCGCGGGGGGCCTTCGGAGCCCTGGTTGCTCTGGACGAAACAAGTTGCCTGCACATCCCGGCTGCAAAGCTGGAACGACCATTTCAGCTGTTGCGGGCGGCGCGGGTCATCCGGGCGGTGCGGCGCCGCATGAGACAGATGTTCCCGGCCACGTATCTGGCGCCGACCGAGCGACAAACCCTGGAACCCATACCGTGTCCCAGCCTGCGCCTGCTGGACGTTCAACTCGAATCCGCGGTTCTGGACGGGCAGCTATTCGACTATCTGAAAACCAGACTCGGCATGCCGGACGAAGGCCCCGTAATCACGCTCCGGGCCGCGTTTTAGTCGCAAGCAAAGCTCCGCCCTCTGTTTCCCGGGGAGTCAATACGGAATTGGGCCGGAGCGCGTGGCGTTAGCGGACCCGCTGGCGATGCTTTGCGGGTTTAGCGCGTCTTCCGGGTTTATGGTGAAATCGGCCGATTCGAAAGAGTTGTCGTCGCCCGATATTTACCCATTCCCGATGCTCAACCCGAAAGGCAACTGGCGGAGCTCCGCCCATATCAGTGTCCGCAGGTTCGCCGGCCAGTTCCAGTTCGATCAAGACGATCAAAAAGTAGCATGTTGATACGCCACACGACCGAGAAATCGCCCGCGCGGCCGCCCACTGCTCACCACGCGCCCGGAAATGACGCCGCCGTAGATTCAGGTTCTGGCTCTGGTACAGAGTCGCTATGCGTGTTTCCCTCTGGCAGCAGATCCGTCGTCCGGTTGCAGCATACTTCTTCAGCAGTACGCCCAGGAGGCCCCGCAAACCACCGTATTGGCGGCAGAGCTCCCTGGTCGGGCGATCGAGATAATCGGGGATTAAGAGAGTTGCCCTGCATTCGCGGGGCCGGGTAGAGCAGTTTTTCCATCGGTTCATACCCGGAAAAGGTCTCGCGTTTGCGATTTGTTGCAAAAAAAAGAAGGCCTCAGGCCTGCTGCGATGGAACTATCAGATCCCGCACGCGAGCGAGCGCGCCCATGATTCTGATCGTCTCTCCAAGTTCGCGGAGATTCTTACGCAGCTCGGCCATTGCGGGCGTCAGGCGCAGAGCTTGATCGGCGCGCACCGTGCTCTGCGCGAGGTTCGTCTTGCGATCCATCAGGATGCCATGCACTTCTTTGATGCCCTGGCTGAGAGCTTGAGCGAGCTTCAAAGTCAGGCGTTCACGCGCTCCCGTCAGCTCGTCCAGACGGTACAAAAGGTCTCCGATCTCCTGAAGCAGCCTCTCCTGATCTTCATCCCGATGCGAAATCCTGGTCAGCTCCTGGTAGGCCTTAACGAAGGCGTCGTACTGCTCATCGATAGCGGCCTGCTGATGCAGGCCGAGGCGCGGAAGACGAAGCACGTCCACCCAGAAGGTCGGCGCGGGCGCGTCGTCATCCAGATCCAAATCGTCCGCAGGATCGTCGACCAGGCCGATCTGCTGCACTATATGCTTGAGCTCGTCGTCCACCAGGATCGCGGCGAGCTCGTTCAGGATGTCGACATAGCGATTCCGAATCGTTTCTCGACTCATCAGCGGTCTTCCGACGCAAGACTCAAATCGGGAGAACGCCAGTCAAAATCCTTCCAGACTTCCAGTTCCCTGCCGGCATGCTGTAGCTGTTCTTCCTGTCTGTGTTTTGCCGTGCCCCCGGCGCTGACCTTGCGTTCCGTGCTGGCGCTCAGACTGATTGCCTTCGTGTAGAATTCATCGTCTTTGAGGAGCGGACTGACCGCTTCGCGCAACGTCGCGGGCGCTCCGGCCAGAGTTGTACCATGCTCGGCGGCCCGGGCTACCAGGTTGCCCACCAGATGATGCGCCTCGCGAAAGCTCAAACCGCGCTCGGAAACCAAAGCATCGGCCAGGTCCGTGGCAGTGGCGAATCCGCGCTCCACCGCCGCACGCATCCGGCCGCGATCAAACACGGCGCCCTCAATCATGGCCTGTAGCGCCCGACCAATCAACAGGGATTGTCGGTAGCTGTCGAGCACCGGCTGGCGGTCTTCCTGCAGGTCACGATTGTAGGTCAACGGCAGAGACTTGAGATTCACGAGCAGGTTCATCAGGTTCGCGATCATGCGGCCGCTCTTGCCGCGGCTCAATTCCGCCAGGTCCGGGTTCTTCTTCTGGGGCATGATGCTTGAGCCGGTGGTCAGTTCATCCGGCAGGTGGACAAACCCGAACTCCAGGGAATTCCAGAGAATCAATTCCTCGGCCAAGCGAGAGGCATGAGTGGCGAAGACCGATAGCGCATACAGAAAGTCCAAAAGATAGTCCCGGGTGGAAACCGCATCCATGGAATTTGCGTAGATGCCCGTGAAACCCAGTTCCTCACGCAAGAACTCGCGATCGGTTTCGTAGTTCACTCCGGCCAGGGCGCCGCTTCCCAGCGGCAGGTCTCCGGCGGTTTTGGCCGCGCGTTTCAGACGCCCCAGGTCCCGCGCAAAGCTCCAAAAATGAGCCAGCAGATGATGGCTGAGCCGCACGGGCTGCGCTACCTGCAGATGCGTGTAGCCGGGCAGAATCGTGTCAATTTCCCGGGCGGCAGCCTTTGAGAGACTCTCAAGAAGCCCGATCCAGACGGCACCGATTTCGGCACAGGCCCGGCGCACAAAAAGGTGCATGTCCACCGCTATCTGGTCGTTCCGGGAACGGGCGGTATGGAGTTTCTTTCCCGCTTCTCCGATGATCTCGGTCAGTCGGTTTTCGACATGGGTGTGGATGTCTTCCAGTTCCGGTCGCAGGGGCAGGGAATTGCTTTCGATCTCCTGTCGGATTTGTCGCAAACCGTCGCCGATCGCTTTTAATTCAGCCCGATCCAGGATGCCAACGTGTGCCAGCATACGTGCGTGAGCTAGAGACGCGCGCAGGTCTTCGCGGTACAGTTGAATATCCAGAGAGATCGACTCACCCATCTCAACTGCAATGCTGGACAGATTGCCGCTCGACCGTCCGGCCCAGAGTTGCGTTCCGGATTGTTTTTCGGGGCCTGTCTTTTCGCTCACAGATCGAGATCCTTCCAGAGTTCGTTCAGACGCAGCGGAAAGCGGTCAACCGTGACAACCGTCAAGCGGTATTCGAGAACCAGGCTGCGGACCTGGAAGTAAATCGTTTTGAATCGACGTTCTATTTGTTCCCGTTCAGCACCCGGAGAGACCACTACGTAAGAAAGCGGACTCAATTGGAACAACATGTCGCGTTGTTTCAGGTTCGAACGGATTGTACTTACAATCGCATGCATGATGTCGCGTGTACGTTCATCCCCCGACATCTCAAAATAAACGCGCAGATCCTGGAAGCGAAAGTGCGAAATGGCCACCGAAGTGCCCTGTTCGAGATATCCGCGCAATGCCTGCCGGGCAAAGGACTGCAGCACCTCAACATGATCGATGCGCCGTTCGTTCTGAATGTCCGGCTTAAAGAAGAAATATCGGGCTGCCATCGGAATGAACTCAAGGTCGAGCAGGTTGTTGGTAAGGCGCTCCAGTCCTGCCGGAGTCACAACATCCACGTCCAGACGATGGCCGTATTGCTCGAGATGCCGGTGGATGTGAACCCAGGTGTTTGTGCCTCGCTCATCACCCGCGGTCACGGTCTCGAATTGTCGCGAATCCCACGGTATGATTTCGGCTCCAAATGCAAACAAAGCGGCGTCATCGTAGCGTAGCGAACATTGCAGCAGACCGGATTGCAGGCTGTAGTGGTAAAGCAACCAGCGCATGGTGGAATTGAGCCGTGTCTTTCCGGCCTGGACCTTTTCCCGACTTGAAAGGTAGTCGTTTCGCAAGCGGGCCGGTAAAGCTTCCAGGGCCGCCATCAGCGCTGGACCCACCGTTTCCCCGGATCGAGAAAGCGTGCCTGATAACTCGGCCAACAGGCTCATACTTAATCATCGGCGGCGGTGGGAGGTGAAATACAGCCTCTCAGACCACCGGATCCTCCGTGCTGCCGAAAAGGTCGGTTGTGAGATAGCGTTCGCCGGCATCCGGGAGAATGACCACGATTGTCTGGCCGGCCCGCTCTGGTTCGGCGGCAACGCGCAACGCAGCCGTGACCGCGGCGCCACAGGAAATGCCGCTCAAGAGGCCCTCTTCGCGGGCGAGTCGTCGTGCCATCGAGAATGCGTCTTCGTCGCTGACCGCTTCCACTCGATCAATGAGACTTAAATCCAGAATTTCGGGGATGAAGCCCGCGCCGATGCCCTGAATACGGTGCGGCCCCGGCGTGGGGGTTTCGGCCCGCATGGTTTGCCCGATGACCGGAGACAGGGCAGGCTCCACAGCAACGGAACACAGCCGACGACCGGTCTTTTCTTTAAGATACCGCGATACCCCGGTAATGGTGCCGCCGGTGCCGACTCCGGCTACAAGCACGTCGACCTTGCCGCCGGTATCCTCCCAGATTTCGGGCCCTGTTGTTGCCATGTGGATGGCCGGATTGGCCGGGTTGCTGAATTGTTGCGGCATGAGGTACCCTTCCGGATTGGAAGCGCGAATTTCATTGGCCCTTTCGATTGCACCACGCATTCCCTTCGCCGCCGGTGTCGGCACCAGATTCGCTCCAAAGGCTGAGAGCACACGCCGTCGTTCCATACTCATGCTTTCGGGCATGGTCAGCGTTAGACTGTATCCACGCGCGGCCGCCACGTAGGCCAGCGCGATGCCCGTATTGCCGGAAGTCGGCTCCACGATTTGCATTCCGGGACGCAGAGCGCCGGTCTTCTCCGCGTCCCAGATCATTGCGGCACCGATCCGGCACTTAACCGAATAGGCCGGGTTGCGGCCTTCGACCTTCGCCAGGACCGTTGCCGACAAACCCGCGCAAACCCGATTCAGGCGAACAAGGGGAGTGCGCCCGATCGAAAGAGAGTTATCGGCATAGACCTGGCCCAGAGCGTTTCCTTCGTCTACCGGAGTCGAGTCGTTGTTCAGTACTCGGTCGGATCCGGTGTGGTGTCCGTTTCGATATTGGTCATACGATGGCATTGCGTGCAGTAATTCAGCCGCCCATCACGTTGGATCTCAGTTGCGAAACTGCGATCCACTTTTAACCCGCGAAAGTATTGCGTGAAGTCCTTTTCGACCAATGAACCGTCCCGGCTGATGGTATGCGAGGCGCCCGCCTCGGCCACGGCGCTCCCTTCCGGATTTGAGAGCGGTTGGGTCTGCACGGCGCCGGCGCAAACACAACCCAGGGTGCCCGCGTCACTTTCGATCACCGAGAATTTAGTCCCACGCACGGAAGCGACCGTGGTGGGCGTTCGGATTTCGAACTCTCCTGTAAGGCGCGCCCGGTCCACGCTGTACCACGACGACCCGCTCGTCAGGTCGCCCCGGGTGGCTCCGGTCCCGGCATTCAGGCTTGTCAGTGTAAAATCGCTATTCGGGCCGAGACGAATCTGCACGGCCTCGCCGCGAGCGGCAATGATCAGGCTGCTGTTTTCGCGGGTCTGAATGCGATCGCCGTTCTGGACCGCCATTCCACGGGTGACCGGACGCCAGGCTGACTCCCCGCTCTGGATGCGGGCCTGACCCAGCAGCCGTACGACGAGGGCCGTTGGCGGGTCCGCGAACAGGAATGGCTGGACGCCGATGATCAGCGCCACACCCAGGAATATCGCCAGCCGCAGCGGCTTTTTTGCTGCCGGGGGAATCTCGACGGTCGGAAGAATGACTTTCATGTTCAGAACCTCTCTGTTTGTGCCACCCGGAAGGGCGCACCAGTAGAAAACAACAATAGCCGCCGCTTTTTTTGCCGGGATTTTGTTTACACGGCGGCCGGCCGTCAAAAACGTGCAAGTTCCATGGCAAGATACAACGGTCCTCGAGTGCGCATCATGCGCCGCCTGGGAGTGCCCCTGTTCGGGCTCTCCCGCAAATCCACCCAGAAGCGTCCCTATCCGCCCGGCCAGGGCGCCCAGAATCGCCGCTATAAGTTCAGTGAATTTAAGAAGAAGCTCATTGAGAAGCAAAAGCTGCGCTACAACTACGGAATTGGTGAGCGCCATCTGCGTCGGCTTATGAGCGAGGCCAAAAAGTCTCACGAACCGACGGGCCTGGTATTGTTGCGTTCCCTTGAACAACGCCTGGACAACGTTGTGTTTCGTCTGGGCATCGCCCCTACGATTCCAGCCGCCCGCCAGCTCGTTGGTCATGGACACATTCTGGTCGATGGGCAGCGCGTGGACATTCCGAGCTACCGCATCCAACCCGGTCAGGAAGTATCCGTGACCGAAAAGAGCCGCAAAATCGAAGCCATCACGAATTGCGTGGAAAACCCGAGCCTGCGACCGCCGGCCTACCTGAGCTTCGACCCGGCCACTTTGACCGGACGTATGGAATCTCTTCCGGCTCGCGAGGACGTTCCCATTCAGGTGGACGAACAGCTCGTCGTCGAATTCTACGCCCAGCGCCTCTAAGAAGCGGCCTCGCCGTTTTTGGAGTCACAGTCGGGAGCTAGAAGGCCGGTAGCAAAAGCCGGGTTGTGGCCGCGATCTGCTGGGGAGTGGAATCGTGCCGGAATAGGTGGCGTAGCTGCCCCTGGTCGTCCAGCAGGTAAAGATAGGTTGAGTGATCGACCGTGTACCCGCCCGTTTCCAGCTCGACCCGCGCAAAGCTCGCACGATACCGGGAAGCGACCCGGTGGATTTCTTCCGGCGGTCCAGTGAGACCCACCGCTTGTTCGTCAAATCCGCGCAGGTAATCCTGCAACCTCCTGGCCGTGTCATGATCCGGATCCACAGTGATCATGATCGTGCGGATGCGCTCCCGTCGAAAGTCGATCAGCCGACGGGCCTGGCTCAGTTTTGATAGCGTGGTGGGACAGTAGTCCGGACAGCGCGTAAATCCAAAATAGAGCCACACCACCTGGCCGTTAAAATCCTGAAGCGCGTAAGAACGCCCCTCCGGACCTATCAGCTCGAAGTTGGTCTCGACGGGCAGGACCGGAAGCTGCTCTGATGCACTGCAGGAAGCAAGCAGAAGCGTCGCCAAACCCACCCAGGCGAAGCGCTTCAATGCTCGTGGCCGCGGCGATCTTCCACAGTAATCGGTAGTGTGATCTCGCCCATTTTCTCAAAACGCAACCGCAGATTCACGACTTCTCCAACCTGCAGGGGGTGATCCAGGCCTTCGAGCATGATATGAAAGCCACCGGGTTGCATGATGACCTGACTGCGGGCGGGGATCGGAAGAGTTTCCAGCGGCCGCATGCGCATCATACCCTGCTCGTGGCGCGTCTCATGAATGCTTGTGACTCCGGCCACATCGCAGTGTACGTCCAGCAATGTGTCACTGGTCTGACCGGGATTCTTGATTGTAATGTAGGCCGCCGTAATGTCGCCGGAGGCCGGTTGGACCCAAAAATCCTCAAAGCCCAACCCTTCTCTTTCTTCGCAGGTCCCCAGGGCGACTGCCAATACGATCACGATCAATTTGTTCTTGTATGCCATAAATGTATGCATAGCTGGCGCAACCGGGCTCACGTCAATTCAGCTTTTGGCGGATCCCGACCATTCCAGGATCATGGCACCCACCGTAAAGCCGGCCCCGTATCCGCAGACGAGAATCAGATCCCCGGTCTTGATGTGGCCGGCCGCCAGATGTTCCGCAAGACCGGTGGGGATACCGGCCGTGCTGATGCCGCCGTACTTTTCCAGGGTGAAGGGTATGGTCTCAAAGGCATGACCGACATGTTCACAGAACCTCCGAACGATATGCACATTGGTCTGATGCGGAATGAAATGCGCGATGTCACCGGGCTCAATGCCCCAGTCGGCCTTTGCTTTCGAGAGGGCCTCGTCGACTGCCTCCAGGGTGCGGGTCAGCGCCAGTTTCAGCGAGGCTTTGCCATCCATCACCGGCAGGGGGCGACGAACGGTCGTCAGGTCTTTGCGCGACAGGTAGAGCTCAAGGGCATTTTCCTGTTCCGAGTAGATCGTGGGGTGGTGCATTGCGAGAGATGGAATAGTGCGCGTGACAGCCACAATGCCCTTGAGTCGCCGTGGTTCCCGGTCGGCTCGGTGTTCCACAACACACGCCCCTGAGCCGTCACCGAACAGGCTGCTGGAACGATCGTACAGGTTCAACGAGCGCGTAAGGGCTTCGGTGCCGACGACCAATACGCGTTCGGCTTCCCCGCTGCGCACCAGGGCGCCGGCCAACTGCATTCCGTAAATCCATCCGGTGCAGCCGGCCTGAATGTCCATGGCCGTGGCGCGTTCCGCTCCGATCAGTTCCTGGATGCGCGAGGCGGTGGACGGAAACAGGTCGGCCTGGCTATTGGTCGCACACAGTACGAAGTCCAATCGATCGGCCGGCAGTGCGCTCATTTCAAGGGCCTTTCGGGATGCGGCGACCCCGAGATCCGCCGGCGTGCGGTTCGCTTCGATGCGGGCCCGCTCTCGAATTCCCAGGTTATCGCGAATCCATTGATCGCTTGTATCGACCAGCTTTTCCCAATCCTGGTTTGTAATGCGGCGGGTCGGGATTTCAGAGCCCACTCCGGTTACCTGCACGCTTTTCAAGGGTTTCCTCCATTGAATCGTTGGAAATGAAAAAGTTCGGCTTCTGGACTGAGGATCTTTGTTTCGCGCAGGCGCCAAACGGCGGGGGCCAACAAACCAAAAATATCGAAAGCGGTATCGCCCTCGACCAGACGCTTCACCAGGGTTACGAATACCTCGCTGGTTTGCGGGAGAAGTTCGCGGTAAAGACGCGGACCACCCGCTACAAAAACGCTGTCCGTCGTTGCCGCGTCCAGCGCGCTCGATGGACTGGTAAAAAAGCCCACCCCGGCAATGTCTTTGTTTGGGCGTTCTGTTGTGCTCACGACTGCAATCTGACGGCCGGGAAGGGCTCGCGCGATCGAATCCCAGGTGCGTCTGCCCATGATGAGTGTACTGCCCATCGTTACTTCTCGAAAGAAGCGCATATCTTCGGGGACACTCCAGGGAATTGCGCCATCGTTTCCGATGATGCCATTCAGAGACTGGGCGACAATCAATGAGACCCGCATCTTTCTACGTTATCGCGCCGAACCTTAAACGGCGATCGGCGCCTGGATGCGGGAGTGAGACCGATAGCCGATCAGTTCGATATCCTCGTAGCGAAAATCGTCGATCCGGGTTACTTCCGGATTCAGTCGGATTTCCGGGAAAGCATACGGTTCACGGTCGAGTTGCTGGCGGGCCTGCTCCAGATGGTTCTGGTACAAATGCACATCCCCGCCGGTAAACACGAACTCTCCGGGTCTCAGGCCGGCGACCTGAGCCAGCATACAGTTCAAGAGTGAATAGGAAGCGATGTTAAAGGGCAGGCCTAAAAACACGTCCACGCTGCGTTGATAGAGCTGACAGGAGAGCCGTCCATCATTGCTGACATGCCACTGGGCAAAACAATGGCAGGGTGGCAGGGCCATTTCATCAATCTGGCCCACGTTCCATGCGCTCAGGATATGGCGACGACTCCAGGCATTGTTCTTCAGACCATCGATCAGGTTCTGGATTTGATCGACGGGCCCGTTGGGGCCCGGCCACCGGCGCCACTGAACCCCATACACCGGCCCCAGTTCGCCATTTTCGTCCGCCCATTCGTCCCAAATGGTGACCCCGTTCTCCTTCAGATAGGCCGTATTGCTGTCGCCCCGCAAAAACCACAGCAACTCATGTACGATCGACTTGAAGTGTACGGCCTTGGTCGTCAGAAGGGGAAAGTGATGCTCGAGCGAAAAGCGCATCTGGGTTCCAAAAACGCCGCGTGTGCCCACCCCGGTGCGGTCGCTGCGATCCTCCCCCCGGTCCAGAATATGTCGCATCAGGGACAGATACTGCTGCTCTTCGGGGTTCGAAACGGGGGACATCGCCGTACTCCAGGGGATTGCCCCGGAAGGGTCGAGGTCCAACCGGGTCTCTGTCCAGAAAAAAATGGCCGGGTGGCATCCTGAGCGAAGTACGTCATGTTCCGGTTCTTCTGAACGAGGTTCTGGACTTTGCCCGACCGGTCCTGACCCGCCTCAGCGCGCCCGTGATCCTGGACGGGACTCTGGGTGAAGCCGGCCACACGATCGCGCTTCTGAAGGCTTTCCCCGGGGCGCGGGTCCTGGCCCTGGACCGGGACCCGGAAATGCTGGAGCGGGCGCGGGCCCGTGTTTCTTCTGCCGGCCTGTCCTTCGCTTTGAGCACGGGAGACAGCGAGCTTCCGGCCGGAGCCGTAGTCTCCCGGCAGCTCAGTTTCCGGTTCGCGGCCGACCTTCTGAGCGCCCGCGGGCTGCGGGCGGACTTCATTTTGCTCGACCTCGGCATTTCCCTCTATCACCTCCGGGGAGCCGGTCGGGGTTTCTCCTACAACGACCAGAGTCTGGATATGCGCCTGGATTCTCGCGAGGGCCGGACTGCCGCCGAATTGCTGAATCATCTTCCGGTACGCGAACTGGAACACATCTTCCGGGAGTTTGGTGAGGAGCCACGGGCCGGCCGCATTGCCCGGGCCATTGTCGGCCGCCGCCCTATCACGAGCGCCACCCAGCTGGCAGAGCTGGTGCTCCGGGAAGGAGGGGGCGGGGGGCGCCGTCGCCGCATTCATCCCGCGACCCGCGTTTTCCAGGCCCTGCGTATTTCCGTAAACGATGAGCTGGGTGCTCTCGACGAAGCCTGTCGGACCTTGCCCGAAAAACTGGCGCCCGGTGCTCGAATGGCCGTGATTTCTTTTCATTCTCTGGAAGACCGCATCGTGAAGCATCGCTTTCGGGACCTGGCGAGATCCAGGGCGGAAGAATTCGAGCTTCTGACAAAACGACCGATCCGGCCGGGGCCCGAGGAGAATCGGGCGAATGCGCCTTCGCGCTCGGCCCGGCTGCGTGTTCTTCAGCGGCGCGGCTGAATCGTTCGATACTATGTATGTGGGAGCGCGTCGATTGTGGGAGGAGTACAGCGGGGTGGCAAAGGTGCTGGCCCTGGTGGGAGTGCCTTTTGTGGTTCTCTTTATCTACCTCCACCTGAGCATCCAGGTCTCTTTGCTGAACCGTCAGATCGCCATCGCCACCCAGCGCAAAGAGGAACTCGTGCGCAAGAATGACGCTCTGAAATCGGCCTTGCACGAACTGGCCCGTTCCCGCGGACATGCGGATATGATGCCGGCTGACTTCTCCTCGCTTCTGGAAAATAACCGCATTGTGCGTGTCCGCCTGCCCGCTGTGCGCGAAATTCGCTGATGCGACTGCTGGAATTGCTGGAGAGAGCCGGCCTTCAGGCGGGTCGCGAATATGACCTGCACGGGCGCGACGATGCCGAAGTACAACGGCTCTCGGACGACTCGCGCCGTGTGGACCCGTCCACCATGTTCGTGGCGACGGCTCAGGGCCAGAAGTTTGTGGAGCAGGTGGCCACGACCGGCGTGGCCCCGGTGCTTCTGGTTCCCGCGGAGCTTACACCGCTGGCAAGTCGCGGAAAGGGCGCGGTTCTGATCGCGCGAACCGATTTACTTGCGTTGCAGGGGTTGCTGGCGGCGACTCTGTGCGGGCATGCCTCGCGTAAGATGGAGGTCATCGGCGTTACCGGAACCAACGGAAAGACCAGCGTGACCCACATGCTCTACCACATCTGGTCCCGGTGCCATCGACCGGCGGCTCTGGTGGGCACTCTCGGCGTGCGCTATCGGGATGCTTTGGGCCGGGAACATGTGGAACAAACCGGCTATACGACCCCGCGCGCACCGGAATTACAGAGCCTGTTACGGCGCTTCTACGACAACGGTGTTCGTCATGTGGCAATGGAAGTGTCTTCGGAAGCGATTCGTCTGGGACGCATTGAAGGCACCAGTTTTGCCGCCGGAATTTTTACGAATCTCACTCCCGATCATCTGGACTTTCACGGTTCCATGGAACAGTACTACCTTTCCAAACGCGTACTCTTCGAGCGTTGCCTTGCGGCGGGCGCACGCATGATCGTGGCTGCCGGGGACGCCTTTGGAGAAAGGCTCATAAACGAGATGCGGGCGGCGGGCGCGGGCGACAGGCTCCTGGAACTCCGAGAACCCTTCGTGAATCAGCTACCGGCGCCGACGGAATTCAATCGCTGGAACGCGTCGCTGGCGGTTCTGGCTCTGGAAAGCGGAGGCATCTCCCGCTCCGAAGCGTGTCTCTATCTGGCCGACCTTCCGGCGATTCCCGGCCGCTTCGAACTCGTAGGGGCCCGCGGACAGCCCTGGCCCGAAGTCTTTGGAGTGGTGGACTATGCCCACAGTCCGGACGCCCTCGAGAAGGCTCTGGTCGAAGCCCGGAATCTGAACATTGCCAATCTCGTGGTTGTCTTCGGTTGTGGCGGCGATCGCGATCGAAAAAAGCGTCCCCTGATGGGTGCGGTGGCGGCCCGGCTGGCAGACCAGGTTGTAGTTTGTGACGATAACCCTCGAACAGAAGACGCGTCGCAGATTCGGTCGGAAATTCTTGCGGGGGCGCGATCGGTGTCCGGCGCGGCCGAATTGATCGAACTGGGTTCCCGGCGGGCAGCCATACGGGAAGGTGTCGCTATTGCGGTACGCTCTCGGCATTTTCCGGCCCTGGTACTGGTCGCCGGAAAGGGTCACGAAGAGTACCAGATCTTCCGTGACCGGCGGGAACCTTTTTCCGACCGGACAGAACTGGAACAGGCTCTTTTAGAGCGGCCTCGCCATGAGTCTTGAGTGGAACCTGGAGAATATCGCGCTGGCTCTGGGGTGCGAGCCCGTGCGGACCGGCGAAGCACGGTCCGCTTCCGGCGTCTCCATCGATTCTCGAACGCTGCGTGCGGGCGAAATCTTTGTTTGCGTTCGCGGTGATCGAACCGATGGCCACCTGTATATCCCGGACGCCCGTGCTGCCGGTGCGGCAGCGCTGATTGTCGAAGAACGATTCCTGACAGGGGGAGGGGAAGCGGTCGACTCCCCCGTGGGGGGACCGGCCGTCTTTGCAGTGGAGAATGGCCTGGGGGCTTTGCAGGACTTAGCGCGTTTTCATCGAACCCGAATCACTGCCCCGGTTTTGGCTATTACGGGTTCGAATGGCAAGACCTCGGCCCGTGAAATGACCGCCGGTCTTGCAGCCCGACTGCTCGGCGAAGACCGCGTTCACGCGACCCGGGGCAACCTGAACAACCATTTTGGCGCTCCGCTGAGCCTTTTGGGAGCGAATCTTGAACACGAACTGATCGTGCTGGAGTTGGGCATGAATCATGCGGGAGAGATTGCTCTTCTGAGCGAAATCGTTCGTCCGGACCAGGCCCTGGTCACTTCCATTGCGGGGGCGCACATGGAGTTCTTTGACAGTCTCGAAGACATTGCCCGCGCCAAGCTGGAGATTGTGAAAGGCATGACTTCCGGGGCGCGCCTGCTCTGGAACA
Organism: Spirochaetales bacterium; assembly: GCA_024233935.1. Lineage (GTDB taxonomy): Bacteria > Spirochaetota > Leptospiria > Leptospirales > Leptonemataceae > JACKOY01. The sequence continues at coordinate 375,350 of JACKOY010000002.1, read as the reverse complement.
GCGATGCGATCGGTCGGGAGGAGGTCCTGCGCGAAAGCTCGCGGCGCGGTATCCAGCCGGTTTTTTTTGGATTCCACGTCGGTCCGGGAACTACGGAAGTCGGGCACGATCTTCAGGTGTCGGCCGCCGGCGTGCATTTTGAATGGCGTGGCCATCGGGTTCAAAACCAGCAGTACTTCACCGAAGCCATGGCGAGTAACCTTTTGGGTAGTCTTGCGTTGCTTACCAACGCGGGTTTTGAAGCCGGGGACCTGGCTGTCGCCGCGTCCGGGCTGCGCCCGAGTACCGGGCGACGCTTCGAGGCCGTGAGACTGGGGACCGGGCAACTGCTGATCGACGACACCTACAATGCCAACGAAGCCTCGTTTGTTTCTTCTATTCAGGGACTGCGCAAGATCCTGCCCGGGGCGCAGTTAGGGCTGTTCGCCGGCCCCATGGCCGAGCTGGGTTCCTGGTCCGAAGAGGCCCACCGCGCGGTGGCCCGGGCCGCCGCCGCGGCGGACTACGTTTTTCTCGGCGTTTGCGGGGGAGTCCTTGCCGAAGTATTAAAAGAGGAGTTCGAGCGGGCCGCACCGGGCGCGCGGGTTCTCCAGGCGAACGACGCCACCGAACTGGCCCGGTTGGCCCTGGATCAGGGTTATCTGGAAGGGTTACAGGGGATCCTGGTGAAAGGTTCCCGCTCGGCCCGAATGGATCTGGTGAGCGACGCGATCAGGGCGCGCGATGCTTGAGTTCATCTATCAGCACTTTGATACACCCGGATTCTTCCGGCTGTTTGGTTTCGTAAGTTTTCGGGCCCTGCTGGCTGCGATGACGGCCATGGGTTTCTCCTTTCTTTTTGGAAATGTGATCATCGAACGATTGCGTCGCCTGAATTTCCGGGAAACGATCCGATCGGACGGCCCGGAATCCCATCACGCCAAAGCCGGCACGCCCACCATGGGCGGGCTCTTGATTCTGGCCAGTATGAGTTTTGCCTGTATTCTTTTCGGTAACTTCGCAAACTTTCATTTCACCATGCTGCTTGGCGCCACCCTGGCCATGGGTGCGATTGGTTTTACGGACGATTACTCCAAAGTCGTACTGAAAAAGAAGAACGGCATGAATGCGCGCACCAAGATGGTGCTCACACTGGCGATCGCGTTTCTGTTTTGTTATGGGTATTATGTTTGCACTCCGGCCGAGCTCCGTCCCGAACGTGGCATTTCCTACACGAACACGGGACTATTCGTTCCGTTTGTTAAAGGACAATTGCTCGATCTGACAGCCTGGCTTGCGATTCCGTTCTGGATGCTGGTTCTGGTGGGTTGCAGTCACGCTGTGAATTTGACCGATGGACTGGACGGCCTGGCGATTGGCAATGCTTCTATTGTGAGCATCACGATGGGCATCCTGGCCTACGTTACCGGTACCGCCAGGGCGGCGAACTATCTGAATCTGCCGGTGGTGGAGGGCGCGCACGAGATCAGCGTGTTTCTGGCGGCCTTAACCGGCGCCGGTGTCGGCTTTCTCTGGTTCAACGCCGCGCCCGCCCGCATCTTTATGGGAGACACCGGTTCCCTGGCCCTCGGGGGGAGCCTGGGTATGTGCGCCATCATTCTGAAAAAGGAGATCCTGTTGGTGCTGATGGGGGGCGTCTTTGTCATGGAGGCTCTGTCCGTTATTTTGCAGGTGGCGTCCTTTAAGTTGCGGGGCAAACGCATCTTTCGTATGGCCCCGATTCATCATCATTTTGAATTGCTGGGCTGGCCGGAAACCCGTGTTGTCGTACGCTTCTGGCTGATTGGTATTATTCTGAACCTGCTCAGCCTTTCCACGCTTCGGATTCAATAGCCGCAGAAAGCGTTGCCTGCCGGTATTGCGCTTTAGAACTGGCTTTGATGAATATCCCCGCGATCACCGGAAAAACTGTGCTGGTCTGCGGCGCCTCTGGACTTTCGGGCCGCGCTGCGCTTGCATTGTGTTTGGCGGCCGGCGCGACGAAGGTGCTGGCAAGCGATCGGAAAGCGCCGACCGAAGCCGACCCTGGCGGGACCATTGATGTGCGTCCGCGGGAAGACACAGATCTGCTGGACGATTACAACATCCAGGTAATCGTCACGGCTCCGGGCGTTCCCCTCTCTAATTCTATTTTCAAAACTGCAGCAGAAAAGCAGATTCCGATCCTGGGAGAAACCGATCTGGGCGCACGGGCGCTTGCCATCAACGGGCCCGGAGATGTTCTCGTGGCCATCACCGGTACCGACGGAAAGTCCACCACAACCGCTTTGCTTGCGCACCTGATTACGAGCGCGACCGACCTACCGGCCCGGCCCTGCGGGAATTTTGGTCTGCCGCTTTCCGGGCTGGCTTTGCTTTCAGGCCGTGCCCGGGAGGCGCTGGTGGTTGAGTGTTCTTCGTTTCAGCTGGAACTGGTGGGGGAATTTCACCCCCGCGTGGCTGTGCTTCTAAACCTCGCCGATGACCACCTGGATCGCTACCCCTCCCGGGAAGAGTATCTGCAGGCGAAGCTGAACGTGCTCGACAACATGGGCGCCGAAGATATCGGCTTTTTTCCCGCACGGCTTCTTCCTGCGGCCCGGGCCCGCAATGGCCGGGTTCGGCTGGCGGAATTGCCGGAGATCGGAAATGAGATCGTCTACGCGGGAGAGGTGCTGGGGCCGCGCGAAATCTACAACCGTCCCTGGGCCCATGATCGCTCGAATCTGGCGGCAGCCCTGGCCGCCCTCGGGGAACTGGAACGGGCCAAACTGGTGCGGGTGGATCGGAACCGGTTGCGCGAAGCCCTCGGAAGTTTCGCGGGCTTGCCGCATCGAATGGAGTCTTTGGGGGCGATCGGAAACACACTTTTTATAAACGATAGCAAAGCCACGACCGTGCAGGCCGTCGACAGCGCCCTTGCCGCCTTGAGTCCCCGCCCCACCTTTCTTCTGCTCGGGGGACGCATGAAAGGGGGCGACTTTTCGAGCCTGGCCCGCCACAAACACGCGCACTTCTTTGCCTTCGGTGAAGCATCCGCGCACATTGCCAGCGAGTTGGGCAGAGAGCGGCGCTACGAGACGCTGAGCGAGGCCTTCCAGGCCGCGCTTTCGGCCCGCGCCAGGTTGGCCGATACTGAAAGCGAGGCAGTCGTTTTGCTGAGCCCCGGCTGCGCTTCGTACGATCAGTACGGCTCGTACGCCGAGCGGGGCGAACACATGCGTTCGCTCGTAAAGGGCCTTCGAAACCATGCAGAAGCAGGACCAGAGTAGCCTTCGGGACCGGCGGGGACGTGACCTCTTGTTTCTGGGACTCGGGCTTGCCCTGGCTCTTCTCGGGCTGCTGGTCCTCTATTCCTCTTCGGCAGTGCTGGCCGCACGACAGGTCGATGGCGCTGCTTATTATGCGTTCAAGCAAATGGGCTGGTTCAGCATGGGACTGGTTGCGCTGGGTTTGGCCGCCTGGTGTCCGCTGGCGATGCTGCGGCGTCTTGCTCTGCCCGGCATGTTTGTTTCGCTTGCGGCCTTGCTATTAGTTTTCATGCCGGGCATTGGCCGGTCGGTCTCTTCCTCCCGGGAATCATTTCACCGCTGGCTTGAGTTCGGTCCCATCAGCTTTCAGCCTTCCGAGTTCGCCAAACTGGCGCTGGTCGTTTACGTGGCCCATACTCTCAGTCGTCGCGGACGTCTGATAAGCGAATACGACATGCGTCGACTGCTGCCACCGTTGATTCTGGTTGGCGTGCTTCTCTTGTTGATCGTCATTGAGCCGCAGTACGGGACCACCATTTGCCTTTTGGCGGTGCTCGGCGGCATGATCTACGTATCGGGTTTTCCCATGTTGCGCCTTGTACTTCTCCTGGGAGCATCGCTGCCCCTGCTTGGTTTTCTGATTTTGTTCTGGGAGTATCGTTTTGAGCGTTTGATCGTCTGGCTGGATCCGTACGCCTACCGACATGCCGGTGGATACCAGCTTGTGACGGCCTTTCGTGCTTTCGCAGAAGGGCATCTATTTGGCGAGCCCATAGCCACCGGCTTTGCTCATCGGTACCTGACATACGGTCACACGGACTTCATTCTGGCGCTCTTTGCGGAAGACTTCGGTCTGGTTGGCGTGCTCGCTTTGTTTGTGTTGTATGCCGCCTTCTTGTGGCGCGGCGTGCTTTTGGCCCGCAGCATTGAGGAGCCCTTTGCTTTCATGCTCGCCGCAGGCGTGCTTTGTATGCTTGTGGGCCAGGTGCTTATGAACCTGGCCGTCGTCACCGGGCTGGCCCCGACCACCGGCGTGAGCCTGCCTTTCATCAGCTACGGTGGCTCTTCGTTGATCGTTACCATGGCCTTGACCGGCCTTCTGTTCAACGTGAGTCGTTATAGCCAGGCGTTGAAAACAACTGACAGTATGGAGCTTGTATCGGGCATGGTCGCCCGATGAACCGTATTCTCGTGGTTGCCGGCGGCACCGGCGGGCACATAGTTCCCGGCCTGGCTCTGGCCGCCTCCATCATCGAGCGCGGCGGTTCGGTCGAGTTTCTGTCGATCGAGAGGAACCGTGAGTATCCGGGACTTTCGGGGGGCGCCTTTCCGGTACATTTCTATGACGCGCCCCCGTTTCCGAGCGGCCCGCTGGCTCTATTCGGCTTTGTCTGGAAGCTCTGGCGCGCCGTGCGCCGGGCGCGCCACCTCTTTCAGGAGCGTGACGTCCAGGCCCTCGTTGTTATGGGCGGATACCCGGGCTTTCCGGCTTTGCTTGCGGCCAGGATTTCGGGCCGACCCTTTTTTTTGTGCGAGCAAAACGCGGTTGCGGGTCGCGTTACGCGTCTCTTTGCAAAACGCGCCCGGGTCGTGTTTTTGAATCTACCCCTGGCCCAGGACCTGCCGGGAGCAACTCTGGAACACACCGGCAACCCGCTACGCCCGGCGCTTCTGGCTGCTGCGAATCAAGTGCGGGAGTCCCAATCGCGGGGAGCGCCATGCGTATTGGTTCTCGGTGGAAGCCAGGGTGCGGTACAGTTGAACGAGATTGTTCTTGGACTGGTGCCCGAACTGGAGGCGCGCGGTGTGCGACTGCTCTGGCAATGTGGCGAGCGGAACCTGGATTCGGTTTCGGGGCGCTTGCCGGCCGGTTTGAAAAACAGCGTGGAACTATTTGGATATCGGGCCGGTATCGAGAGTCTGTTTTTGGAAGCCGACGTATTGTTTGCGCGCGCCGGGGCCGGAGTCATCAGTGAAGGCCTGGTGTTCGGCCTGCCCATGCTTTTGGTTCCGTATCCTTTTGCAGCTGACAACCATCAGAAGGCCAACGCCCGGATCCTGGCGGAGGCGGGAGCAGCGGTCGTGATTGATCAGCGCGACAACGATCCCGCAGCGACCCGGCGGGAGTTGCTGAGCTTACTCGACGATCCTGAACGCCGCGCGCGTATGGCAGCCAGCGCCCGTCGCCTGGCAAGGCCTGAGGCCGCCGCGGTCATTGCGGAGCGCGTGCTCGAGAACCTCCGGGGCGCGGGGCAGCCAGGCCAATGAGCGGACCGGACCGCGTTCGAACCTATTTCATTGGGATCGGGGGCTCCGGTATGAAGCCCCTCGCGCGCCTGGCAGCCAAACAGGGCTATCGTGTTTCCGGTTCCGACCAGGCCCTTCTGGAGGCGGACCGCGCGCGCTTTGAATCGGAAGGCATTGAGGTTTTTTCAGATGTGGACGCCGGTCGCCTGCAAAGGTACGATAGCGTCGTCTACAGTTCCGCCATCGGTCCGGAACATCCGGAGTTTCGCGCCGCCGAACAGCGATTCCGGGCAGGCGGCCTGCGTTTGTTTCATCGCATGGATTTTCTGGAGGTCCTGTTTCGCCACTGTAGACACCGCTTTGCGGTTGCGGGCACTCACGGCAAAACCTCCACTTCCGCCTTGATTGGCTGGATCTTGCTCGAGGCGGGTCTGGACCCCATGATTGCGGTCGGCGGGCACCCGCTCTATCTGGAGTCGGGCATCCATGCCGGCGCCGGCGATTACGGGGCCTACGAAACCGACGAATCGGACGGGTCATTCTTGAAATGTCTGGCGCCGTATCGTCTGGTGCTCAATGTCGATCACGATCACCTGGACTACTATGGCGGCTCCTTTGATCGGCTCCGGAGCGCTTTCGAAGCGTTCGCCCGGTCGGCCCCGATCGCGATTGTAAACGCAGACGATCCGTCTCTGGCAACCCTGGTCGAAGCGGGGTTGCAGAGTTATACAACGGATCCGACGGCAGAGCCCCGGCCGGATCGCGTCTGTGGGCGCTTCGATGGAGACTCCGACCGGCTTGTGGTTAAAACCGAGCAGGGCCGGGTCGGCACGATTGAACTGCCCGTGCCCGGCCGCCATTTCGCATCGAACGCCCTGGGCGCCTTTGCCCTGTTGCGCGCGGCCCGGGTTGCCGGCTCTGCAGAACTGGCTTCGGACGAAGACCTGATTCGACTCATCAACCGCTTCCCGGGGGTCGAGCGGCGCATGCAGCTGATCGGACAAATTGGGCCGGTGCGTTTTCTGGACGACTATGGTCATCATCCGACCGAGATCAGCGCCGTACTCAAAGCCCTGCGCCACCGCACGGAGCACGGCGCGCGGGTGCTCGCCATTTTTCAACCCCACCGCTATACGCGCACCCGCGAGAACGTGGCCGGCTTTGCAAAGGCCTTACGGCTTGCGGATCATTCCTGGGTCTGGCCCATCTACAGCGCCGGCGAAAAACCCATCGCAGGTGTGGACGCGATGCAGATTGTCCGGGAGGCTGGACCGTCCTGCCAGAGCGCGGAGCGCGGCGAATTCGAAGCGGCGTTGCAGGTGGCAAGGGCGGGAGACGTGATCGTGTGTCTTGGAGCCGGCGATATCTCGAAACTGGCCCGGGATTTTTTGCGATCGCGGAGCGATTCCCTAAACAAATGACGGGACTCTTCTATATAATGGCGTAATCGGCAAAATATTTCTTGTCATTCGTAATGAGACATAATATAGAGCCGCTGTGAACGTTTCGCCGCCAGAGGTGCGCCCCGGCCTGGAGCCGGAGACGCGCGATGCCGGGGTGCAGGGAATTCCCTCCGATGAGTGGCCCGGTTCCGGGGCTGGCGCAGGAGTCAAAGCCATCTGGCTCGCCGGGGGACTTACCCGGCTGTATGCCGGCTTATTCGGCGCGTCGGCCATACTGCTTATGAGTGGTGGACTTCTGATGTACGTGGTCAAGCGCGAACCCGTGCAGGTAGAGCGAATTGAGGTAACCGGCGCCACGTATCTGGGACCCGAGGAAGTCGTCGCGATTTCCGGCATCGAAGTGGGCCGCACGTATGATGGTGCAGCCCTGGATGCGGCTGCTGAACGGCTGGAACTGCACACCGCAGTGCTCGGCGCGGAGCTGGACGCAAGTTCCGACGGAACAGTGACGATTCAGCTGGAGGAACGTAGCTGCGTGGCCATTGTACAGGTGGATACGGAACCCGGCGTATTATTCGAAGTGGATCCGGACCTCGTAATACTTTCGGAAAACCGGGTGCGCTGTGCCGGCCTTCCGCTGGTGCGCGGACAGTTTCACAAAGAGTTCGACCGTTTTTTAGATCCCGATCTGGCGGGCATGGTCAACGCCCTGGAGACGCTGCGTGACAATTATCCGCGGCTTGCCGCCCGGATTTCGGAAATGCGTATGAATCGGCAGGGAGGCGTGAGCCTCTTTATGGCGCCCCGTCGGCTTCGCGTCGAGATGCCAATGCACTTGAGCGAAGAAAAGCTGCGCCAGCTATACGCGACGATGGCGTACTACGAACAAAGCGGTTCGACGAGTGACTTCATCGATTTGCGGGGAGACGAAGCCGTATTCCTGGGTGATTGAAAAGCCCCACGGCGAGATCATGAAAGACTACTATTGTGCAATCGATATCGGGTCCAGCCTCTGCCACGTTCTGGTGGGGCGACCGCAGGCCGATGGTTCGGTGGAAGTGATTGGAGTAGGTACGGCGCCATCCCGTGGTGTTCGTACGGGTTCGATCGTAAACATCGAAGCGACCATTCAGGCCATTGCCGAAGCGGCCCGGGAGGCCGAGCTCATGTCGGGCCTGGTTGTGGAAGAAGCCTGCGTGAATATTACCGGCAAGCATCTGCACGGCGGCAATTCCCGCGGTGTGGTTGCGATCACGAATAAAGATCGGGTCGTGCAGCATGCCGACGTTCTGCGGGTCATTGAAGGCGCCCAGAACATACGCATTCCCGGCGATCAGGAAGTCATCCACGTGCTTTCGCGCGAGTTCGCGGTCGATGACCAGAAAGGCATCAAGGACCCGATCGGAATGACCGGCATTCGTCTGGAAGCGGAAGTGCATATTGTGAGCGCGAGCATCACCGCCCTGACAAACCTTAACAAATCGGTCATGGGAGCGGGCATTCAGGTAACCGGCGGCGTGATGAGCAGCCTGGCCTCCGGCGAAGCGGTACTCACCGAGGGCGAAAAGGAACTGGGAGTTGCGGTCATCGACATCGGCGGTGGGATCAGCGACGTCGTCATTTACGTCGAAGGCGGGGTATTCTACTCAGCTGTGGTGCCCCTGGGCGGCATCCACATCACTCAGGATCTTTCCATTGGCCTCAAAGTGCCGGTAGAAATTGCAGAAGTCGTCAAAAAGAACTACGGCTCTGCCCGGGTTGCCATTGTGGATCCGACGGAGCGCATCGAATTGCCCGGCATGTCCGGGCGTGCTTCGCGCCAGGTGCTTCGACAGGAAGTCGCAGAAATTATCGAACCGCGGGTCCAGGAGATTCTTCAACTGGTCGATAGCGAACTAGTTCGTTCCGGCAAGAAGGGCTTTTTGGCCGGCGGTGTTGTTTTGACCGGAGGCACCGCGCACCTTGAGGGCATTGAAGAAACTGCCGAGGACGTCCTGGCGCTCACGGTGGCCGCGCGGTCTCCCCTGGGCGTCGAAGGCTTCGTGGATCGTGTCAGCGGCCCTGAATTTGCGACCGGGGTGGGCATGCTGCATTACCAATCGCGCCTGGCCGATTCGCCCGAAGTGATCGAGAGTCGACCGACTGTTGGCGTCGTTTCAAAAATCAAGAACTGGATCGCTGAAAACCTCTAGAGAAAGAGCAAGGGAACTATCATGCTGGAATTGGAAGACGAAAGAAGCTCACCGACCGTCATCAAAGTCGTCGGTGTGGGCGGTGGCGGCATGAACGCCGTGAATCGCATGATCGATGCGGATCTGCGGGGAGTGGATTTCATCGTCATCAATACGGACGAACAGGTGCTGCGTAAATCGGCTGCCGAAGAACGCATCGCCATCGGTCAAAAAACGAGCCGGGGCATGGGCGCCGGCGGAGATCCCGATATCGGCTTCAAGGCCGCCATGGAAGATCGGGATCGCATCAGTCAGTCTATCAAGGGCGCCGACATGGTCTTCATAACCGCTGGAATGGGCGGCGGCACCGGAACCGGGGCGGCCCCGATTGTGGCCGAGGTCGCCCGGGAGATGGGCGCGTTGACGGTCGGCGTTGTTACCATGCCCTTTGCCATGGAAGGCGGCAAACGCTATCAGCTGGCCAACCGCGGACTGGAAACCCTGCGTGAGAAAGTGGACACGCTGATTACGATTAAGAACGATTCGATCTTCAAGGTGATCGATCGGGCGACGGCCGTGGATGTTGCCTTCCGCATGGTTGATGAAATCCTGCTCAATGCGGTGAAGGGGATTTCGGACCTCATCAATACCGCCGGCGTCGTCAACGTGGACTTCGCCGACGTGCGTTCGATCATGGGTGAGACCGGAGACGCGATCATGGGCGGTGGCGAAGGTGTCGGAGAGAATCGCGTGAGTGACGCAGTCAATCAGGCCATCAATAATGCCCTGCTCGAAGACACCAGCATCGAAGGGGCCACCGCGCTCTTGATAAATGTCTGCGGCGGCGAAGATATGAGCATTACGGAGTGGAAAGACGTTTCCGAACTGATCACCCAGCATGTGGATCCCAATGCCAACATCATCATCGGTCTGACCATTGACAAGGCCCTGCGGGAACGAATTCGTGTGACCGTTATTGCGACCGGGTTCGGTCGCGGGCAAAAGAAAACGGAGAGTCTACCCCGCGCGGTCGGCGAAGGCCGACCGGTATGGCGCAGCTACCAGGGCGAAGCCCCCAGAGCCGTAGGCCCCGCGAGTCCGCGCGAGCGCGTCAACATACGGGCCATGAGCGAAGACGAAGAAGACGAACGCGCGCCAGAACGCCGGCCCGCGCGCGCAGGCAAACAGGACTTTTATGTCGAGGACGAAGAGATCGAGGCCCCTGTTCGGCCGGCTCCCCGGGCAAAGGCCGAAAGCCCGCGCCTGCCACCGGAGATGCAGAACCTGGATCCAGACGATCTGGAAATTCCAACGTATCTGCGACAACGGCGCCATTCGAATCGTTCCTGAGCTCAAAAAATCAGTGGTGTGAGCCCGGCGGTGCGCTTTTCTGGCCGGGAGAAGAACCACTATGAGCCTGAACGCCCAACAAATTGCGGAGCGGCCCGACGCCGTACTCGACGATCGTGTCATCGTAACCTGTGCCCTCACGGGAGTCGCGGCCAATCGAGACCAATGTCCTGCAATCCCCTACACTCCGGTTGAAATTGCCGAAGAAGCGCAGCGGGCCGGAGAAGCCGGCGCCGCCATCGTGCATATTCACGCCCGGGAAGACGATGGCCGGCCCAGCCATCGCGTGGAGGTGTACCGAAGCATCATGGAGGAGGTTCGTAAGCGCAGCGACGTGTTGATCAACTTCTCCACCGGAGCGGTGGACGTGCCGCGCGAAGAGCGTGTGCGCCACATCGGCGAGTTGGCCCCCGAAATCGGAGCGCTCAACATGGGTTCCATGAACTATGCCAAGTACAATCCGCGTAAGAAGGCCTTCGTATTCAACTGGGTGTTTGAGAACTCCTTTGAGACGATTCAATTTTATCTCGAAGCCATGCGCGGGGCGGGTGTAAAACCAGAACTGGAATGTTTCGATAGCGGCCACATTTCGAATATTCTGCCGTTTCTGGACATGGGTCTGATTGAAAAACCCCTGCAGTTTTCGTTCATCATGGGAGTTCTGGGGGGCATTCCCGCCACCGCACGCAATCTGGCTCACCAAGCCGAGCAGGTGCCGCCCGGTTCCAACTGGGAAGTGATCGGCATCAGTCATTTACAATGGAGCATGGTCGCGGCGGCGCTCTCCCTGGGCGGCAACATCCGTGTGGGCCTTGAAGACAATTTCTACGTGGCCCCGGGACAGATGGCGCGCTCTAACGGCGATCTGGTCGAAAAGGCCGTTCGTATGGCCCGGGATACCGGTCGCGAAATCGCCACACCTGCCGAGGCCCGGCGGTTACTCGGCGTGGGGAGTTCTTCATGAGTGTTCGCGCTCGAAACGCCCTGCGTAAGTTTGAATTCGTTCTGGATGTTCCAGGATCTGCCGCAGGCAACGTAATGGTCCACAGCGGTGATACCTGCGTACTCTGTACCGCCAGCATCGCCAGCGAAGTTCCGGGCTGGTTGCGCGATCAAAAACCGCCGCGCGGTTGGGTGACCGCGGAATATAACATGTTACCGGGTTCGACCATAGAGCGCAAACGCCGCGGAACGGATGGACGCGGTTCCGAAATTCAACGACTTATCGCGCGCGTACTTCGTCAATCGGTCGATCTGGAGAAAATGCCGGGCCTTCTGATTACCTGCGACTGCGACGTGATTCGGGCCGACGGTGGAACCCGAACGGCTTCCATAAACGGCGCCTTCGTCGCCCTGGCCCTCGCGCTCAGTGCCGCGCGCGAACGGGGGCTGATTTCTGAGAACCCGATTGTGCACGAGGTGGCGGCCATCAGCGTGGGCATTGTGGAAGGCGAGGTCGTGCTCGATCTGGACTATGCGCTGGATTCCCGCGCCCAGGTGGATCTGAACGTGGCGATGACCGGCGAACTTGAGTTGGTGGAAATCCAGGGCACCGGCGAAACCGCGCACTTCTCGCGCGCCCAGCTGGACGAAATGCTCGATGTGGCCACCGATGGAATTCGACAGATCGTGCAAACTCAGCGTTCGGTCCTTTCAGCCCGATTCTCCTGAGTATGGGGCCATGACGAAGCAAGATCAAGAGCCGGACGCGTCAGGCGTCCTGGAACGCAGCTTCCAGGTTGTGCGACGTTTGACCCGCGCCGCCCTGGTGTTGGTGATTCTTGCGGGTTCACTTCTGGTCGGTTCGCTTCTGATTGGCCGTTTCCTGCCCGAAGAGCAGGAGGTCACGCGAGAACAGAGCTTTCGGGCCGAACCGGCGCGGGTCTTTGCGATGCTCGTCGACGTGAAGAACTACGAAGACTGGCAGAGTACCGTGCGAGCAGTGGCCTTGCACTCTGAAGAGCCCCTGAGCTGGACGGAATTTTACGGAACCAGCGGCAACGAGCGCCTGTACTTTTGCGCCCGGGAAATCACGTCGCCTGCGCTTTTTGTGTTCGAGGTTTCGAGTTCGGAGTCACTGCTGGAATGCGAAACCGACCCGGCGGCAAACCTGTCGGCCAGGTGGCGGATTGAACTGAAAGAGCAGGGCGACGATCTTACCCAGGTGCGCGTTCTGGAAACCTCACGCTACGCCAACGCTTTCGTACGCTTCGTGGCCCGCATGACTCGCGGTCAGCGAATCGAAGTCCTGTTTCGCGACCTCGCGCTCGCTTTAGAATCCGGGCCCGGTTGACCGTGGCCGACCCGGTTTCTCAGTTTTTTATCCTGCAGGGGTTTATCCTGGTGCCTTTTGCGCTCGGGGCCTGGTTCCGGGGGCGATTGCTGCGCCCGGATCTGTGGAGTCGGCGCCTGATTCGTCTCAATCTGGTAACGATAGAGCCGGTCCTGGGGCTCTGGGTGATCTGGGGCCTCGGGGCTTCGCTGACGACAGTGGGTCTGCTTCCTGTCTTTGGTTTCGGTGTGGTGCTGGTTGGTCTATTGCTGGGCTGGATTGCGCAACGTGCATTCGGCTATGCCACCCGGGAGAGCCGGGCCACATTTATAATCAGTGCGAGTCTCGCAAATCATGGTTTTACCCTGGGTGGCTTTGTTTGCTATTTGCTTCTGGGTGAGGCCGGGCTGGGCCTATCTGCGGTCTTTGTCCTGTATTTTTATGCCTATATCTATCTGGTTGTATTTCCGTTCGCCGGTCGGGCCGGTAGTGGCGGCCAGCCCGTGCGTCTGCTGGCGCTGTTTTTGAGTCCGAACTATCTGCCTTTTTACGCGGCCCTGGTGGGTGCGGCGCTTCTTTTGGCCGGCGTGGAGCGACCCGATTGGCCGTTGCCTTTGCAGGAAATTCTGTACGTTGCGCTGGTATTCTATTACTTCAGCCTGGGGCTTACGTTTCGCGGACCGGGGCTCTGGTCCCACCGAAGGGCGATCTTGCTGCTTTCGGCCATTAAGTTCCTGGCGGTGCCGGCCATAGTGGCGCTCGTGTTACGTTTGTTCCCGCTGGCGCCGATTGCCGCGCGCGTTGTCACAATCGAAGCGACCATGCCGGCCGCGGTCTACTCGGTGGTTACGGCCGTACTTTTTGAGTTAGATCGTGACCTTGCCGCGGCGCTTTTTGTGGGCACTTCGGTTCTGTTTCTGGTTTTGGTTATGCCGGTAATTTTCTTTTTTGGGTGAGTTACGGGTTCTGAAAGACCGGGCGTCGTCGGTCTCGCACGGCCCGCAGGCCTTCCTCAAAGTTTCCCGAAAGAAAGGGCTCCAGTTCGCGTACCGTCGACTTTTGAAATTCGGCCAGGCGCTGCACCACAGGGCTGCGGATTTCTTTTTTGATCTGCCGGAGACTGGGTTGGGCCATGGGCAACAGATTTCGCATGCGTGCTTCTGCTTCTTCATGCAGGGTTGCGGCCGGAAACACTTCATCAATAAGATGAATAGCGCGGGCTTCTGGGGCGCGGTAGGCGGTGCCGAGCATCGCCACATCCCGCAGCGCAGCCCGACCGGTCACGCCCGCAATCACATCAAGCAGGGCCGCCGGGATCGTCAGGCCCACCAGCACTTCGGAAAAACAAAAACGATATCGGCCGTCGCTCATGAAACGAAAATCGTTCAGCACACCCAGAACGGCGCCCCCGGCCATGGCATGTCCGTCGATCACAGCCGCCGAAGGTTTCTCGAAGGCGTACATCGCTCTCATCATTTCGAAGAGCCGTTCGAATACAAGGGCGCGGGCGGGCACATCGCGTTCGAGCAAATAGTCCGGGTCCAGACCGTTGCAATAAAAGCCCGGCACCTTCGAACCCAGAAGCACAACATCCACTTCGCGATCGGAGCCCAGTTCGGCAAAGGCCCGATCAATTTCGTCCATGAATTCAATGGTAAGGGTATTCAGGGGCGCACGGTTAAGCCAGATCCAGGCCAGGCGATCCCGACGCTCGATCTTGAGAAACTCGTAGGGGGACATAGGCCAGTGGGCGCGTCTGGCACAGGCGTGTCCATGAGTTCCCGGAGAAAGCACGATAGCGCATCCGCGCGTTCCGACCGTCAGCCCGTTTCGGGCACGGCGCCCGCTGTCGCGGAACGCCGTCCGGGGCGTCGGCTCTTCTTAAAGGCCCCGCTATCGATACCGAACTCGTCGAGCTTCCGGGAAAGTGTATTGCGATGGATTTCAAGCATACGGGCCGCCTTTTGCACGTTGCCCTTGCTCGAAGTGAGAGCCCGAACGATGTGATCGCGTTCCAGTTCACGGAGGCTCGGGAAGGCTTCGGACCGTGGATCTGGCTTTGACCCCGTCGATGTGGGCCGAATGTCACGCAGAATGCGCGGCGGCAGGTCGTCGGCGTTCAAGCGGCCGTCGCGGGAGAGCACCGCAAGCCGCTCCAGACAGTTTTCAAGCTCGCGAATGTTGCCCGGCCAATCGTATTCCACCAAAAGCGCCTGCAGGCGCGCATCAGAAGCATCGTAGGCCAGGCCGCGCTGGCGGCTGAAACGTTCCACAAAGAACTTCGTAAGCGGCAGGATGTCTTCCCTGCGGTCTCGCAGAGGCGGTAGTTCCAGGGGCACAACATTGAGGCGATAGAACAAATCTTCACGGAATCGCCCGGAGCGCACATCGGCTTCCAGATCGCGGTTGGTTGCAGCAATCAACCGGACATCGACTTCGACTTCCGCGGCGGAACCGAGGGGTTCCACGCGCCGTTCTTGCAGGACCCGCAAGAGCTTCACCTGAAGGGACGCGGTCAGCTCTCCAATCTCGTCCAAAAAAATCGTTCCGCGATGGGCCCGCCTGAAGCGACCTTCGCGGCTGGCGTTTGCGCCCGTATAGGCGCCTTTCTCCACTCCGAACAGTTCCGACTCCAGCAATGTGTCGGGGATGCTGCCGCAGGCCACGGTGACCATGGGACCCTGTCGGCGGTGGCTGTGATGATGCATGTAGCGTGCCAGGCGGGACTTGCCGACTCCCGACTCGCCGAGAAGGAGGACCGTGGTGTCGTTGGCCGCAATCTTTCGAGCCCGATCCTGAATGGCGTGCATGGTCGCGTTCTGGCTTTCGGGGGGCTCACCGCCGCTTTCGAGGCCCTCGGGTTCGGCAAGCAGGGGCAGAGCCTCGGACCAGTCCGGAGGATCGATCAATTGTTTTTCGAAGAGACGCTTTTGTAACTCGTCGATATTCGGCGGCGGATCGGCCAGAAAATCACGATAAGACTTACGGGAAAGATAACCGTTCCGAAAAAGGATTTCCAGTTCCGCTCGCATCAGACCAGGCCGTATTGTTTGAGGCGATACTGAAGTGAGCCCCGGCTCATATTCAAAATCCGCGCCGCCTCACGCTGATTACCGCGCGACCGTTCCATGGCTTCAAGCACAAGTTCGCGCTGCAAACGTTCCTGTTCATCAACCAGCCTGTCCAGTTGTTCACGCTTGCGGTTGAAATCCAGACTGTCTCGAAACATCACTGGCAAATTATCCACATCAATTAGATCCGAGTCGCTCAGAACCACCGCGCGCATGATCAGGTTTTCCAGCTCCCGGATATTGCCGGGCCAGGAATGACGCAACAGGAGTTCCCGGGCGCGGGGCGTCATCTTGATGCCGACCCGTCCCAGGCTGCGGCCCGCCATCCAGAGAAAGTGATCGATCAAAAGCGGCATGTCTTCGCGCCGCTCGCGCAGGGGCGGAACGCGCACCTCGAAGGTCGTGATGCGAAAGAACAGGTCCTGTCGAAAGCGCCCCTGCTCAACGTCGGCTTCCAGATCTCTATTGGTCGCGAAAATGAAACGAGCGTCGGTGCTGCGGGTTTCCGAAGAGCCAACCCGTTCGTAATGCCCTTCCTGGATGAGCCGCAAGAGCTTGGCCTGACCCGCCATGGGCAAATCGCCAATCTCGTCGAGAAAAAGCGTGCCTTTGTCGGCGCGCTCTACGTGTCCGCGGCGGGCCTCGGTGGCGCCGGTATAGGCGCCTTTTTCATGGCCGAACAACTCGTTTTCTATCAGCTCCGCCGGGATCGCCGAACAGTTGAGTGTCACAAAATCACCGCTCTTGTTGGAGAGTCCGTGGATCATGCGGGCCAGTTCGCCCTTGCCGCTGCCGGTTTCACCGGTAATGAGGACCGGCCCTTCGTGGGCTGCGAAGCGCTCGACCTGGCCCAGCAAACGCGCCATCACTCCGCCATGCTGAAAGACGAAGGCGGCCGCCTTGCCGCTGCTCGATATCTCGGCCAGATCCTGAGCCAGTCGTCGGCCCATGCGCCGGTTTTCCTCTTCCAGCTTTTCCTTGAGAAGACTGGTCGATCGGAACAGGGTCTGATTCTTGAGCGCAAGCATGGTGGGGCCCGAAAGCACCCGCAACCAGTTCGCATCGGTTTCATCCATGGGACGTCCACCGGCGGCAAGGCCCATCAAAATGACTGTCGCCGGTCGAATCTCGCGTTCATTTCGCGATAGATCAAACATCGGCACCAGGATTTCCACGCCGAGCGCCGCAAGACCCATCAATACGACGCTTACATCTTCGCGACCTTCACGTTCGGCCCTCGCCAGAAGGTCGGCGAGCATGCCGCCCGGTTGTCGGGAGCGGGGGCCGGGAGACGAAAGGAACTGCACCAGGGCTTCGGGCAAAACATCCGGGGGCACGCTGTCGCGATCGGCTATGCGTGTCCGGGCCGGATCCCGCCGCAATTGGGACCGGTCAGAGGCCGATGACCCGGCGTCAAACTCCTCTCCAAAGTAAAGCGCCAGCAGACGGGGCCCGAAGTGAGTCTCAATGAACTCTGTCAGGCGCCGACGCACATCGCCGAGGCTGCCGCTACTCAGGCTGAGCACACTCTGGTTAAAATCGGCGACGGTATCTTCCATGCGCGCGCGGCGCTGGAAGACCAACCGGTCGAGCAGAGGCGTGAGCTGCAAACTCACAAAATGAAACACGACGAACAGCACCGCCAGACCAAGTGCAATCAGGTACGGATGGTAACGATCCGCAAGCGCCGGTACCTGACCCAGGATCAAAAGCAGTGGTATAAGAAAAATCACGTAGAGCAGCAGGAGTCCGCCGTTGCGAAGCAGACTCACCCGGTAGGAGATTCCAATATGCACGAGCATGCCATGCATGAAGATAAACGCGATCAGAAAGAGAATGGCCTGAGCTACCATGGTCGCATCGTGCCGGGATGAAAGAAATAACGGAATCATGAGCAAGACATAGCCTACCCACAAAGCCGCGACCGTGTAGATGAAGTACCGCGAATGGAGCCGCCGGGGATCTCTCTCATTGACCGCGAGAAAACGCACCTGCTCGTAGCCCGCGAGCAACAGGCACACCAGTAAGAACAGACGGTTGGCAATAAAGGCCGGCCCCGGGCGCGCACTGAAGGCCCCGCTTTCGGAAAGAAAGGGTCGGTCCAGAACATGGTAGGGCCCGAAACTGAGCGCACCCAGAACAAGCGCGATCGCCCCCAGAAGCAGTAACAGTCGCGTGGATCGTCTTCGGCGAGGGCCGGCGGGGAGATTGTCTTGCGCCGTAGCCGTGCCTCCCCGGCGCGGAAAGATGGTGGCGAAGTGTACAAAGCCCAGGCCACCGGCGAGCAGAAAGATGTCAGAGACGCGAAAGTACAGGTCGGTCAGCCGAATCAGTTCGGCCATCAAGTAGCGGTTGAGCCCGTCAAAGAAAAAGCACAGGCTGAGAGAAACGCAAAGAAAGAGAAACGACCGGTGGTTTCGGTTTGAGGGTGCTCGTGCGAAGGCCAGGATGCCGGGAATCGCAAGCCCAATGGCGAGCGCCATCTCGACCAGAATGATGATGCGAAAGTGAAGCATGCTACTGCCAGACCTCAAAGCTCAGGGGTAGTTGGGCATCCCATTCGCTGCGTTCCACGTTTGTAACCCGGCTCATGGCAGGGCCGGCGCGCAGGTCGGCCTCGAGCGCCTGGAGTTGCGCTTCATCGCCCCGGGCCGCACATTCCACCCGACCATCGGGCAGATTGCGCACGAAACCCGCGAGCCCGAGAGTCCGGGCCCGGGAAGATACATAATACCGGAAGCCCACCCCCTGAACGCGTCCCGAAACCAGGTATCGATATTGCATAACCTGGTTGATGTTCAGGGGTTCGAGCCGGCGGCTCAATGATTATTTTTGGCATGTTGCCGACCGACAATTTTTCGGTGACGGGGCCGGGGCGCCCGTTTAAGCTGAAATCCTTCAATGGAGTACTTGAGCATCATCATTGATCGTGTTGGAACCACCAACGTATTCAATATCATCCAGGGGCGTCTGCCAACCCGCGATACGCACCTGCAGACCGTAGTGGACGAAGACCTGCTGGAGGAATTCTTGCAGGAGGTGCACCGCCTGGCGCGACGGGCCAATTCCATTGCCGAGGGGGAGGCGGCCGGATCGGAACTTTCCCGGGAACTGCGGCAGGCCGGCGAAGCTTTCTTTTTGCAGTTCTTTCCGGAGCAGATTCAAGAACGCCTGCGTCGCACCGATCACGCCTACCTGTTTTTGCACGTTGACCATCGTTTGCGCAACGTACCCTGGGGGCTTTTACATGATGGCAATAGCTTTCTTGCGGACCGGTTTTATCTGGGCAAAAACGTCTCCGGTTTCTGGAAGGAGAACCAGCGTACCGAGCGCGATCGGCTCCGGCTATTGATTGTTGCCGATCCGACCGAGGACCTGCCCTGGGCGGCCAAAGAAGGCGAGGGGCTTTTTGAAACATTAAACGCCGAAGTGAGCCCCGATCAACTCGATCTACAGTTCATGTCCGGTCGTCACATCACCAAACTGGCGCTCCTAAACGCCATCAAGAACCGCGACATCATTCACTATGCAGGGCACGTTCACTATGACCGTGAAGAACAGGAGAGCGGGTGGCTCCTCTCAGGAGGCAAAGTGCTGCGGGCGCGGGAAATCGAAAAAGTGGGCGCTTTGCCAGGGTTGGTGTTTTCCAACAGTTGTCTGAGCCTCAGTGGCGGGGAAGACCCGACCGGCACCGGCGGGTCGCGCTTGAACGATCTGGCGGGCGCTTTTTTACGCACGGGAATCTGCAATTATGTCGGCACGCACTGGGAAATCCGGGACAGCTCCCGCACGTTTGATTTTGCGCTGAACTTTTATCGCGCGATCTTTGAAGAACGCTCGGTGGGGGAGGCGCTTTTTGAAGCCCGCCAGCACGCCCGCCGCTCCTATCCGGCCGATGACCTGACCTGGGCGGGCTACGCATTGCACGGCAATCCACTGGCCAGGATCTTTCGTTCGCGGGCCCGCCGGGCCTTTGACGCATCCCGCAATGAACTGAACGCCCTCCGCGTGACCGAACAGTTTCCGCAACCCATCGCGCGGGCCTACCTCGGATTCCAGGAGGTGCCCGACGATGGCCGCCACCAGTCGGACCTGTTTGCCGAACTGATCGCGACACTTGATGCAACGCTATCGGTCGTGGGGGCTCTGGTGTTTGGCAGTCACCGACACATGAACCTTCGCACGGGAGCGCCTCCCACCGGCGGTCCTGTGGGCGCCGAAGAATGGGTGCGCGCGCTTTATGTTTGTTCGGACGCCATACGCATGGTGAAAAAGGAAATTGCGGCGGGGCGCGTGCTTGAGTACCTCTATTTGCATCGCTCCAGCATCGAAAAGATGCTCGTGTGGCGGGCCGAATTTCTGGCCGGCGCTATTTCGGACAGCGACCTCGATTCACACCTGGTAACGTTTCAGTACCAGCTTGAGAATTTGCTCGCAGACCTTTCGGCCCTCGGGCGCTATCCGTTGCTGTATATTCCCCGGAGTGGCGATGAGGTCATTGCCCTGAACGGTCCGCGGCCGCGCCGGATGGCGTTGATGCCGGCCGAATTCGAAGAGCCCGAGCTGCGAGAACAGGCCGAAGCCTGCCGTGGCCAGGTTTGTTTTCACAACACCTCGCGTCGATTGCTGATCGGCCTGGCTGACTTCCTGAAGTACGATCCCTCCGAAGACAAGTTTCGACTGCCGCTGGTGGCCGCCGGGGAATCTGCGGCAGTCGCCGGGCCGTGACCGTCACCCATTGCCAGCACCGCCAGGCAGGCTGCGGCGCCTGTTGCGGCATCTACAACCTGGACCTGACGCCGAACGATCGCGAGGCCCTGCTTGCCAGCCGGACCGGAAAGTTCGAAGAGAACTATCGGAACGCCGGACGCCAGGCGCACCTGGAGTTCCGACACCATCAGGAACGGCTGGAAGAAGAGCTGCCCCGCCATCGTGCTGACATCTATGTTTGCCCTTTGCTGGGTTACGTGGCGCCCGGCCGCGTGGGTTGTTTGGTGCACCCGGTCCGAACCGGCGACCCACGTTCCCAGGATGTTTCGTTTTACGGTTCTTCCATTTGCCAGACCTACGATTGCCCTGCACGCGAAGCCGATCCGGGGCTGCACTACGCCGACCTGGTGGCGGAACTGGTCGGTCCGGCGGACTATGGCCGGCTGATGGCGGACTATGCGTTCTACCGTTTTCTAAAGGCGGTGCCGGCGTTTCGGCCGCTTGTATCCGGACAGGCGAAGCGGATTCGCACCCGCCGCGTACTGGGCTTGCTTTTGGAAGCGCGCCTCCAGGAAAGCGCCAGTCGCTCGATCACTTCGTTCGAACTTCCCGAAAATCTGCGAGACGCGGGGCAGCTGTTTTTGACCCTGTTCCAGGAGAGCCTGGAACGAAACGACCATCGGGCGGGACGGCTGAAGCGCCTTGGGCGGGCCCTGGCTTTGCCGAACAGTTATGATCTGGCCCATACATCCGCAGACGCCGGAGAAGCGCCGTGTAACGCAGATTCTCGATGAGTTGCGCAAAGGCGGGGTGCTTATTGTTCCGACCGACACCGCCTACGCATTCGTGTGTTTGCTCGATGCCCCGCGCGCCATCAACGATCTGTACCGCATCAAGGCAATGGACGAGCGGCAGCATTTAAGTTTACTCTGTCGGGATGTGGCGATGGCCAATCACTACGCCAAAAATATCACGAATGTACTGTTTCGTTTTATGAAGGCCCACACGCCGGGACCCTACACGTTTATTCTGAACGCCAACCGAAACGTCGACCGGCGCGGAACCGGAAAACGCAAAGAGGTCGGCATTCGTATTGTAAACCACGCGTTGCACATTGCGCTTATGGAACAACTTGACATGCCGCTTGTGTCCACTTCCATTACCACGCCGGGCGATTACTTCACCGACCCGGCCGATCTGGAGCAGGAGTTCGGCAGCCAGGTCGTTGCGGTCGTCGACGGGGGCCCCCGGGCAAACGAGTATTCGACGGTTCTGGACTGCACCGGCGACCGCATTCGCCTGGTGCGCCAGGGTTTGGGCGACGTCAGCGAGCTTGAGTATCAGATAGGCGAAGAGGATTAGTATGGCCGGTCATTCCAAGTGGGCCAATATCAAACACCGCAAAGAAGGGGCCGACCGTCGGCGCGGTATTCTGTACCACAAACTGACGCGGGAGATCATGGTTGCCGCGAAGCTGGGCGGTTCGGACCCCACTTCCAACAATCGGCTGCGTATCGCCGTTGCGAAGGCCAGGGCTGCAAACGTCGCCAAAGACACAATCGAACGGGCCATCAAGAAAGGCGCCGGGGAACTGGAAGGCCAGACCTTTGAAGAAGTCACCTACGAGGCCTATGCCGCGGGTGGGGTTGGCATCATCGTCGAGGCGGTGACCGACAAACGCACCCGCACCACGCCCGAAATCAAAAGCATCATCAACAAACATGGCGGCAGCCTGGCAGAACCCAACGCCGTGGCCTGCATCTTTCGGCGGGCCGGCTACATTTCGGTGCCCCGAAGCGCCATTCAGGAAGAGCCGCTTTTCGAACTGGCCCTCGACGCCGGTGCAGAAGACATTCGCACCGACGATGGGGAACACTTTGAAATCATCACGCTGCCGGAAGAGTTTGCGGCCGTTTCAGAAGCGGTAAGCGCAAAAGAAATCCAGACCGAAGAATCCGGTGTGCGCTATCTTCCGCTCGACGGCACCGAAGTTACGGTGAATGATCCGGACCAGGCCCGCACGGCCTTAAAGCTGATCGAAGCCCTGGAAGAGCACGATGACGTTCAGGCCGTCTATACCAACCTGAATATCAGCGACGAGGCGCTGGTGAGTCTTTCCGAGTAGCGGAGTTGGGACCAGCCCGGCAGGCCGCCTCCCGGCGGCCTGCTGTGAAGCGCGCCAGAGCCGCGTGGCTTTCGCGTGTGCGGACTTTGCAGAAACAAACTGGTATGGAACCGCGGCCGGGTGCGTAAGACGGTGCGGCGTCGGTCTTGTATCAACCTTGCTCCCGGCGGCACGGGCCGGAGGACGGAAACAAGGCGCCCGGCTTTTTGCTTTCCAGATGCGACATAATCCCGACAATGGGAACATGCAGGCGGATGGCGGGGCGTGAGAATGCGGGTGCTGGCCTTTGATCCCGGTTACGGCCGGACCGGCTGGGGCGTGGTGGAACGCTCTCGCAACGTGGCCCGGCTGCAGAGCCCCGGCTATGGGGTGCTCGAAACCCCGGCCGGCCAGGCCATGCCCGAGCGTATCGGTCTGTTGTATGCCGAAGCCTGCGCGCTTCTGGCGCGCTTTGAACCGGACTGTGTGGTGATGGAGCGCTTGTTTTTTAATCGCAGCGCGACGACTGCGGCCGGGGTCTACCAGGCCCAGGGGGCGCTTCTGGCGGCCATCGGTTCGCGATCGTGCAGTTTTGTGGAGATAGGACCTTCTTCTATTAAACAGGCCGTGACCGGTTCGGGCCGGGCCAACAAGTCCGATGTAACGCGCATGGTTCAAAAGCTATTGGGTATTTTCGAACCGATCCGTCCGGACGACGCCGCCGACGCGCTGGCCGGGGCGATAGCGGGGCTGCAACAAAACCAGCTGCAGGCGGTGATTGCCAGAAGCGGGGTGCGACGACCATGATCGCGGGGCTTACGGGCACGGTGGTCGGCGAAGGCCCGGGTCGCATCTTTCTGAACGTGCAATCGGTGGAGTACGAATTGCATGTGCCACTGAATGTTCTGGCGGCCCTGCAGAGTGTGCCGACCGACGAGCCCGTGCGACTTTTTGTGCATCATCACTTTGGCGAGAGCGAACAGCGGCTGTTTGGTTTTCTGGATCCGGAACAGCGGGAGTTCTTTGTGGCCCTGCAGCGCATCAAGGGCCTCGGCACCGGGCTTGCCCTGAGCCTTTTGAGCCATCTGGACGGTGCGCGTCTGCTGGAGATCTGCGCGACCGGAGATGCGGCGGCCTTAAAACGCATTCCACGCATTGGAAAAACCACCGCGGAAACCCTGATTTTCGAGATCAACCGCCGGCGCGAAAAGTACGAGCAACTGCTATCTGTAAAAAGCGCCACAAAGACCACACTCCAGCTTTCGACCCAGGAGGAACTGGCCCACGAAGCCCTTCTGCAACTTGGCTATCGCGAAAAAGAAGCACTCGCCGCCATCGAAAAAGTCCAGTCCCAAACCGGCGGCCAAAAACACCACACCGCCGCCGACTTGATTCGCCTCGCGTTGCAGACCTTTTAGAAATGGGACCTCGACAAGCCATGTCTTTTTGTGCCGCCCGTGTACCCTGCTATCCCTGATTCGCATGTGGGGTCCTCAGGCTCCTTCATCGGCGAGTAAACGGGGCGGGTTCGAGAAGGAGCGACGATCTGCAGAAACGCACGGACGGAATCAGTTCGGAGAATCCATAACGAAGCGTCAGGCGAAATGATAGCAAGGGACCTCGAAGATGACGGCATTGATTAGAAAACAGTCTCTTTTGGTAATCCTCATGGGCGCTGTGATCGATTGCAGTAGCCCCCCCGAGTTGCAGGCGCACTTGGACCTTACCGGTGCCAGGACTAGTCTCGCCATCAGCGAGGCTGGCCTCGTTCTCGCTGTGGGTGGTCTCGGGAATACGAAGCAGGATCTTCTACTTCGAGAGGGCGAGGTTCTGCATGAGCTACCCAGCCAGGGAGGCCATTGTGGGCAGGCCGTACCCCTGGTAGAGGAAGGATCGTTTATGATTGGATGCGACGATGGTCGGTTGGCTCGCGTTGACCCGGGAGCGGGCGTGCGAACGATTCGTGATGCCGTGCACAACGGGTCTCGCCTCCACAAGATGGTCGCGTGCGGGAATAGTCTATATTTGCTTTATGACGATCCCGCGTGGGAAGCGTGGGTGGAGCGTAGTAGCCCGGGCTCGAACGACCTCAGCATCGTACAGGAAGGAGCCCTTGACTTCGCCACTCCTGTCGGTTGTGCTCCGCTCGTAGTTCTGGATTTCGAGAACATCGTCGCACTGGACTCCGACTCAAATGTGGTTTGGGCTGTACCTGCCCCCGCTGACCCGACATTCCTGGAGGTGGACGATCAAGCGGAGTATCTGATTGTCGTCGGCTGGCGGGAAGTGTCTCTGTACCAGATAGAGAACACCAGACTCGTGTCTCGACTTCCGATGAGTTCGCAAGTAACCGCAGCCCTTTTCTATAATGGCCTTATTTGGCTGGGTCACGAAGATGGAACAATTGAGGCCAGGAACACCGCTTTCGAGCTGGCTAGCAGTTTTCCAGCACACTCAGGCCGGGTGTTGGATTTGGCTGCCTACAATTTGACCCTGGTATCTGCGGGCGTGGAAGGAAACGCTGTGGAAGGGCAAGGGTCAATTCGTTGGTGGCGGCTTTGATTGTTTTAGCAACAAACAGCAGCCATTCGCTCCAGTCGCGGCCGGGCATTCAACCGAGGGCCGAAGCGATGCGACGAGCACCGATAACGGGGGAGCCGGCCGCTATAGCTTTTAACTTCGACGAGAAGGAGCAATGGGCAATCGTGATGCAAAATATGTTGCGCCGGGAAGGGATCGCTTTCGAAATTTCCACGTCCCAGCGGCAGCCCGTTCAGTGGGGGAATCAGAAATGCCACAGCCTATGGTTGCGCCATACTGGGCGGCCGAATGCTGGCGGCGTGTGGCGAGTTCCTCAGGCATCTGACCACAATGGAGGGGCCTTCAGAAGACCCGTCATTCGCGAGCGCCGCAAACCCGCTCACGAGTCTGGCGAGTATCAACATGTCTTTTTCTTGAGATATGATTAGAAACGAAAGCGAATGGGAACGCGCCGGGCGCGGCAAGGAGCTACAGTTTTTCGCGACGGACGCTGAAATCACTGGCTGGTTGAATGCTTTGCCGCCGACTCAGGGGCCTTACGCGCTTCTGGTGGAGGAGCTTGTGAAGCTTCGCCCCGGAAAATTCGAGTCGAGGGCGGAAGTTATTCCACTTAATGAAGTGCAGCGGGAAATAGAAACGGGCGCGAGGTTCCCGTATTGGATCGTGCCAACGGATCTCGTCCCAGTTGATGATCTTTTGGAGTACCGTGAACCGGCTGTGGCTGCTTCGCTCAGTGGTTGCGTGATGGTTTATCATCGTTCGAAGGGTGTTATCAAGCAGAACGCGTCTCGGATAGCTTTGGTAGACAAGCTGCGCCACTTGCAGTCCGGTGCGCTTGTAACGAACGAGGCAGGGCTTGCAATATTTAAGACTCTCCAGCGTATGATCAAGCCGCAGCTCAAGTACTCGACCGTCCGAACGTTGCGGAACGGGAAAACGGAGGAGGACAGGAAACACATCCTCATGACAGAGGCGGCCGCGACTCGCGGTGAGTATGCTCGGCAGCCGGGCCAACAGTTGTAGCCGGCAAGCGTGTGCTGGATGCTTTGGTGTCCTCAGTAGACGGAGCGAAAAACCTCTACTGGATCG
Organism: Spirochaetales bacterium; assembly: GCA_024233935.1. Classification (GTDB taxonomy): domain Bacteria; phylum Spirochaetota; class Leptospiria; order Leptospirales; family Leptonemataceae; genus JACKOY01. Next base: position 349,162 of record JACKOY010000002.1, on the reverse strand, counting down.
TGTTTGCGGCGCTGATGCACTTGCTGCTCCAGAACTACCTGTTCGTGCGTGGCAGTTCCTCGTCGCGACCATGAGAAACGCGAACAGACCCGCATGCTTTTGGTAGAACCATTCACCGCGCATGGCAAAGTGCGCCTCCGCACTTGCTGTTTTAGAGGCACACTTTGAACTCGCCGGTGCGACCCGTAGGGAGCAACGGCTTAGCTTTGCGCGGAAAAACGTCCCCGAGCTCCGCGGAGCAGGAGTGCGGAGCGCAGCGAGGGCGCCATCTTACGCTCGCTCCCGGGTGGTCGCGAGCGGAGGTTCAAAGGTGTGCTCATGCGCACACCTTTGGGAGGCGAGGGGGCGGGCGGTCGCCCCCTTGCGTCTCGTAGAAACAACCTGGAATCACCTGTTCCTGGTCGAAGGACGCGCCTGGGGCGAAGCAAAAGACCCGCACACATGCAGGCGCGAGGGACCACGCTCTGTGTCTAGACAACCTGATCGAGCTTTAGCTCAGGGAAAACGCTCTTGAGCTTTGCGATCGTTGAAAGGGCAGGATTGGCGGTTCTGGCAGATTCGAGACGCTGGTAGCTATAGAGATTCTTCATGCCCAACCGGTCCGCGACCTGGCGCTGTGTGAGGCGCTTGCCGAGCCGCAACGACCTCAAGGTCTGAGCAAAGGCGATCTTCGGGTCTACCTGCACGAGGACTACATTCTGACCGGAAACTCGTTTGCGGGGTGCCGGAAAGACGACCCGAGAGTCCGCCGGCTCATCCATATATAGATCCAGGGCCTCCTTCATGTTTGCGTCCAGCGAAGCCCGGGTGTCGGCCTGCGTCACACAACCTTTCAGTTCGACGCACTCGGCCCAGTAGCCGCGGCCCTCGCGATGTATTCGAAAGTGGTATTCCATCACCTTAGCTCGTTTGATCGAGGCGCTTCAATAGATGCCGCTCGAGACCCTTCTTGAGCTCGCGATGCATCGGTATGGTCTCGCGCTCCGCGCCTTTCGCAATGATCACGTGGCTTCCCTTACGCCGAATCGTCACCCAGCCGGCCTTCTCGAAACGCCGCAGCATCTCCCGCCCGCTGATTGGCACACGACAGTATACCAACTATACTTGGTTTACGCAACAACTTTCTCCGACGGGGAGGCCAACCTGGTTGCCTGGCACCTATTTCACAAAGGGTCTACCGTCCACTCTCGTCCCTCCAGAGCGCTGGCACCCGAGTCCCGGTGGGCCCGTTGAGAGCATGCAGCTCTGACCAAAAGAGGCAAAGCTAAAGGCTATTCAACAAGCAGAACCGACGCCGGAAATGCTGAAGGCGATCGGGCAGACCAGCGGCACCTTTAACCCTGCTGCGGAAAATCTGACCAGTTCGCGCGACGAGGAGCGGGCTGCCTTGCCTCAATACGCCCGCATATACGCATGACATCCGGTTTGTTGCTGAGTAAGCTGACCACAGCGGCAGCAAGCTATGCCAATGGACGTCAACTCAATCCGGCTTCTCCAGGAATGGCCGCTTTTTGATAACACCATAGTGCGTCATAGTTTCGTTCCGTACATGCGTGATTATGAGGTTCTCGTCAAGGCGCCCGAGCGGACCAGGGAAGGCAAGCCCCTGGGAACGGTCAGTCTGTATCGTTTTTTGTTCAGTCACTGTCCTGCTATAAGTGTTGAAACGGGCTTGCCTGCGGCCACCTGGCAGGTCTCCCATTCGGACGAGTTCTGCGATCTCGCAGCGTGGGAGGCCGCGGGCTCCCCTGAGGGGTTTGTATGGGGAGTCGGGAGCATGGAGGCTTATCCCGGAGCTCGTCTTGTGACCGATTCGATCCTTGCCCGAGAATGGTCAAACAAACTTGGGACCAGTTTCCACGAAGTCCGTATCGAAACCAACGTCCACAGGTTGGCGATTATATTCGAGCGGCTAGATGTTACCCAGTGTGCCGTTGATGATCCGGATACGGGGAACAGCCGCCCAATTGAGCCAACGACAATCGGTCCTCCTGATGCATAAGCCGCAACGGGTCGGCTGCAATACCGGGCGATCACGGACGTATTCGAAGATGCGGTTCATGAAATCTATAAAATCAGCGCCGCTGAGATTCCAGAACACACTGAAGGCGCAATCTTATGCTTGCATTTGCTTCGTATAACCCAGATGGCACGACGCGTACATCCTTCGAACGGGAGCGGGGCGCCGCACAGTCGGCGGAGCAGCGGGGGGGGAGCCTTGAGGCAGGGGCGCTTGACTTCGGCCTATAATTGTCCTGTGTGCGGTTTCAGGGGGCTTATGGAGCCGCCCCGAACAACTGAGGGCGGTGGTTCATATGAGATCTGCCGGGCGTGTGGTTTTCAATTCGGCGTGGACGACGAAGACCGTGGATTCACTTATGGAAGCTGGCGCAAGCGGTGGATCGAACGCGGTATGCCATGGTCGAGCGCCTCGCCTCCACCATCGGAATGGAACCCGACCGCGGCCCTTAAGAACCTCGCCGCACTGTAGCCATGCCGTCAGACCGGAGAATGGCGTCTCCGCACATGTCCCATGCCGAGGGCTGAAGTAATGACGCCGTCGGGTTACATGGCCATTGAAGGTGAGTTCCCCGGCCTTCTGGAATAACCTGAGCAGTTGCTGATGCTCGATCCTGGACCAGCTCGAAAGCGCCGGAACGAGGCTCGGGATGCTTTTTTCGCGGTCTCGTGTCGCGGCACGACTTTCTTTGCCGCCAAAGAAAGTGCGAGCCCGCGGGGGCGCCGGGACAGCGTTCACGTTGACATACAGGCAGTGTATGACGATGCTTCGCAGAGAGTCGTGCACTACACGCAGAGGACATGTCTGCAGACCGAATCATATTCCGCTACGCAAGAGGAGGGTCCTAAGGCATGCACGAGAGAGAGCAATTCGAGGACTTGCTACACGTGATCGGGAGTGGTGCACTGGCACATGCGCCCGGGTTGGGCGGGCCTCTGTTGTTGTACGCGGAAGCCGAGCAAGGAACGGTAGCCGCCAGCATTTTCTACGTTGAGAGAGGAAAAAGCTCGCTATCGTATCGTTTCTGCCCCTTGGAAACGGCCGACCATATACTGGACCTATGGGAAGCACATCGGCGCGCAGAACCGGAATCCTGGTGGTCAATGACAATGGTGATCAATGAAGGACGATTCCAGCTGGATTTCCAGTATGCTGATCGTTTTGACACCGAGAAGCCGCCTCTCGAGCGCCGGACCTCAGCGGTACAAAAATGCTTCGGAGACATGGGAATAGACTACTCGAACCCCGGCTAAGGTTCCGTGCGCACATAAATGGCACCAGCGCATCCTTATTGTTGCGGGCAGTCTGGTGCGGGTACATCCCGAAGGAGCCGGGCGCGTCTCTGAAAGCCGGCAGCTGGAAACACCATGAACCGACTCGAAACGATTGATGCCAATCTCGCCAAATGTATCATGAAAGCGAAAGAGCCACAAATCAATTTGATCGTCGAGCGCGTCTGCGAGTGGGTTCTTTCAGTTCGAGCGACGGGTCAGCTTTAAAAAGGCCCGCCACTTTTCCTGGCGGGATGCGTTCTGCCGGTACGCGGATTCGCCTGGGAGTGACAGTGCAAACCCTGTGCACCAGGTACCTGGAATCAAGCCGATAGTGCAAATTGAGGTAATGAATGCAGTGCAGGATGATCGGATACACGACGTTGCTGCAAGGCGCCAGCACGGCCAAATAGCGACCAGACATGATTTAACCATAATCCGGCCGGTTAGGAAGGACCCGTGAGTCAGTTATTTCGCATAATCCTGGTGGTTTTCGCTTCGACACTTAGTGCCGTGGGTCTGCTCGTTTGCGTTCTAGCGGCAGGCGCGATGTTGCGGGCCGGGAACGTTAGCGCGTTCGAGGCTTTCTTGCTCGTCGCGTTCTGTCCGGTCTTTGTCTCGGCGTATTTGGCTGTCAGAGGACTCGTGCACAATCAGCCACGCGTCGGCACAGCAGAAAAAGCAAGCGCGCTGCTCCTTGTTATTTGGACACCGCTCTTGATCATGGCCTTTTTGCTTTGGTATCAATTCGCAACGCTTCTGGGTTGGTGAATGGCACAATCTGGCTACGGCGGCTCCCAGTGCACTTAACAATCTACCCCGGAGGAATTCGCTTTACGCGAAGAAGTTGCGTAACGAAAAAAACGAACCGAGGCACTGGTACGAGAACAGGGTTCAGGTCATAGGAAGTCCGAACCAATGAGGCCTATAAACCGCAAATTCGTCGTGTACCATGCCTTCGCCCTGAGCCTACTCGCGGCAGTGGCATGTGAGCACGCGGGCCCTGCGTCGGGCGGTGCGTTTGGTCCTGTCATTGCCCTTGCAACGAGTGAGCATTGCACCGCGTTTTACAGGCGTCGCACGGGTCTGTTTCGAGAAGCCGAGCTGGTTTGTGAGCAAGACAATATCAAGCGCTTGCCAGTCCGTTTCGAGGATGTTCACGGACTGGCTTTCTCAGTAGATGGGGAACAATTAGCCGCGGTTGACGCGGGCGGCTGTATCTATCTTTGGGAGGTATCGACGGCGACCCACCTGGAAACAGAGTGCCTTAGCGGAAGCCGGGGTTCCGCGATAATCGGAATTCAGGGAGAGCAGTGGGTAGTTACGGCGGTTGCGCAGGACGACTCAAGCTATGTCCTTCTACTGGATGAGAACCTGGACGTAGTCAGAGAGCTATTCAAAAATCCCGGACCCTTTGACGGCGGCGGCTACTTGTTGTCTATGGCCCGAACAGCAGATGGCGGCTCGTTCGCAATTGCTGCAAATTGTGCAGTGCTTTTCGAGATGCCTTCGCAAAGGCAAGCAGGAGAAGTGTGTCCGAAAGGGATCGCGGCTGAGGCGTTGGCCTTCTCCGGGCTAGATGATATTGTATTGTTGAATACGCTCGGAGGCGTGGAGAGCGGCCCCCTTTCACTGCAGCTGGCGGACGAGTTGTTTGTAGCCATTGCCCCGGTTGGCCCGGGCGTCCTAACCGCAACCGCAGGTAGCAAAATTTATTCGTTGGATCGAAATCTGCAAATCCTCGCGGTTACTGAGCTGCCTTCCAGTGCCGGCCCACTTCGTGCATTGGTGAGTTATGGGGAGACACGAGTTGTTGCGGGAACCGGCACGGGGGTCGTGCTTATTCTGCATTACAATAGGGACGGTTCATTAGCAATCGTTCGGCGTTATGGTTACTGATGGAGCCTGTCCCGAACTGCCAACAATTGCTGTTGATTGAGCCATGTTTGCTAAGCGCTTGCGCCTGGTTTTGTTCTCGGGTGTGAGTTGGCCGACTTGCAGGACACGTTCAGGAATAACTTGAGCAACTCCTGATCTTCGAGCTTGGACCAACAAGAAAGCGCAGAACACTTCTCTGAAGATACTGCCCTCGTCGCGAGGTCGCGACCACCAAAGAACGCGAACAAACCCGCGTGCCTTCGGGTGCGCCATTCACCGCGCATGGCAAAGTGCGCCTCCGCACTTGCTGCTTTAGAGGCACACTTTGAACTCGCCGGTGCGACCCGTAGGGAGCAACGGCTTAGCTTTGCGCGGAAAAAAGTTCCCGAAATTAGAATCGCTCCTGCCAGGTCGCGATTCGTCGGAGTTCACAAGTGTGCCCGACGGCACACTTGTGGGTCTGCGAGCCATGACACAATTCGCCCGAACCGCAGGGTCGAGATAATGCGAATTGTGCCCTCTGCGGCGCGCATAAGAAGCGCCGCAACAGAAGCCAGGGAGCGCGGCCTGGCGAGAACTACTTGCCACCGGCACAGTAGTGAGAGCGCTTGCCATACCCGACATGGAACTACCAGCGGAAGCTCATGCCGAGATTGTATCTCTGTGTAACGCGGGAGATGAATGCCTTGAACGAGATGATTTTGCAGGCGGGCTGGCATTTTTTGACAGGGCGCTTCGGCTCGTTCCAGAGCCAAAGGACCATTGGGAAGCCAGCACGTGGATCTTCGCCGCTCGCGGCGATGCGCATTTCCTGCAAGGGAACCACGGTGAAGCGGCGATATCGCTACGCGCGGCGATGAAGTGTCCTGGTGGGCCCGGGAATCCCTTCGTCTCTCTCCGCTTGGGTCAGAGCCTTCTTGAAACCGGCGAGGCCGCCGAAGCGCAGGAGTATTTATTACGCGCGTTCATGGCGGAAGGAGAGAGCATCTTCGCCGACGCCGATCCAAAGTACATTGGCGCTATCCGCCATCTAATTTGAACTGCAAACGGAAACCTCGGGAATATGGATTTAGATCTGGCGAAGGAAACGCAACGGAACGTTGATTCCGCAATCGAGGCCGCAAACGCAGACTACACGAACCGTGATTACGCCGCGGCGATTCGGCACCTGCGAATTGCGTGGGATGCATTACCGCACCCGAAGGAACGATACTCTGAAAGTTATCATATTGCAAAGTATCTAGCTCAAACGCATCTTTTGCTGGAGCAGCCTGCGGAAGCGAAGCCTTGGTCTGAAAGGATGTTTGTTTGCGCACCTGGCCGGATCGACTCGGGTGAAAGGGACTTCATAGCCGCGAAAGTAGCGTTTGCGGCCGGCGATCTGGCGGGGGCGAAGGCCTATCTGCGGAAGGCTGATCAGAAATCCCTGGGTCGATGCTTCGAAGGCCAGGACAAAAAGTATCGAGACCTGCTTTCTTCTGCCGATTCCTGACAGAACGCTAGCGACCTGCTCGACTCAGACGAAGACGGCATTCGGCGGATTTCGACAGGAGAGGACTTTGTAGCACCGCTCGCGCTTCTGCTTTCGAGAAAAGTACCCGACCACTGCTATGACGCAGAAACGCTCGCGGGCAACACGCGCGCCCGCGCGGGAGGTTGGCTGAATGCCCGATCTTTGGCGGGCAGCTCCTGAATTTCTTTGAATAGCTCCAGGACTTGTCTTCGGTGCGAACCCGGGCGGCGCCTTCAGCGTTCATCGTCGCGATCACCAAAGAACGCGAACAAACCTGCGTGCCTTCTGCAGCCAGCTTTCACCGCGACAGGCAAAGTGCGCCTCCACTCTTGCTATTTGGAGGCGCACTTTGAACTTGCCGGGTGCGACCCGTTCGGGAGCAACGGCCTAATTCGTCGCGAATAAACATCCCCTGGCGCCGCCACGCAGGGCCGAGGTGCTTGAAGCCGCCAGGCGGATTTACGCCAATTATCTGGCTATTCTCCAGGCGTTGGGCTTGTAATTCTGTTCGGTTGCGGTGGTTACTGTCGGAAGCAATGCGCATCAAGCACCGTATATCTTCTCTGATAACGGCGGCCTACGATATGGCGGAACGCATTCGAGATGGTCGTATCTAGACGCGCACCGAGGCCGCCAGCCACATGCGACAGACGTTGCTCGGAGAGAACTAATGAGCTTTTCCCGAAAAGCGCTCCTTCTGGTCGCCTATGGCGTATCGGCGATTACCATACTGATTGCGGTGCTGGGTGCAATTATTGCGATGGTCGCGCTTGTCAAGGGACGGAGTCCTCTCATCAATGGTATCGCCTTGGGCTGCTTTTCAGGAGCACTCGTGGCGAGTCTGGCGGTCGTCTGGGCTTCCCACAAAAGGCCATGGAAATCGGGTATCAAATCCCAAGCCCGCCTGTTACTGCTCGCAGGCTGTAGTTACCTGTTCGTCTTCTACCTGGGTATCTTCGTATATCTCGGCATCCTGAGCTTTCTCGGCGGTTAGAAAGGTCTAATGTGCGGATGTTCAAGACAAGAGATAGAGAAGGATCATCGTCGCATAGCTAAAAACGCGAACAAACTCGCGTGCCTTCGGGTGCACCATTCACCGCGCATGGCAAAGTGCGCCTCCGCACTTGCTGTTTTAGAGGCACACTTTGAACTCGCCGGTGCGACCCGTAGGGAGCAACGGCTTAGCTTTGCGCGGAAAAACGTCCCCGAAATTAGAATCGCTCCCGACAGGTCGCGATTCGTCGGAGTTCACAAGTGTGCCCGACGGCACACTTGTGGGTCTGCGAGCCACGGAAGGCGAGCACACCGGTACGCCAGGAGGCGTGTGTAAAACCCAGCGGGTGAAAGACCCGCAGAGGCGGCGGTCCGTGCCGTCTCAAGCAGTTTCAGGATGTAAGGAGGCAACGAATTGCATTGAGTCTGAAATAAGCGAAGATGCGAGCCGTAACGCAAGTGAACCTTATTGAGCCTCGTTATGAAGTCGATGGTGGCCAGCCTCTCGTGTATGGTGAAGCCATTACCGGTCTGCCAGGCAGCGGAATAGGAAAGGAATCCGAGAAGGCAGACAGGACCATCCGGGGTTGTTCGAGGGCGGCGCGTGTCTTGAGGGAACACATGAACCTGGGAGATCCTGATAGCGGGGCCTGGCGATCCCACTGGTTTCAAGGAAGAACAGGCTATCAGGAAGTCGGAGATGCCCATAGTAGTGTTGATACGCGGGACAACATAACCCGCGAGTAGCGAAGGGGCATTGCTGCAACAGAATCTTACGAAGAAAGGAGCGAGTCTGATTGATGGGAACATCTAATACGGACAGTAGAGCCAAAGGCAACCGGCCGGCGGACGCAGTGCGAGACTTTCAGAGGAAGATATATCGAAAAGCCAAACAGGAACCGAAGTTTCGGTTCTATTCGTTGTATGACAAAATCTGCCGGGAGGACTTCCTGCGCGAAGCCTATAAACGGGTACGTGCCAATCGGGGTTCACCGGGTGTTGATGGAATCTCCTTCGCCGATGTCGACGAAGGCGGGCTGGAGAGCTTTCTGCGTGAGATTCGCAAGAGTCTAATGGAAAAAAGCTACCGACCCGACCCGGTTCTGCGGGTAATGATCCCGAAGTCCGACGGCACGGAACGACCGCTCGGGATTCCGACAATACGGGATCGCGTGGTACAGATGTCATGCAAGCTGGCAATAGAACCGATCTTCGAAGCGGATTTTGACGACGACTCTTTCGGATTTCGTCCGAAGCGGTCGGCCAAAGACGCGGTAGGACGAATCAAAGAAAACCTGAAAGCGGGCCGTCACGAGGTGTATGACGCGGACTTGAGTAAATATTTCGACTCAATTCCTCATACCAAACTTCTAAAGACGGTTGGGCAGCGTATCAGCGATCAGAAAGTGCTTCATCTTCTGAAAATGTGGCTGAAAGCCCCGATAGAGGAAGGTGGCCGGATGAGTGGCGGTAAGAAGAATAAGAGAGGAACCCCCCAGGGCGGTGTGATCTCCCCTCTGCTTGCCAACATCTATCTGAATCTGATGGATCGCATGATTCGCAAGCGCCCGGAATTCAGGGACCTGAAAATGGTTCGTTACGCCGATGACTTTGTGCTGATGGGGCGCAAGATCAGTGCAGAAGCTCTGGACCGTCTGACGTGGCTGTTTAAGAAGATGGAGCTTTCGATCAATGAAAGCAAGACACATCTGGTAGATAGCCGGCGAAGTGGATTCGAGTTTCTGAGCTTTACGTTTCAGTACCATTGCAGTCGCCTAAAAGACCGTGAAGGACACTACTGGAACATCGCTCCTTCCGCGAAGGCTCAGAAGAGGTTGCGTGGAGAAATCAAAGCGCGCCTGATTAAGTGTCGTCAGAGAAACGTTAAGATCGGGATAGATCAGCTCAATCCGCTGCTGCGGGGTTGGCTCAATTACTTTACCATCCCGGGTGTTTCGTACACCAAATACGCGCGTGGTAAAATAAGAATCTATCTTCGGGACCGCCTTTTTCGTCATCAAAAACGAAAGAGTCAGAGATACCGTATCGCTTACTGCCGTAAGACGTTCTCCCGATGGCTCGATGCCGGGCTAATCGATCCGGAGGCTTATGGTATCCCGGATACTGTGAAAACTTGAGATGAAAGTTGCAGGAAAGCCGTATGCGGGAAAACCGCACGTACGGTTTGATGAGGGGGGCCGGTGAAACCGGTAACGGGGGAGCCGGCCTCTACTCTACAGGGCGCCGGGAAGGCGAGGGGGCGGGCGGTCGCCCCCTCGCGTCTCGTAGAAACAACCTGGAATTATGTGTTCTTGGTCGAAGGATGTGGCTGGGGCGAAGCAAAAGACCCGCACATTCTGGACGATTCGCGCCGGGACTCTGCTTCCCTGTATTCCGAAACAGCGAGCGCGGACGCCAGCCAGGCGGAGCGCCAGCGGCCCTCCCTTTCGCCGCACCGCCAAAAAAAGCCTTGTCCGACGCCGGGAGCGGTGGTTTTGTATGTTGAGGTTCGTTAGAGAACCGGGTAGGTCGCCATGCTCCGAGAAATCAACGCCGCTCGTTCGAACAATACCGCCAGTAACCAGCTGAGCCAGAGTCAGCTTACGGTGCGGAACATGCCGCAGCCGACGAACCTGTTGACCGAATCCAACCTGGCCCGCCAGGCCGATACCGATCAGCGTGTCAGCGGCGCCAAAACCTCCCAGAGTGTTCTGGGTGGCTTTCGTATCAATACCCTGGCCTGACTTGTTCCTGATTCTGATCACCGCGCTTCTGGCTCTGGGCTACGGCTACGTGGCCGCGCGGGTCATTCCACCGCTGGGTTTGCCGCTGGCCTTTGATGTGTTGCTGTGGGCCTTCGTGGTTCTGCTGGTGATTTCTCCCGGGGCTATGTTCTATCTGCGTTTTCGCCGGCCCGGGCTCCGGGCCTATCGACCTTTCGCCTGGTTTAACTACGGTTGGTTTGGATTTCTGTGTGTGGCGGCAACGCTGCTGGTGTTGCGGGACATCGGCTGGATCGCGGGGCAAATCCTGGCCGGTCTGTTTCTCGATCGTGATCTCGGGGCCTTGCTTGCGGAACTGCCGGTTTCGTTCTTTCCGATTCACGGCCTGGAAAATACGGCCAACGCGATCGTGCTGGGCCTGGCGGGCGGGCTTTGCCTTCTGGGATTTCGTGCGGCACATTTCGGAACACGCGTTGTGCCCGTGCGTATTCCGGTTCCCGAACCCGCAGCGGGCCTTGCCGGTCTTCGCATCGCGCAGATTTCCGACGTGCACATCGGGCCGATGATTCGCTCCGGCTTCGTACAGTCGATAGTCGATCGCGTAAATGCGCTCGAAGCCGACCTGGTTGTGATCACCGGCGATCTGGTGGACGGCCCGGCCCACGAACTGGCGCTTCATGCGCGTCCCCTGGCCGATCTACGGGCAACCCACGGCGTCTATTTTGTAACCGGCAACCACGAGTTCTATTCGAGCGCGCGGACCTGGATTCGGGAACTTCGGGGCATGGGCATCGAGGTGCTGGAAAACGAAAATCGTCTCATCGAAAAAAACGGCTCCAGGTTGCTTGTGGCGGGCGTGCATGACATTTCCGGGCCGGCCTTCGGGGTCGATAGCGATCCCGAGGCTGCCGCCAGGACTTCAGAAAGCACCGACTTTCGCATCCTGCTTGCCCACCAACCCCGCAGTGTTTACGCCGCGGCCCGGGCGGGCTTTGATTTGCAGTTATCGGGTCACACCCACGGCGGACAGTTCTTTCCGGGAAATTTGTTGGTACATTTCTTTCAGCCCTTTGTACGCGGACTGGGCCGCCACGAAAACACCATGATCTATGTAAACCAGGGCACCGGCTACTGGGGACCACCGTTGCGTTTGGGCGCCCCTTCCGAGATTACGCTTCTGACCCTGGTCTCAGAAGACCGGCCTGAGACAGTGCTTCGCTGAAATTGGCCGCATGCAGCGCCCGTGGTTCGGCCGGCTGGGCGCTTTTCGTTCCGCTTATTGCTGCTTCTTTTCATAATAAGGCCGCAGCCCGCGTTCCAGATTGCTGAGGGCCTGGCTGAGATTCCGCGCGTAGAGCGTTTCGGCCCGCTGGGCTCCCAGTTTCTCGCGGTTGCGTTCCAGATAGACCCGCGCGCGGTCTCCGAGCACCGCCAGGTCGCCATGGCGTTCAAAAAGCGCCTCGGCCTGGGCGATGGCGTGTTTTTCTCCGGTTGAGCGTCGCACATCGGCGTACAGCCGCAGGGCCGCCTCATGCTCAAAGGCTTCCAGGGGCAGCGCATCGGCGAAGGCAGCGGAGGCGTCGTGGGAAAGAACAGGCAACTCTTCCAGTATTGCGCACGCGTCGAGCTGTTCGGCGCCCGCAATGCGCGCGCCGGCGGCGCTGAGATTCACCACGCGATTCGAAACCGAGGGCAGGCTGACTTCAAACCAGTGCCGATACAGACTCAGAACGTAGTCGCTCAAGACCGGCGCCCCATCGAGCCCTTCCACATCCATGGTCTCTCGTTTGCGGACAATGCGTTCGATGGTGGTCTCCAGGGCCGTAGTGCGGTTCGACGTGCTCAGCCATCGACGCGTATGGTGCGTGCCCATGCTGTGAATGGTCCGGTTCGTATAGGCCAGGTCCTGCCCGATCAAAAGAATTGGATCGCAACCCAGGTTTCGCAGCAGGTCAAAGCCCGAGGTCGCGACCGAACCCCCGGACTGCAGCGCACCCAGCGGCCCGTGAATGGACTCGGCAAAGGCAGTGCCCGCCGTTGCCTCGCGCCGTAAACTGCCATCGCTTGCATGCGTAATTCGGGCCGTGGTCGAAAAGATCACCGCGCGCGCCCGCACCGAACGAAGCACCAGCGGATTGGTTACAAGGTCTGCAAAGAGCAAAGTTGCTTCGAGCCCCGGTGAACCCAAAAAAGGCAGAAGCGTGTGCCGCTGCGCATCAAGGGTCAAAACCGCGTGCGGAAGAATGCCCGCCGCCGCTAAGGGTCGAAACGCCGTATCGCAGGCCAGAACAAAGGCCCGTTTGCGGAGTTCCGCTATTTCCGGTAGACTTTGACGAAGCGAAGGCCCCGCGGCCACCAGGAGGCCGGGAGTGCCCGCCAGACAATTCTGCCAGGGCCCCAGAGAATGGCGCGAAGGAGAAGCGGGCAGGTGGCGGGTGTTGATGAGAATGTTACGCAACCAGACCGGTTCAAATTCAAAGCGCGTCAACATGTCGGACATGCGCGATCGGAGAATGTCGCGCACGGCCAATTCCGTCTGCCGGTAAAAATCAGGATCCAGATCGATTGAGGCGCGGTGCCGCAGCACGCGCAAACCCGAGAGTCGTCGCGCCGGCAAAGCTTCCATATAAGAACGCAGAGCCGGCTGCATGGCCGGCCCGCAGAAAAGATGACAACCAGGTCGCAGCAGATATTGGGTCACACCTGCTTCCGGCCGGGTGAGCAGCGCTCCCAATGCCGCCTCTGCATCCACCGTGATGCAAATCTGGTTTTCGCGCAAGAGCCCCGGGACCTGGTTCAGTAACTCCGGGTTTCCGGCGCCCAGAATCAAAAGGATCTCGGAACCCCGGAGCGGCCCCAGAGATTCCAGTAACCTGGCGGCCTGCTGCCCTGGATTGTAGGCCGAACTCAGGTCCCGAACCGCCCCGCCTTGCTGCAGCTCTACGACGACCTCTCCGTTTTTGGCCCGCTTCAGAGCAAACGGAGCACATTCCTGCCCGAAATAACCCGCCAGATACGGTTTCCGAAGCTGGATTTCTTTCTGGGCCTCGCTTAACATGGTCAGCAGCACAAGAAAGATCGGTCCTCAGCGAAAGGCCGAAAGCAGGAAAAAAAGGCTGACCTGCCGCTCCGCCCGTAGGAGCCTGGAAGGCACATAGAGTAATACGACATAATCTGGAACAGGGTAAACGGGTCAGGCCTGCTATGAAAGTCAAAAAAATCCGGGTCGTGGGGTTCAAATCCTTCGCGGACGAAACTACCATCGAGCTCGAAGGCGGGATCACCTGCGTGGTGGGACCGAACGGCTGCGGGAAGTCCAACATTCTCGATGCGGTTCGCTGGGTGCTCGGGGAAAAATCTGCAAAGGGCCTGCGCGGCCGCAGCATGGAAGATGTCATCTTTCTGGGTTCGGAACTGCGCAAGCAGGCCGGCATGGCGGAGGTCGAAATCTACTTCGAAAACCAGGATCGTGTTTTGAACCTGGACCAGGACGAGGTCATCGTCGGGAGGCGCATCTATCTCAATAGCGGCAGCGAGTACTATCTAAACGGACGTCGCACGACACGGCGCGACATTGAAAAAGTATTTCTCGATACGGGCATCGGCAAGGCGGCCTATTCCATTATGGAGCAAGGACGCATTTCGGAGATTCTCAAAGCGACTCCGGAATATCGTCGCGCCATTCTGGACGAGGCAGCGGGCGTGGCCCGTTACAAAGCCGAGCGCAAAGAGACCATGGATCGTCTGCACGATACCGAACAAAATCTGCTGCGCCTGGGAGACATTCTCAAGAGCAAACGCGAAGAGATCGAGCATTTGGAGCGGCAGGCCCGCAAGACCCGGCGTTACATCGAACTGAAAGAGAAACTCGACGAACACGATCTCAACGTGCGCTTTCTGAATCTGGGTGGGCAGCGCGAAAAGGCCACGAAGGCTGAAGAACGCCTGGCGCGCATGCTTGAGAAACGCGATGCAGCCCTGGAAGCCGTAAAGAGCGCCGAGGCCGGCGTTGGTCAACTCGAGCAGGAAGCGCGCAACAAAATGGAAGAGATGCATTTGCTCGACCGCGCCTTTCACCAGGACCTTTCGAGCTTGGAATCAATGGCGGCGGCGATCGAACGCATCAGTGTCGACCACAAAGACCGGGTCGAAAAAGTAACCGGCCTGGAGCGTCGCTGGAAAGAAGAAGAAAAGGCCCGCAAAGAACTGGAGAAAAAACACCAGGAGTCCCTGCAACTGGAACTGAATCTGAAAGCGGACATCGAAAGTCTAAAGCGTGACAACGAAAAACTTGAAGAGGCCATGCAGCTTCTGCGCAAGGATATACGCCAGACCATCGAGCAAGAAGAACAGAATCAAAACGCCATCGCCGGTGGTGAAGCCGACCAGGCGGGGCTGCTGATAGACCTCAAGAACGTAACTCATGATCTCATTCTGGAACTGGAACGCAAAAAACGCGAGCTGGAGAGCCGCGAGGGTTATCGCCGCGAACTCAAAGGCGCCATCACCGAAAAACTGCTTTCGGGCGCCGACGAATTGGGAGAGGCGCGCGCCATGCTCAAAAGCGGAGATGCCGCCGCCGCCGGACGTCTGCTCGGAAAGATCAACCTGGAAGGTATTATCGAAGACTTCCAGCGCTACGAATCGATCGAACAGGAGTTTCGTTCGCTGCTCTTCGACAAAAGCGGTCTTCTGGCCAAAAAAGAAGAGCTCGATCGCAAGATGAGCGAAATCACCGAACGCAAACAGAATCTCCAGCAGGAAAACGAAGCGCTGCTCAAGAAGCGCCGCAAGTTTCTGGACGAACTGGACCAGCACAAAAACCGCAAGGTCGAGCTGGACCTGCAGGTGCGCGACTTCGAGGTGCGCCGTGAATCAAGCCAGGAGGTCCGGGAGGATCTTCAGCAACAGCTTGAAGCCACGACCAAACGCTACAATTTTTATGCCGAGCAGATCAATGCCTTTCGTTCCGAGATGGAGCGACTGCGCAAAGAGGAAGGCGAGCTGAAAGAAAAATCGAGCGAAGTCCGAAAGCGCACTCACCTGCAGTCGGGCAATATTGAAACTCTAAAGAAAGCTATCGATACATTGCGCGGCCAGGCCGAAAAAGAGCGCAGCCGCGTGCGCTCGGAGCAGGAACGCTTTGAATCTCTATTGCCGGAGATCAGCCAGCAGGAGCGCAACGCCGAGCAGGCGCGTGTTAATTTGAGCACGCTCGAAGAGGAACTGTACACCGATTTCCAAATGAGCCCCGGCGAACTCGAAGAGTCCCGTGCCGGCCGGCGTTTGAAGCGTGAGAAAGAAGAAAACTCAGTGCGGCAATTGCAGGCCGAAATTCGTGAACTGGGCGCCTTCAACGCGCTGGCCATTGAGGAACTGGAGCGCTCCCAGGAAGCCTACGATGAACTCGAAAAACAAAAGACCGATATCGAAAACGCCCGACAGAACATCCTGGGAATTCTCAAAGAGATTGAGGTCAAGTCCCAGGAGATGTTCAAGGATACTTTCGAGCGCATTCAGGTCAACTTTGCCGAAATCTTCCAGACGCTTTTTGGAGGCGGACGGGCTTCGTTGAGTCTGACAGAACCGGACGACACCATGAACAGCGGCGTGGACATTATGGTCCAACCGCCGGGAAAGAAGAACTCATCGATCGCTCTTTTGTCGGGCGGCGAGCAGAGTATGACCGCCATCGCGCTCATGTTTGCGATCTACCTGGTGCGACCTTCGCCGTTTTGTTTCCTGGACGAGATTGACGCTCCGCTCGATGACAACAACGTGCTGCGCTTCTTGAAGATGTTGCACCGCTTCGCCCCGCGGACTCAATTCATGGTCATCACACACAATAAGTTGACCATGGCAAGGGCCAGCGCGATATTCGGTGTGACTCAGGAAGAGGCCGGGGTGAGCAAACTCGTATCGGTCCGACTGAAAGAGCGCGAACTCACCGCAAAGGACGGCTGACGAAGCGCGGGCGAGGGCGCAGAATCGCCCTTGCGAACTCGATGGCGCTGACTCAAAAACAAAGGTCCTGGAGAGGCATCGGCCCGCTATGTTCGGTCGGTCTCTTTTTGCTGACACTGCCGATTGCGGGCGAGCCCGGTATGCAAGCGGAGCCGGGCGATGATCGCCTGGTTCTTCTGGAGCGGGAACGGCGGCTCGTGATTTTGCCCCTTCAGAACGAGACCGGCCATGAATCCCTGGAGTACCTGGCCGATGGCGTGGCCGGCGTGGTGGCCGACTGCATGCGCGATCGACCCTACCTGCGCGTTCGGAGGCCCCGCCGTCTGCTGATTGTTGCGCCTTCCGGCGAGGAAAGCGAAACACTTTTAGAAAACCTGCGCTACGACCCTTCCGGGCTCTCTTCGACGATTACCGAAATCGAACGGGTGGCCCTGCGGGTTGTCCTGCCCGAACTCACCGAAGAGCTGTACGAAATACAGAACCTTGCCCGCCCGGCCGAGCGAGCGCAGCGCCTGAATGCGGACTATTTGATTTCGGGTTCGATTCGTGCGGGCCCCGGTTTTCCGGCTGCCGGGTCCCCAAACGAAGACGACCTTTTTGGCCTGGATGATGGCCCGCTGATTGTCACCCTGCGACTCTTTGACGCGCTGGCGGGGAACACCCGGGAGCTTGAGTTTCGAACGACTCCGGCCGGCGCCTATCGGGACGTGGCCGCACCGGCGGATCAACTCAGCCGAAACATGCTCGGCGGGGCGCTCGCCAACCTGCGGGTTCGCACACCGGAACCAGGGGCGATGGTTTTTCTGGACGATTTTTACCTGGGCAGAACGCCGATCCAGATGGAAGTGCTCGAAGGCAGCTACGACCTGCGGCTTTCTGCTCCTTCGCTCGCGCCGCTCGAACGCCGCATCACGATTCGGCCGGGCGCAGAAAACGATTTTGTGCTGGAGCCCCGTCGCATTCAAAACAATGCACGCCTGGTGGTGCGTTCGGACCCACCCGGCGCGGACGTGTACTTAAATTTCGAAAAGATCGGTCAGACACCGCTGGAACGAACCGATCTGCCGGCCGGAACCCATCGGGTGCGAGTCTCTCTGGCCGGCCATGTCGACCGCATTCGGGGAGTCACCTTGAGTGCCGACGAAGAGACCGAGATCGACGTCGAGCTTTCCGAAGGCAGCACCGAAATCGCCTATCGCGATCCGCGCTACGTGATTTTCGATTACACCCATTTTGACATGGCCTTCTACAGTTTCATTTCCAGCCTGGGCTTCTATGCCGGATACGTGGCCCTGGAAGTTCGGGCCGACGATTTACAGGATTCGGTGCGGGCCGTTGTGCCAACGCTCTCGCTTCTGGAGTTGTCCAGTTTCCAGAGCATCGGCGCGGCGGGTTTTCTCTATACCGCGAATATCCTGGAAAACAATCGACTGCGCGTGGACGCCCTGCACGACCAGGCGCGCATCAGCGCCGGTCTGGGTTTTTTCAGTCTGGCCAGTTCCATCGCGTTTTTCCTGCGCGGCGTCTGGCTGGAAGAAGAGCGCGAAGTCGGCGAAGTCAGCGAAGGTCCCGAGTGGCGCGCCGCCCCGGTTGTCAATGCCGCGGGCGCGGTTGAGCAGTACTACGCTCTGGGTTATCGCTGGCGCTTCTGATCTCACAGACCGCCTTCAGGGAGAGCCTCCGCTTCCCGGCCAGTTCACGTTTTCAAACTATAAGACCCGCGCGCGGCCGCGGGACTGTTCGCGGCGTTCCGGGTGCTGGGTCAGAGCATAGACCTGCTTTTCGAGCAGGGCGGTAAGTTCTTTGGAAGACTTTTTCAAATCGCCCGGGGGAAATTCGTCAGGCTGAAAGGGTTTGCCAATGTTGTAATGGATGGCCGTGCGAAACATGCGGCCGGAAAGAAAACTCTCCAGAGTCAGAAACTTAAAAGCCCCGCTGATGCCCGATGGGACGATGGGCACTCCTGCTCGAATGGCAATCTTGGCCGCCAGAGCCTTAAACGGGGCCATGACTCCCGTGTTTGTGCGTGTGCCTTCCGGGTAGATTGAAAGCATGTGGCCCTGCTCCAGAAGCCCGACCATGAAATCCTCAAGGTCCTTATAGTATTCGACCGCCGCCTTGGCGGTTTCCCCCCGAAAATTGCGAACGATCGGCTGACCGCCCCATTCGGTCAGCTGGATGCGGTGAGCGGCGCCGATTGTGGCCAGGGTGGCTTCAATCGCGCCCCGGACCACTCCCAGGCCCGGCGCATTCAGCGGCGAACCCTCTTGAAAAAGAAACTGCGAGATGGCTTTATCCGGCTCAAAGAGCTCGGCCTTGCCCAGATAGATGATGCGTCGGGGACTGTGAACGGCCTGGATGGGCACGTCGATCAGGTCGGTATGATTGCAGATGATGAGCGCTCCGCCCTCGGCAGGAATATTCTCAACTCCCGTGACCTCAACGTGAAAGAACGTGTCAATCAGGGCCTTGACCAGGCCCTGGGCCGGAGCACGCGGTATGGTAAACAGGCGCGCAAGCGCCTCTAAATCTACTCCGTCTTCCTGACTGGATTGCGCTTCGTCGGCTGGCACGATGGCTCCTGAAAGCGCCGACTCTGCTAGCCCGGCACGGCCGGTATGCTGTCGGGTGCCCGATGCCTGGCAACAGATTTTCAGGGTGAGCCGGGCCGCCTCCGGAAGGCTAAAACTCTTGCGGCCCCAAAGGCTCTGGCCGATGCTCCCACCCGTGAGAAAACCTACCGTATACTCTGGTGGCGGCCGCTTCTTCCGGAGAATGCTCCACGCCGGCCTCTGCGGGGTGGCTGCCGTTCTTTATGCAAATTGCGGTGGCTTCGATACAGAACGCCTGGCGCGCCTCGGTCCGGCCTTCGATCCCCTGCTGTGGTTTGCGTCGGACCAACGCGGGTTGATGCACGTCTTTGATCGAAACGGGAATCTGCGTGCCAGCGCTGAAATCCTCCGCGATTGCGAAAATCCGGAGGGCCAGCAGGGCCGATGCACCGATTCCTTCCGGCACTTCAGTTACGCCCCCGACGGAGCAGTGCGCGAAACCGCCGTCCAGGTGGAAGTGCACTGGCGCTACGAACTGACTCCGGGTGAAATCGGTGTGCTCTCGATCGAAGATGACGCCGGGACCATGACCGGCGAGGTTCACGGCTGTGCGGCTGCGCTCCGCGGAGAACGAAGCGTTCCGCTGGATCCGGAATCGCGCATGGCAACGGCCGAAATCTTGATTCAGAATCTGCCCGGCCCACCGGGTCACGTGCTTCAGACGGAAGTATTTACATATTTCGGCGTACGACTCGGTAGCGTGGAGACCCATTGGTACGAGCGCTGAAGCAGAGCATCCACGGATAGAGCCATGCAAGAACCCGGAATCCTGAGTCTGTCGTTTGCCGGCGTGACCGAAAGCACTGCGCGGGCCGTCATGCCGCTCTCCGGAAAGGGCGACAAACACGAGGCTGACCACACCGCGGTGGAGGCCATGCGCAAGGCCTTGAACGCCCTGGAGGGACGTTATCACGTCGTGCTGGGCGAAGGGGGCAAGGACAAGGCCCCCATGCTCTACACCGGCGAGGTGCTCGGGACCGGCCGGGATACGCGCATCGAAATGGATCTGGTCGTGGATCCCCTCGAGTGTACCACAAACTTCGCGCGGGGCCTGCCCGACTCCATGAGTGTGCTGCTGGCGGCGCCCACCGGCCGACTGAGACCGGTGCCCGGTTCTTATATGAAGCAACTGCTCCTGCCCCCGGCGGCGGCGGATTTTTCTAAGGCCGGCCTCGAACTGGATAGCGAACCGGCCGACGTGCTGCCTTTCGTGGCCCGGAGCCTGGGCCTGGGCGTCTCGGACCTGTGCGTGGTTGTGCAGGATCGGCCGCGCCATGCGGCCCTCATCGCTGCCATCCGGGCCGCGGGCGCCGGTGTCTCTCTGATCGATTCGGGCAGTATTTCGGCGGCGTTTGAGGTTTTAAAAGGGCCGAGCCGCCGCACCCATCTGCTGTGGGGAACCTTCGGGGCGCCGGAAGCTCTGATCATTGCCTTTATGGCGCGCCATTCCCGGGCGCCCTTTTTCGGTCGCATGGAGCCGCACGACGATCTCAGCGCAGAAGAAACGCGAAAGCTCGGTCTGGAAGGTCATCTGCTTCTGGCTCAGGACCTGGTGGGAGATTCGAGCGTGCTTTCGATGTCGGGCATCCATTCCTCGAATTGGCTGGCGGGAGTAAAGCGCCTGAGTCACGAGAGCTACCTGGTGAGCACGCTTCTGTGGGATGATACCGGCCCCTACCTGGTCGAACACCGGGACGGTGCTGTGATCGTGGCCAGGCCCTGGGTAGAGGAATCGGGCTAGGCGCTTGGTGCAGAGTTTTCCCCAGAAGTTGGGCACTCTGATGCGCTCGGATGGCTTTCGTCGGGCGGTGGTCCTGTTCGGCGGACGGGCCTTCAATCCTCTGGTGTCTTTGGTTTACGGTATTCTGGCCGGCAAGCTCCTGGTGGTGGAGGACTACGGCATCTACGGAAAGGCCCTCTCTTTTATTTTTGTGGTTCAGGCCATTACGGAAGTCGGTTTGCAGCAATCGCTCGTCCGTTTCCTGGCCCATGCGATCGGGGCGTCCGACGAAAATCGCATCCGCGCCATCCTGCGGGCTTCGTTGCAGCTCAAGTTGTATGGCCTGGCAGCTGCTTCGGCGATTTTCTTGCTTTTGATCGGCCTCATCGCCGGCGCACCCGCGCTGGGCGGTCTGGGACTCAAAATCGACCTGTTGCGCCTGGCCCACCCCGATTTGATCCACCTGGCCTGGCTTGTGTTTCTGGGCGGGGTCGGGCTTTCCCTTCTGACCTACCTCGATAGCGTGCTGGTCAGTCATCAGTCGTACTTTCGTCTTGCGATCTGGCTGCCGTCGGTCGGGATGATCCGCCTTCTGATGCTGGCCTGGTTTTTTTACACCAATGAAGGCCTGCGCGTGGATCACGTGCTCTTTGCCTTTGCCCTGGGCCCTTTTCTTTCCGTGCTATTGTTTTTTCTTGTGTTTCCGGCGGACTTTTTTCTAGCGCGGGCCGGGCGGTCCGAGTGGAAGCCATGGATCCGCCGGCTTTTTGGCTTCAATCTCTGGATTATGGTGGCAAGTTTTCTGGCGATCCTTTCGGATTGGATGGAAGTCTTTATCATTCATCGCACGGCCGACACCGGCCTTTTCAACGCTGCCCGCCTGCCCATGCAGGGTTTTCTCATTTTGCTTACGACCATGAACTCCTTTCTGTTGCCGCGGCTGGCCGGCCTCGAAGGGCCATCCCAGTACCGCAATTTTTTTCTGCGCATCTATCAGGTGTTGATTCCGGCGGTGGTGCTTTTCCTGCCGGGCTTCTTTATCTTCCCCTGGTTCCTGCTCTGGTGGTTCGGGCCGGAGTATGCGCCTTCGGTCACGGTGTTTTATATCCTGTACCCGAACTTTATTCTGCGGCTGTATTTTGCGCCCCTCGGAACGGCGCTTTTTGCTCTGGATCAGCCGCTCTTGATCGCCATTGAGGCCGGGCTACGGATGTCGACCGGCCTGGTCTTGAACCTTATCCTCTATAATATGGCCGGCATTGAGGGCGCTGCCTGGGCGAGTTTGCTGGCTCAGGCAACCGGCTGGATATTTCTTTTGTACTGCTACGGCCGCTACTTTCGAACCGGGAACTTTCCGCTCGACCGGGTGGGCTGGTACGGGCGCGATGCCGATTGATCCAGGATGGAAAGTCAGTCCGATCCATATCGTTCGAGTATTTTCAGTCCGCCCGGTCGATCCGGCATATTCTCCCGCAGTGTTTTCTTCGCCTTCAATCTGATCATGGCCAGACGGCTGGGACCTTCCGACGGGAGGGCCCTGCTCAAAGCCCTCGGTGGCGCGGTCTTTCTGGGCCTGCTCTGTATTGGTCTCGTGGCCGGCACACCCCTGGACCTCTGGCTCGTTTTTGAGGAGCGCGGCTACAACCAGCCGTCTCAGATCTTTGCGGTCGGCCCGGACGGCGAGGACATGATGATCGCGGAAATCTACACCGAGTTCCGGCGGGTCATTCATCTGGAGCCGGAGCGGGGCCGGGGCCTGGACTCCCGGGTGGCTCAGGCGTTTATTGCCACCGAGGACAACAAATTTGAATCGCACCTGGGAGTAGACTTTGAGGGCATTCTGCGGGCCGCCGTCGTCAATGCCATGGCCATGCGGGTCAAAGAGGGCGCCTCGACCATCACCCAGCAGGTAGCACGATTGCGTTATCTCAGTCGCGAACGCAGCCTGGTTCGCAAACTGCGCGAGGCCTTTCTTGCGGTTCTCATTGAACTGCGCTATTCCAAGCGCGAAATCATGGAGATGTATCTCAACATGGTGCCGCTGGGACACGGCACCAACGGGATCGAAGCGGCCGCCCAATTCTATTTCGGAAAGGGCTTTTTGGAGCTCAGCTGGGGAGAAGCGGCAGTGCTATCGGCCATGACGACCTCGCCGAATACCTTCAGTCCGCTTCGCAGTCCGGACAACTCCCGCGACAAGGTCCAGGTCGTGCTACGTCGCCTGTTCGAAACCGGCCACCTGAACCTGGAGCAGATGGAGTCGGAATACAGCCAGCTGGAACAGGGCTTCTATACAACCCTCAACCGCTCCCCCCGGGAGACGGCCTCGGGGGAAAAACTGAATCTGCATCCCTACGTGACATCGTACGTCTGGGTGAACCTGCTCGAAGGACGGCAACCCTGGCGCTACAGCCGCTGGCGCATGGTCAACGGTGGACTCCGGATCTATACGACAATTAATCACCAGCACCAGAGCGCGGCCGAGCAGGAGTTTATCCGGTACCTGCGTGAGCAGACGGCGCGACGCAAGCGACCGCCTTTCAATCGTTACGAACTATTTTACGAGGCCTTCGGGGAGCTGCCTCGTTTGCAATCGGTCCTGCGGGACTACTATGGCCTCCCGGAACACCGCTTCGACCTGGATATGAGCCGCGTGGAGCGCGATTTCCTGCGGGCTTACTCCGGCGAAGGGCAAACCGAGGCCAGTTTGATGGCGCTCCTGACGGGTACCGACCAGATGGATCAGGCTTTCGTCGCCGGGCGCGAGCGAGCGGCGGAACTCGCCGAAGAAGAGCAGGCCGTCGAGGGCGCGCTCATCAGCATTCGCCCGCGCACCGGAGAAATCACGGCCATTGTCGGTGGCTCCGGAATGACGGCCGGCAACCAGCAGATGCGCTTTGAAACCGCCTACCGGCAGCCCGGCAGCGCCTTTAAGCCGATCGTATATGCCTCGGGCATCGAAGCGACCGGCCTGGATCCCGATCGGGACTACCAGCTGACGGCCGCAACCCTGGTGGACGATTCCCCCCAGCACTTTGTGAACCGGGATTTGAGCGAGTACAGTCCGGAAAACTACTCCAGGTCGTACGACGGACTCATGCGCCTGCGCCGGGCGCTTACGCTCTCCAAGAACTCCGTCGCCGTACAGGTCTACCGCAACGTAGGGCCCGACGCCATCAATCCGATTGCGGCCCGCATCCTGGATCTGGACAGTCGGCCTTCCAATCGTCCGCATTCTCTACCCGCCGAGGCGACCGTAGCCCTGGGCAGTTTTGGGGTCACGCCTCTGGAGATGGCCCGTGCCTACGCAGTGTTCGCTTCCGGCGGGCAACGCGTGTATCCGTATATTGTGGATCACATCACCGATTCGACCGGGCAGGTCATCTACGACTCACGGGAAGAGCGGGCCCGGCAGGAAGTGGAGCAGGTCATCAGCCCGGGAACGGCGATGATCATTACTTCCATGTTGCAGGACGTGGTCGAAGAAGGCACCGGCCGGGCGGCGCGCATGTCGGGGCGGCCCGTGGCCGGAAAAACCGGTACGACGAATCGGAACAAAAATGCCTGGTTTGTTGGATTCACTCCCAATCTTGTGACTGCAGTCTACGTTGGCTACGATCGACCGATTTCCCTGGGCGGCGGAGCGACGGGCGGCGGGCTCGCCGCGCCGGTTTGGGGTCGCTACATGCATCGGGCGCTGGCCGGAGAGCCGGGCGGCCGGTTCGAATTCGAAGGATCGACCGCATATTCGGTCGAAATATGCGAAAGTACCGGTGCTTTGCCCGGTAGAAGGTGTCCGCGACGCATGACGGAGCTGTTTTTGCCGGGAACTGCGCCCACCGAGGCCAACGACGAGCTGGAAGCCGGGGCAGGTCAGGACGGCGTGCCCGCGGTCATCATTGATGATGAGGATGTCCTGACCGATGAAGATCTCTAGTCGAACGGTCCGTTTTGATGATTATGTCCGTTTTTGGCTGAATATGGTTTCGCGAACAAATGCGCGAAACAACCGTGCGAAGCCTGGTAATTTTTAGTTGAAAAAAAAGCCTGGCACGCCAAGCATCATGAAAGCGTTCCGATTCCCTGGAAAAACCGGCGATTCTTGCGCAATAGTATCCGAGGCCAGTTAAGCTGGCAGACACACAAAACGATTCGGAGGAACAAACATGGCAGTGGGACAGTTCCCAAAGAGCCCTAATAAGATTGATCCAGTACTGCCCAGTGCGGTCGCGTCGCGGACATCCCTTGCCTGGGAAGGTCGCGACAAGCCGGCTGAGGCAAAAAAGATCATAGAAGAGACGGCCCGGTATATCACTGAATATACGCAGACCAAACTACCGCCTGAGGTTCTCAAAGACGTCGATGTAATGGCGAACATTGAGGACAAAGTTTACAACTATGTAAACCAGGCCTACGTGAACATGTTCAACCGCTATACCATAACGGTTGAAGATGAGATGATCAAAAAGGTCCGCGACTTCGTCGACAAAGAGGAAGTCAAGTCCCTCGCCCGCTACACTCCGAAGGAGATTGTCGAGCTACTCGATAAGATCGGCGGTTCAGACAAGTTTAACACCGGCGAACTTGAAAAGTCGGTCGTGAACATGTATGGCCACCTTCAGGGTCACATCCAGCGAGGAATGAACGACCTTGAAAACGAAACCAACGCCATTCTCCGTCAAAAGACGGATATCGGCGCCTTCGTTCGAGGGGAAAATGCTTACTCAATCGTAAAGTGTGCATTCAAGGACAACAGCTTCCGTCCTCGCACGGTGAGCGACATCAAGCTTTCGATCAATGTTCTCGACTCCGAGTTGATCAGCCCGATTTTTCACTATCAGGTGACCGTCGAGCACCTGCTCAAAGAACAGCTTTCCAAGCACATCACCGAGCTGATCGATCGCGAGATCGACAAACTCAAAGAAGAACTCGTGGATTCCGGCCGTTCAGAGATGACCGGAAGCGAAGTGATGTTCGAAAAGATCAAGATGGTCGAGAAGTTCACGGACGACAACGTGTCCGATCCGAACTCGCGTCGTTACACGATTCTGGGCAAGAAGTTCCTGGACAAGATTGAAGGTCTACGGGCCGAAATCGACCAGGAAGACTTTGACCCCCTGAACATGCGCGAGCAAATCAAGGAGATCATCGACTCCGAGAACATCCGCAACCGGGGCTTTAACACCGCGGTGAACACTCTGACTTCGATCCTGGATACGTCGCGACTGGGCTATCAGTTCTGTGATAACAAGAAGAACGCCCGGGAAGCTCAAATTCGGGAATATGAAAACCAGGAAGTGGCACAACTACCGGACGAACGGTATGCAATGCGTCTGGTGTACTACGATCAGAATCAGATTCGTGAGCTGAAACGTATCTACGATCAGCGCATCAATGCCTTCCTCCGGGAAGTCGATGCCTGCTGGGATGTGGTGCATACGGTTTACGAACGCCGCAAGCGTAGCCTGTGGGGTTTCCGCAAGAAAATCGAAGATTTCGAAGATCTGGTGGAAAGCGTGATGCCGCGGGCCTGGGTCCGGGAACGCCAGCAACTGAACAAGGATCCGGATGAGCTGAAGTGGAACGAACTACAGTTTCGCGATCCGCCCAACACTTTCGTAGAGAAGAATAACCGGACCTACACTGCGGAAATCAAGAACGTGGGCGACAAGATCAACTATCTGCAGCAGAAGCTGAAGGATATGTTTGGTTATCAGAATCCTGTCGAGCGCGTGGTTCTGGACGAGCGTGTGCAGATTCTCGAAAGGGAGTTCAACAACTTCATTTACGAGATCAACCCGCACCACCTGCAACCGGGACTGCTTCTGGATGTGGATATGACCACGACCAAGCGCAAGCAGTACATGATGAAAGGCATGGCGAACGTTCTGAACGAATTCCTGCACGGAATTTCGCAGGGCTTCGCCGACGCGGCTTTCGCGTCTTTCAAGCGACGCCGGTCGACTATGCGAACCGACATCGATCAGAGCTTCGGAGCGGAAGATCGGCACGAGAGTGCTGCCTCTATCGCATACAGCAAGAGCGCTGGTGGAGATTCCTCCGGCGGTGGAGGAGAATCACCACCTCCCGCATCACCCCCGACCGGCGGTGGCGGCGGCGGAGGAGGGGGTTCGAGCCCGGGCGCCGGAGGCGTGAAAGGCTCGGCCGACGTGACTCCCAAGTCGTACGAAGACAAACTGAAGGAGATGGGGTTGAAAGAACTCTGACCCGAAACCCCAGGCGCGGGTTTTTGCCCGCCATCCTGCAACCCGCGGCATTCGCCGCGGGTTTTTTGTTGTAGAAATGGGCCCCCGCACTTAGACCGGGTCTGCCCCCGGGGCTTCAGAGGAATATTATGCCAGAGAGTATGACAGACCTTTCCAGTTTGGGTACCCGTGATTCCTTCAACCGGACCTTGCGTCACATCGTAAACGTCACCGCCCTCGTGGATGCAGTCACAAAGGGAGCAAGCCTGGCCGACGTTCTGAACAACATGCTGGAACAGGGCAGCATTGAGCGGTCCCAGATTCCACCGATCGTGTCCGTCATTCTTGTAAACAAGCTCAACCTCCCGTTCCGGTCTCAGAATCTGGAAGCGAGTGTGACCGACTTTCAAAAGCTCGTGGAACGCTTTCAGAAGTGGAACGGCCTGAGTCTGACTCTGATCTATCACCACCCGAACGTGGGCGTGACAGCAGTGAACCCGGCCAATGTCGGGCACTGGGAATCAGTTCACGAGCTGAAGAAGAACGAGTTGTTGATTGTTTATTCGCGCAGCAAGAAGGATGATCGGGCTGTGGCCGAGAAGGGGTTAAACGCGTTTTTCGAGTTGCTGGAAGGCAAGGAGCCGGCCGAGGATCCTGCTTTCATCATTGCCGAGGCGCGTCCTGCCACTCCGCCGCCGCCGAAAGCGCAACCGACCGCTGCCGCCGCGGCCTCCGGCGGACGGCGCAACCTGACGCCCAAATATTCGGTCCAGGTCACAAACGAGCTTTTCCACAACGGCAACGTGGAGGCCTGGAAAAACGTGATTGAGTCGTTTCAAGAAAAAATGGAGGGCTGCGAGGTCATCGTCTACCACGAAGGGGAATTGATTCAGGATCTCAACAGCCTCTTTAAGTGGGGCAAGGTGAAACACGGCGGTCTGATCTTCTTTCAGGTGGCGGGTCCGCAGATCAAGGGTGTCTCGCGGCTCCAGAAGTACCTGCATGAAGCCGCTTCTCCGCGCTTCGAGGCATTTCTCAAGCACGACGTGAACAAGGTGTTGAATCTTTTCTGAAATCAGGCCATGGAGAGCCCGATACTGAAACTATGTTCACTGAGTACTTCAGAAAGCAGGCCGTTGGTCTGGAAAAAGCGCTTCGCAAGAAACTTGAGAAGCGCGGCGTGCACCTGCCGGCAAAAGAGCGAGATATCAACGTTTATCAGGACTTTTTTACTTTCCTGAAGGAACATTTGCCGGCCGACTACTCCCTTGCCACGGGTAAGGTGCGCAACAAGAAGCACCTGCTCAATCGCAATTGCGATCTGTTGGTTTACCGCAAGTGGTGTGAGCGTTACCTGGACCTGACCGGTGGTTACGTGCTTGCGGACTCTTTGCATGCGTTCATGACTCTGGAAGCCGACCTTACGGCGCCGGCCCTGCAGACCCATTGTTCGCTGACCCGGGCCCTGAAATCCCTGTACGCGGGCGAAATTGACCCTGATGATGGGAGCATAATACCGGTCTATTCGGTCCTGTTTGCCTACGCTTCGGAGCGATCGCTGGCCGACATACGCGACCAGCTCATGCAACTGTCCGAGGAGAAAGAGATTCCGGGCAACCTGGAGGTGGACCTGATTTGCGTGCTCGATCGAGGCATTCTGATCAAGGATTGGGAGCGTGCCGGACGGTTCAAAGTGGTCGAAACGGAAACCGACACCCTGATGTGGTTTTATATCATTTTGCTTGAGTATATCGACCGCGAAGGTCGCTTCCAGTGGAACCTGCGCGATTACATAAAAAACACCCGCGAATATGGCGAAGCCTGAAAATTGGTTTAAAAAAACCAGGCAGGCTGTACACACTTCAGGTACCTTCGTCGGGCGGCCGTCGCGGGACATAATGTCGGGCCAGCCTGTTGGGTCCGAAACAGAGGAAAGCAATTAATGGCACTGCGAAAGCCCCATGTGATGATTCTGAGCTTCGCCGCG
Organism: Spirochaetales bacterium; assembly: GCA_024233935.1. Taxonomy (GTDB): domain Bacteria; phylum Spirochaetota; class Leptospiria; order Leptospirales; family Leptonemataceae; genus JACKOY01. The sequence continues at coordinate 320,275 of JACKOY010000002.1, read as the reverse complement.
GTCTTGCTTTGTGGCGCCTGCCGGTCCGAGCGCGACTATCTCATTATTATTGATACGTCCGGTTCGATGGCTGATCAGCATAAGACGCTCGAGAGAGTGCAGTCGGGCATGAGTTCTTTTCTGGAGTCGGTGCAGACCGGAGACAGCGTTACCCTGATGCGCTTCGATACCGATGTGGGGGAAGCCGCAAGGTTCACCATCAACGACGAGGCCGACCGACAACGGGTCGTGGATGAGGTGGGCCGCTATCGCGCCGAAGGCCGCTACACAAACATGGGAGCGATGGTCGCGTCTTTACAGAGTCAGATTGAACAATTGAAGAAACCCGATCGGGAGCTGTTCATTGTGGTCATGTCGGACGGAAAGGATGACCCGCCACCCGGGAGCAGGAACCGACCGTTGGATCTGGGTGAGTATCGCGATCCCGAAGCGGGTTCCGAGGCCGATCCGTACTATATCTTTTATATCAGCCTCGGGCGCGTTACGGATCCCGTTCTGGAACAGCAGCTGGAGACGCTGGCCCCGGAACGTGTGCGCACGGTCGAGGCCGCCCCGGAACCGGCCGGAAGCGAAGGGCCCGGCGACGAAGCTGCAACTCCCGAGAGCAATGCCGAATCGGTGGGGCTTATGGAGACAGCGCGGGGCATTGACGAAACGTCTTTTTCCCAATCTCTGCGCCGTTGGGGCATCTGGATCGCAGCCATCGTGGCCGGTCTGTTCCTGATTGGACTCCTGGCGCTTTTGATTTATCGCTTCCTGAACCGCCATCATGTGAAAGGCAGTCTGGTCTATTATGAAGACGGAGTCGGTGCGCCGGTCAAGAACCGCTACGTTCTCGAAAAGCTCAAACGCAGCAAAGTGGAAGTCGGCCAGAAACTCGGGGCGGACCTCCGTCTGCGGCAGGCTGGCGTTTCGCGCAACGTGGAGCTGAAGGCGAAAGTAGTCAAGGGGCAGACCTACCTGAAAGCCTCGTCTGGAGACTACGCACTGATGAAGTTTCTGGAACAATCAAGAGATGGTCTGATTTCTCCGGGAGATCGCTTCAAGCTTGGAAACTATATCCTGGAATATGACAATGCCACAGAGTAACAGCGAAGAGCAACCCATCGAGATTCGGGGCACCGAGCGGGTTTTTCAGATCGATCGCGACACTTTCGTGATCTATACCGGCCTGCACCGGAGTGATTTTCGACCGTTCTTGCGTGTAGGTAGCGGCCGGTCCATTCCGGCCGGTGTCCTGGGGCAGATCGAAAATGTGATTTTGCCGGAGAACGATCCTGCCAATGCCGGGCTGGAAGTCGCCTGGCAGGATGCAACCCGACGCGAAGCAAGCGATTCCATTCGTTATGTGGGAAGCAAGGACCGCGTAAATCAACTGCTGGCTTTTTCCGAGCAGGCCCATGATCCGACCGAAGAAAACGGCGCCGTAAAGACCTTACCGTACCGGCCGCCCGAACGACAGCAGGATCGACGACGGGACCGTTGCACCATCAACTTCTTCGAGAATGGTAACGCGGTGGTCGAAGTGGGTGGCACGCGCACGTACGATCACCAGGCCGTTCAGAAGTCCCGGCTCTCACTGGATCGCGAGTACGATTTGATCTCTCGGGCGCTTTCTAAGCGCGCCCAGAAAGGCGCGGATGCGGAATCACGCAGCCTGATCTTCATCGGCGACCGGCATGCCATAGCCAACAGCCCGCCTTTTCTGTACTGGAATTTTAACGGTCGCGGCGTTTTGCTCAATCCTACCCTCGACTATCATTACGCGCTTTTTGAAGCCGGCATTGACCCGCAGCGTTCGGCCGCTGCGATCTCGTACTCGCCCTTCAGTCCCGGCTTCTCGGAATTTCTGCGACGCAAGAACCGCGAAGGCCAGGAAAGCGTCGTGCACACGATGGGCGAAGATCAGCTTTCGCTTCTCAAGAAGATCTATCGCGGCACAAAGGTGCAGGGTCTGGACGATGGCAGCTCGCTGCCCTTCGCCCGCGACGTAAGTTACTTTCTTTCGCGCACCGGCTCGCATGCCATCTTCTCGTATCGATTGGCGCAGGACGCGGACCGGATGGTGCAGATTCTGTTTCCTCTGGGCGGACGCCGCCAATCGCAGAAGTTTGACTTTGTCCGGCCTCCCCACGATCTGGAACTGGTCGCTCTGAGTGATGGCCGCCAGATCAAAGAAGCAGGCGGGTCGATGCTGCGGCTCACCATGCGTCAGGGCCTGTCGGAACGTGACTACGCGCGCCTGAAAATGGAACCTCAGGTCTACCCGCTGGTGCCCGGGCGAGAGTACCATTTTCATGTGGCCGCCGGCGCGCGTCCGCATGTCGAACGCATTCTGGAAAGCATGCAGAGCATTCCCGAATTCCCGATTCTGGAACAATTCCTCCTGCTGAACTGCGGGCTCGACTACACGCCCGAAGCTCTGTGGCGCCTTTTGGGCGAAATCGGAAATATGAGTCCGGACGGCGACATTGTACGCCTGCAGGCCATCTCCGAATTGCTGCGTTTCGTTGAGCAGCTACCGCATTTTTCACAAATCTATGACGAAAGGACCACACGTATTCTTCATCGTCTACAAAGACGCTTTGCAACCGGTCGTCGGCGTTTCGAAGACTGGCTGGCTCTGGAAAACCAGGCGGTGGAATTTCATCTGCTGTTTACGGGGCGCAGCTCGTTCCAGTTCGTTTCCGCTGCGGAACCCGAACCGGCGCGTTTTCAGGTGCCTCCGGCCTATGCGGTGCTTGAAAAGTCACCGCGCGACTACCAGCGTCTTTTAAAAACCCAGGAGCGCGCCATTGACCGCGGGGGAGACCCGCCCGGGTTCCGCCAGGGCATCGAACTTTGCGAGCGTCTGCTGGAGGAGAAGCTGCGCATTCTTGAAGAGCGCAAACGATTTCAGGGCATTCTGACGGAGCTGGGAATCGTACGTAAGACGATCAGCGAAAACGGCCACGACAGCGGGGGCACGGGCTTTCTGGCTCGCCTGCGTGGCTATTGGGAGCTGATCACTTCCGGAGGACTGCGAACCGTCTGGGGCGCTCTGATCCTGGTGCCGCTGGCGCTGCTCTTGATCGGCCTCATTGTTTTTACTTCCGCGAAGGCTCTTTCACACTTTCAGGCGGATTCCATATCACTGCGCGGCGATAGTGCGGCCGAAGAAGAAGCGAGCGAGTTGGTGGCACCGGGCGCTTACCAGGAAGACGCCCCGGTTCCCGGAGAGGCGGACGTCCAGGCCAGCGATGAGGAAGTTCTTTCTTACGCCAATCTGCTTTCGCGCGCCAACGGATTTGCGCGGCCCGGAATTCAACCAAGGGGCAACGAGCGCAATCCGGACCTGGTTTTTCCCGGAGATAGACTGCAGTTGCCCGACGGCCGGTTGGTGCGGGTGGAACCTGGTCAGTACATATGGGAACTGGCACGCCGACAGTACCGAAGGGACTACGCCCGCCTGTTGATTCTGGATCGCCAGATTGGGGCCACCCTTTCCGACGAATCGCCCGAAGACGCGCGCCCGATAGTTGACGAAAAGCTGAACCTGATGCGCCGCCTGGCCGTTACCCCGGCGATGCGGCGCATGGTTGATGTAAGCGCCGGCGTCATTGAGGAACGGCTGGCCCGTCCCTGAAGCGCTATCGTGCGCGCTTAAGCCTGGTTCTTCTCTACGATCGCAAGAATATCGTTCAGGAAGTGGCGATGTTCCTCAAGAAAGGCGCGCAGTTCCCCGAGCCGGCCTTCGGCCACCATTGTGCGAACTAATTCACCCAGATGCTCGCGCACGAGTGCGTCATGCATCTCGGCCGACATCTTCTCCTCCGGTTGGTGCGCGGCATTGGCCAGCACTTCACTCACACGTCGGCCTCGTGCTGTGCGTGCGCCTTCGCCCACGGTTTCAGCCCTTACAGCATCGGGCTCGGGCCGTGACGGGGGTGGTTGTGAGATAAACCGGCGCAGGCTGGCTGCCGTAAAATTCTCCATTCCTTCATGCATGCCTGGTCTCCATATTCGGGCGCGACCCTTGCGGAGCGCGGACAAAGCGCCGGGGATCAAGGGTGAACCCATTCGCGCCGGCCTTCTATCAAGAACGACCAGCGCCGGCTCTCGATTGAGTGCGCTTCGTAAAAAAGAACCGCCGGGCCTTCTCCGGTCACCCTAAAAATCGGTTGCCGAACCGCCTGGCGGGGAAAGCCTGAGCCAGCGATTCCGCCATGCCCCCCGAAGCTCAAAATTCATCGGACAGCAGTGACCTGAAAGCCCTCCGGGAAGAAAACGGCCGTCTTTACAGCGTGCTCGAAGCCAACAAAATGCTCTCTTCCAGTCTGGACCTGGGATTGGTCCTGGACGGTCTAATGGAACGCGCCAAAGAGGTGACCGACGCGGAAGCTTCGAGCCTGATGCTGCTCGACGAAGAGAAGGACGAACTCTTCTTCCACACGGTGAAGGGAGAAAAAAGCGAGGCCATAAAGAAGATCCGGCTGCGCATGGGCGAGGGCATTGCCGGATGGGTGGCGCAACACGGTGAGCCGGTGCTCGTTGAGGACGCCGCAAATGATCCGCGCTTTTCCAACCGGGCTGACCAGGCCAGTTCCTTCGTGACCCGGACCATGATGTGCGTACCGCTCCAACTCAAACGGCGTGTGATTGGCACGGTGCAGGTTCTGAATAAGGGCAACAACCAGTCGTTCCACGGCGGCGACCTGAAGATCTTTTCAATTCTTGCCAACCAGGCGGCCATAGCGATTGAGAACGCACGCCTGCATGAAATGGCGACCGTAGACGGTATGACCGGTCTTTACATAAAAAACTACTTTATGGCGCGCCTGAGCGAGGAATACCGCCGCGCCCGGCTTCAAAATCGGCCGCTGGCATTGCTGATGTCTGACATCGACTTTTTTAAGAAAGTCAACGACCGTTTCGGGCACCCCGGCGGTGACCGGGCCCTGGTAGAACTGGCTTCGGTTATAAAGGAAACCGTACACCGCCTGGACAGCGACGACATCGCCGGGCGCTACGGTGGGGAAGAATTTTGCGTTTTGCTGCCCGATAGCGATCAGAGCCGGGCCCTCGAAGTCGGCGAATTGATACGCAAGAACATCGAATCACGACCGATCCCGATTGGAAACGAAGAGGCCCATATCACCATCTCGATCGGGATTTCTTGCCTGCCGGCCCATTCTGACTACGTCACGGACACGGAAGACCTCATTAAACTGGCCGATGAAGCCCTTTACATATGCAAAGACCAGGGGCGAAACTGTGTGGCTCTATATGAGGAACGGGCCTGAAACTGTTTGCCTTTTTCTTGAAGAATACAAACATTGTGCGATCTACAGCGGGGTAAGTTATGTCTCAAATCTATGCGTTTAATTCAGATGGATGTACCCGGGACCGGAGTGTCTGGGAGCGTTGCGGCCGCCGCGGTCAGCGCGCCCTGGAATTGGCCGAGATGAAGATGCCCGTCGTTCCGGGCTTCATTCTGGACGCGCGCGCCTGTGCGCATCTGGGTAGCGGAGACGTGCGCGGCCTTCTGAGTCGGGGTTTGCCCGACATTGAAAAACGCATCGGACGAAAATACGGAGACTCCGAAAACCCTCTGCTGATCAAGATCGTTTGCAGCGCGAGCCTGTCGTTGCCGATCTATCCGACGGTGTTTAACGTAGGGCTTTCTCCTCAAACAATTCCCGGTTTTGCGCGCATGATGGGCGAGGTCGCGGCCTGGTTTGAGTATTCGTATTTGCTGCGAACCGCGGGCATCAAGATCTTCGAAATTCCGGCCGAGAAGTTCAACGAAATTGAGAAGAAGCACGAGAAGACGCCGGAAGGTATGCGTGCATTGTGCGACGAAATGAAGGCCCTGATTGGCCCGGAACGGATCCCCGACGATCCAATTGCGCAGCTGGAAGCTCTGGTCCGCGAAGCTGTGAAAGTCTACCACGACCCCGATCTTGACGAAGACGATAACGTTTCGTGCATGATTCAGGGTATGGTTTTTGGCAATCTTACGCCCGAGTCGGTGGTCGGAATGTACCACACACGCGATATCGTTTCCGGTGAAGACCGTCTTGCCGGAAGCTTTTTGAAAAATGCCTACACGCTCGACAAGAGCGGACTCGACATTAACGATCTGGACGCGAAATACCTGGATGAATTGCGTCGCATCGGAAAGTCCCTTGAGCACAAGTTTCGTGAAATTCGGGAAGTTAAGTTTATTGTCGAAGGCGAAAAGCTGTGGCTCATCAACCAGACCGGCGAAGACAAGAAGTCGACCCAGGCCCACATTCGAACATTGCTCGATTTGATGAAGGCCGGCATCGTTGAAGACAAATGGCTTGTGCAGCAAATCCCACCCGGCCAGTTGGCCACTCTGCTGCATCCGATCGTTGACCAGAGTTCGGTCAGCAATATTCCATCCGTCTCGGGCGGACTGGCCGGTTCTCCCGGCGCCGCGGTGGGACGTGTCTTTTTCAGCGCCGACCGTTTAATGGAGGCTCATCGCGATGCTCTGCAAAAGAATGAAGACACGCGCTTGATCCTTTGTGTGAACGCGTCCTACGCGGAGGACGTGAAAGCCATCGAAGTTGGTCAGGGGGTCATTTCGGTCGAAGGCGGCTATTCCTCGCACGCACCGGTTGTGGCGCGGTCCATGGGCAAAGTGAGTATCGTCAATCCCGACATCAAGTACAGGGACCGGGAGTTTGAGCTTGAGGGCGTTACGATCAAAGAAGGCGACTACGTAACTCTGGATGTCCCGATCTATACCAAACCAACGATTCTGTTGGGGAAAGCGACCCTCATCAACCCGGACATTCAGGTGAATGGTCTGGTCGAGTTCATTGAGGTGATCAAGAAATTCATTGATCCCAGGTTCCTGGTGCGGGCGAACGCGGACCTTGGTCGGGATGCCAGGGTTGCCCGAACAATGGGCGCTTACGGAATTGGCCTGTGTCGCACGGAGCACATGTTCTTTGCGGCCGACCGTATCAATCGATTCCGCGAAATGATCCTTGCGAACGACGAGGAAGAACGCAAGCGCTGCCTGGAAGACCTGCGGCCGTTCCAGCGTGATGACTTTTACGAACTGTTTAAGACCATGGCGCCGCACCCCGTTACAATCCGGCTGCTCGACGCGCCGCTCCACGAGTTCTTGCCCCGCACCGACGGCGTGATGGCGGAGTACATAAAGCACGTTCAAAGCAAAGGCAAGAAGGCGGATCGGGCCGACATTGACGCGCGCATCGAACGATTGCACGAGTTCAACCCCATGCTCGGACATCGGGGTTGCCGGGTTGCCATCACGTATCCTGAAATCTATGAAATGCAGGTCCGGGCCATTCTGGAAGCGGCCTGCAAGCTCAAGAAAGAAGACAATACGGAAGTGGTGCCGGAAATCATGATCCCGCTGGTGATGAACCCGCTCGAACTTTCCATGATTCGTAACGGCAAACGCATCGAAGGCAAATACATTCGGGGCATTACTGACATGGCGAGTTCCGTATTTGAGGAGCAGGGCATCACACTCGACTACAAGGTGGGGACGATGATTGAATTGCCGGCCGCGGCTCTTCTGTCCGACCAGTTGGCTCGCTACGCGGAATTCTTCAGCTTCGGAACCAACGACCTGACCCAAACGACCAACGGACTCAGCCGCGACGACGCCAACTCGTTCTTCCCGGCCTACACCGAATACGACCTTCTTGCCAACAACCCGTTTCAGGTATTGGGAGCCCCCGTCAAGGAGCTGGTGCGCATCAGTTCGGCCCGTGGGCGACTCACACGACCGGACATCAAACTGGGTCTTTGCGGAGAACACGGAGCCGACCCGACCAATATCGAATTTTGCCGCGATGCTGGTTTGCAGTACGTCTCCTGTTCGTCTTACAGCGTGCCGATTGCGCTTCTGGCCGTGGCCCAGATGAACCTCAAGCGGGACGGCGCTCAGGCCGGCTAATTTGTTTACGGCCCGGCGATGGCTCTGCTCGGTTACGGCCGCGCTGGCCCTGGTTTGTGTTCCTGGCGCTCTTTTCTCCGGGCCCGTGGGGTACGAACCGGGGGCTACGTTTCTGGAGTTCCGTCTACGGGCCCCGCTCTACTTTCAGGGAACCGCCTACGAGTCCACAGAGAACGTTTACGGCTTTGCTTCACAAACTACGGTGCTTTACGGTACGTCTGATCAACGCCGCAATGCGGCGCTGATCCAAAATACAGCTGTCGATCCCGAGCTGCGTGGATTCGGCTACGGAATGGCGGGCGAGTATGCCTGGTCGCGTTGGCTGGGGTTGGGAATCTCTCTGGAAAACGCCGCCTACGATCTCCAGAACGCCCGTGCCCTCGCACCGGACAGCGACGAATACGCTACCGCACTCCTTGTTCTTGCTGCCCGCCCGGCCGAAACCGCCGCCGCTCAGGACTTCGTTCAGCAACTGATTCTCGCCGAAACCTACGAGCCCTTCAGCACCGAGACGCAGCGGGTCGCAAATGTGACCACGCTCAACCTTGAACCCACGGTCCACCTGCTGCAGGGTTATTGGCTGGACCCCTACGTGCGGGGCGCGGTCGGCATTGGCCGAGAGCGAAAGCAGCACATATTTGTTTTCCGGTTCGGACTGTCGGCCGGCGTACGGCTTTTTTTAGGCCGCGTCTATCTGGACTCGAACCTGGGTGTTTCCCGCTATTACTTTCCCGGCGGAGAGTCCCACCGTTCCCGGCCGGCCTTCGAAGGACAGCTGGACGAGGTTTACTGGACGGCCGCTGTTGGTTTGCGTCTTTAGCCGGCCATCAATCAGGCAGGGGAGGGGCCGGTCCGCCCGCCCGGGTGGGCCAGCGGACCGTTCGAGACGCCGTAGAAGATTCTTATCGCAGAAGCTGGAGCACAGTCTGTGACTTCATGTTGGACTGTGCGACCATAGCAGTTGCGGCCTGAACCAGAATCTGATAACGCGTGAAGCTGGTCATCTGCTCCGCCATATCGGTGTCGCGAATGCGTGATTCGGCAGCCTGGATGTTTTCGTACGCGTTCATCAGCCCTTTGGCCGCGTGTTCCAGCCGGTTCTGGTAAGCGCCCAGGTCGGCTCGTTGTTTGGAAACCCGGCGCAACGCTTCGTCGGCAAGCCCGATTACACTGTTGGCCTTTCCGGGAGTGCTGATAGAGATAAAGGTCAGAACGGTTGGATTTCGCAAACCGAGGGCCTGGGTGGTCATGGTGTTGATGAAAACCCGCTCGCGCTGGTGCATATTGGCGCCCATGTGAAACCACATAGAGGCCGTCGGATTCAGACGGGCGAAGGCGCCCGTAAGCATCTTCATTTTGTTGAATTCCGCCTGAGAAGCGATCCGGTCGATTTCGTCAATGAGCGCGGAGACTTCCACCTGGATTTGCTGGCGGTCTTCCGCGGTATAGATGCCGTTCGCAGCCTGCACAGCCAGAACCCGGATGCGCTGCAGGATACTCTGGGTTTCCTGAAGGTAGCCTTCCGTGGTCTGGATGAACGATATACCGTCCTCGGTGTTTCGTTCGGCCTGGCGTAAGCCCAGAACCTGGGTCCGCATCTTCTCTGAAACGGCCAATCCAGCAGCATCGTCTCCCGCACGGTTGATGCGCATGCCCGAGGCAAGCTTCTCAATGTCCTTTGACATATCCGTGTCGTGGAACTTCAGCGTGCGATGCGCGAAGATCGCGCTGATGTTATGATTGATAATCATCTCTGGTCCTCCATGAACCTCTACGGCGCCTCCGGATGTCCGTGCACACCCCGACGCCTGTCAATGTCTCACTATGTAGATCGGAGTGATGGCCCGAGTCGGACCAAAAAAAAATCTGTGCGGGGGCGCGGCAATATGGGCTCTGGAGTCATGGGTGACAGGTTGCACCAGAGCGCCGGCCCTTCTCTGTAGGAGCAGGTATGGAATCGTTAAAAGATCGAGTTGTCATTGTGACCGGGGCAAGCCGCGGCATCGGGAAGGCCGTGGCCCTGAAACTTGCAGCCCAGGGGGCTCGCGTTGTAGTGGCTGCCAAGACCACACATCCCAATCCGCGGCTTCCCGGTACCATCGGGGAAACTATAGAAGAAATTCAGGCCGCGGGAGGGCAGGGTAAGGCCATTAAGTGCAACGTACGTCATGGCCGGGAGCTCGAAAGCCTGGTTCAGGAGACTCTCGATACTTACGGGCGCATCGATGGTCTGGTCAACAACGCCGGGGCGATCTGGGTGGAGCCCATCGAGAATACGCCCGAGAAGCGCTTCGACCTGGTCATGGAAGTGAACTTCAAGGCGCCCTACCTGCTGAGCCGTCTCGTCGCTCCGCACATGGAAAAAAATGGCTGGGGCCATATTATCAACATGAGTCCGCCCGTGGAACTGGATGTGATTGGCGGCAAGATCGCCTATATCTGCTCCAAGTTCAATATGACCATGCTCAGCCTCGGGCTTTCCCAGGAACTGAAGGGCAAGAACATCGCTGCAAATTCACTTTGGCCGCGAACTCTGGTGGAGTCTCTGGCGACCATCAACTGGGGCATGGGCAAACCCGGTGATTGGCGCAAGGCCGACATCATGGCGGACGCGGCGGTCACGATTTTTCAACAGAAGCCTTCCGAATATACCGGGCAGGCACTGATTGATGAGGACGTGCTCCGAGAGCGGGCAGGGGTCACTGATTTTTCGATCTACAACGTCGTTCCCGACGGCGAACCCAGGACTCTTGATTGGAAAACCCTGGAAGGGGTGATCGTCGAGATGCGAAATCAGGGTTGATTCGTTTTTAGTGCGTCGGGCGTTCCTTCGCTGCCGAAAAGTGAGGCAGGGAAGGAACGTTGGTCAATACCAGAAACGTTTCTGCAGCGCTCCGCCTCGGCGGCGGCGTAGTAGAGACCAAACATAAAAAGTACAAATGTCCCGTTTGGATCGGGGAACTGTGGACGGCGCGACAACGCCAGATGCATCCCGTGCACTACACGGTCAGCTATCGCGCTTCGTTCAAACCGGAACTGCCGGAGTTCTTTATCCGGCAGTATCTGGGTGAGAAGCGTAACGCGGTCGTTTTCGATCCCTTCGGAGGGCGGGGAACCACGGTGCTCCAGGCAAACCTGATGGGGCACCGTGGAATCCACAACGACCTGAATCCGCTGGCGCACTTCATCGCCGCTGCCCGCCGCGTGATCCCGACGCCTGCGGCCCTGATCGAGCGTCTGGAAAAACTGGACCTCGACGCCGGGCCGGAACCCGATGGGGAGGACCGCGAGCGATTGGGCCCTTTTTTTCATGCGCGCACGCTGCGCGAAATCAACGCCCTTCGTCACTGTCTGATGCCAGTTGCTTTCGACCTGAACGGTGACCCGGAATTGCGCTACATCGGGCTTACGGCCCTGTCCAGGTTGCACGGGCACTCGGACGGCTTTCTATCGGCCTATTCCTTTCCGCAAATTTCAATCCTGCCCGAAGCCCAGCGCCGCAACAATCGCAACCGCGGGCAAAAGCCCGAGTATCGTGCTCTGAAGCCGCGCATCATCCGGAAGCTGCGGGCAGATCTTGCAGAAGGCCTGCCGTCGCACTACCATCGCATGGCCGCGCGCAACCGTTACACAATCTCGGATGCCTGCGAACTGGGCTCGTTGCGCGGGGGTACGGTCGACCTGATCGTAACGTCGCCACCGTTTCTCGACAAAGTCAACTACGTGCAGGACAACTGGATGCGGGCCTGGTTTCTGGGGGTCGAGCAGCAGGTGGCGGGCTCGGGGCTGATGATGGATTCTGATCCGGGGCGATGGGTGAATTTTATGACCCGGGCTTTGACCGCCATGGGCCGCGTGCTCCGCAAGGGCGGGCGGGCGGTCATCGAAGTCGGGGAGGTAAGCTCCCGGGGCAATCCCGCACTTCTTTTAGAAGAACTGATGCTCGAGCAGTTGCCTCTGGTATGTCCGGGTGGCCGCCTGGAGGCCGAAGCGCTATTTATCAACACCCAGCGCTTTACGAAGCTGGCCAATTGCTGGGACGTCACCAACAACAGTCGCGGCACGAACACCAACCGCTGCCTGGTCCTGCGCAAGCGCTGAATCGGCGAATCGCTCATGATTTCGGCCAGAATGCCGAACCTTTAATGGGACCAGCTTTACCCGGCGGAGAAAGCCATGCTCAGATCACTCTGGACCGCTGCTACGGGCATGATCGCCCAGCAGACGAACATTGACACTATTTCAAACAACCTGGCGAACGTAAACACGTTCGGATTCAAGCGTAACCGGGTCGACTTCGAGGACCTGATTTATCAACAGCAGGTGCTCGCGGGAACCCCGGCGACCGCCGTGTCAGAAATTCCGACCGGTGTGTATGTGGGAAGTGGTGTGCGACCGGCCGCGACTCAAAAGCTTTTCCAGATGGGCTCGCTGCAGGCGACGGAGAACCCCTTCGACATGGCCATCATATCGGAAGAGGGTTTCTTTAAGATACTCCAGCCGGACGGCACCTTCGCCTACACCCGGGATGGATCCTTTAAGATCGACTCTCGCCGGCAAATCGTGACTTCCAACGGTTATCTCCTGGAACCGCCGATCACGTTGCCCCCCGGCGCCATCAACAATACATTTTCTGTGAGCGAGAACGGCGAGGTTACGGTAATTATCGAAGATGATATCCGACCGACCCGAATCGGGCAGATCGATCTGTTCCGTTTCGTTAACCCGGCCGGCCTGCAGGCCATCGGAAAGAACCTCTTCAGAGAAACGGTAGCCAGTGGACCGGAAATTCAGGGTACTCCCGGGCTCGATGGCATGGGCGCCATTCTCCAAAAGCACCTGGAAACCTCCAACGTCAAACTCGTAGAGGAGATGGTCGGTATGATCGTTGCGCAACGCGCCTACGAGTCCAACTCGAAAGCGGTCACGACATCGGATTCCATGCTGGGCACTGCAATTTCCATGAAACGCTAAGATGAAAGCCAGCTGGAATAGAACCGGCCGTCGTCTCCGCATCGCGGCTTTCCTTCTAACGTCGGCTATCGGTGTGTTCTGCTCGGTACCGGTCCACGCGGTAGACCTGTATCTACGCGGCAGCGTCGAGGTTGGGGGGGGGCCGGTCCGATTGCGCGACCTGGCGCGCGTGGCCGGAGAACATCAACCGGGCAGCGTGGGAGACAAAATCGTCGTCCAGCAGGTCACGGGCGCGCGTTACATCAGCGCTACGGAACTTCGGGAGGCGCTCGAAACAGCCCCGGAAGAGGTCAATCGGGTGCTGGGGCAGGGCGTCTGGATTCTCCCCATGAACCGGACCCTGCGCGCTGCGGAGCTCGAACAGTGGTTGCGCTCCGAATGGGATCGGGACCTCGCCCGCGCGGGACGTTTTGTGCTGCGGGTGAAACCCGACACGGAACTTCGCGTACCTGCAGCTGGTGTAAACCTGCGACTCAGCATTCCTTCTGGAACCGCTCGCAGCGGCCGCCAGATCGTAGCGCTGGATGTATTTCCGGAGGGCCAGAATCAGATCAGTCAGATTTTGCTGCGGCGCCAGATTGAAGTGGAAATCCTGGAGGTGGTGGAAGTGGCCCTGCCACGTACGGACCTACCCCGGGGTACGCTCCTTGCGGCCGAACATCTTCGCACCGAACGGCGCGAAATAGAAGCCGGTGCGGGAGAACTTGCCAGGGCCGGCGAAGTAATTGGCCGGCGTCTTCTCCAGGATGTCGAAGCCGGAACAGTGCTCGAGCGCAACATGGTGCAAATCTTACCGGTGGTACAGTCCGGCCAGCGGGTTCGACTGGTTCATCAGCGGCCCGGCCTGGTCTTCAAGGTGCGTTGTGTGGCCGTGCGGGCCGGTGAAGTTGGCGATCAAATACCGGTGCGCCTGGTCCTGCCGACCGGCGGTTCAGCCGGCTCAGTGTTGCAGGCCCGGGTCATTGATGCGGACACCGTTGTTCTCGAAAGCGGGGACCATCCGTGAAGCCCAAACTGCGTGCAGTAGGCGTCGCGATCGCCCTGGCACTCGCGTTCAGTTACCTGTCCGCCCAAAGCCTCTGGAGAGATCACAATCCGTACAATCCTTCTGCTAACATTCGAACGGGCACTATTCTGAAGCTGCACGTCGAGGAAACAGTCATCATCGAATACGAATACGAAAGCACCGTGGACGAAACGGTTACGATTAAACTCAAGCCCGACCAGACTGTGACAGAGTTTTTGCCTCCGGTGGACACTGAACAGAATATCACCCGGCAGAACAACGATACGCTTCGATCCCACGGCAAGATTCGTTTTGAAATGGCCGTGCGCGTCGATTCCCAACCGGAAGAAGACATTGTCTCTATTGTCGGAACCCGGCAGATCGCTCAGGAAAATGGCAGAACACGCCAGGTCTTTCAGGTCCGCGGCTTTGTACACGTGGAAGATATTAAACCCGGCCGACGGGTCAACAGCGCAGACGTTGCGGATTTGGATATTCGCATTACCGGCGCTCCGGTACCCCAGAATCGGGACCGCCGCCTGCGACAGGAACCCGGGGCCACGCCCGAAGAGCCCGCCCGGGCGACCGCGGAGCTGTCCGACCAGGAAAAACAGCAATTGCTCCTGGAATATCTGAATCGTGTTCTCGGTGAGATGAGCGATGCGAATCGATAACCCCTATTTTAGAATCGCCTGCGTACTGCTGTTTTTAGCGGGGGCTACGGCATCGGTGTACTCTCAGCCGGCAGCGGCGAACCAGAACGAAGAGGGCATCGCCCTTCGCGATTTGGTCCGCATCAGCGGCATCAGGACCAACCAGTTGATCGGCTACGGGCTGGTCGTGGGCCTGGCGGGTACGGGCGACTCCCGGACCCGACTCGCTTCTGAATCGGTTACAAACCTACTGGGTGGCCTGGGGCAGAACCTGGAATCGCCGGGACTCAACGCACGTAATATTGCCGCGGTCCTGGTGACCGCCGAAGTGCCGCCCTTCGCCCGTCCAGGGGATCGTATCAATGTCACTGTCTCCTCGATTGGGGATGCGCGCAGCCTGCGGGGCGGGGTCCTCATTCAAACGCCTTTGCATGCGGGAAACAATACCATCTATGCGGTGGCCCAGGGCGCGGTCACAACCGGCGCCGGTGGGCCCGGTAGCCGGGCACATATTCAGGATACGGTGGGCCTGGTTCTGAACGGCGCCACCATGGAACGCGAGGTGGCCGGAGCAAGCAGCACGGCCAGCGGAGACGATCCCCCCCGACCGCGCGTGCGGGTTTCGTTGCGGGATTTCGACTTCAGCACGCTGCAGGCAGTTCGGGAGCGACTGACCGCCGAGTTGAGCGACTCGGAGGTGAGTGTGGACGGGGGCTCGATACTGATTACCCTGCCGGAAGATGCAGACCCCGTTGCCTACATTGCCCGGCTGGAGTCCATTCGGGTCGTGCCCGTCAGACCGGCACGCATCGTCATTAACGAAAGGACCGGTACCATCGTCATGGGAGGCGATGTGCGCGTGGCGCCGGTTGCTGTCAGTCGTGGCGGCCTGGAACTAATCGTTACCGGCAACCTGACCGATCCGCGCATGGGCATCCATGTTCCGGTGGGCTCGGGAGAGCCGGAGCCGGTCATGCAGGAACTCTCGGGCTCGAGCGTGCAGGAAATCATTCAGGGTCTGAACGCCATGGGGCTGCGCGTGCGAGACGTAATTGCTATTTTAGAAGCCCTGCGGGATGCGGGGGCCCTGCATGCCGAATTGATCGTTAACTGATCAGAAGTTTGTTTCGATATAGAAAGCAAAGAGAACACGAATGGACCCCATTGATACCCTGCGCACACAACGAGCTCCGATGAGCACCTCGGTGGAGAGCCTGCGACGGCTTTCAGAGGCGCAACGCGCGGGAGACGCTCCCGGCGCCACGCGAGCGGCGGATTCCGCCCCCGCGACAAACGAGTTCGAACGCTATTTCCCGGGCCTTTCGACCGACCAGGCGACCGGAACTCCACCCTCGAACGAGCGCGTGCACGGTCACCCGGCCGACATTGAACGGGAGATCAGCGTCGATCCCACCCGGCGGCGACTGTACGAAGCGTCCCTGGATTTGCAGGCCATCTTCATCAAGCAAATGCTCCAATCGATGCGTTCGAATCTAAAGCCGGAAGATGGATTGTTACACGGTGGTTCGCGCCAGGAATTGTTTGAGGACATGCTCTACGACGAGTACGCAAAGCAGATGTCCCGTTCGACCGGTTTTGATCTGGCAGATTCGATTTACCGCCAGATGAGCCCGGCCCTCGGACCGGTGCGGGCAGCCCAGGGCGCGGCGGCTTATGATGCAGACCTACCGGAAAGCACGCGCCTGCGACCCGGCATCACGCATTCAGAAGAGGAACTCGACACGCGCAGCGTGCGGGAAAGCGGCAACCGCATTAGCAGCGAAGACCTGTTCCGTCTGGACTAACTAAAGCTGTGTTCGTCACCGGGGAAATCACCCCGGCGCACTTCATCGCCGAATTCGTTGAGGGCCCCGGTAACGAGGCCGGCCAGGTCCACGTAGCGTTTCACGTGACGGGCCTGGAAAGAATCGTCTATTCCCAGAAGATCGTGCAGCACCAGGACCTGACCGTCGGTCCCGGCTCCCGAGCCAATGCCGATGACGGGAACCGGCAGATCTTTGCTGAGCCGGGTAGCGACGGCGCTCACCACCAGCTCAAAAATCATCGCGAAGCAGCCCGCCTGGCACAGGGCACGTGCTTCGTCTTCCAGTTTCTTTTCGGTTTCGGAGCGACCCTGAACACGGTAGCCCCCGGTGGTCATCACCGTTTGGGGTTTCAGGCCGGTGTGACCCATGACGGGAACCCCCGCGGCCGTAAGATGCCGAATCGCATCGAGTACGTGAGCTTCCGCCCCTTCCATTTTGACGGCGTTGACTCCGCCTTCTTTGACCATTCGAATGGCACTTTCGATCGCCTGGTCCATGTTCTTCTGAAAGCTGCCAAAGGAAAGATCACCGATTACAAATGCGTCCGGCGCCCCCCGGCGCACCATTTGGGCGTGATAAATCATTTCGTCGAGGGTAACCGGTATGGTGGATCGGTGTCCCTGAACGACCATGGAAAGGCTGTCGCCCACCAGAATCGCATCGACCCGTGAACGGGCAACCAGACGGGCGAAAGCGGCGTCATAGGCTGTCACCACGACAATCCGCCGGGACTGTTTCTTTCGCGCTATCCAGTCGGCGGCGTAACGCAGGGGCTTTTCGGCTTCACTCATGGGCGGGGGCCTCTTCGGGGTCGAGCGCTCGATCCTTCCAGGTCACCTCGGCCAGGGCCAGGCGTCCTGGAAAGCGATTCCCGGGATAGACTGTTTCTACCCGGATCCGAAGAATGATGTAGTCCATGTGGTCCCCCCAGCCGTTTGAGGCCGGCGGTGGCGAAAGATCGGGGAAGATCGAGAACGGGTCGGGAGAGTCCGGCAGGGTGATGGTTCGGGTCCAAACTTCGCGGACCGGTGGTATTTCGTAATCTTCGTCGATACGGTTTGCGTGACGGTAGAGTATCGAAAACTCGGCCCGCCTGACACGGCTGTAGTCTTCGAATCGGCTCCGGTCGCAATTCGTGCAGAGGCCGTTTCGCACAACGATCGCTACCGGAACCCGGGCCCGGGGCGGGCCACCGTTGATTCCAGGCCAATGGGTCAGGGCCAGGTCTATGAGAAAATGTGTTTTCTCCGGGTGGTTCGCCGGATAGGCAACGACCGCGGCAGTCTCGGGATCGCCATCTTCCAGGTTCGACAGGGAGCCGTCGAGGCCCGGGTCCTCCCGCGAAACGGGTATGGCCTCCGGCGCAAGCACCACCCGGCCCGACTCCAGGACACGATCGGCCAGATCCGAACGAAATGCCGTTGCCTGCAGAAAGGCGACGGCAGACAGCAACAGTGCGAATCCCGCCGGAAGCACGATGGAAAAGAGCGCGCGCAATTCCCGTTCAGCACAGTGCAGGGCCGCGCCATTGCAAAGCGATTTTCCCCGGGGAGATTTGCAGCCATGAAAGTGCTCTGTCTGGGATTCAGCTACACGGGCCGCGCACTGAGCTGGTTGGCGCCGGTCTATTTTTTGAGCCGGTCACCGGAAGACGTGCGGCGTGCGGGTTATCTTACGTTTCCAATGGATTCGCCCGGCCTGGCAATCGATATGATTCTCGACTGCGTGCCGGCCACGGGCCAGGATCTGCCTTATCGACCGATTGTGGAGCGCATCTTACAGGAACGTCCGGAGTCGCGCTACGTGCATATCAGCTCGACTTCGGTGCTGCCATCCGGTTCCGGCGCTCCTGCCGAACCTGTGCCCACCTTTGATGAAACGAGCGCTCCGGCCCCCGACGAAGCGCGGGGTCAGGCTCGCTTGAATCTGGAAAACGCCGTTCGGACGGTCTATGGCCCGCGCGTGAGCATTCTGCGGTCGGGAGGCATTTACGGCCCTGGCCGGAGTCTGGTTGAGCGTTTTGCCCGGGAAGATTTTGCGCGCACCGGCTCGGGCAATCGAATCGTATCCAGAATACACGTGGCGGACCTCGCCCGTCTGGCCTTAAAAATCGGTGAGGCCCCCGAGGTTTTGCCCCTGGTTCATGGCGTAGACCTGCGGTCGACGCCCAACCGGGAAGTTTTCGAGTACCTGGAAAAGCGGCTGGGCATTCACATACCTGGAAACTGGCGCGTTGAGTCACCGACCGGCAGGCGGGTCGTTTCGCTCACGGCGGGGAGACTGCTCGGGCAATATCTGTTTCCGGATTATCGGACCGGCTTTGAGGACTGCCTTCGGAGGAGCCGCCTCAAATTCTGAGCCTGGGGTTGGTTTTCCGGCCTACTTCCGCCGTCGGTAAACGGAAGTCACGCGGGTCTTGATGCCGCCACGTACGTTATAATCGGCGTGAATGCGCAGCCAGTGCGGATCGCAGGCCCGAATCAAATCGTCGCTGGCTTTGTTGACGACGTTTTCGTGAAAGATACCAACGTTGCGAAACCAGGTAAAATATTCTTTCAGGCTCTTTAATTCGAGACAGCTTTCGGCCGGCCGATAGGCGATCAGAATGATTCCGAAGTCCGGCAAACCCGTTCGAGGACAGATCGCTGTAAATTCTGGAATCTCCAGGTCCACACGATAGTCCCGATCGGCATAGACGTTGCGGAAGGTCTCGATCGCGGGCGTCTTTAGAGACCGAATGTGCTCCTGGCGACCTTCGTAGGACTGGTCTTCCATTTCGGAAGCGGGGGATTTTGCGTGAGTCATGGGCGTCAAAAGAAAGAAGCCCGGAACGTCACCGTCCCGGGCTTCGGGCGTATCGCGTTGCGTGCTGAATCAGCCCGCGGTTGAAGCTCCGCCGCCGGTTTTTTCCCGAATCGCGGTCATCAACTCTTCGATTTTGTCACGGAGCTCGTTCAGACGATCTTCCGGTACCAGTTTTTTGATTTGCTCAACTGCATTGGCGTACAGTTTTTCCAACTCCGCCAGATTTTGACGATAGCTGGCGTCGGCTTTGCCGCCCAAATCGTTTGCCTGGCTGACGATGTCATCCAGAGTCTTGCGCAGTTTCACTGCGGCGTCGCTCGTGTCGGCTGCGCCTTTTGCTTTAAGTTCGTCGAACGTGCGCTGTACTTCTTTTACCGCGTTGTTAAGGGTGTCTTCCCCCGCGCGAAAAAGAGCAATGCCCGCGTTCAGTACATCATGCAGAATCTTTTCCATCATAGAGCCTTCCTGTGTGTATTGTTGTGCGATGCGCCATACTCTATGGTGCGGTGCACAATGTCAAGCAATCAACGCCTGTCTATGTGAGAAAAACGAAAATTCGGCAATTTAATTTTTGTTCCGGCGAGCAACAAACGCCAGTTCCGTGCGCATTTAGCGGACATAAGACCGAAAAACCGTCGCTTCAGGTGGTTGCGTGCTCCGTCGCGCTATTTACGGAGGCAGCAGCGGGTTTAACAACCGGGAGCTGGTTTCGAAGCCAGCGCCGAAGGTCCATGAGCACGCGACTGCGTTCCTTTTCGGTCTCGTTATAGATCTCGTGGTACAAACCTGGATACAGAATCAATTCGCGATCATCCGAAAGGCAATTGTCGTAGAATTCACGCGAAGCGCTGGCGTCGGTGATTTGATCGTCCGTTCCATGGGTGATTAGAACCGGAATCTTCAGTAGAGACGCCTTGCGCAGGGTTTCTTCGCCGGCAGAAAGAAGACTCAACGCCATGCGCACGCTGATGCGATCGTGGCAGAGATGATCGTTCTGGTAAGCCTTGATGACTCCCTGATCATGGGAAAGAAAGGACGGCGGCAGGCCCGAAGGCAACACCAGCTGCGGTTTCACGCGAAATAGGAGCTGGCCGACCGCCTTCTTGACTTTCTGCTCTGCGTTCAGGTGCGGTCGCAAGCCCGCGCCGCTGGTTGCAATGGCGCGCACCTCCCATTGATTCGAATAGCTGACCCCAAAGGCGAGTACCACGAGCCCGCCCAGGGAATGGCCGAGCAGGATCGGCTGGCGGATGCCGGCTTCCCGACGCAGGAAGAGCAAAAAGCACTCCAGATCTCGAACAAAATCGGAAATGCCCCGTGCGTCGCCGCGAATTCCATCACTTCGGCCGTGCCCGCGCGCATCGTAGGTATAGATGTTTACCCTTTCGTCCCGCAGGGCTTCGACCACGTTGCCGTAGCGACCGCTGTGTTCGCCCAGGCCGTGATGCAGTACGAGAGCGCGCGACGGCTCTTCCGGGGCGCCGGCCCAGACCCGAAAAAAGAGGCGGGTCCCGTCGTGACCGGTGAAGTGTCCGCTCTCGGGCAAGCCGCTCATAAGAAGAGCCTCCTGCTCGCTCTCTCCCGTGCAAACCGAAAAAACCAGCCCCAAAGCGTATCGGAGGGATTTCTGCTTGGCCCCTGGAGGACAGGGTTTGCATAGGCGTATGCGCCTTTGTCTTCGCCTGCTTCTGTTGCCCGTGTTCCTGCTGGCGGCCTGCGCCCTGCAATTGCAGAATCCGCCGGCTGCGCCTGCAGTCGAGATTGAGGGCCTGTGGGTTGGCGTCGAGGGCGATGAGGAGGAGGACTCCCAAACCACACGCCTGCTCTTTGTCAGCTCTCCTGGGCGTGAAGGCTATCCGTACCGCTTTGTTTACTATCAGATCATAAAACGGGAGCTTCTGGTCAGCGGAAAGCGAATCTACATCATTCGACGCGATGGGTTCGTGAAGACTTCCGCGACCGAAGCGTTAATGGTCAGTTCTCGTTTCACGGCCGCCCGCCGGGATCAAAGCAACGAAAGCGATCAGAGCTACTGGCCGCTGGGAACATACGGTGACCTGGTCATTGAGCGCAGTTTTGAAACCGACAACGACTTCGACCTCTTTCAGATCGAACCCGATGGCTCACAGTTGACCGGTGATGAGTACCGGTTCCGACGCGCCGCGATGGCCGGGGGGCCGGTAACAGAGCTGGATATTGGCTACGTGGCTGATGCGGAGCCGGTTGGTTCGGGACAGCGCCTGACCTTTGTTACCTTCAGCCCGGTGATGGCCGCTGTGGGGGAAGGTCGCATCGTTTGGTCCGATGGCCATACGACCGGCCGCATCCGTTCGGAGAGCGCTCGCGGCGAGATGGTTGAGGCCACGGTTCTTGAGGGGGCGCCGACCATCGGCCAGATCGTCGTACTGCCGAACTTTGACCCGGGCGCGGAACGCAGTCGGGTGCTGAGTCGTGAGGAAGTGTTGCAACGCGTGCAGCGTGGAGAGCCGGTCTCGCGCGAAGACTTGATTCGTGCGCTCGGTCAGTGACGGACGGCGGCGTCGGGCTTCTAGAGCGTCGGCGTCAGGGGCGGAAGCGGCACCCGCAGGCAGAGTGTGAGCAGGGCCATGCGAACCAGCACACCGTAGTGCGCCATGCGAAAATAAGCGGCGTTGGGCAGGTCGTCCACATCGGTACTCAGTTCCTGGACCCGGGGCAGGGGGTGCATGATCAGCGTACTTTTCCGCGAAGCCATCACAAAGGCCCGATTGATGGAATAACTGTTCTTCAGGCGCTCAAACTCGGATCGATCGACAAACCGTTCTTCCTGGATGCGGGTCACATACGCAACGTCGCAGTCCCACAGGGCCTTTGTATCCTCGGTCTCTTCAAATACTTTGTTCTTTTTCCGCAACTCCTTGCGATAGGATTCGGGCAACGCCAGATCCACCGGAGAAATCAGCACCATCTCCACGTCATAGTGCTGGAGGAGCTTGATGAGGCTGTGAATGGTGCGACCGAACTTCAGATCGCCGACGAAAGCAACCCGCAGTCCGTCGACGCCGCCCCTCTCCTTGAACATGGTATACAGATCGAGCAGGGCCTGGGTGGGGTGCTGTCCGCTTCCGTCGCCCGCATTGATTACCGGCATCTGCACGGCCGCCGAAGCAATGCGGCTCGAGCCCTCAACCGGGTGACGAATCACGGCGATATCTGCGTAGGCCTCGATCATCTTCATGGTGTCGTAAAGCGTTTCGCCCTTGCTGATGGAGCTGAACTGAAAGCCGACCGTGGAAATGACCCGCCCGCCCAGGCGGTTCATGGCCGTTTCGAAGCTCAGTCGAGTACGGGTGGATGATTCGAAGAACAACGAGGCCAGGATACGGCCTTCCAAAAGGCCAAAGGCGCGCCTGGCCTGCTCAAGCTGTTCCATTTTCCCGGTTTGTTCGAGGATAACTTCCAGGTCCTTTCGAGAAAACTGATCTGCGTCGAGAATATTAGTATGAGGGAAGTCCGGAAACTCCATCGGCGGGGCCAGCATCGGGTCCGGGGAAGGGGTGGCAAACAAAAAGCGCGCTCCCTGCTTGCGGCGCTGGCCTGGTTATTTCTGACCCCGGTGATCGTGCGACCCTACGACCTGCGGGACGCTCGCTTTTGCTGGATCACGCCGGCGCCCTTCGTCTGCCAGCGGTGCCTGGCGCAAGGGCGGGAGCTGGTCCAGGTGCTGGCCTTCGAAGAGGACGGCCGCCCGGTACGACACTACGAGTGCCGCGATCGGGCGCAGCCGTAGTCGATTACCAGCCGTTATTCAGCGAGGCCGGAACGTCGTCCGGTACCCCACCATTTTCCAGGGCGTCCAGAATGGCGCCCGGATCGCTGGTATTTGTCGGCGTACGGATCGTGCTACCCGACGGGGCGATATTGGCGAGCGGTGGCACACGCACAACCTCATAGGTTTCCGTGCCGCAGGGGCCATTGGGCTGAATGCAAATGTTCCAGGCCCCGACGCGTACATCGTTCTGAAACGTACCGCGTTGGTAAAGCTGGCCGCCGGCGTAGTAGTACACCCAGGCGCCGCTGGCCTTGCCGTTGGCGTACTGACCCTGATAAAAGATCTGTCCAGTTTCGTAGTAGTTGATCCAGGCCCCGTGGCGTTGTCCGGACTGAAAATGACCCCGGGTTTCCACCTGGCCACCGGGATAATAAAACACCCATTCACCCTCGCGCAAATTGTTCCGGTAATCCCCTTCCGAGAGCAGTCGCCCGGTCGCGGTGTAGTTTTTCCAGTGGCCCTGGCGCAGGTTGGCCTCGTAGGCGCCTTCGGCCTTCTTGTTCCCGTTGGCGTAGTAGAAGACCCAGGAACCCTGCCGCTGCCCGTTTGCCATGCTGCCTTCGGCCTTCTTTGTACCATCCTGGTACCAGACTGTCTGTTGACCGCCGGCTTCCAGGACCCAGACCCTGGCGGCCTCCAGATATTGGGCGCTTGAGGCTACGCCGGCCGGCCGGGCTACTTCGGCTTCCACGGCTCCCAGCGGGGCCAGGACAAAGACGATTACGAGCCATCGCCCGATCATTTGGTTCGGTCTGAATAGTGTTGCAAGCATGGACTCCGTTCCCTGCTCGAGGATTCCGGCCCGCCCGGGCGGGCCGTTACTAATATTACGGTATTTCTGCATACGGTCTGGATGGTCCTGACCGGAAATTGTCCATACCGGGCGCCGATGTCTGCAATTTTTGGCGTTTTTTCTGCCTGGCGGCCGCGTGATTATGTCTCTTTGTGATGCAGGCCGTCGATCATACGCTCGACCTGGCGTCGGAAGAAAAGGTCCTGGTCCATAAGCCGTTCGATCTTTCGGCGCGCATGGGCTACGCTGCCGTGCTCTTTGCGCCCGATCATTGTGGCGGCTTCCTTCTGGGTCATGCCCCCGTATTCGAGCGCAATAAAGGCTGCCAGGTGCCGCGCGAGCGCATACTCCCGGTCCCGGGCGGCCCCCCGAATGGAGTCCACCGTCATGCCATAGAAAGCCGCCACTGCTTCCAGAATCTCAGCCGGTCGCAGGGAACGGGAATGCGTAAACAGATCGGCCGATAGGTCCCGCAGTTCGGATTCAGACAGGCTGCGTTGGATCTGGGACTGTCGCCCAACCAGACGCATGGCCGCAGACTTCAGGCGGCGCATGTCCCGCGAGATGCGTTTCGCCAGAAACGAAACCTGAGCGGGCGGCAATTTGAGGCCCTGTTTGGAAAGTTCGGCTTCGAGAATTTGCTCCCGGCCGGCCTGATCGGGATACAACAGCTCAATCATGGGAATGGCATTCAGACGCGATAGCAGATCAGGGAGAAGACTCAGCTGTTGTGGATGCACACTCGAGCAAAGAATCAATGGCCGACCCTGCTGTTCACAGTCATCTATGAGGTTGCGCAGCTCTTCCTGACCGCGCAGGGCCTGGGCCTTGAGGTAATGCACATCGTCAACGGCAATCGCGTCGTGAGAACGCAGCCGGGTTCTCCAGCTGATCGTGTCCTTCTTCCGGCAGGCCAGACTGAATTCGGTTAGGTAGGTCTCCAGAGTCAAAAATAGCCCACGACGCTTGCCCGCGCGATCTTGCTCTACGAGGGCGCGTGCCAGGAGCGTCTTGCCGCATCCTTCCTGGCCCACAAGAAGCACCGGCCCCTTGAATTCACCCCGGCAAAGCTGTTCGATGCGGTCACGATTGGCGGGGCAGGGCACGAAGCCGACTGGCAGTGTGCCCTGCGTTTCCTGCGGGGAGGCCGGCGAAGCTCCTGCCGGCACCAGCACGCTTTGCTCTGCTCTTTGGGACGCTTTGCTTTCTTTGAATCCGGCACGCAGGCTCATCTGCCCGCGAAATTCCAGACGCTGCAGGGCCTCTTCAATCAAATGTCGATAGCGCGACTCCACGTGCGCCGCAATGGAGGAGTCCGGGGCGATCAATTCCAGAGTCTCTTCGCCGGAATGGGTTACAGTAAGCGGTTCAATAAACGCCCGGAAGAAGGCGGTGGGCATTTTTGCGCGTAGCTCTTCTTTGAGCAATAGAGCGTACTCGGGTTCCGGTCGTTTGGAAGGAAGTGCCGTCATAAGTTCTTCTGCTTCCCGAGGTGACATGCTCTGACTTGTGTACTCCAGGCACGCTTGTTTGCGACTCCGCCAGCGGGATCCCGCAAAGAGCAGATCAAAAGTCTAACAATATTATGTCGCATGAGGAAAAATCGAAGTACGACCATTCATGACGCAGCACGGTACGGCAAGCGTTCCCCGCGCTTTCGGCCCGCTCCAGGATACTTTTTAGTGGATAAGACGTGGGCGGTACGCGGCGATCGAGATTCCTGAGTTACAACGGGGTACTGACGCGCAAGCTCAGATCAAAGCGTTCGCCGAAAGCCAGTGCTCGGCGTCGAGCGCGGCCATGCAACCCGAACCGGCGGCCGTGACAGCCTGGCGGTAGCGCTTGTCCTGCACGTCGCCAGCGGCAAATACACCCTCCACACTGGTAAGAGTGGTTCCGGGCTGGACTTTGATATATCCGTCGTCGTGTAGCTCCAGCTGTCCTACGAACGGATCGGTATTGGGTTTGTGACCGATTGCATAAAAAAGCCCGCTCACTTCCAGCTTCTGGCGTTCACCGGTCGTAGTGCTTTCCACTTCCAGGGCGTTCAGCTTCGAGTCATCCCCGTGCGCTGTTTTGGGGATTGTATTCCAGAGAATTTCGATGCGTTCGTTCTTCTTCACCCGCTCCTGCATGATTGATGACGCACGCAATTCGTCTCGCCGATGAATCATGTAGACTTTGGAACCGTACTTCGTAAGAAAGCTCGCCTCTTCACAGGCAGAATCGCCGCCTCCGATCACCGCGAGTGGAACGTTTCGAAATATAGGCAATGCCCCATCGCATACGGCGCAGGCGGAGATGCCTTTTTGCCAGTAGGTCTCCTCGCCCGGCAAATTCATGCGCTTGGCCGTGGCGCCGGTCGCAATGATCAGGCTGTGGGCCCGCACGGGCTCTTCGCTTTCGTAGCCCTCCCGCCACAACAAGAAAGGCCTCTGGCTGAGGTCCACGCGCGATATGGTTTCGGTATGTATCGTTGTGCCAAAGCGGACCGACTGGGCCCGGAACAGGTCCATCATGGCGGGGCCGCTAACGCCCTCGGGAAAGCCCGGAAAATTCTCCACGTCGGTTGTGGTGGTCAGCTGACCGCCGGCCGCGACACCACCCGCCATAAAACCCTCATAAAGCACCGGGGAAAGATTGGCGCGCGCAGCATAGATGGCCGCCGTGTGGCCCGCAGGGCCGCTGCCCACGATGACGACGGAGCGAACCGGGTTTTTGGAACTGGATGTCATGGTTGGAAGAAGCGCCTCGAAGCGCGATATGGCAAGTCGCCGAAACCAAACAATGAGAACCAATTGCTCCGGTCCATTTTTTTACGGCCACAGGATTTCACCTTTCCGATTTTGGGCGGGGAGAAGAGGCTGCCCCTATGTTGCCGACGCGCAAGTGGACGCTGGACGAAGCCCGGGCCGCACTCCCCGGGATCATTGAGATCACGGAACACGCTCACGAGCGGAGCCGACAGTTGCAGCAGCACCTGACCAAAGGGATCCGACCTGAAAATGAGCAGGAGGGTCTTGAAGACGAACTCGAACGAGTGCTCACGCAGTGGGTCGAGGCAGTGCAATCCATGGGGGCGGAAGTGAAGCAGCTGTGGCTCGTGGATTTTGACAACGGCCGGGGATACTACTGCTGGCAGTATGGAGAAAGCGATCTCTTGTATGAACACAGCTACGAAGGCGGCTTTGCGGCCCGGAAACGCATTACAACCGAAGATCAACCCTCGTAACGTATCGAATAACCTGGAGGATAGAGCATTGGCAGAGGCACTGCAACCCGGAAAAAAGCTGCGCGATCGCACGGTCTCGATTACCGACGGCAGCAAAAAGAAGCTGAGCGCGCTTGCGGGCCCTGAAGGCCTGATTCTTTATTTCTATCCGAGGGACAACACTCCAGGCTGCACGAAGGAAGCGTGCAGCTTCCGGGATAACCATGCCCGGCTCAAGAAACTGGGCTATGGTCTGGTGGGTGTTTCTACCGATTCGGTGCGTTCCCACCAATCGTTTACCGAAAAGCAGAACCTAAATTTTCCATTGATTGCGGACGAGGAGCATGCTCTGGCGGAGGCCTGCGGAGTGTATGGCGAAAAGAAACTTTACGGTAAGTCTTATATGGGAATCACCCGGACGACCTTCATTCTGGATCCCGAACTGCGCGTCCGGCGGGTGTACGACAAAGTGAAGGTGGACGGCCACACCGAGCAGATTCTCGGAGATCTGAAGTCCGATGGCAACTAAGAAGAAGGCATCCGGAAGCGGGACAGCGGGGCCCGGCTTCCGATTGCCCGAGCCGCGTTTTGCGATTCATCACGCCACCGGAGAGCCGAAAGACCAGGCCCTGTACGTGATTCCGATTTTTTCGGACGATGATCCTGAAACGCTGGCGCGAGAAGTCGGCATCGAAGCTATCGCCCGGATACTGCCGGACGTCCTCGATGCCGGACTCTTTCGGGCAAAATCCGGGCAGGTCCTCGCCCGGCCGGAGCAAGGCTTGCTGTTGGGGGGACTGGGCAAGTCGGGCGATTTTCACCCGGAAAGCCTTGCGGAGCTCTTCCGACACCTGGCCGACACGTTACGACGCATACGCGATCGGGCAATCGTTGTGTATCTTTCGGGAAGTTTGCAGGCCGCGATTCAGTCCTACAACAGCGGCTCTCATGAATTCGAGGAGCGTCTGAAACTGGATTTGACGCGGGCCGGACGGAAAAAGGCAAGCGCCGCAAAAATGAAACCGGCAAAGGACCAAAAGACCGAATCCCACGACTATGTGGGTCCTTATGATCTCGAAGACGCCATCACCCAGATCGTGAGCTGCTTGTGGATCGGGTCCGATCACATGGAGGTTCTCAAATCCACGGATGAGGACCGGGAGAATTCCCGGGCGAAACACAAGAAACCGATCGAAATCTCTGTCCGCATTCACGGCAAAAAATCAAAGCCGGCAGATATCAAGGCGGCGATCGAACGCGGGAATGCCCTGGGGCAGGCGATCAACGAGACTCGCTTCATTGAGGCTTTGCCGGGTAACTATCTCAATCCAAAGAGTTATGAAGCGCACGCAAAGAGCATCGCTCTCGGCGCGAAGCTCCGGTTTCGCTCGTTCGCAATGGAACAGCTGGAGAAAATGGGTTGTGGCGGTATTGTGGCTGTGGGCAAGGGCTCGGCGATACCACCGCGCATGCTGATCGTGGAGCATGTGCCACGCCAGGCGGGCCTTTCGAGGCCGGTCGTGCTGGTCGGCAAAGGCATCACTTTCGACACCGGCGGCATCTCGATCAAACCTTCGCCGGAAATGCACGAAATGAAGTACGACATGTGCGGCTCGGCTCTGACCCTGGCCGCGGTTGTGCTGGCTGCCCGGCGTAAACTTCCGGTGCATGTGATCGGCTTGCTCGGATTAGCGGAAAACATGCCCGATGGAAACGCCATCAAACCCGGCGATGTGTATACGGCCTATAATGGCAAGACCGTCGAAGTGCAGAACACGGACGCGGAAGGACGCCTTGTGCTCGGTGACCTGCTTGCCTACGCCTCAAGCCATTATGACCCGCTCTGCATGATCGATTTTGCAACGCTGACCGGCGCCTGCATCATCGCTCTTGGAAATGAGGCGGCCGGACTGATGACCGCTTCGGAGGACCTGGCCCGGCGGCTGACCGTTGCATCCCGACGTTCGTTGGAGAGGCTCTGGCGATTGCCACACTGGTCGGTGTATCACCGGGGACTGAAATCTGAGGTGGCCGATTTACGTAATATCGCCGGCCGCGCCGCAGGAACGGTCACGGCGATGCGCTTTTTGTCAGACTTCGTGGGCGAAGGAGTGCCCTGGGCGCATCTGGACATTGCCGGCGTGGCCTGGCGCGCCAAGGGGCAGGGTTCTCAGGGGCGGGGAGCCACCGGGTGGGGCCTGCGACTCATGGACGAATTCCTCGAACAACTGGTTCGGGAAGGCAAAAAGTAGGACCCGGTCAGTTTTCGAGCAGGTTGTTCAGGCTATCGAGCAACTGCTCGACCGGAACACCGTACCCCATACAAACCTGCTCAATCGTTTCCATTTCGTTGATGGCGCAATGGGAACAACCGCCGAGGTGGTAGCTGGAGAAAACGAGCCCCGCGTCGGGATGCAACTTCATTGCCTCACCAACGCTCATGCTCGGCGTGAATTCCGGACGAGTCTGTACATCTGTTTGATCGGACATGCTTTCTCCCGGGTCAGCCCGCAGGCGACGCCGTCATTGAAAAAACGGCAGTTTTCACGCCTGCGTCAACGAAAAAACGGCGTTGCCAGCCGGACCTGGCTGTGTCTGGTTTCCAATATGAATCTCGAACTGGATGCCCACCCGCAGATTCGCGAAGACGTGGCCGGTTTCGAACGGCTCAACGGGAGATTTACGGTGCGTATCGAGGCGCGCTTCGAATCCGCCCACTTTCTGTATCGTTATTTTCCGGATGGTCGTGACGAGCCCGTACACGGGCATACCTGGCTTGTGGAAGTCTTCTTGCGAGGACCCGGGGATGGTACCGGTGCTGACGGTATCAGCTACGATTTTCTAGCGGCCCGAAAGCGGCTCGATCAGCTCGTCGAACGCATCGAGCACGTTTGTATCAACGATCTGGCCGAGTTCCAGGAGGTGAATCCAACCGCAGAGAATATTGCCCGCTGGTTTTGCTGCGGGCTGGCTGCCGATGTGAAGTCGAGCGGTGGCCGCATTGTTGAGGTTCGCGTGCACGAAGGTCCGACGAACTACGCCATCTTTGAGCCCACGGGAGTAAGCGTTTGATGAGCCGCACGTTACAGTTCGCGCTCGCAGGTGCCGTACTGCTGGCCGGGCACGGAGTGAGCCTGCTTCAGGCTTCGGTCACGAACCGCCAGCCCGTTCAGCCACAGAGGGAGTTTTGTTGTCCTCTGGGTGTCAGCTATCTTTCGGGCGGCGGTCGAGTGGTCCTGGAGCAGTACTGCCGGCGGTCAGGGCGTTCCTTCTTTACATTTCGTGTGGTCGGGCTGGCTTCGACCTGTACGCATCCCCCCGGCACCTTGCTCACCGACGATCGCGGCCGGAATTATCGCATGATCGGGCATTCCGGATTGCCCCCCTGCGAAAGCGGGGAGCTGAGCGAGGATCCCGACGCTCACTTTACCTGGTCCTTTGAACAGATTCCGGACGATGTGGGCACCATCAGCATCGCGGAGTATGAGGACGTTGTGACTCAGGGCATGAGTTACTGGGCCTGGCGCAATGTCGATATCTCACACTGCCGCGAAGGCGGGCAGGTTCCTTGAAAGGGTTGCTTCTCGCCGCGCCACTGCTGGTCACGCTTTGCTGTGCGCCCCAGGATCGCTCCGGGGCCGGGAATCCGGCTTCACAGCACTGCGCCGACAACGGCGGGCAACTCTCGATCGTACGGTCTAATGCGGGCGACACGGGCTACTGTTTGTTTCCGGACGCTTCCGTATGCGATGAGTGGGCCTTTTTCCGGGGTGATTGCGGGAAGGGGCAGTGCATAACCCGATGCGTGCCGGGCCAGGCCGGCGCGGAATCGATCCGGCTGGATTGCCAGGGAACGGCCGTAGGCTACGGCTGCCCGCTCTGAATGCCGGGAACGGGCTCGGTCCTCCGTGCGCCCCGGCTTTTCGTGGCGCCATATGGAAGAAGAGCTCCGGCCAACGGAGCCCGGACGACCGGTTCCGGTGGCTGCCTGATATGCCCGCACTCAAATCCCCGCGCTTCCGTCGTCACATCTTGACAAAAAAGATTGGACGTTCTGCAAAAAGCCCCCTATGCTTCTGGCATCAGGAACCAGGAGCGGTGGCATGAAATTTTTGATCAAAGATCTGAGCCGTATGACCAACTTCTCGCCGGCCCGGATTCGCAAGTGGCAGGAGCGATATCGTGTCTTTGAACCCACCCAGGGCAACAACGGGTATTGGTACTACACCAACGATGATTACCGTGTTTTGCGCGCACTTCAGCAGCGCCTCGCTTCGGGTGAAAAACTGCAGCAGGTCATGGCCCTCGGACGGCAGGCCTTGCTCCAAACCCCGATCGACGAAGACCTGACCGAAGCGCAATGGTCCATGATTCAACTCGTAAAGGACCGCCGCTTTTCCTCCGCGCGGGCCATGCTGGAGAAGGAACGCAAACAACTACTTTATGGTCAGTGGATTCGGCGCGTTGTACAACCCGCCTGCGTGACGGTCGGTCTGGCCTGGGAAAAGAATCTCCTCACTGTCTCCGAGGAACACGAATTCAGCCGCTGGCTGATGGCATACCTGCTCGAATCGCAAGAGACCCGGGCAAGCGAGGAGGAGGCAACCTGGCTCGTGGCCAGTATGCCCGGAGATGAACACGAACTGGGCGCCCTGATGCACTTTTGCCTGCTGAGATCGCGCGGGCGTTCTGCGCGTTTTGTGGGCATGCTGCCCGAAGACGAACTGCTTAAAGACCTGCGGGATCGAGCATATCACACCGTAAGTATCTCGGTCGTCATGCCTGTGACACAGAAGAAGCTCGATAGTCTTCGTAAGTCCATGCAGCAGGTCGCCCCTATGACGCGCCTTCTTTTTGGCGGATACGGACTTAAGGAAGCCCGTCTGAAGGCGCGTCAGAAAGTTGCCGGCCTCGCGGAGGAGAAAGTCGGATGAATTTGCGACCCGGATTTTTCAGAGCACGATATATCTCGCCGGTCCTGGTATCGCTCATGGTTCTTGGAACGAGCATGAGCGCGGAGGACACCCAGAACTGGATTCGCTATCGAGGAAACGCTTACGACCTTCGTTCCGGCGCTTTTCTCTACAGCGAAAACCACAACGAGTACTGGCAAAACGGTCGGCATGCCTATTCGATCGTAGAATACCGCGATCGAGACGGACGGCTGATTGCCAGTAAGCGCATCAATTTCCAGGCGAATCGCTCTGCTCCTACGTTTCGCCTGGAAGATCGCCGGGATGGATACGTCGAAGGCGTTGAACGCAATGCTTCGGGGCTGGCTCTTTTTACCCGGGAGAGCGAAGGCAAGGAGCTGCGGCAAACCGTAATCCAGGTCCCCGATCCGGTTGTTGTCGATGGCGGTTTTGACTATTTCGTGCGCGACAACTTCGATGCATTACTGCAGGGACGGAGCATCCCGCTCAACTTTGTGGTCTCTGCCAAACTCGATTACTTTCGTTTTCGAGTTATTCCGGCAGGTCAAACGGAGATCAACGGCCGACCCGCTCTCAAGCTGAGACTCACCATCGACAATCTGCTTCTGAGGCCGCTGGTCGCGAGCATGGAGATTTCCTACGACATCGAGACGCGTCGTCTCCTGCGTTATTCCGGCGTCTCGAACATCAACAACGACCAGGGTCACAGTTATCAGGCTCGTATTGACTTTACCTATCCGCCCGAAGCGCTGGCCCATCGTTGAAGAAGGCGGAATACGGGCGACCCGTCGCGCGGGCTCCGGCAATGGGCCCGCTTTTCAGGGGACGCGCATATTGCCGCTGAAGCGGCCGACCGGTGCGGAGGCTCGCAGACAGACAGTCGCTTCAGGACCGGGCTATTCGCAAGCCGGAGGGCGCGCCTCTGTGCGTTCACGCCCGATGGTAGCGGCAATGCGGAACCGCATTGCCGGTTTCGGTCACCCTGGCCCGCAAGTCGCGCTCGCGCTTCTTGATAGCGCGAACGCGGCTGCGTGATACTACTTCCTCAGCTGCAACCCGTGGTGGAGCCGCAGGAGTTGCACTTCAAGCAGGAGCCGTTGCGCACCAGGGTGAATTGCCCGCATTCCCCGCATGGATCGCCTTCATAACCCTGCATACGCGCAATTTCGATGCTGCGTTCCAGGCTCACTACGGCTATGGCTGGCTCTCGTGCACCCCGGCCCGGTCCCGCGCTACCACCTTCCGCAACCAGTGGCATTTCGGGCATCCAGGAAAGGCGGGCGCTTCCAGAATCAACATCGGGTCCGCCGTCCTGATCGTCATCCAGTTCCGCTTCCATGTCGGACAGGTCGGTGGGCCTCGAACCGGCAGGGGCGGCTTTTTTGGGCCCGGCGCTGGCCTGTTCATCGTTTTTGACGGTGTCGGCCCGCAGGTCTTCGGGCTGCACCTGCGCCAGGTCGTGCCTTCCCAGATACGTAACCGCCAGTTCGCGGAACACGTAGTCTATGATCGACGTGCTCATTTTGATGTGCGGGTTGCCCTGCACCATGCCGTTGGGTTCGAAGCGTGTAAATACAAAGGCTTCGACGAATTCTTCCAGCGGGACTCCATACTGTAAACCAAGCGAAATCGCGATAGCAAAGGAGTTCATGAGCGAACGGAAGGCGGCGCCCTCTTTGTGCATGTCGAGAAAGATCTCACCCAGGCGACCGTCTTCGTATTCACCGGTGCGCAGATAAATCTTGTGCCCGCCCACAACGGCCTTTTGCGTATAGCCGGCACGACGATCGGGCAGGCGACGACGCTTTGCCAGATAGGTGTAGACCACTTTCTCGAGGATTTTCTCGGTCA
The DNA here is from genome assembly GCA_024233935.1 of Spirochaetales bacterium. Lineage (GTDB taxonomy): Bacteria > Spirochaetota > Leptospiria > Leptospirales > Leptonemataceae > JACKOY01. The sequence continues at coordinate 286,466 of JACKOY010000002.1, read as the reverse complement.
ACTTTGCCTGGGCAACTGGGGTCGGGGTTTCCCCTTCGGCCTGGTTTTCGATTGTTCCTTCTTCGCCTTCGCTTTCTTCATCGTCTTCGGACTGAATATTCAGGGGCTGCGAAAGTTTGGAACCGTCTCGATACAGAGCCACCGCCTTGTTCATGAGTTTCCACGAAAGGCTGTAGGCTTCCTTGACGTCATCGACCGAGGCGTCCCGTGGCAGGTTGATGGTCTTGGAAATTGCGCCCGACAGGAACGGCTGGGCCGCGCCCATCATTCGAATGTGCGAATCCCATTTGAGGTAGCGTTTGCCATAGCGGCCGCATCGGTTGGCGCAATCAAATACAGCATAGTGTTCCTCCTGCAGGTGCGGCGCGCCTTCAATGGTCATGGTTCCGCAGATGAAGTCGTTGGCTTTTGCAATCTCTGCCTTTGTAAATCCCAGCGCTTCGAGCACGTTGAAGTCCATGCTATTGATCTCGTCGCCGAAACCCAGCGTGCCCCGCAAAAACTCTTCGCCAACCGTAAACTTGTTAAAGACGAAACCGATGTCAAAGGCCGTCTTCAGGGACGGCTCCACGCGGTCCAGAATTTGGTCCGTGAAACCTTTGGCCTTCAGTGACCGGCGATTGATGTGTGGCGCGCCTTCGAGAGAACCGGAGCCCACGGTATAACCCACGATTTCCTGGATCCGGGCTTCGTCGTAGCCCAGGCGACGCAGAGCCGGCGGAATGGATTGGTTGATGATCTTAAAGTAACCACCACCGGCCAGCTTCTTGAACTTCACCAGGGCAAAGTCGGGCTCAATGCCGGTGGTGTCGCAATCCATGACGAGACCAATGGTCCCGGTCGGGGCAAGTACAGTGACCTGAGCGTTGCGATATCCGTTGGCTTCGCCCATACTGATGGCGCGGTCGGCTTCCTCACGGGCCGCTTTCAGGAGATATTCCGGGCAGTGCTCCGGATCAATGCCCATGGGAGCAATTGTCAGACCTTCGTACTCGGAAGCCGGCGCATTGTAGGCAGCCCGTCGATGGTTGCGAATCACGCGCAACATGGCGTCCCGGTTCTTTTCGAAGTACTTAAAGGCGCCCAGTCGTGCAGCCAGCTCCGCGCTGGTTGCATAGGCATTCATGTGCATGATGGCAGTCAGCGCCGCACAGATGGCGCGTCCTTCGTCGGAGTCGTACGGAATTCCGAGCACCATCAAAAGCGCGCCCAGGTTGGCGTAGCCAAGGCCCAGAGTGCGAAAGTCGTACGAAAGCTGCGCGATCTGAGCCGACGGATACTGGGCCATGGTGACCGAAATCTCAAGGGTCATGGTCAAAATGCGGGTCGTGTGCCGGTAGCCGAGATCGTCGAATTCACCGCTATCCGTGTTCAGAAACTTGACCAGGTTCATGGAGGCCAGGTTGCAGGCCGTATCGTCCAGAAACATGTACTCCGAACAGGGGTTGGAAGCGTTGATGCGGCCGCTTTCGGGACAGGTGTGCCATTCGTTGATGGTTGTGTCGAACTGCAGTCCGGGATCGGCGCTCGACCAGGCCGCAAACGAAATTTCGTCCCAGAGTTCCCGGGCGGGCAGGGTGCTGGACGGTCGCGCACTGCGCTTTTCGGCCGCCGCATTCTGCAGCTCTGTGCGATCGTACAGGTGCCAGTCTTCGTTCTTTTCGACCCGGCGCATGAAGTCGTTGGTGATGCGCACGGAGTTGTTGGAATTCTGACCGGAGACGGTCTGATAGGCGCGTGACTGCCAGTCAGTGGTCATTTCTTCGAAAAGAATCGAAGGGTAGCCCTGCTTCGCCAGATCGATCACCCGCACGATGTAGTTTTCGGGAATCTGTTCGCGTCGGGCTTCGCCGATAGCGTTCTTCAAAGCCGGGTTCTTTCCGGGAATCGCGCGCGTCTCGTCGTCTGCGCCATCGTGCACAGCCCGCATGATGGCATTCAGGCAACGATTCGCAATGCGCGAACCGGCCACCAGAGCCACGACCTTCTGTTCTTCGGCCACTTTCCAGTTGATGAATTCGCGGATGTCGGGATGGTCCATGTTCAACGTAACCATCTTTGCGGCTCGACGGGTGGTGCCGCCGGACTTGATCGCGCCAGCGGCCCGATCACCGATCTTCAGAAAACTCATGAGACCGGAGCTTTTGCCGCCGCCCGAAAGGCGTTCGCCCTCCGCCCTTAAATTAGAGAAGTTCGTGCCGGTGCCGGAACCATACTTGAAGAGGCGCGCCTCACGTACCCAGAGGTCCATGATGCCGCCCTCGTTGACCAGGTCGTCGCTGATGGACTGAATGAAACATGCGTGGGGTTGGGGATGTTCGTAGGCCGACTGCGAGCGCGTCAGTTCGCCGGAATTCGGATCAACGTAGTAATGTCCCTGACCGGCGCCGTCGATGCCGTAGGCCCAGTGCAGGCCGGTGTTGAACCACTGAGGAGAATTGGGTGCGGCAATCTGAGCAGCGAGAATATAACAGAGTTCTTCGTAATATGCGCGGGCGTCTTCTTCGCTGGAGAAATAGTTGTGACGGTAGCCCCAATAGGTCCAGCAACCGGCCAGCCGATGAAAGACCTGTCGCGCCGAACATTCCCCGCCGAAACGTTCTTCGGCCGGCAGTTTGGCCAGGGCTTCTTCGTCGGGCACACGACGATGCAGCCATTCTGGAACGCCAGGTTCCGGAACCGGTTTTGTAACTGCCGGGACGCCGGCCTTGCGAAAGTACTTCTGGGCCAGGATATCGACCGCAACCTGGGACCACTGCTCGGGTACCTTGATTCGGGCGGCCTCAAAAACGACGGTACCATCGGGATTTACAATGCGGCTGGTGCGTTCGCTCCAGGATAGACGGCTCCAGACGCCGGTTCGCTCGTGGGGTTCGGCCTGTTCTTCCTGGCCAGGCAGGTTCGCCGTGTAATATCGTTTGATTCGCATTGCTTCGTCCTTTGTATTATTCTTCTGCCGCTGACCCGGCCCCGACGCCGCGCGCCGTTTCATTTCCCCGAAGCAATTCGTTGTGCCGACGGTTGCCCGTCATCTCCCAATACTATACAGATGGCGGCCATCCGGCAAGACTTTTCCGAAAAAGAAAAGCAACCGCCGGAGGAGAGCCCCGTAATGTCTGATTATGTCGCATGCCGCTTCACAATCAGGCGCATTCTTGTTTGGTAAGTCAAGCCCGAACACTTCAGGTCCCGTAAGACCGGTCTTTTCCCCGCGGCTTATGTCGCCTGCGGGGAGCGAAAATTGCGGCAGGCCCAATCACCGTCAAGATGGAATTGCAAAAAAGTACCTTCGCGCCGCACAAAAACGGCGGCCCCTCGTGAAACTGCGTGAAACCGGGAGAGAGTCGGCAAACGCAACAACCGGGCCGGCTCATCCGGGCCGGAATCCGGGGCCTTGCCCGGGCCACTCTCCGGATTCCCGCTCGAAGAGGGGGCAAAGCAAGATAGGGCAAGATAGACGTCCTAATCCAGCGCCAGCCGAAACGAGAGCAACGCGAGCAACGCCGTAACGGGCGTAAAGAGCCAGCGTTCGAGGGCGGTTACGGGAAGCAGGTTGCCGAGTGTGTTCAGCGCGAATACGAAAACCACCAGCCAGATTCCGATGCGGTTCAGGAAACGCAGACGGCCAAAATCTAACCATCCGGCGCGGCCGAGGGTGATCAGTACGAACAGACTCAAAACCGCCACGGAGAAGAGCTCGAATCGAAGGATCCGGGGTCCGGATGTAAGCCGGCCACCCCAGACGTTCTGGTACGGAATAACACCCGAGATTACCAGCGCGTGGAACAGGAGCAGGGCCCCATACGCAACGAGCAGAATGCGAACGGTGGTTTTCGCTTGAATCAATGTTTGCTCCGGTCGTCGTTGCCCGGGATCCACGCCCCGTCAATCGTCCGAAGAGGAGGATGAGTAACACGAGTTATTGAAGCCGTACGCACATGAGCCCAGCCCGACAAACAGGTAACTGTAGCAGGGCGTACCGGTGGAACCGCCGGTCGGGCCCATGGTCTGCAGGCAGCTAAAATAGGCCAGGTAGACCAGGTTCTGGCAGTCTTCGCGCTGTTCGCGTTCGTGGGCGCAGTCCGTGCAACCGGGCAGGGTCATAGACGACAGAACCAAAAGCGCCATCGAGATTAGCCTGAGCGCTCCCCGACCATGGATCATTTGCATGCCCTTGGGGTACAGGATCCCTCCATGGTGACAAGCCATATTGTAAAAAGCACGAAGTAATAAAGAGCAGTCGCCTTGCGCAGCCCTGCGCCCGTCTTTTTTTCCGGCCCAGAAGTCCCGCCGGTCCAGGAGCCGATTGCCCGCGTCGCGGTTCTGCTCCGCCACTAGAAGCCAAGTAGGTCGAGCAGGCGATTGCCCACATCCCGATTTTTTCCGAGATATGGAAAGTTGTGAATATAGAGCACCGGATTGAAGTTCAGTTCGAGAATCGAATAGGCGCCCGACGTCCCGGCAGGCATTTTCGGATCGGGCACGATGATGTCCACCCCGCAGATCGCGGCGCCCACGGCCTTCGTCGCACGCACAGCAATCTCACGATAATCGTCCCCGAACAAATCGGTTACGTCATGCGAGTCGCCGCCGGTGCTGATATTGGAATTCTTACGTAAATAGACGGTCTTGTTTCGATCGGGAATCGAATCAGGATTCAGTCCCTGCGTATTCAGGTAAGAAAGCTCGACCGAACCCAGTTGAATCTTTTCCAGGGGTGTGCGGTGTCCCTGTCCTCGTCGGGGGTCCTGGTTTTTCTCTGTCACGAGTTGCGCGATCGTCCTGTTGCCATCGCCGATTACGTTGGCCGGCACCCGATTGCATACGGCAACGCATTGGTCTCCAAGAACCAGAAAACGGTACTCTTCGCCGGACACCAGCTCTTCGACCAGAACCGCGGGCCCTTCAGCGAAGGCCGTATCGAGGGCAGCATTGTAATCGGTTTTTGAAAACGCCGAAGCAAACATGGTGATTCCGACCCCAAAATTCGTGAAGACCGGTTTTAAAACTGTGGGCCGATCTTGAATTCGCGAGTAGGCGGCTCTGGCAGTCTCAACATCGTGAAATTGTTCGGCCGTGGGTACCGATAATCCTTTTTCGCGCAAAAGGATCTTGCTGACCCATTTGTCTTCCATCATGAGAAAGCTTACGTAGGAATCCAGCCGCGTTTTGGAAGCCTGCTTCACGTATTCAACGCGATCATTTTTCCTGAGTCGCAGGAAGTGTCCCGGACGATCGAGCACCTCGATCGCAATGTCCCGCGCCTGCGCATCGGCGATCAACAGCTGGGTGGAGATTTCCAGGTCTTCAAAGCCGGGTGTGGCAAAGCCGCGTGGGGCGCTCATACGGCGGCGCCTTCCAGGGAGCGCTGTTTTTGAATCGATCGGCGGGTTGCCAGGTCCAGTTTGCGTTCGAAGGACGGCGGTATGGCGGAGCCACAAAAAAACTCGCGATAGCGCCGGGCCTTCTCGAGGCCATATTCTGTGTAGTCCAGATTGCGGTCCTTGAGCTCGGTGAGAATGCGGGCCGACGGAGTCAGGTTCGCATCGTTAATGATACTTCGTTCGTTTTCCAGACATTCGCTGAACAGAGTACTCCGGGTTGCGCTATCCAGAAGTCCCGCAACCGGTTCGAGTTCTTCGCAGAGCGCGCGGGCAAGGTCGCGAAAAGGAAGCATGCTGCCTCCGGCCGGCAGTTTCAGACGCGGGCTGCGTCCGGACCAGACCACCCGGCGCTGACGGGCCTTGATTTCGCGGACTTCGCGGGCTGTAAGGGCCGGGCTTTCCGAGAGCAAACAATGGGCCAGAAGCATCTGAACGAAAGCCAATCGATCGGGCCCGATGCCGGTCGCCACGAAAGGATCCAGGTCAAGGGCGCGTACTTCGAGGTAGAGTACGCCGTGTTTTTCCAGGGCCGTGATCGGTCGCTCTCCGCTGCGCGGGATTTGCTTGGGGCGAATCACACCATAATGCTCGTTTTCGATCTGGAGCTGGCAGTCGTTTAACTGCTCGCCGCGGCTGGCCGACCAGCGGCTGTAATCGGGTTCGGGAGTGGTGAGCGCTTCACGCATTGTCGTCAGGTAGGGTTCCAGGCCGTCGTAGGAGATCTGAATCTGACGCTGCCGGACATTTGTATAGCCGACATCGCTCAGGCGCAGAGAGGTGGCGTGCCGTGCATATAGGGTCTCTGACCCCAGGCTTCGTAGCCGCCGATGGGTTTTTTTGCCCACGAAACTTCGATCGACCACCGGCGAGCTTCCGAAGAGGTACGGCAGGACGTAGGCGTGCCGCATGAAGTTGCGCGCGATGGCAAAGTAGCGCTCGGAAACAAAGCGGCGCAGAGCGGAGGGAGAACCGTTCTTTTTGTAGTCAAGAGCGTGCAGGAATTTCCACAAACTCTGTCCAAAGGAAACGTTGTAGTGCACTCCGGAGATAGTCTGCATCCGGCGGCCGTAGCGGTGGGCCAGCCCACGTCGATAGATGGTGCGTTTCATGCCGGCCTCGGAAGTTCCGTAGTGCGCGATTGGTATTTGGTCTTCGGGAGGCAGGCGCGCCGGCATCGAAAGCGGCCAGAGCAATTCTCCTTCTAACTTGCGACAGGTGTAAGCCTGCAGCTGTTCCAGTTCACGCAGGGCGCCTGTAAAGGTCCGGTGTGGAGCTGTAGTGTACTCCAGTTGCGATTCGCTGAAGTCGGTCGTAATGTAAGGATGCGTCAGGCTGCTTCCGAGCCCGGCCGGATGGGGTCGTTCGGAAAGTTGACCCTGCTCATTGATGCGCAGGCATTCTCGTTCCAGTCCGTGTTTGCTTCCGGCTACCAACAGGCGGGCATCTTCTTCTTTTAAAACGCGAATCAGTTGGCTCACAATCATTGGACCGGCGATCGGTGCGATCGTTACAAGGAACCAATCGCACCCCGAAGTGCCAAGCACATCATGGCAGGTCGCCACCCAGGGGCTGGCCGTCTCCGCGGGGATCCGAAGCTCCAATGAGGCGCTCTCCATCCCGCCGGACCAAAAAGACTTTTGCTCCAATCACCGGAACCAGCTCGAGACGATGGCCGCGTTCTTCCAGCAAGGCCCGAACGCCGGGACCCATGGCCCCCCGTTCAAAAAAGACCCGATCGGGCAGGTACTGATGATGCAATCTGGCGCGGGCAACACTGGCATAGGCGTGCATGTCCATTTCGATGTCGTTTATGATGGTTTCGATGATGCTGGTAATGATTCGGGAACCACCCGGTGCACCCAAAACCATACGCACCTGGCGCGGATTTTCGCGCTCAAACACGATGGTCGGCGACATGGAACTGAGCGGGGTCTTGCCGCCGGCGATCGCGTTGGCTTCTCCGCCAACCAGACCATAGACATTTGGCACCCCCGGAGCGGCGCTGAAATCATCCATAGTGTCGTTTAGAACAACACCCGTGCCCGGAATCATAACCCGCGCGCCCAGCCGGTAATTCACAGATTGCGTGGAGGCGATCGCGTTTCCGTTTCGATCCAGAATCGAAAAGTGAGTTGTTTCGCGAGATTCTACGGCAACGGCCCCCACGCCATCCAGGCTTTCACTGGGCGTGGCGTGCCGATGATCGATCGCGGCCAGGCGACCGCTTATGTATTCATTCGAGAGCAGGTGTTCCACCGGAACGTCAACAAAAAGCGGGTCACCGCCATAACGAGCACGATCCTGATAGCCGCGCCGAAACACTTCAATGAGCATATGATAGTACTCGGCTTTGTCACGGGCGTAGGTTTCACGCGGATTGGTGCGCGCAAGCATCGCCAGCATATTGAGAATAAAAACGCCCGAGGAAGGAGGCGGCATGGTCGCAATGCGATAGCCGTTGTAATCACCCACGAGGGCCGGGCCGCTGCGCACTTCGTACTCGTCCAGGTCAGCCCGGGTTATGAGGCCACCGGTGGCGGCCATGTAATCCAGGAGTGCCTGAGCCACAGGGCCCTCGTAAAAGCCGTCCCGACCGGCCCGTGCTATGCGTTCGATGGTGAGCGCAAGGTCCGGTTGCAGAAATTGTTCGCCCACTTCCGGCGGACGACCGTCGGGCAAAAAGACGGCGCGCATGCCGGTGTCCATGTCATCTTCGGCCTGCGCTATCGCTCCCGCCAGGTCGGCGTACATAGGAAAGCCTTCGGCGGCGAGTTTGCGTGCCGGTTCGAGCACCACATCCAACGGTAAGGACCCGAAACGCTCGTGCAATTCCACCAGACCGGCAACGGTGCCTGGAACCGCGACCGCGCGCGAACCAAACAAAGACGAGCGTGCGTCCACGTTGCCGCTGCGATCCTGGTACAGATCCCGCGTTGCTGCCAGCGGAGCGCGCTCGCGAAAGTCGAAGGCCAGGGTCTGATTTTCGTCGCCCAGGTGCAAAAGCAGGAAGCCACCGCCGCCGAGACCGGTGGACTGGGGTCGCACAACCGAAATCGCAAAACTCACAGCGACTGCCGCATCCACAATATTTCCACCGGCGGCATACATGGCCGCTCCGGCCCGGGAGGCCTCGGGAGCGTCGGTCGCGATCATAAAGCCCCGCGCACTGGCGTGGTAGCGATCGGGAGAACCCTCAGGACTGTAGAGGTCGAAAAGCGGGTAGGCGCGCCCGTCCAGTTCGAGAGTGGCCGGACGACAACCGACGAGCACCAGCATCGCCAGGGCGAGGAAACGAATGCGGCGCGCAACGGAAGAAGTCAGATTCATCGGGACGATCGTGGCGCGGTCGGCTCCAGGCGCAAGTGCGTTCGTGGGCGGGACTGCGGGTTCAACCGCTGCAGACTTGAATACGGCGCGTGATCAAGCCGTAGAAAAAACCGTCACCGGTAAAATGCCAGCCCAGGTGCTGACGACAACCGCTGCATACCGCCACCTGCCAGCGATACGGTGGAAACCAGGAAAACTCGGCGGTGGGGATTCCGTTGCTCTGACAACCCGGCGCCCGGGCGTAGCAGCCAATCTGAAAGACCAGCCCATGCGGATTGCGGCAGGTATGGATGTGGGCCTGGTTGATCGCGATGCGTTCTTCCACCGAAGTAAGGATGTTGTGGCAACTGGAGCAGACCACAACTTCATCGACACCCTCCCGGTCGCGACTCCAGGTTTCGTCCCGTGTGCGATGGCGCGTGCCCGGTCGCGGAAGCACCGGCCCTTCAAACAAACGCACGATCACGAGTCGGCGGCGCGGCTGAAACTGCCCCTGCATGGCCCACGAGTGCCATCGCTCGCACTTTGATGCAAGGGCAAATGCAGAAGTTGGCAAAAAAATCGCAACGTACGAAATCCAGTCAGAAAAAATGATGGATGCCGGGAGCAGTGGGCAGATACTCCAGGCGTAGTGAAGCAGCACCGACCGATCAACACCGCCATCGCCCTGATTTTGTGCACCGCGGCCATGCAGGCCTGTCTTTTGACCGATGTTCAGGTCCCGGGCCCCGCCGAGAATACGACCAGCTATCAGTTTACTTCGGGGGATTTCGAAGTGCTGGGCACCGTCGAAGCGGAAGGCGAAATAGAAACGATTCTGGGACTGGTGCAACTGGGCGGCAACGGTCGCAGCGCCTTGTACCGAAAGGCGCGGGACATGGGTGGTCACGAGGTGATCAACTACGTCTTTGACCTGGAAGGATATGCGGTCTTGACTTTCGTCTACAACCGGGCCCGCTGGCACGCCCGTGGCACCGTAATCCGCTACACCGATCGGGTGCTTTCGCAAGATGCCTGGCGCGACGAACAGGCCGGGGAAGAGCGCGCCCGGGGTTGTCTGTAACGACGTTTGTGTCCCACGCGGCCGGGAGTGGCGTGTGAATCACTCAGCGACCGCGACGGGTCCCGTTTCGGGCTGCGGGCTCAAAAGGCCGCGCTTTTCGGCTTCCTGTAAGATGCTCAAGGTCAGATCCGAGACAACCTGGCTTTCGACTGTTGATTGATACGCAAAAACGCTGACGGGCATCAAAAACAATTGCTGATAGCGTTCCACGGTTTCCTGGCGCGTGATGTTTGCGGCCGGACGCCCCGAACGATCGACAAATCCGATCGATACTTCCAAAGTTGTCTCATAAATGGTGGGCCACACAGTGATGGTCAAAAGCCCCAGACAACCTGAAAAAAGATTGAATGTTTCGCGACGAGAAACGGCCGCGATAAGCAGGTAGTCGCTATTCGGCCGCTGGCCGAAACTGTAAATCTGGATCTGCTGCGGTTGTCGGAACAGTCCGCTGCGAAACATGCCATCAACAAAACCTTCCTGAAGCAACTCGGTCGGGTAGCTGGCCTGACTGCCATTCGAGAAGTTATCGGCGGAAAAAAGATAACTGACCGTGACTCGTTCACTGCGCGGTACACCGTCATTCGGTCGAAGGGCGTCGTCCGGACGAAACGAAAGACAGGCCGGGCCCAAAAGGAGCATCAGTGTCGCAGCAACAGATCGGAAGCAAGAATTCATTCGACTCTGATCCAGAATCTGTTGCTTCGCATACGTCCAGCGTTTTAGAGCAATCGAAACAATGTCTTTCAGGAAGTCTGTAGCGTGCCCAGCCCGCCGTCGATGCCGATTGTTTGTCCGGTAATCCAACCGGCATCGTCACCGAGAAGGTAGGCCGCCATACGACCGGCGTCCTCGGGCTCCCCGATGCGTTGCAGCGGGTGTCGTTCCCCGCCACGCTGGACCGCTTCTGCTGTACCGGTCAGTCGAGCGGTCAGTTTAGTCCTGGTCAGGGAAGGAGCGATGACATTCACGCGAATGGCCGGCGCCAGCTTCTTGGGGCTCGATTCGGTCACGCTATCGTTCATTGTCATGAGTAATGGAAGCGATTCGCACAACGCCCACAATGCAAACACTCTTCTCATGAATGTACAAGGTGCGACACGAGCAGCAAACAAAGAAAAAGTTACCGCCTGCTCGTCAGCGACTCTTCCGGCGTATAGATTGCTCAAGAGCCCTGCAATGAAAATCCGAATCGAAACTCCTGTGGCCAGTTCGGCGCGCGCTACGCTGGCGCGCTTCGACCGCGAACTATTTGAAGCCCTGAAGCCGGGCGGCATGCGCTTCGAGGTCCTCCGTTTCGATGGTTCGCAGGTTGGCGACGAAGTTCACCTGCGCATGGGCCTGCCCGGAGTGATGATGCGCTGGGTCAGCCTCATCACCGAAGAGATCAACCGCCCGGACGAAATCGGCTTCGTAGATGAGGGGCGGGTGCTGCCGTGGTTTTTGAAAACCTGGCGCCATCGACATATACTTCGGGAGCAACCCTACGGCTGCGATATTATCGATGATATAGAGTTTACCTGCCCGCTACCGGGCCTGGCCGCTATCGTTTGGCCCGGCATGCGTCTGCAGTTCGCGGGACGCGCGCCGGTTTACCGTCGCATTTTCGGAACGCCGGTCATTCTGACCGGTAACGTGACTCCGCACGCCTGACGAATTCGGGCAGAGACTGGCTTTTCGAAGCTGTGTTTGCTTTCGGCGGATGCGCTGCTCTGAACCCCCGAGAGCTCGCTTCGGCAGCGCGGTCGAAAAAGAAGCACGGGCGCCGTCACCCGACGCCGCGGAGCATGGCTTTCAGTTCGCCCGCTCCTTTGGATGTCCATTGTGCAGCGAAAGCTTTTCGACCGCGTTTACCAGTTCGGAAAGTTCGTTCATCTTCTTCTGTATCTCAAGAACGTTTTCGTGTACGGTCGGACGGTGACCGATCATGGCGGCCCGTTCGTCCTCGAGTTGTTCCGCCCGGGCTTCATCCATGCCGTTCATGATAACACCGATAAAAAGATTCAAAATGATCATGGTGCCAATCAATACAAACGATACGAAAAAGACCGCGCCGCCAACCGGATGGGCGGAGGAGTTTGTACACAGATCAGGGTTGCCATCGTATCCGTAATTCGCGCAGCCGTACATGTTGATGTACATCAGATCGGTCCAGTCTTCCAGAGTTACGGCCCGAAACAGGGACAGCATCGCCAGAGGCAAATCTTTGAAATGCACCGGATCGTTCTGACCGAAGAAAAGCACGGCCGCCACCGCATACACATAAAACAGCATGATCAACAGAATCGAAACGTAACCCATCGAGGGAATGCTGCGCAGGAGTGCGGTTACCAGCACCTGTAGCTTCGGCAGGGCACGAACGAGCTTGAGCACCCGCAGCAGACGTGCGAGACGCAGAACCGCGACCGAACTGCCTCCGAAGGGCATGAACGCAGCCGCCACAATGGAAAAATCAAAAACGTTCCACGGGTCGAGAAAGTAGCGCCAGGGTCGATTTCCCTCGGCCAGCATCTTTACCACCACTTCGACTACGAAAATCCAGAGTACGATCTGGTCGAGCACGTGCAGCGGTCCGCCGTAGGCCGCCACCATATTCGGGTACGTTTCGATGCCCACCAGCACCCCCGCGATCAGAATCACGATAGTAATGAGGTTAGTGAACCATGCCGATACCGCGATCGTTTTGAATGTCTGCACCATTTATTTGCCTGCTCCCACAAATCCGCTGAGCCAGAAGCAGGACGGGGACCCGCGCGTCAATCCGGAAGCCGATTGACGGGCATCTGAAAAAAAAATTCTGGTCCGACAGGCGCCGGCTTTCAATTACGGGCTATGAAGAGCAGTGACGACAAAGCCTCCCGGTCCCGCCGCAACGGCTCCGCAGCCGCACCGAAGAGCCGGCGCACACGATCCGCAAAGAGAGCAAACGGCAGCGCGAAGGAGGGCGTCAGGCATACAGCCCGGCAGGGCAGGGCGACGCCGGTCGCCGTGCCGGAGGTTCATCGCACCCGCGTTTCGTTCGAGCAGTTTCGGAATCAGCCTTTCTGGATACAGGCGATCGGTGTGCCGCTGATCTATATTCCGGTCCTGCTGCTGCCCTTCGTCATTGTGGCCGGGCTGCTCACCTACTGGCATCTGCGCCTGGTCGGCGCCAGAGACCTGAAAGGTTACCGGGAATTTTTGCCGGCAAAGCAAAGTCATCGCTATGATTACGCAAACCAGATTACGGTTGGCAATCGTATACCGCTCATGAAACGCAAAGCGTTCTGGATTTTTAACTGTTCGGTTTACTGTCCCCACAGCGTGGCACTGTTTCGCTGGATGACCTATATGATCATGATTGTTGAGAACTGGTGGTGCCCTTTCTATCATGATAAAAAGCCCGACTACGCAACCGGCGCGATCGATAAATCTTTCTGGCACATGTATCGTGACTCGGCTGAAAAGATGCATCCGGACGATCGCGAAAACCCGATCTGGAACCGAGACGCATCGCAATGAGTTTGTTGCGCTATCCTGCCGATCGCCGACCGGTGAGCCTGGTCTTCGCCACTTTTTTCCTGCAGCTGTGTGTCTTCTTTTTCGTGGACCAGGCAACGTTCGTGATGGGTTGTGTACTGCTTCTGCTCATACCACAGATGTCGATCTCGGCTTTCAACCACCATCATTCCCACAGCAACAGCTTTCGAATAACATGGTTGAACGCCCCGCTTAATCTAGTGCTGGCATTGCAGACCGGCATACCGACCTACGGTTGGGTGCTGCATCATAATCTGGGCCATCACCTGAACTACCTGGATCAAGAAAACGATGAATCGCACTGGGCTCGAAACGACGGCACGACTATGGGCCTGAGCGAATACATTCTGAGCAACGTGCTTCGGATGTATCCGAATATGTTTTGCGTTGGTCGCCGGTATCCCGCGACCCGGCGCCGGCTTGTACTGCAGCTGTGCGCGGTAATGGCCACGCTCGGCCTATTTTTCTATTTGAATGCGCTCAACACCGTGCTCGTTTTTGTTTTTCCGATGTTGGTCAAGCCCGCCCTGACTTTTCTTGCGACCTACAGCCAGCACGCCGGCCTCTGGGCGAGCGATCATCTGCACGCGTCCTACAACAACCTGAGTCCCTCGTATAACTGGTTTTTCTGGAATCTGGGTTACCATACCGCTCACCACCTGAAGATGGCCGTGCACTGGTCGCTCTTGCCGGACCTGCACGCGAAGATCGAAACGCAGATCCCGGAGCAACTGAGACTCAACGGAGGCACGCCATGGTCTTTTCTCGATCGGCGCTTTTTCGCAAACGGGGTGCCCGTTGTTTCGGGGATTGTCAACATCGAAAACGTCCTGGATGCTGAAAAAACTCAGCTCGCTCCTTGACTATGTACTCAGGTACATACCTTATACTATGAGGGAGGGTGCTGAGAAATGCTGAATTCGGGAACTCTGGCGCAACGCGCAGGCGTAAACAAGCAAACCATTCGGTACTATGAGCGGATTGGATTAATCGAAGCCGCTCCCCGGAATGAATCCGGCTACCGTGTGTATACCGAGGAGGTCGTGGGCCGTATTCGATTTATTCAGAGCGCGAAGGGTCTCGGGTTCCAACTGACCGAGATTCAAGAGCTGTTGAGCCTCCGTATAGATCGTCGTTCGAATTGCGATCGGGTCCGCGAAAAAGCGTTCGGCAAACGCGAAGATATTCGCCGCAAGATTCGTGACTTAAAGAGGCTGGATCGCGTTCTGGGTGGACTAATCGATTCCTGCGATGCGCGCCAGCCGACCGACGCCTGTCCCATTCTCGCCGCCCTCGATACAAAATCAAAATCGAGGACGTAACTATGAAAGTTGAACTAGTCTATGACGATGATTGTCCGAATGCGGACGGTGTTCGTCAGTTGCTCACGAAAGCCATGCGATCGGCGGGCCGCGAACCGGAATGGATCGAGCATTGCCGGCAGGACCCTGGTGCGCCCGCGTATGCACAGAACTACGGTTCGCCAACGATACTGGTGGACGGTCAGGATGTTGCGCCATCGGAAAGCCCGGGGGGAAATGCCTGCCGGATTTACCGTGATGACAACGGCCGCATGAGCGGCCTGCCGCCCGGTGAAAATATTATTCGTGCCTTGCACACTAAATCTCAAGGCACGGATAGCATGACCGGTAAAACGACAGCCTTCGCCTCGGTCTTCGCAGGACTGGCCGGAATGTTGCCCGTCGTTTCGTGCGCCGCTTGCTGGCCGGCGTATACAGCCGTACTGGCCGGTCTGGGAATCGGCTTCGTGGACTATTCGGCATATCTTCTGCCGCTTATGATTGTGCTCTCCGGAATCGGTCTGGCCGGTCTATATTATCGAGCGCGATACCGCCACGGGTTTCTGCCTTTCGCAGTCGGAGTGATTGGCGCGGCAGTCATTTTCATCGGTCGGTTCGCCCTGGAACTGAACGCGGCAATGGTTCCGGGGACGGCGTTGTTTTTGCTGGCAGCAGTCTGGAATTCGTGGCCGCAAAAACGTTCGGTTCCGGCAGATGATCATTGCGATTGCTGAGCATCCCCGGAAACCGCGTCACGCTTGTCCCACAGCTTCTGTAGATCGTTTTTCAGGCGAAACAGGCGCATTCGGTCCATAAACGTATTCGCGGCGTTCGTCGTGTCATCTTCCCGGCGGCGACCCGGGGCGGTATTACTCACACGCTTCGGCCGCCGCTGGCGTTCGGTTTTCAACTTTTTGCGCGGTCGTGGTGTTTCCATGCCGATCAATTCGTTCTGTAGTCGATCGATCTGGCGACGCAACTCAGCGGGGTTCAGCGAGTCGTAGAGAGCCTTTAATTGACGTTTGCGGGTTCGGGTAAGGGTGCCGCGCGAAAGTAGCCGCTGGTACGGTGTTTGGGGTTTGTCGTACTTTCGGTAGACCTTCGCACCGGAACGTTTTTTCGAGACCAACATCATGACCGGCTGGAAGAAATTCGAGTACAGATTCAGATTCCGGTACAGTTCCGCGAGGATGACCTGGTGCTGTTTTTCGTACCGGAAATAGCCCACATTGCGCCGGACGATCGTATTATTGCGCTGTTCGATATAGCAGGCGTCATTCTTGCGATACGGCCGCGATCGAGTGAATTCGATCTGGTAGCGTCGGCAGAAGTTCATGACCGTTCCATTCACGAACTCCGAGCCGTTGTCGGCATGCAGGCCCCGCAGCGGGAATGGAAACGACCGCTTCATCCGATAGATTCCTTTCATCATCTGGAATTCTGATTTCGCGGAAACCAGAGTGGCGATCGTCCAGCCGGAGGCGACGTCGGTCGTGTTCAGAGTCCAGAGGTGTCCGCCATTTACGTTGCCGCCATTGTGGGCGACGAGATCCATCTGGACGAATCCGGGGACGACGTTCTTCCATTCACCGAAAGTCTTGATCGGGATCTGGCTGAACAGATGCCGCCGGGGATTCTGGCCGGCGTTGCGATTCCGCCCCAGACGATCGCGAGCGCCGGCCAGCAAACGATCCGCCGTGGCCGACGAAATCGAGAGAAGCTTCCTTCGCGTATCGCGCGAAACGGAAATCTCGTCGAGCTTGATCAGCTTTTCGAGTACATCCGGCAGGACGGCAACGAGCCGCTTACCGCAGACATAATCAAGAACGGTCCAGACTTTTTCGAGTGCGAGTCGCACGTCAGCGTCGTATATAATCCGTGCCGGTCTTTTTTTGCGTACAGCTCGAACCATTTTGAAATCACGCAGGGCTCTGCTTGCGTAGCTGCGACTGTAGCCGGTCAGCTCAATGAATTCATCCAGCAAAATCCCTTTGTCTTTCTTTCTGGCTTGCCGGTACTTCTCTACGAACACCTTCACAAGTGTGCGTCGTTCGTTCATATTCAGCCTCATTCAAGAACTCCTGTAAAAGCGCAAGGCGTTAGAGCCTTAGAAACACACGGAGCTTTTGAGTACAATTTAGAATGAGGCAACAGGGGTTATTTGGAGCACCTTTTTGAATGATGCAGATGGCAACTTCCGATAATACATATTATGTCGCGCATAAAGCAGACCGTTTTTGAGTAAACCGGCGGATTGGTAACACTTCAAACCGGGCGGATGGGTGACACCCCGGCTACTCTAATCTTTCGGTATTGGGTTTTTGAAGGCCAGCACTTTTCCGGTGTACGTATCGAGAATTCCGATCACGGCACATGCGAATTCGATCCGTCTGTGTCTCTCCGAGATCTCCTGAAGCGCGATCGTTTCTCCGGCCAGCGAGATTCCGACTCCAACGCGATTCACTCCGTAACGGATGCTTCCCTCATCGGAAACGACGAATATCTCCCGGTCCGTCATGTACTCCAGCGGCCGAATCCTCGCGACGTACTCCCGATTCGATTGCCGATACTGGCTGGCGGGTGTCTCGAGTCCCAGCGCATGATGCGGTCGGACCCCGTTGTACTCGGCCCGGAACCGATCGAAGGCCTCCTGCTGTGCTTTCAGGGACGAACGCGGCGGCAGCGCCGTGTGCTGTTTCAACGTCAGGTGCATTCTCTCATGCCGTCCATTCTGGTACGGCTTTCCCGGTTCGATGCGCTCCGGAATGATGCCCAGCTTCAACCACCAGACCGCAAGCGGCGTGAGGCCCGCTATCCCGCGCGATGCAAACGGAGAGCCGTTGTCCGATCGGATCGTGTCCGGCATTCCGAACTCGGAAAAGACGCGCTCAAACGCCTTCCTGACGTGCGCAGAATCCGTTTTCTGGAGGGCCCGACACTCCAGGAGGAAACGGGTGTGGGCGTCGGTGATCGTGAGCGGATCGCAGCGCCTTCCGTTGCCCACCGTGAAGTGGCCTTTGAAATCGGTGCACCAGACCTGGTTCGGCCATTCCACGTGCGCCAACGGAAGTGGCCGTGAGGGATTGACACGCCTCCTGCGCCGTTTCTTCTTGATCAACCCTTCCCGTTTGAGAATCTCTCCAACCGTGCTGATGGCCGGCCAGGACTTCACCTGCGGATAGCGACCCGCGAGTCGCGCCAGGAGCGTTTCAGGGCCCCACGAGGGATGCCTTTCCCGCTCCTCGACAATCAGTTCCACGATCAACGGGCGGGTCTTGTTCGGTTGGTGGTGGGCGGCATGGGAGCCGTCCTTGAGTCCCTCGATGCCAACTTCGCGATAACGCTCCAGATACTTGTAGCCGGTCTTGCGACTGATGCCGAACTCGCGGCAGAGGTCCGCCATTTTCCAGTCGCCTGTATTCCAGGCGACGATGAACTTCATTCTCTCTTCCTGCACATTGGTTTCCTTCCAGGGCATGACGTCCTCCGACGCCATGGTTGGATTTGTTACCAATCCGCCAGGAAAATTATGTCACCCATCCGCCCGGTTTATACGTTTTTGAGTAAACTGGATGTTCTGCGAATCTCGCACCACATTACTGCGCCTTTGCGCAAATGCGCTTGAGAATGGAACCGGCCCATAGAGCGCTGTTGCCAGGGCGATCGAAAGGCACGAAGCCCTTTGCGCTGTACGCGTAGGTTGCCTTCCAGGTGCCATCCGGACAGCGCAGTGATTGTGCGTGCGCAAGCGCCGGGCGTACGCGTTCATCGCCGAGGGATTCTGCCTGGTCGGCCAGTTCCAGTAGTTCAACGAGACTCAGATTGTACGATTCGGGAAACGATACCTCCAGGATGTGAGGCACGATCGGAGCCCCGTCATGTCGGCGCTTAAAGAGATGATGGCCTAAGACATACTCGATGCCCTCATCGATGCGCAGATCCAGGTGAGGATCGCGTTGCTTCCTGCGATATTCGAGCAATGCCCGCAGCGATTTTACAACACCGATGTAACAGGGTGTCGCTTTCAGGCAGCCGCCGTACTTCTGGATGCCCACACCGTCCCAGGCGGTTTTCCGTCCCCGCGCGAAGGACTGGTGTTTCAGGATCCAACCGATGGCGGCACTGACGGCGGGCGCCCGGTGCTGTCCCAAACGGATCAACGCCGTGGCAAGCATGGCATTGTAGCATACCAGAAGATCCGTCGCACTGCCGCTCAGGGTAAAGCCGGAAGGGGTTCCCAATTCGCGCAGGGCCCGGTCGGCAAGGGTTTGCGTGTATATCAGTCGCTCAGCGAACGGAATCTGGCTGAGTGCCAGTAACCTCCAGACGAGCGGCAGACCCCGGTCCGGTTCTACGGCGATCAAACGTCGCACCAGGCGTGACCGGGCAAGCAATCGATCTATCTCACTCGGGCTGATCGTTTCGCCCTTGTCCCGCTTGATTCGAAGCTCCAGCGCGGTGTCCATTCAGTTGCTCCGATCCCGCCTGCTCCCGTTTACATTCCCGCCGAATTATGAACTCGCACACCACACGCGTCAAGGGGCACCTGCTCACCCAGCTCCGTAAGAGTGATCGCTACGACCATTGCCGAAGACCCGATAATCGACTCAATTCTGTACTGCAACTTCTCAAAGCATGCCAGTTGGTAGTGACCGTGCAAGGAAAGACTCGCCTGCAGGCGGCTCAGAAGCTGCCCGGTCGGCGGCGTGGCGTCGAGCGTGGGAACCTGCATTGGCACAATGCCAAAAAACGCTATCTCGCCCGTGCACCTCGGCTGCATATATAGGTCCACCTGGTCACCAACACCTGAGTCAAACGAAAATCCGGAGTTCTTCCATGCTACAAAGATACAATCGAACGCTTTTCTTTTACGGTCTCTCGATGCTGGTCCCTTGGATGCTCTGGTTCTCTGTGGCCTATCTGAGTCATCTGCCGGACCAGACCCGGGGCATACAGATTGCGCAGCGGATTCTGGGCCCGGCAGGTTTGCTCGCGCCCGTATTGCTCGCCGCATATTTATTCCTCGCCGACGAAGAACTGCTGAAAGACCTCAAAAGTCGGATTTTCAATACTAAGGACTTCCGCCTGATTTATATGCCGGCGACCTTTTTCTTAATACCAGTATCACTCGTCCTCGCGCAGCTGCTTTCCATATTCCTCGGGCATGGCCTGGATCAGTTCCGTATCTCCGGGAGCCCGTCCTTCACATCAACGTTCCTTTCCCCCTGGTTCATCTTGATATTCGCGCCGATTGCCGAGGAACTGGCCTGGCACAGCTATGGCACAGACACGCTGCGAAGAAAATTCAACCTGTTCAACACGTGCCTGATCTTCTCCGTTTACTGGGTGCTCTGGCACATCCCGCTTTCTTTCATTAAGGGCTACTATCATAGCAATGTCGTGGCAGAAGGCTGGCTGTATTCCGCGAATTTCGCGTTCAGTCTCTTTGTCTTTGTAATACTGATGAACTGGCTCTACTACCGGACTGGAAGGAACATCTTCGTAGCTGTCGTGTTTCACCTTTCGGCTAACGTAACGAACGAAATCTTCGCCACCCACCCGGACAGCAAGGTGATCCAGACCGCCCTGCTCTTGCTTGCAGCCATCGCGGCCGTGGTCATTGACAGGAAGCTGTTCTTCTTAAAGACTTCCGTTGACTGACCTGAATGTCCGGCGTGGGCGCCCCCGTTTGGGTGTCCTGGGCCATCGCGTTGCCCGGCTCGTCAAGCCCTCCCCAATCCGAAGCCTGCGGTTCCCAGAAGTTCGGTCCGGAGGAGCATCGGGCGATTGGGTTTGCGTCTTGCGGCAAGTGGTGTTCGCCACAGCGGGGCTCGTGCTGCACAAATGAAAAGCACACAATAATTTCGCATCGCCGCTTTCGTTTTTTCCCTGTCACCGGTTGACGCGGCGAAAGCCAAACTCTACATTGTCGCCGGATCGAGTATGGCAAGCGCACTGGCCGAAGAGCCGGGGACCTTTCCTTTTGCAAGCCTGGGTTTATCGCCCCAGGATTTTATTGCACAGTTGCCCGTTGGTTGTTTGGTCCACGACGGGAGTCGCATGGTTTACGCGTCCGAGCAAACGCTTGCGCTGTCGGGCTATCGGCGCGACGAGATTGAACAACTTCCGTTTCTCAAACTCGTTCATCCTGATTATGTAAGCCGGGCCATGGAACTGGATGCCCACCCTTTCAGCCTGCGACAGGAAATGCAGCTCTGGCGAAAGGACCAGACCTCGACCTGGATAGAGTATGTTGGCTACCGCATCGAAGCGGGTACCGGCATATATATTCTGGCCTTCCTGGTTGCGATTGAAGCCTGGAAATCGCGCGAGGCGCAATTGGCCCGGACCGCCTTCATTGATCCGCTAACGGGTCTTGGAAACCGCCAACTCCTGACTCGCGAACTGGATCGGCTCCTTTTGGAAAGGGCCGATAGCAGGGCACGGCTTGCCATTCTGTTTCTGGATCTGGACCGCCTAAAATTGGTGAACGACTCTCTGGGTCACGAGTCAGGTGACCGGGCACTTACAACTGTTGCAGCCCGCCTGCGGGATGCGCTTCCGGAGCGTGCTTTGATCACCCGCCACGGAGGCGACGAGTTTATTGTGCTCCTGCCGGAAGTGTCCGACCGTCCGGCACTGGAGCGGATCGCGGCCGATCTTCTGGCTGTGGTTCCGAAGACCGTAGACATCGACGGCAACGAAGTGATGCTGACTGCTTCGGCCGGCTACGCGATCTATCCCGAAGACGGAACGTCGGCGGACGAGTTGCTCAAGAACGCCGATAGGGCAATGTACCGCGCGAAGCGCCTCGGCGGAAACTCGTTTCAGTTTCACGAAAGCGTGCGCGAGCCGTATAATACGTCCCATCGATTGCAGCTCGAGCGGCAACTGCGGTCGGCCCTCCGCGAAGACGAATTTCTGCTTCACTTTCAGCCGCGGATTTCGACCGCCACGAACCGCGTGATCGCTCTGGAGGCCCTGGTTCGCTGGCGAGCACCCGGTGAGAAGACGCTGCTGCCGGCTGAATTTATTCAGGTTTGTGAAGAGACCGGCCTCATTCACGAGTTGGGTCGTAAGATCCTCGCACTGGTCGCGCGGCAGCTGTCCTTATTGGAAGAAGCCGGGCTGACCGGCGTGCGCGTCGCGGTGAATCTTTCGCCGCGCCAGTTTTTGCACCCCGGTCTGGTCGGCGATGTTGATCGGCTCCTTTTCGCGCGCGGGATCTCCTGCGACCGAATCGAATTCGAGATAACCGAATCGACCATGCTGCAGGATTCCGAACAGGTTGTGCGAAATCTATCGCTCTGGAGAAGCCGCGGCGTTCGCGTGGCCCTGGACGACTTTGGCCGTGGTTATTCCTCCCTGGAGCGTCTACGCCTGTTGCCTTTCTCGCATATAAAGATTGACCGACATTTCCTTTTGAACCTGCCTCAGGAGCGGACCAACCTGGCAATTGTACAGGCCGTGATCCTGATCGCAGGATCGCTCGGCATGCAGACCGTCGCGGAAGGTGTGGAGGATGCAGAAACCGCCGAATTGTTGCGGGAGCTGGGGTGCCACGAATTGCAGGGCTATCACTTTGCGCACCCCATGTCTTCAGCCGACTCGATTGCATTTATTAAAAAGCACGACGAATCCGCTTAGGCGGCAGACTCTCTGATCAAAGCGTCATTTCATGAAGGCGCGCCGGCGAGACAGCAGCGCGATCAGATGGTTATTGCGACCGGTCGTTCCTAAGAGTCAGCACAACTTTGCCCGAATGCCGGCCTTCGCCAAAATAACGAATCCTGGCAGGCGCTTCCGAAAAAGCGTACGGCCCGTCGACGACGCACCTCAGTTGACGGTTTTTGTACAGATCGCCCAGGTATTCCAGATCCTTGTTGGCCTTCAGGGCCACGATGCGAAGCCGTTTGTTTTGGGTGCGCGCAATCCAGGGTGCTGCCAGCAGCACCTGTAGCAGGCGCGGCAGGGCTCCCCCGACTGTGACGTAGGTTCCGCCTGGATTCAGACAGCGGGCATACACAAAGGGCGACCGGTTCGTCTTGCAGTCAAGAATCAGATCGTAGCGTTCGGAGCGTTGTGAGAAATCTTCTTTGCGGAAGTCGAGCACACAATCATATCCCAGGTCCTTCATCATCGAGAGCTTCGCGCCCGTATCAACACCTGTCACGGTAGCGCCGTGGAGTTTGGCGATCTGCAGGGCGAGAACCCCAACACCGCCTCCGGCACCGTTTATCAGAATTTTCTGGCCGGTCTGAATTTTGCCGACGTCGCGCAGACCCTGAAGGGCCAGACCACCTGCGTGCGGTAGCGAAGCCGCGTCGGCAAAACTCAGTTCCGGAGGTTTGCGTCGCATGGCCTGCTCTGGTACGCAGACGTATTCGGCCAGAGCGCCAAAGCCGTACTCCGAAATGTCACCGTACACAGCGTCACCGGCCGCAAACGATTTCACGTTTTCGCCGACCGCCTCGATTGTGCCGGCCAGTTCCATACCGGGCACACGATGCTTCGGGCGAATCAACCCGTACATCAGGCGGTAGACGCGCGGACGACCCCGAACGAGACCCCAATCAAAGTCGTTGATGGCGGCTGCGTGCACGCGAACGAGTACTTCGTGGGGCCCCGGCGCCGGCTTATCGATCTGACCGAGCGTCAGCGCCTCCGGAGGGCCATACTTTTTGAGCAACAGCGCTTTCATGTTTTCTGTCGTAGCAAACAACCCGGCTGGCTCGCGAACTTCTTCGCAGGGGATTTGCCGGGCTACCGGAATTACCTCTGGCTTTTACGGATCACGAACTTCAGACCCGACCAGATTTCACTTACCGCGCACACTTTGATATCCACGTAGCCCATCGGCAGCAAGATTTCGCGTAAGACATCCTCGGTCAGATCGGTGGCAACGCCGGAACTCTTTTTCGGCCAGGAAATCCAGAGTGCGGCATCGGCGGCCATATGATCGCGCAGGCGACGGGCAATCTTTTCGAGTTCGGAGCGACTCTTTACAAAAACGTGATAGATGCCGACTCGCGCCGAAATGCGACTCGTGATTTCCAGATTTTCGGGCTGCCCTGGTCCCAGCAGTTTTTCGTAATCGGCCGGCGCATTCTTCAAGCAGACGACGGCTCCCGCCTTAAGGCCCAGTTTTTGATGCAGTGGCTTTCCCGAATAGCCGACCATGTTTGCCCCCTGCCCTTTGCAGCGTGGCCCGACCACAATTACGAGGCGTATTTTTTTTAACCCGAACCGTTGCGGCCAGCGCATTTACTCGTCTTCGGCTTTCTGAGAATAAGTCCCGACCAGAGCATCCGCTGAAACCAACCGGCCAGGCGATTCCCGGTCTGAAGCCCCGGGATTTCCAGGCGGGAAATCGTTGACCGGCCTGGGAGGCCGCGCGCTTATACAAAACAAGACGTGAGTGCTACTAATCCCATCCGCGAATGGACCAGGCAAAGCTATCGCACGCTGCCCGCCGAACAACAGCCCGACTGGCCCGATAGAGAACGCCTGGAAGAAGTGCTGGCAGAACTGCGCACCCTGCCCCCGCTCGTATTCGCTGGAGAGATCCGCGCCCTGCACTCCCAGCTGGCCGACGCGGCCCGGGGCAAGGCCTTTCTCTTGCAGGGAGGCGATTGCGCCGAAGAGTTTCGGGATTGCAACGCCAATAGCATTAAGGCGCGCATCAAGGTGATCATGCAGATGGCGGTGGTTCTGGCCTATGCCGGCGAAAAGCCCGTGATCAAGGTGGGCCGCATCGCCGGTCAGTTCGCCAAACCCCGCAGCAGCAAAACAGAAACCATCAACGGCCTGGAGATGCCCAGCTATCGGGGCGACGCCGTCAACAGCCCCCTGCCCGATCCCAAAGAACGCGTACCGGATCCCGGGCGACTGCTGCGTATGTATCATGCCTCAACCGCCACGCTCAATATCATTCGGGCCTTTATGAAAGGCGGCTACTCCTCATTGCAGCGCGTGCATTCCTGGAACAACGATTTCGTGCTGAACTCGCCGCAATCAAAGCGTTACGAAGACGTGGCCCGCGCCATCGACAAGACCCTGAAGTTCATGGAAGTGATCGGCCTTGATCCGGAATTACCGCAGATCCACCAGACAAACCTCTTTACGTCTCACGAGGCGCTGCTCCTCGACTACGAAGCCGCCCTCACGCGCCAGGACTCAACCCAGAGTGGCTGGTACGACTGCAGCGCGCACTTTCTCTGGATTGGCGATCGAACGCGACAGCTCAATGGGGCCCACGTGGAATTTTTGCGCGGCGTCTTAAATCCGATCGGTGTGAAGGTGGGCCCGGGACACAAGATCGACGAAATGCTGCGACTCATCGAAATACTGAATCCCGAAAATCAATGGGGACGCCTGACTCTGATTACCCGCTTCGGCGCCGAAAACGTGGAGAAATACCTGCCCGGTCTGATTCGCGCCGTCCAGGCCGCCGGATTGCGGGTGCTCTGGAGCTGCGATCCCATGCACGGCAATACCTACACCACGCCGCAAAAATACAAGACCCGCAGTTTCGATGACATCCTGACCGAGGTACACCGTTTTTTTGAAGTGCATTGGGCCGAAGGCACGGTGCCCGGCGGCGTGCATTTTGAACTCACCGGCGATGACGTGACCGAGTGCACCGGCGGTGGCCACCAGATCAACGAAGCCGATCTGGCCCACAACTATCTGACCGCCTGCGACCCGCGGTTGAACGCCAACCAGAGCCTGGAAATGGCGTTTCAAATCGCCGAAATGCTTCACAATCGTTCCGACTCTGCGCCAACCATTCCGGCAACGCACGCCGATTGAAACGCCGTCGTGACTGGCTGCTACTATTGATCTCGCAGGTCGTCGCGCGGTAGCTCGCGGACCCGTTCTCGTTCCCGGGCTTCGCGGTACGATCTTTCACCGGGGCTCTCTTCCAGTTGCAGGTTCGAGTCCCGCTCCAGTTGCACTTCGCGCGGAGGCTCCGCATTTTCCGCGGCCTGGCCGTTGCATCCGCGGCCGGTCGCACAGGAAACCCCTGCCAGAAGAAATGCGAAGACAAGGGCCGGCGCTACGATCGGTCTTTCTTTTTTCATCTGTCTTTTCCAGGAGTGCGCCCCGGGCTCTCCTTCCATACAGCCCGCGCACCGTCCGGTGAATCCGTCACCGTGCGGGAGCAGTGCGCAGGTCCACTGCGCGGGTCGCCCAGTTCTCTTCCTGCGGTCCGCCCGGCAGAGCGATTTCGAAAACCGGCCGGGTCGAAGGCAAACGATAACCCCGCAACAGCCCCTGCGTCTGATTTTCCAGAAGCAGAAGCGAACCAAGCGAATAGCCAGGGCCCGCCTCGTTCAGGGCCGGAACAATCATCCACCGCCCTCCACTTCGTATGGAGCCAACGGCCGTACCGCTGGTCACGTCGAATATGCGAATCTGTTCATGGTCGTCGATAGCCACATAAGGACTGTTCTCGGCCGTAAAAAAGAGTGCTTCCGTGACATTGGACATGGCCGGAACACGAAACGTTCCGACAACGCGTGCCTGACCGGTGCGCACTTCCACGGCTTCGACGTCAAAAACGCCTCCGTTTTCGCCGTCCTGGGACGTGCGGTGCAGGTATACAATGTGACTGCCGCTGTTGACGAAGCGCGGATAGAACAACCACTCCTTTGCGACCAGCTGGCGAGGAGCCGATCGGCCATCGCTGTAAAATAAGAGCGTGGGCCCATCCTGCCCGACTTCCTCGGGCTGAAACTCAAAGTGGTAGGCTCCGTCCGGCAAATACATATAGTTCTTAAATCCCGCGCGATAGGGTTGCACCACGCGTAATCGGCGTGGCCCGTCGTACTCCATCACGTACTGACCGGGGCCCACATCTTTGCCGCGGAGTGTGTGGCCGTTGTTGAGAAACCGTATGACCCCAAGCCCCTGGGGCGGCTCACTGAGCACGCCTGTCGAAACATTCAGCTCATGATCGCGAACATCAACTTCCTCGCGCTCGTTGATGAATCCCTCCACAACAATGAACACATCGGATGAAATTTGGGTTACGACAACCGGATCCTCCACCTGCACGTCGAATCGCGTCCATTCGCGGCCGTCGAATCGAAAGAAACCCATGGATCCCCGCTGGTAAAGGATCTGCGGCACCATCGATGGATCTTGAGCGCTTGCAGTCTGCCCGGGCACAAGCAGGAGCGCCAGCCAAAGCGCCAGAATGACCCTCCGCGCCGGACGTGCTGTTTTTCGTAAGTTGAACTGAATATGCATATTGTCTCCGAAACAAGATTTTACATTAGCACGTCACCGGGTTTTTCGCGTGCCGGTCCTCATTTTCCGGGCGGGTCCGGAACAAACAGGAACGTGCGCATGGTGCCTTTACCTTTAATTTCAACTGGACCACGCTCTTCAAAATGTGCGCTATCTTTTAGAAGCTTATGGGTGCTTTCGCTTACCTGAATACGGCCCGGCACTCCGCTCGACTCCATACGGCTCGCCACGTTCACAGCGTCGCCCCAGAGGTCGTAGCTGAACTTATGTTTGCCGATCACTCCCGCCACCACCGGTCCTGAGTTCAATCCGATGCGGATCTCCAGGTTGGTGTCGAAGCGCTGATTGAACTTTTCTACGACTTTGAGAAGCCCGTTTGCAAGTCGCAGGGCCCTTTGGGCATGGTCGGCGCGCGCTTCGGGAAGGCCGGCCACAGCCATGTACGCATCCCCGATGGTCTTAATTTTTTCGACCCCGTATTTTCGGGCCAGTTCATCAAAGCTGGAAAAAAGCACGTTCAACAATCGAACCAGTCGCCCGGCTGCCATGCCGGAAGACATTTTGGTAAAGCCAACCAGGTCCGCAAAGAGTATGGTCGCCGAATCGACGCCATCGGCGATGCTGTGCGCGCCGGCCTTAAGCCGCTCAGCGATCGGTCCGGGCAAAATGTTCAAGAGCAACTCTTCCGATTTGCGTTGCTCGGCTTCCAGATCTTCCGAAGTCATGTGCAGGAAGTTGCTCAACATGTGCTTCTGTTTGCGCAACTCGGACAGTTCGGCGCGCAACGCCGTAAGGTCAGCGGCCGGGTCAACGCCTTCGACAAAGGACTGCACCTGGTCAACCGAGTAGTTGCGCGCTCCGGCAGAGCCCGCGCTATCGCGACCGCGCACAATGACCGTCGAGATGACGGTGTTATGAAAGCCACAGGCTTCCCCCGGACCGTTGCCGATCTCTCCCCAGGAGCAAAACCCGACCATGGGTGCATTCCAGAGTTCGCGGATCACCTGAATTTCCTTTTCCATGTACCTGCCAAACGACCGCGAACGAATCGCACAGTCGAAAAGCAGGACAGCGTCGGCGCCCGATTCCCGTTCGTCGCCTTTGAAGGCCTGCAACTGATCGATTGTGTGCTTAATAGTCTCGACGATATTGGGCGAACAGAAGCGCACGAGTGCGCCCTCCGGCACCGCGCCGCCAAAGAGCACGGCCCCCGTTTCCGGCATCATCTGGATTGCGGTGCGCATGATGCGCGTGCCGTCCTCGCGCAGAATACGAATCGGATATTCACTTACAGTAAGGATGCGATTTGCCGCGTCGGCCGCGATCTTGAAGTAACGCTCATAAAATCGGTTGGCCGGCATGCCTTCGATCTCGTAAACGATGTTACCACTGGATCGGGTGATGCGTTTCGGTGTGCCGACCTCCATCCAACCGCTGATGGCGACACCGCGCATGTCCACGATGTCGTTGTCAAAAATTAAGGCCTGCACGCCGTCGTTTCGCAGACCATCGGAATCGAACAGGGGCGGATTTGTTTGCGTGTCGGACGCGCTGCTGGTCAGACCGCCGAATACCGGCAGACCCGGGCCATTTTCGAAGATGGCCGAAAGCAGCGACTCGATATCGACCGTGAGGCCGGCGCCCCCAACCATCAGAAGCAGAATGGGGTTTGAAAAATTTTCAAGCGACCATTCAGCAATCGACCGCCCAATTGCCCGACCGTCGCCGGGTTCAAAAAAGCGCTGCCGGTAGTGCGCTCGATCGAGATCAAGCAGCATGCATACAATCGTGCCCCGCGTGAGCCGGCCATCGGCAATCTCTTCGCTGCTGGTACCGCCGAACACCGCAATCGAACGGTCGCGAAAGGGCTTCAACACCGAATCGTCACTCAGCGAATCGCCGGCAAACACGACTGCCAGCGAGGGTTGGTAGCCGTTACCCGTGGACCGGGAAAGTTGCTCTTCCAGGTCTCGAACGTCGCTGGCGTGCAGAACTACGGGCTTCAAGCGGATAAACCGGAATCTAAGGTCATCTTCTGCCGTTTCTGAAAGGGTCGCACCGGCTAGTCCGCGCGGCTGGGGCCCTTGTAGATCGATGCCGCAAGTAAACCCGCAATCAAGAACTCGACCATCCCAAAACCGAACCACTGTAACGCCAGAGAAAGCGGGATGGGATAGACGACGTATTGTTGGAAGGAACCGGCTCCGCTGAGCAATAGCCCGATCAAAAGACCGTAGCGCAGACCTTCGGCCGGCCCCTTGCTTTCGTAACCGCGTGTGAATATAAACGTGAACAAGAGAGCGAAGAAGACTCCGACGACAGTAAGGATCCACATGTACGACTGCATGTCCGACCGCCAGACTTCGGCCAGCGACTGATAGGTCGGCGCCAGGATAATGCCGTGTATGATATAATCGCCCGCCCGAAATACGGCGAATACCGCCAGCGATGCGAGAAAGAAACGCTTCCAGTTCATAGCCAGGTCCTCTGACGCTTGTTTCCCCCGGCGCCCGGGTTTCTGTCCAGGCTGTTTCGCGCCTTGCAAATCGGGGCGCACCGGGGGTGGCCTTAAAGGGGCGAAGCAACCGCGCAGCTCGGCTCCGGCGATCGGCCGCCCAACAGCAGACGTCGGGCCGACGGTTGCGCCGGCCGGCAGAATGGTTGCTGCGCTATCGTTCGAATAACAGTCCCGGCCGCCGGGAAGCAGGCGGCCGGTTGTGCTATCTCAGGCTTTGTCGAGGGCCTGCTTCAGGTCGGCCTCGATATCTTCGTAGGCTTCGATTCCCACCGAAAGGCGCACGTAATCCGGAGACACTCCGGTGGCCAGTTGTTCCTCGGCCGTGAGCTGCGAGTGGGTGGTGGAAGCCGGCTGTATGGCGAGGCTCTTCGCGTCGCCGATGTTCGCCAGGTGCGAAAAGAGTTCCAGGCTGTTGATGAACTTACGTCCGGCTTCGAGCCCACCTTTGATTCCAAAACCCAAAAGCGAACCGAAGTAGGGCCGATGAAAGTACTTCTTAAAGCTCGCGTGGGCCGGATGATCCGACAGCCCCGGATAGTTGACCCAGCTAACTTTGGAATGGCCCTTCAGGAATTGAGCGACTTTCATTGTATTTTCGCAGTGTCGTTCCATGCGCAGATGCAGCGTTTCCAATCCCTGCAAGAACATCCAGGCGTTAAAGGGCGACATGGCGGCGCCGATATCACGCAAACCCTGAACGCGCGCTTTGATGATAAAAGCGATGTTGACGCCACCGAATGGTTCGAAGTTGCCAAACACGTCGTGATACACCAGCCCGTGGTAGCTGGGGTCGGGCTCGGTCATCATTTTGTGACGTCCCTGGTTCCAGGCGAAGCGACCGGAATCGACAATCATGCCGCCAATCGAAGTGCCATGCCCGCCAATATACTTGGTCGTTGAGTGAATAACGATATCCGCGCCGTGATCGAAGGGACGGCAAAGAAAGGGAGTCGCGGCCGTGTTATCTACAATCACGGGCAGGCCGCTGGCGTGAGCGATTTTCGAGATTGCTGCAAAATCGGGAACTTCCAGAGCCGGATTCGGCAGTGTCTCCAGGAAAATCGCCCGGGTCTTATCGTTTATGGCCTTCCTGAAATTCTCCGGATCGCGCTGATCGACAAAACGAACTGTGATACCGATCTTCGGTAGTGTGTAGTGGAACAGGTTATAGGTTCCGCCGTAAAGAAAGTTCGAGCTGATAATTTCATCACCCGCCTCCGCAATGTTGAGAATCGCGAGCGTTTCCGCTGACTGGCCGGACGAAGTTGCGAGGGCAGCCACGCCACCTTCAAGCGCGGCAATGCGCTTCTCGAGCACGTCGGTGGTCGGGTTCATAATGCGCGTGTAGATATTTCCGAATTCTTTCAGCGCGAACAGGTTTGCTGCGTGATCGGTGTCGTTAAATACGTACGATGTGGTCTGATAGAGCGGCACTGCCCGCGAATTGGTCGTTGGGTCGGGCGCCTGGCCGCCATGTAGTGCAATCGTTTCTTGCTTATGGGTCATGAATGTCTCTTCCTGATTGGTCTGAAGCGGGGACGAAGCCACCGCTGGTGCCTTACCGAAGACTGAGCGCGCAACACGCTGTCAATGAACAAAGCGACCGGCAGACCAGTCTCCCTTGTTTCGTTCGATGGCGTACACGGGCAATGCGGGTGCGTGATTGTCCGCACACCGGACTCTTGTTGGACCGTGATTTCGCCACAGCCCCCCGCCTTCTCTCTCAGAAGATCAGCGGGTCGGTTGTCAGATAGTGGACCGAGGTGAAGCCCGGATTCAGGACCTCAGGAGTAATATTCACAAAGCTACCGGAGGTGAAACTCGAGGAACGGCAGAGCACGCGAGAGGCGCCGGAATCGGTTCCACCTCCGATAAATACGCCGTTGCCGAATGCCAGACCGGCCATGTTCCCGCTGTTCGACGCGCAACCGCTGGCGATGCTGGTCCAGACCCCATCTGTACCTGAAGCCGACCGGTCGATCACGTGATTGGTGCCCGGGGCGTAGAAAAAATCATCCAGCCGATGCACAAGCCCATTGGAAGAGACCGTAGCCGTGCCCGAAGACCCGAGCGAGGCCGTGAGTGTGGAGTTCCAGACTTCGATCGTGTTGCCACCGTCCGCAAATACGAAACGGTCGGGACCGGCCGCCACGGCGTAGCCGAAGGCGATGGAGCCCAAACTGAAAGACTGCCAGGTGCCACTCTGGGCCGAGGCCGAATAGTAGACCGTGCTTGCGCCGGCTTGATTCACCACAAACAGTCCGTTCCCAAAGGCGACCGGCTGCAGGTTCACGGCGGCGCCCACCGTATGGAGGGTCCAGTTCACGCCATCGCTTGAGATCAGCACGTCGCCACTGTTGCCGGTTACCACAAAATAACCGCGCGCATGGACAATTCCCCGCAGGGTGTTGGCCGAAGGGCTGGTCGCGGCCGTCCAGTTGGCAAGATTGCGGGAATAGACAATGGCTCCGCCGTTTCCTACGGCCACGAAGATGCCTCCGCCGTATGTCACGTTCTGCAGGTTTTGCGCTGTCCCGGTACTGGCCGCCTTTTTCCAGTCGTAACCATCAAACGAATAATAGATGTCCGTTCCCGCCGTGGCTACGAAGACCCGTACGATGCGGAACAGATAAGAAAGTAGCCCATTGGCCTGGCAAACGTCGTTGTCGGCACAGTCGGTGCGGGCCGTGCAGGCCCCGCCGCCCATGGCCATCAGGATTGCAAAGCAAAGAGCCCCTAATCGACGCATATGGGCAGGCAATGCGGCCGGCCCCCGAAACCAAGTCGAATCAAAAAAAATCTGCCAGGCGGGACAGGTCTGGACGCCTCCCACAGAGACCCGGAGTACAAATAAAAACCGGCGGAGCACTGCCCCGCCGGTCCCCCGCTCTTCCCGTAGCGCCCTTTCTGTTGGCTGCCTGGAATCGCCTTTCGCCGTTCTCTTCCTGTTGGCTTCTCGTTTGTCTTTGTGTGTGTTTCTTTTTACTCTTCCAGCTTTGCTTTTTCTATGTGTTTGTATCTATTCCAGCTTCCGGCTCTTGCCTTCTACATGGAACACTCTTTGTGCTTCTCTTTGTGCTTCTCTTTGTGGGAGTAGCATTGCAGATACTGTGCCAGCGCCGGCCGTAGGCCGAAAAAAGTTGAATCCTGCTCGCCTTTTGGGGTTTTTTCGCGGCTCAGAGCCCCCGAGAACCCGGACCAGGGACTCCCCGGTGGTCTTTCCTGCGAATGCACCCCTGAACAGCATCACTATGATGCATAATACTAAAAGCTCTTCTGGCGGGTTTTTCTGCGATGCATCATATTGATGCATCCGAAGCGCACTTCGCAGCTCAGAACTGGACCCGAAGTTGACCGCGCTGCGAGCCGGGCCCGGAAACTGGACCGAGGTCAGGCACGGCCCTTATCCTTTGAAGATAGGAAGCCGTAAGCCGCTCTGCAGACGGCCATATCCCGTCGACCCTGCCCATCAGAAAGCCGGGACAAACCCGGGAACCGGCCTCGCCTTTCGGCCCCCGGTGGAAAATAAAGCCCACGGAGATCGGGGCCTGGTGCGAGATCGGGGCCCCGGGGAGGTTCCGCGAATGGAGGTTTTGGCGCCGGGGCTTCGTAGCATTCCCGATTGTCGCTGGCCATAGCGGACCGTACCGCCTGGATCGATGGAGTGCGAATCTGTGCCGGTTGTACGGCAGCTGGCTCTGCCCGGGCCAGAATAGGCGTCGATGCGCCGGCCTCACCGACACCTGTTTGCGGCCCGGTCCCGGGGCCGTTTTGGGCCGGGCGGAATCATAGAAAGGCACAGCCGGTCGGCATAGCCTTGTTCCGGCCGGAAAGTAGCCTGAATTCGAGATCGGTATCCACCGCTTGCTGCCTGCGCGGCGATTCGGCTTGCCGGGGCGCGCCCTTTCAGAAGTCTTGCAGCTGGCAGGCATCGCTATGGCCGATCTCCCGGCACGATTCGCTTTTATCCGCAATTTCTCCATCATCGCCCACATCGATCACGGCAAGAGCACTCTGGCCGACCGCCTGCTGGAACTGGCCGGAGTCACGACCGATCGAACCCGTCGCGATCAGATTCTGGACACGATGGACATTGAACGAGAGCGCGGCATTACGATTAAGTCCAACTCCGCCACTTTTGAGTACACAAGCAAGGAAACCGGCGAAGTCTACACGTACAACCTGATCGATACTCCAGGGCACGTCGACTTCACGTACGAAGTTTCGCGCTCGCTGAAAGCCTGCGAAGGCGTGCTTTTGATCGTAGACGCCACTCAGGGTGTCGAAGCGCAAACTCTGGCAAACCTGTATCTGGCCATGGAGCTCGATCTCAAGATCATCCCGGTGATCAACAAGATCGACCTGCCGGCGGCCGACGTGGACCGCTGCCTGAAGCTGATCGAAAACACGCTCGGCCTGGATCCGACCGAAGCGCTATCGGTCTCCGCCAAGACGGGACTCAATGTGGAGCAGGTGCTCGAAGCGATTGCGCGACTCATACCTCCGCCGAAGGGCGAACCCGACGCGCCGCTGCGTGCGCTGATCTACGATTCGTATTACGATAGCTATGCCGGTGCGGTCATGAAGGTGCGCCTGTTCGACGGCGCCTTAAAAAAGCAGGACCGCATCAAGATCATGAGCACGGGCAAGTCCTTTACGGTCACGGAACTCGGTTACGCCTGCCTCGGTCATCATGCGCGGCCCCAATTGGTGGCCGGCGAAGTCGGCTACGTCATCGCCGGTATCAAGTCGGTCGAAGACACGCCGGTGGGCGATACGGTGACTTCGAGCACGCGACCGGCCGAGAAGGCTTTGTCGGGCTATCGCCAGGCCAAACCGATGGTTTTTGCCGGTCTTTTTCCCGTAAACGGCGAAGACTACGAGAACTTGAAGGATGCCATTCAGAAGCTGAAGTTAAACGACGCGGCCCTGGTCTTCGAACCCGAAAGTTCCCCGGCCCTGGGTTTCGGTTATCGCGTGGGTTACCTGGGTCTTCTGCACATGGAGATTGTGGCCGAACGCCTGACCCGTGAGTTCGATCTGGATCTTATCAGCACCGCCCCGTCGGTCAAGTACCGCATCACGGACATCAAAGGCAAAGAACACGAAATCGAAAACCCTTCGCGCTGGCCGAACCCCGCTTCGATTGCGAAAATGGAAGAGCCCTACGTGCAGGCCACCATCATGACGCCCCAGGATTACCTGGGGAATATCCTGGCCCTGCTTCAGGAGAAGCGCGGCGTACAGGAAAACATTGTATATCTCGACGACGGCAAGTTGCAGCTGGTCTATCGCATTCCGCTGGCGGAACTGATTTTTGAGTTTTATGATCGCCTGAAGTCGGTTTCCCGCGGCTACGCATCCCTGGACTACGAGTTCAAGGGTTATCAGGAAAGCAAACTGGTCAAAGTGGACGTACTCGTCAATGGCCAGCCCGTCGACGCCCTCGCGATGGTAGTACATACGACCATGGCCGACCAGCGTGGGCGCGTACTGATCGAGCGCCTCAAGGATCTCATTCCGCGCCATCAGTTTCAGATTCCACTTCAGGCGGCCGTGGGATCCAAGGTCATCGCGCGCGAAAATATCTCGGCCCTGCGAAAAAACGTCACCGCGAAATGTTACGGCGGCGACATCTCGCGCAAACGTAAGCTCCTCGAAAAACAAAAAGAGGGCAAGAAGCGCATGAAGCAGATTGGCAACGTGGATATTCCGCAAGAGGCCTTTCTTGCGATTCTAAAAAGTGACTGAGGCACGTCGCCGTCGCAGGTCAACTCAACATTCGACCGGGTAGGTTCGCAGGTTCGCGGTTCGGAATTTCGGGAAAGTCCGTGCCGTTGTACTGGTTCTCGCGCAGTTGACCCATGTAGTCGCCCTCGGTTGCAAAGAGCACGCCGCGACCGGCCATCTGGCCGTTTCGAAACTCGCCGGTATAAAAACGCACGGTGCCGTCGGGCAGATTTACGGTCAGGCTGCCCGAACCTCGCATACGATCGTCGGACCAGTCCCCGACATAGACCGCACGTTCTTCGGTTTCGAACAAGCCCTGGCCTTCGCGGCTTCCCGCAGCGAAAGCCCCGGCTCAAGCCCCCGGTCCTCGCCAGACGGCATGTCACACGCGCATTCTATAATGATACCATGGAGTACGATGCGGTCTCGAAGCGGTTGTTGCGGCTGGGGGCCAAACCGATACGCCAGGGGTGGCACCGGCGCCACCCCTGGCAACCCCCGCCGCCCGAGGACGCTCGCCATCCATGGGCTCGCGTGACTCGGGAGCTTTGTTCCGCGCATCCATGCGCGGCGAGAGCTACTCCCGACGACTTGTTAGTCTGCTGCCGTCTTTGGTTTTCGACGCCGCACGTCCTGGATATCTCGGCGACGGAAGTTCGTTGCGACAGAGCTAAGCCTTCGGCGAGTTCGCGCTGCGCGTTCAACTCTCAGTAACGGAGGCGCACTTTGCCATGTGCGGCTCACAGGGAATGCAGTCCCGACGCCTGGTTCTGCAAGCGCCCTGCTTCACATGTTATCTGGTCGCGCCCAACCGACCGCACGCTGGGGCGAAGGACTTTGTGTCCGAAGAGAACCTGACCTATCGGTTTCGGTTGGTCAAATTCTGGGAGCTCGAGGCGGCCGATTTTTTGACGGCGGACGTGCATCTTCTGCCGTACGTTGTGCTTATGCGGGGCGGTCTTGCACGGGTCGACGAAATCGACCGGCGCATTCTTGAGACGAGTGCTTTGCCGAATGAAGAGAAATGGGATTTACTGACTGTATTGGACATCTATACCGGGATGCACAATCGTAAGCTGGCTCAGGCTCTCGGTAAGAAAAGGAGAGAACTCATGATCGAATCGCCGATCTACCGCGAAATTCTGGAAGAAGGTAAGGCCAAAGGCCGCGTTGAGGGCCGGGAACAGGGCAAGGCCGAAGGCCAGGCCGAGGGTGCACGTCAAGCGAAGCTAGAAACCGCGCGTGCCATGCTCGCGCGCGGCATGGATATGGAAACTGTCCTTGAGATTACGGGCCTGGATCGAGAATC
The DNA here is from genome assembly GCA_024233935.1 of Spirochaetales bacterium. GTDB lineage: Bacteria > Spirochaetota > Leptospiria > Leptospirales > Leptonemataceae > JACKOY01. The sequence goes on along the minus strand of JACKOY010000002.1, from coordinate 250,063 downwards.
CCTGGAAGGCGCGCCTCCGGCGGGGTAAAAACGGAGATGCCAGGGGCCACCGCGCGAAAGTAAGCCGCCGCTCCCATGAGTCGCGTCAGCGAGTTCAAACTGCTCGGCTGCGCTCGCAGTTTGCCCTGGCGACCCCAAAGGTGTGCGCATAAGCACACCTTTGAACCCCCGCTCGCGACCACCCGGGAGCGAGCGTAAGATTGCCGCCCGAGGACGCTCGCCATTTTAGCGGCGCTTTTTATGCGCGCCGCGGAGGGCACAATTCGCTTTATCTCGAACCTTCGGTTCGTGCGAATTGTGTGTGGCTCGCGTGACTCGGGGAACTTTTTTGCGCGACATCGTGTCGCGGTGAAAGTTGCTTCCCCAGCGCACGCTGGTCAGTTGCGGTCTTTGGTTTTCGGCACCGCACGCCTTGAGACTATCGCCGGCCGGTTATTCCGCGCCAAGTAAGCCGGCGCTCCCTGTGGGTCGCACCGGCGGGTTCAAAGTGCGCCTGTAAAAACAGCCTGAAAGGCGCACTTTGCCATGCGCGGTGGAAGTTGGCTCTGCGGCATGTTGGTTCGCGTTTGTCTTTGGTTCTCGCGTCGTTGTTTCTCGATGCGTCGCAAGTCTCGAATTGAGCCGTCAACAAGAAGAGCGAACCGCGCTTGTTCGCGTTGGCGGCACCCTCGTCTCGTGGGCTCGGGTTTTCTTTTTGATTTCGCGCCCCCTTCGCCTTCCTCGCAATGCAGGGTGCGAGACGCATCCCGGTGAGTCCGGTCCACGCGTAAACAGCTCTTCCTGAGTTTACTCCGGTCCCTCGCTGCGCTCCGGTGTCTCCCGGATAAAAGTGCTCGTACCGTTTTCACAACCGTTAAAGTCCGTCACGTAGGACCCACCGGGGGCAAGTCCACGAAAAATCAATTCGTCTGTTGTTTCGACCCTCAGTAATAGCGCTCCGTTCTCCCGGACGTTAGGGAAGTTACTCGCCTTTTCGGTAAGAAATAGGAAGTAGCCTGAGTCGCCTGTCCCCTTTTTTCTGAACAGCTCCCATTCTCCCGAGACCTGGCCCATCCCAGTACACAGGTTCACCTGCATGGTGTACTGGCCGTCTGCCTCCAGAACGAGCAATGACGGTACCGCGATCTCCTCCTGACTCATGTAGCGTCCGGCGAGGTCGGCCCGCGTCAACGGCCAGCTCATCATCAGGTCGTAGCTGGACATGTAACCGGTCCTACCGGCTACCTCCACTGCGTACCAGTCCTGTCGCAAATTTGTCGGGGGGTCCACGAGCTTCACCTCAGCGCGGAAAGGCACCTCGGCGAGAATGCGCGCGTTTTCCCGGGGCGCGTCCAGTAGCGGCGCCCCCGCCGGCTCCGCCACGAACAGGGGTCCCGTCGCCAGGAATTCGTTTGAATCGCAATGCAGAGCAGAAAAAAACGCGCAAAATACAAGTATCGATGCTCTACTCATCTCAATCTCCCATGAAGGCGCGTTGAATGTCCGCGAGGTTGCTGGTGTTACTCTGAATGTGAAGATGTGGAAAATTCGCTTTATCTCGAACCTTCGGTTCGAGCGAATTGTGTGTGGCTCGCGTGACTCGGGGAACTTTTTTGCGCGACATCCTGTCGCGGTGAAAGTTGCTTCCCCAGCGCACGCTGGTCAGTTGCGGTCTTGGGTTTTCGGCACCGCACGTCCTGGTTTGTCGCCTCACAATCTGTTTCAGCGCGCCTGCTCCACATTCTTCAAACGATACAAGAGCGCGGCACCCATGGCGCCGCCGTCGAGATGATAGAGGCGGCAATCGTATTGCCAGCGGTCGAGGAGTTCCGGAGACACCCCATCGGCGTTGCGTATACTCGATAGGCGTGCGTGGGCGCGTTCGAGCAGCATGCTGCAGAGCAAGCGCGCGGTAAACATCACCAGTTCTTCGCTAAAACGTTCCCGCACGCCGCTTTTTAGATTCTGGTAGAGCGGCAGCGCTTCTTCGAGTATTCCCGGAAGTCCCAAAAGGCGCTCTCGATAGTTCGGAATGGCGCCCTGCAGCTCGACCAGCAAGCGTCGCAAAGTCCCGGCTTCGCCGAGGCCGGCGGCAATGCCACCGGCGGCAATGCCCGAAAGAAGCTGTGTGGTTCCCTCGTAGATTGTATTGATGCGCGCATCGCGGTACAGTCGGGCCACGTCGTAGTCTTCGGTATAACCGGCGCCGCCGTGAATCTGAACCGCAAGCGAGGCGCAGCGCAGAGCAGTTTCCGAACAGTAGACCTTGGCGATCGGCGAGAGCAGCGAAGCCACGTTGTGTCGATAGCGATTCTCTGCGTGGCCGCGAATCTCCCGATCGCTCAGGCCGGCCTGTTCCATTCGAATCTGCTCGTGCTGGTAGAGATCGATCGCGCTTGCGGTTTCGATCGCAAGCAGCCGCATCGCCATCGTTTCACGTCGGATTGTCTCCAGCATTGCCGCGACGGCCGGGATTTCCGCAATGGGACGACCGAACTGAATTCTTTCGCGGGCGTACTTTTCGCATTCCGAAAGCGCCACCGCCCCACCCCCGGCAGCGCCGGCCGCCGAAGCCAGGCGCATGAAATTTGTCATGCCCAGAGTGCAGCGGGTCAGGCCCTGCCCTTCCTGGCCAAGTAATTGGGCCGGCGCATTCTCGTAGACCACCTCACAGGTGGGCGAAGCGTGAATGCCCATCTTGCGCTCGATGCCCGCGATCTCCACATCGCTGCCCTTTACCAGAAAGACCGAAAGCCCGCGCGCCCCACTGCGGGAGTTCGTGCGCGCCAGAGTCAGAAGTGTCGAGGGATACGGTCCCAGTCCGCAACCCTGGGAAATAAAACGTTTGGTTCCGGTGATGCGATAGCTGCCGTCCGCTTGCCGGGTCGCGGTTGTGCGTACGTTGCTCAGGTCGGAACCGAAGTCGGGTTCGCTTAAAGCCATGGCGAACAGCGTCTCCCCGGTGGCCGCCGGCGCCGCGAAGTGCGCGGCTTGCTCCTCGGTGCCGTACCGCGTAACGATCTGCGCCAGATTCGTGAGGTTTTGCGTCATACAAAAGCTGGCATCCGAGCGTCCCATAATCATCGAATAGAAAGCCGCGATCGTTGTCGGAAGTCCCAGGCCACCCGCAAAGCGTGGCACGGCATAAGGAATCAAACCGGTCTTACGATAGCGCTCGAACAGATTTACGGCTTCGGGCGGAAAGCGCACCTGGCCACTTTCGAAGGTCAGCCCCGCACGATCCAGAGTCGGCGCGATCTGCGAAACTTCTTTGCCACAGAACTCTCCCAACGATTCCAGCGTGGACCGGTACAGATCCACTGCCTCGGCCACATTCGAGGGCGCCAGAGCGAAGCGTTCGTCTCCGGTTTCGGCATACCGCCGGTGATCGAAAAAATCCTTTCCCTCAGTCGCCGCGACGACCGCTTTCCAGTCCACCAGATGCTCGAAGAACAAAACCAGCTCGGGATCATCGCTGAAGTAGTTGTTTGCAATCATGGCCTTATGCTCAGGCGGCCGCTGAGCTTGCGGGGCGGATCTCAGCGGTCAAGGATTGTCAGCCACCCCCAGCGCCTTGTTGTGAATCGCGTGTGGCTTTCGTATGGATTGCAGAAATGCCGCCCAGGCTGCCCGGCGCCCCCAACAGGGCAATGCCAGCCAGCACAAACCAGACCCAGGGCCCGGATTCCAATTCAAAGGCCTGCGATCCGGCCATCTGATCACGCAGTCTGTCCGCAAGGGAATTCAGACCGATGCGACCCGAGCCAGACACCTGGAGGCGCCGGATCGAATCTCGAAACTCGATCACAAGTGCGAGCTACCGGGCGTACGATCGAACCTGGACTGTAGAGATTTCCGCGCGCGAAAACCTATGTGTTTCAGGCTTCCCCAACAATACCGGGGTCGCTAGCCGACCAGGGCCTTTTGCAGTTCTTCCGGCCGCGCCGTCGACACCAGCACTCGTTTGAATTTACCTTCGCTGCGTTTGATGGCCACGCGCGGGCCCCCGATGACGTTATAAACCCAACACCAGTCGCCATCGTAGCGACCAATGCGAATGCCCCAACCGTAGAAGGCCCCTTTTTGATCCAGCTCGGCCGAAACGATGGCGCTTCGGGGAATACGAAGCGAAAAGACGCCGTAGGAAACGCGAAAGCCTTCGGTATCCACGCGCAGGCGCAACACGCTGAAGTTGATCGTGATCAGAAGAAAAAGTCCGGTCATGCCCCAGAGCATCCAGTCCGGCGCCGGCTTGCTGCCGAGCGGGCCCACAATAAGCTGTACGATCGCCATGAGCCCCATGGCCGCAGTAACCAGGGCCAGTATAATGGTAATGCCGGTTGAAAAGAGATTCTCGCTGTAGCGCATCTTGCTGCTCCCGCCCCAGTCTGCGCAGGCCTGGTCCCATCGCAAGGAGTTTTGCTTTCAGCTTTTTACAAACCAGGGCACGAAGACACTGGTCCGTTTTCGGTATTCACGAAACGCGGGCAGGTGCCCAAAACGTTTGATGGCCTTTTCGTCGAGCAGCGGGATGCCGCTGACAAAAAGCAGCATCATCGCGATAAACAGCGGAGAAAGCCCGATCAAAAAGGCCCAACCCGGGGGTAGCGCCCGGGCCGCCAACGCGAAGATCCCCAGCCAGAACAGGGTCTCGCCGAAATAGTTGGGATGGCGGGAGTAGCGCCAGAGGCCGGTTTCGATCCATCGATCACGGTTGGCCGGATCGTTCTTGAAGCGAAACTTCTGCTGGTCAGAGACCGCCTCAATCAGAAGACCAGCCAGCGCTACAAATACGCCCAGATAATCCAACGCGATCTTCCCGGGTTGCGAATCACTCGAAAGCGCCATCGTGGCCGGAATCATAGTGATCCAGATCACAATTGCCTGAAAGGTCCAGAAAGACAGGAAGCGCACGAAGTCTTCACGCCGTCCGTCGAAGCGATCATCTTTGCCGATCTTCGTGATGCGGTATAACAGGTAACCACCCAGGCGCAACGCCCAGAGGGTGATCAAAGCCGCAAGCAAGAGCTGACGGGCGTGCATGGGACTCCAGTACAGTAAACCGAGCGCGAGAATTAGAAACGTCAGGGCGTACGTAATGTCGGTGAAGTGATCGGTCTTCAGGCGCATGGCAAAGGCGAACATGATGGCCTGCAGAAGAACAGTTACGATTGCTGTGAGGAGCAGGTTGTACGTATCGAACTCGAACACGCTACATACTAAAGAAATCGACCAGGCGCGCCCACCGAACTGATCGTCGGCGGATGATTTTTCTGTAAGTTCGCTTCGAACGCACAGCGCCAGTCGAAGTTGCGACTAACGGTCCGCCGCGTCGCTATGCCCCCATTGCTGCGGAGTGCGACGGCGCGATTGCCATACCCTGGTTGTTCTTCTCACGGGGCTTCGCAAGCAACCCGCGTCAGCGGCACGGGATATAACAAGAACTCGCCGGCCGTTTCGATCCAGGCCTGCTCGGCACTTTTTAGATACCCGGCAACCGGGCCAAAGTCCGGCGAATCGCCTCGCAAATAATCCAGGAGCATCTTATCACCGGCCAGAATTTCGATGGCCGGCCGGTCCGAACGAAATTCGTAAACGCCGCTGTGCCAGGCGAAGTCTTCCGGAGCGTGCTTTCGAACCCAGGACAGAATGCGCAGGCTGTGCGCCAGACTGTGATACTGTTCGCCGGTCAGATGAATTTGAAAACCCGAGCAAACCTGGCCGCCGAATTTGTGAAAAGTCGGCACGTAACGAAGTGCGCGCAAAACCGCCCCGTGGGCCCGGGGCCATTCCGAGGCCGGCAAACGATGCAAGAACTGCAGGTAAGGCGCCCCGAAGATTTCAAAGGGCCGGGTCGTGCCACGGCCTTCGTTCAGGTTCGTGCCCTCCAGCAGGCACTGGCCGGAATAGACGAGCGGCGTAAAGGGGCCAGGCATATTCGGAGACGGTGAAATGTGCCAGGTGGACAATTGCGTGGCAGGCGATTTCAGGCTGCGCTCCATAGCGGCCGGATCGCGAATGATTTTCAGGGGCAGTTCGAGTTTCAGGTCGGCCGCAAAAAAACGAGCCAATTCTCCGAGGGTAAGCCCGTGGCGATGCGGCAAGCCCGGCCGGCCCACAAACGACGCAAAGTTCTCTGCGAGAATACTGCCTTCGACCTGCCGGCCGGCCGGGTTGGGGCGATCAATCACCAGCAGCTCGGGCGAAAGCCTGTGTTCTTTCAGAGATTCGAAAAGATAGCTGGCCGTGGTGGCAAAAGTATAGTAGCGGCTTCCGACATCTTGAATGTTGATGAGAATTACATCCAGGTCTTCGAGCACGTCACGCGACGCCACCAGGCTTTCTTCCACATCCTGATACAGAGACACAAAATCAACGCCTCGCAGCGAATCATCCGAAGAAAGCTCGCGATAGATCTGCCCCGACTGGAGCGGCACCTGATCCTGGAGCTCCGCAAAAAGACCGTGCTCGGGAATAAAAACCCTTCTGAGTACGCCGCCCCGCGCAAGCAGTTCAAAGAGATAGGCCTGTCTGGAAAAAGCGTATGCGGTCTGGTTGGTCAGAAGCCCGACCCGCGCGCCGCGGGCCTGTAAACGCGGCAGTTCCGCTTCCAGAAAAACTTCTATACTCATGGGCGCGTCTCTCCAGCCTGAACCGTTGGCCAGCGGCGGCTGTCAGTTCTTCCTCTCCGCCGGGCGGGTCAATGCCTATACTATGCCTGTATGAAAACACCCAGCGTTACCCGGGCGATCGTTCTGGCCAACGTCATCGTTTACGCCCTGCTCTACTTTGTGGTTCCGGCGCTCTGGGGACCCGAGTTCATGGTATTCTTGCGCGAGCACCTCGCGCTTCTGCCTTCGCGGGTGTTTGCGGGGGAAATCTGGCAACCGGTTACGTCCACCTTTCTGCATGCCGCACCCGGAGAAAGCGTCGGCATCATGCACATCCTGTTTAACATGATTTGCATCTGGAGCATTGGTCTTTTTCTGGAGCGCGCTATCGGCGCCATGCGTTTCCTCGCGCTCTATATGGTGTCGGGCCTCGGGGGCTCGTTGCTCGTGGTCCTGTTGCAGTCCGACACAAACTATCCCACGATGGGCGCTTCCGGCGCGCTCCTGGGTCTTCTGGGAGCTCTGGCGATCATCACACCCAACGCGCGCATGCTCTTGTTCTTTGTGATTCCCATCAAAGCGCGCACCCTGGCGATCGGCATCGGCATATTCTCCGTGGTCATGCAGTTGATGGGAACCGCCCAGGGCATTTCGCACTGGGGTCATCTGGGCGGCCTGGTCGCCGGCTTCCTGTTTACGCGCTATTTTATTCCGCGCGAAGAAATCGAGCGGCGTTTTCAGGGCGATTACGAAGCCCGACGTGCGGCTCACGAACAGGCCCGCCAAAGGCACGATGAAATGGCGCGCCGCATGCTCGAACGTCTCATGCGCAACCAGCGCCCCGACACTTACCAACGCCAGGAAAAGGTCATCAACCCCCGGCGCGACGAGGCTCCCGGGCAAACCGCGAGGGAACCGCGCGAAATCTACTTCGATCCCATGACGGGTCGTTTCTATATTCGCGACAAACGGGCTTAGACCGCGCCGCGCGGCATGCCCGCCAGGGCGGCGGAAATTTGAGAAGCGTGCAACACGGCTCCTAACCGGACCACCTCTCCCACGACGATTGTGGCCGGAGCCTGCAGTCCGCGCGAACGCTCGACGATGTCTTTCAGGTTGCCGGTCCGTTCTTCCTGATCTTTGCGCGTTCCGCGCGCGATTACGGCCACCGGTGTAGCCGGGTCGCGACCGTGCCGCACCAGTTCTTCAACAATCTGGGGTAACCGACGCACACCCATGAGAAAAATCGCAGTCGGAATGCGTGCGGCCAGATCCCAGGGAATGCCGGAACTGCCGAACTCGGCCTCATGACCCGTAAACACCGCAAAGGCCGTGGAAAGGCCCCGGTGGGTGACCGGGATTCCGGCCGCGGCGGGCACCGAATAAAAAGAACTCACACCGGGCACAACTTCAAACGGAATGCGGGCCTGCACAAGCGCCAGCGCTTCCTCTCCGCCACGGCCGAACACGAACGGATCTCCGCCCTTGAGCCTGACCACCACCAAACCCCGGTGCGCGGCGGCGATCATCATTTGCTGTATGCGATGTTGACGGTTGCGACACGGCCTGCCGCCCTCTTTGCCGACGGCGCACAGCCGCGCCCGGGAAGCCTGGTCCAGAATCGCCGGATTCACGAGGCGGTCGAAAAGCACCAGATCGGCGCGCGCAAGAATTTCGGCTGCGCGCAGGGTCAGAAGCCCCGGGTCCCCCGGACCGGCGCCCACCAGATACACACAGCCTGAATGAACGGGCCCACCGAATAAGGGAGCACTCATGAGTTCGCCTTTCCGCTTGCCCGGGTTATCTGGCCGCTTTCGTCCACGTGCAGGCCACACTCCTTGCTATCGTCCGCTTCCCACCACCAACGACCGGCGCGCTGGTCTTCGCCCGGCTGGATGGCGCGTGTGCAGGGGGCGCAGCCAATGCTCGGATACCCCTTTCCCACCAGACTGTGCATGGGAATGCGCCGCTCTTCGTGATAACTGACCACGTCTTCGTATGTCCAGTCGACCAGCGGGTTCAGTTTCAGAATGTGGTTGTGAGTCTCGTCCACTTCGACGAGTTCTACGTCGGTGCGCGTGACCGATTGCTCGCGCCGAAGACCCGTGATCCAGGCCCGGGCCCCCGCCAGGGCTCGCCCCAGGGGTTCGACCTTGCGAATACCGCAACACTCCCGGCGATTTTCGATGCTCTCATAGAAAGAAAAAGGGCCCTTCTTGCGCACCAGGCTTTCGACGGCGCTCGATTCCGGAAAAAACAACTCGATATTCAGGCCATAGCGATCGCGCACGCTGTTCAGAATTTCGTAGGTCTCTTCGTGCAGACGCCCGGTATCGAGAAAGAATACCCGCGGACGATCGGTGGCCTGGCAGGCCAGGTCAATCAGAGCCGTATCTTCGGGTCCAAAACTGGACGCCAGGGTAATTTCGCGGCCGAACTCAGCGTAGGCCGCTCGCAGGACATCCAGGGCCGGTGCTCCCTGAAAACGCGCGTTCCAGTCCGCGGCCAGTTCGTGCGCTCGCATCAGAGGTGTCATCGGTCTCCTCCCGCGCCTGCATAGCAGGCCCCGGGGCCCTTCGCCCCGCGATGGCTCCCGGGACAACGGCTCGAAACAGCCCGCTTGGGCCGTTCAATAATGATTTCCGGGATGGGCGCCATGCGGACCTCTGCCATTTCTAAGCAAAGGAGTGGCCCTCCGGCAGTCAATCGGGAAATCATACTTTCCTGATAGGAATACCAGGAAAAGATTTGACCCGGCCCGGTCGGTGCTTTTCTTGAACTGCGCCCGGGAAAGGGCTTCGAAGCAGCCAAGCGTATGAGTGTGCATACAGAAAACCAGGGCCGGCCCACGCGGGCCCACCTTGATTCCCTCGATCACCTCGAGTCCGAAGCCATCCATATCATGCGCGAGACGGCGGCCCAGTTTGAAAAGCCGGTGCTTCTGTTTTCGGGGGGCAAGGACTCCATCACCCTGGTTCACCTGGCCCGGAAGGCTTTCTTTCCGGCCCAGATGCCCTTCCCGCTTTTGCACATCGACACCGGGCACAACTTTCCGGAAACTATCGAGTTTCGGGACCGGCTCGTGGAGCGCTTCGGGCTGCGTTTGCTCGTGAACTACGTCCAGGACTCGATCGATAAGGGGAGGGCCCAGGAAGAAACCGGCAAGTTCGCCAGCCGAAATGCCATCCAGGCGGTCACCCTGGTGGACGCCATTGAGGAACGCGAAATCGACGCCTGCATCGGGGGCGGTCGTCGCGATGAAGAGAAGGCCCGCGCCAAAGAGCGCATCTTTTCGGTGCGCGACGACTTCGGCGCCTGGGACCCCAAATTGCAACGTCCCGAGTTGTGGAATCTCTATAATGGCCGCATCCGCAAAGGCGAGAATGTGCGTGTTTTTCCGCTGAGCAACTGGACCGAATTGGATGTCTGGCGTTACATCCAGCGCGAAGAGATCGAAGTGCCTTCGTTGTACTTCACCCACAAGCGCCCGGTAATCACCCGTCAGGGCCAGCTGTTTCCGATATCGGACTTTATATGGAAGGACGCCGGCGAACCGACTCCCGAGAAGACCATTCGTTTTCGAACCATCGGTGATATGACCTGCACGGCCGCGGTGGAATCCGCGGCTTCGAATGTCCAGGAGATCATCGACGAAATCGTAACCAGCAAAATCACCGAGCGCGGAGCGCGGCTCGATGATCGACGCTCGGAGTCAGCGATGGAAGACCGCAAACGCGGGGGTTACTTCTAAAGTTATGGAATTGTTGCGATTCATTGCCGCCGGTAGCGTCGACGATGGCAAAAGCACGCTCATTGGCCGTTTGCTCCTGGACACGGAAGCCGTCCAGGTGGACCTGCTCGAAGCCATTCGGCAGTCGAGCGAACGCAAGGGCGACGAACGTCTGAATCTGGCGCTTCTGACCGACGGACTCAAGGCCGAGCGCGAACAGGGCATCACCATCGATGTCGCCTATAAATATTTCTCCACGCCCACACGCAAATACATCATCGCCGATGCGCCGGGCCACGTGCAGTACACCCGCAACATGGTCACGGGGGCTTCCACGGCGTCGCTTGCAGTGCTGCTCGTGGATGCCCGAAAAGGAGTCATAGAACAAACGCGCCGTCACAGCTTTTTGGCCTCGCTGGTTGGCGTCCCGCAGATGGTCCTCTGCATAAACAAGATGGACCTGGTGGATTATTCCGAAGAAGTCTTTCAGAAAATTCGCACCGAGTTTCGCGCGATGGCCAGCCGCCTGGGCCTTGAAGACGTACGCTGTATACCGGTCAACGCCCTCGAAGGCGACAACGTGGTGCGCCGTTCCGAATTCATGCCCTGGTACGATGGCCCCACTCTTCTGGAGCATCTGGAATCGGTCCCGACCGAAAGCAACATTGATCAACGCGACACCCGGTTTCCCGTGCAATGGGTGATTCGTCCTCAAAGCGCCGAGTATCCCGATTACCGCGGTTACGCCGGTCAGGTTGTTTCGGGCGCCGTGCGCCGCGGTGAGCGGGTGCGCGTGCTTCCGGCCGGCCTGGAAAGCAGCGTGGCCGCCATCGACTCGTTTGGAACGGAGTTGGAAGAGGCCTGGGCGCCCATGTCCGTTACCCTGCGTCTGGCGGACGAACTCGATATCAGTCGCGGAGATATTATTGTGCCGGCGGACAATTTGCCCAGACTCTCATCGGAACTCAGCGTGAACATCTGCTGGATGGATGAAAAGCCGCTCAAACCGCGGGATCGTTATCTGCTTCAAATCAATGCCCAACGGGTTTCAGCGCGCATTGAATCCATTGAGCATCGGGTAAATATTCATACTCTTGAGGAGGAGACCGGCATCGAACAGCTTGAGCTAAACGACATCGCCCGCCTGCGCATTCGGACCCAGCGGCCGGTTTGTTTCGATGATTATCGCGTCAATCACCGCACCGGCTCCTTCATTCTAATTGATGAAGGCAGCAACAGCACCGTGGCCGGGGGCATGATTCAGGTCGATTGAGCTCAGAGATCCTTGATGAAAAGATAGCGGTCTTCTCCGTGGCCGGAGTAGTTCCGGGCTACGGGCACACCCCCACTCAAGACATTGCCGGCGCGAAGGAAACCCAGCTCCCGGTGAAAAGCGATAGAAGCATGATTGCGAATTCTGGTGATGGCCCGCACGTGTTTGAGACCGGCATTCCGGCAGATTTCAAAAAAATGCTCGTACAAATCTCCGGCCAGGCCGTGCCGTCGATGCAGCCGATGGGTGGCGACCAGATGCACGTACCCATAGTCGCGGCCCGGAGGCAGCAGTCCCAGAAGGTAAGCCACCACGATTTTTTCGCGCGGGTCATGAATGACGAAGGCCGTTTCCCGAAACTCGCGCACGAAGATACTGTGGTGGAACTCCACCATCTCTTCGCTGTCCCAGAAATCGTAAATGTGTTCGCGAATCCAGTTGAAGTCGGCCACACTCAGCCCTTCAATATTCATTGCGGAACATTATTCGAGCACGATCAGAGTTCAACGCACTTTTACGTTCGTCACGGGCTTTCATCACCGTCGGAGGCCCGGCGGTGACGGAGGCCTTTATTCAGGAAGTGTTTGCCAGAATTGATGCGGCCAATGGCGCGGATCCGGAAGGTGAGAGCGCACCGGCCGCACTGATCTACGGCCAACGTATGACGGCCTGCCTGAAGGGTCTCTATCCGGAGGCCGGCCCGGCCCTCCAGATTGCCGTCCGTGGCCAGCACATTGAACGCTGGAAGCTTCCACGCTCAGACTACCCGCCCGGTCGGGCTGGCTACCATCGCTGGCGAACCGAACTGCAAAGGCGCCATGCGGAACGCCTGCGGGAAATACTTCAAAGCCTCGGGGCCGATGAAGAACTCATTGGGCGCGTTCAGCACCTGGTGCAGAAGAAAGCCCTGCGAGAGGACCCGGAAACCCAGGCGCTGGAAGACGTGGCCTGCCTGGTGTTTCTTCAACACTACCTGGAAGATTTTTCCGCCCGGCATGAAAGCGAGCGGGTCATTGAGATTCTGAAGAAGACCGGGGCCAAGATGAGCGAGCGCGGGCAAGAGGCGGCCCTGGCCCTCGATCTGAGCCCCGCAAGTCGCCGATTGCTGGAAGCGGCGCTTGCATGAGCAGGCATTCCTGGTATGTCTATCGGAATACTAAAAACGGCTGGACTGAAGCCCGGCAGAGGCCTTCCTGGACAGTGTGCTGTGGTGACAGGCCAGCCCGCCACGGTAGGCACGCGGGAAAGTGAAACACTATGAAAGCAAGTAACGTACACTGGAAAGAGAAGCTGTCAGGTAGCATTGAGACCGCCCTCGCCGAAGAAGTCGACATCTTTGAAACTCAGATTGAACTGCGCAAACAGGGCAAGCTGGACGAAAAGCTCTTCGCCGAAACGCGACTGCGACGGGGCGCCTACGGTCAACGTTATGACAACGGCCAGCGCCACGACGGCAAGCAGGTGCGAAGCCTGGTTTTCCCGACCGAATACCGGGATCTGACCAAGGGGCCAACGACCGTCTGGGATGCGCCCGGCATGATGCGCATCAAAATTCCGTTTGGCGGCCTGACCATCGAACAGCTCGAAACCCTGGCCGATGTTGCCGAAGAATACAGCGATTCCATCGCCCATGTGACAACCCGTCAGGATTTTCAGTTACACTTTATTCATATAGATGACACGCCGGCTCTCATGCGCCGCCTGGCCGCGGTCGGCATTACGACCCGCGAAGCGTGCGGCAACTCCATGCGGAACGTGACCGCCTGTCCCATTGCCGGTGTCTGTAAAACCGAAACTTTCGATGTGACTCCGTACGCGAAGGCCCTCGCCTACTTTCTTTTGGGCCACGACGACGTTCAGGACATGGGTCGTAAATTCAAGATCGCCTTTTCCGGATGCGCCCATGAAGGCTGCGGCCTAACCGGTCTGCACGACATGGGATTGCTCGCCGCAACCAAAACCGAGAACGGTGTCGAGAAGCGCGGCTTCAAGGTGTTTGTCGGTGGCGGACTGGGCGCCGTCCCCTATCAGGCGCGGGTGCTGGCCGAATGGATTCCGGTCGAAGAACTCCTGCCCATGGCCCAGGCGGTCGGTCGCGTATTTGCCCGGCTGGGAGAAAAGAAGAACCGTGCGCGGGCCCGGGTAAAGTTTCTCATTCAGAGCCTCGGCATCGAAGAGTTCATCAGACTTGTGCTCGAAGAGCGAAAGATTCTGCCGGAAGATGCGCGCTGGACGGAGTACCTCGGCGACCTGAACGCTTACTACAACGAAGGTCCGCTCAAAGAGGCCGGCAGTCTGAATGGCCATCGTGCGGAAGGCTTTGATCTGTTTTTGAAGGGCAACGTTTATGAACAACGCCAGGCTGGTTATGCGACGGTCACCATCAAGCTTCCGCTGGGAGACATCACGAGCACCCAGTTACGCCAGTTGGCGGATATTTGCCGCAAGTATATCAAGGACACCGTTCGCACAACGGTCGAACAAAATCTGGTGCTGCGCTGGGTGGCCATGAACGACCTTCCGACCCTGTATGCCGATCTCAAAGCAGCCGGCCTGGCCGAAATTGGGGCCAGCTCCATTACCGATATTGTAGCGTGCCCCGGAACGGACACCTGCAAGCTGGGGATATCGGCTTCCCGGGGACTGGCCGGTGAGCTCCGCCATCGTTTTGAAAGCGGCGATATCGGCGTCGATGACGTGATTCATGGGTTACGCATAAAGGTCAGTGGCTGCTTCAACTCCTGCGGCCAGCATCACGTGGCCGATCTGGGCTTCTACGGCGTCAGCCGTAAGATTGCCGGACGCACCGTGCCGCACTTCCAGGTCGTCGTCGGCGGCCAATGGCAGAACAACGCCGGCTCGTACGGCCTTGCCATACTGGCCGTGCCGTCGAAAAATATTCCAGAAGTCATCAAACGCATGACTGACGCGTATCGCAGCGATCGTCTGGAAAGCGAAACGTTTCCCGAGTTCGTCAAACGAACCGGGAAGGCAAAAATCAAGCAGCTGTTGGCCGACCTGGCCGAGGTCCCGGCCTACGACGAAAACAAGAGCTTCTACAGTGATTGGGGCGATCCACGTGAATACACAACCGGAGACATGGGCATTGGTGAATGTGCCGGAGAAGTCGTGACCCGGGTCGATATGGATCTTTCCGAGGCGGAGCGTATGGTGTTCGAAGGCCAGATACTGCTCGACGAAGGCCAGCACCAGGCTGCCGGTCAGAAGGCCTATGAAAGCATGATCCAGGCCGCCCGCGGCCTGGTGCGGGCTTCCTTTTTTGACGTGCCGGAAGATCCGGAACGCATCGTGCAGGAGTTCAACAAACGGCTGGTCAATCCGGGGCGATTTGCAGACCGCTACGCGGGCAACAAGTTTGCCCAGTACCTGCTCGACGCGCATGCGGCGGCGCCCGAATCCTTCAGCGACGAGACTGCTCACCACCGCATTGAAGAAGCCAGCCTCTTTATCGAGGCCTGCCACAGCTGTTATCAGCGGCTGGGTGAAGAATTGCAGACCCTGGTAAGCAGCGCGCGCTGACTCTGTCCCCCGTTGAGGCCCTATGGAACTACAACACATAAATATTAAGATCTTCGCGGCGAAGCACGACGGCGTGACGCTCCAGCCGGCAGCCGGAGTCTTTCATCGCTGGATTCAAAGCGGCGATTTCACGGAGGAGTTGCTGCTTGATGTGGCCGACTACGCCCATGTTCCGGCAGGCCCGGGGATCATGCTGATCGGTCACGAAGCCTTTTATGGCCTGGAGTTCGGCGCCGAAAATCGCCTGGGGCTGCTTTACAATCAGCGCACACGCGTGGAAGGGACAAACAAGGAACGGATTTCTCTGGCGCTTCGGCGTGCAATCCGGGCGGCAAAGCGACTCGAAAGCGAACCGGAATACAAAGGCAAACTGACTTTCCAACTGAACGACGCCTTGATTCTCGCCAATGACCGTTTGCTGGTGCCGAACCAGCCAGCCAGTTTTGAGGCCCTTCGAGACGATATCGAAGCCGCGCTTTCGTCCGTCTCTGGCGGCGGTTCGGCGAAGCTGGAATACGAACAGGGCGATGGTCGGTCTCGCTTTCAGGTGCGCCTGAAAATTGCCGTCCCCACCCCACTACACGAACTCGCCTCCGCATCTGGTTCATGAGAGCAGGCGACTCCAGGTGGTCGCACGCCCAATGACAGCGCCTGGGGCCGCCGGCGGTGAAGCCCGCTTCTTTCTGGCAGGCGCCGTTTTCTGCGCATTGCTCGCGGCCGCCGTGTCGTGCGCGGCCTTTTCCGGGCGCTTCGCCACGGACATGGATTGGGATACGGCCACCATGGTGCTGACGCATTATGGATACAATGTCCAGGAGCCACGCCCCTTTCATATCGCCTGCTCCACCTATCTGAGCGGAGCCCTGCATCTGGGCGCCCTCGTCGGACTGCAAGGACTTCAGGCGCTTCAGGCATTCTTCTTTTTGCATCTAATGCTGCTCGGAATGAGCGCGCTTTACATTACGCGGCGATTGGCCGGTGGCATCTTGCTTCCATTTGCGCTCACAGCCTGGGCTATCTTAAACCCGTCGAATGCGTACCTGCTTCTGGTTCTTGAAGACAATGTCCCGGCAATTGCCTTTGCCTATTTGAGCACCGCGCTGACTGTGCGTTTTTCGGCGCAACCCCGCAATACCTACCTGATCGCGGCCGCCCTGTCTGCCGCGATGTCCTTGAGTATGGGATTGTCGGCAGCATTCTGGATTCTTGGTCTGGGGCTGGTCTTTGTGGTCTGGCCAATCTCCGGAACCAGAGATTGGTGGAAGCGAGTTGCGGTCTATGCGCTCGCGGCGGCCGCTTCGATCCTGGCGCTTTCCCTGCTGGAAGACTTCTACCGCGATATGGATGCGTTCACTTCCCTGGCTGCCAGCCTGCGGTCCCCGGCGACGGAATACGCAGAATTCCTGCTGCCTCTGTCGGCCCGCGATCGAGTGATCTATCTGTTTGTCCTGATCGCCGGCGGCCTCGGAGTACCGCTACTCACCGCCATGCGCTCGTCATTTTCGGTGGCAGCTCTCGGCCTTGTTCTCATTGCCACCATCCCCCTGCTCCTGGTGCTGCGCGTTGGATTTCAGAACCTATCGACTGTTTCGCGTCGCCTGCTGGTCCTTGCGGGCCTGATATTTTGTTCGAATGTTCTCTTTCTTTGTTTTTTTGCAGACCCGGCCGTGCACGAACGCGGCGACTGGGTGGTTCCCTGCGCCCTCTTTTTTCTCCTGGGCCTGGCGCCCGCGTTCCGCCCGCGACAGGCACTCCTCTCGGGGCTCTGTGTGCTTTCGCTTTCCCTGGTCGGGGTCGTGGCTTTCTTCCTGAGCGAAGCGGCCGCCCGCATGTCGCCGGAGGCACAGCACATTCGCACCGAAGCCGCCCGTCCCGCGCCCGTTTGGACTGCAGACGCGGCCTGTGCCGGCGCCGCCCGGGTTGCCCTGATTGAGCTTCTGGAACCCGAATCCTGCACCATCCAGGTCACGGGCGACCATGACTTCTGTCCCAATCGCTGTCAGCTTACGCAGCCCTGAGCGCATCGCACGCTTTTCGAGTTGCCCCACCCTTCCGGCCGCCGAATTATGTCCCTTCGCATGAAGCCCGCGGCCGGTCGCCAGATCAAAAAGAAGAGCCGGTCCCGGGCCCTAAACCCGGAGCAGGCTGAAGCGGTCGCGCGCGTCCACGGTCCGCTTTTGATTCTGGCCGGGGCCGGCAGCGGCAAGACCACCGTGATCACCGAACGGGTGGTCCAAATGCTCGCCGAAGGAATTCCGTCCTCCGCGATCGTTGCGGTCACGTTTACAAACAAGAGCGCGCGAGAAATGCGCACCAGGCTCGAGGGTCTAACCGGACGCCCGGCCCTGCGGGGCATGGTGGTCTCGACTTTTCACAGCCTCGGCCATCGGATTTTGTCGCACGAGATCGAACATTTGCCCGGCTTTCGAAAGCCGTATTCGATCATGCCGCCCGACGATCTGGAAAACGTACTTTCCGACATTTATCGTGAGTTTCGCCTGGACCCGTCGAGCATCAAAGCAGACGGCA
Source organism: Spirochaetales bacterium (assembly GCA_024233935.1). Taxonomy (GTDB): domain Bacteria; phylum Spirochaetota; class Leptospiria; order Leptospirales; family Leptonemataceae; genus JACKOY01. The sequence goes on along the minus strand of JACKOY010000002.1, from coordinate 232,401 downwards.
CACTGTTCTGGATTTCACTGTGTAAGAATTCGGGCCAGCCACCGGCTCTTTTCGCGGAGGACCGCAATCTGAACTACGAGCCGGATCTGTTCGAACGCATCTTCCGGCGTTACGAAGAAGCTCTGCGTTCCATGAATGCGGTTGACTTCGATGACCTTTTGCTGTTGCCGCTTCGCCTGCTGCGTTCCAAAAAGCAGGTGCTCGAAAAGTATCGTCGCCGATGGCGCTATTTTCTGGTCGATGAATACCAGGACACAAATCCGGTGCAGTACGAGCTGATGCGCTTATTGGTCGGCGAACCCGGCAACTTATGTGTTGTGGGCGACGACGATCAGGCCATCTACGGCTGGCGCGGCGCGGACGTAGGTATTATTCTGGGCTTTGAACGGGACTATCCCCGGGCCCATGTCGTGCGGCTGGAGACGAACTACCGCTCCACCGGACAGATTCTCGAAGCCGCCAACGCGGTCATAGCCCACAACCAGATTCGGGTCCAGAAGCGGATGCGGGCCACGGCCGGCAACGGTCCTCCCCTGCGGGCCGCCATCGGCGCTGACGAAGAGCGCGAGGCGCAGATTATCGCCGACCGCATTGAAGAAGCCATGGTGCGCGAAAAACTCAGCCCGGCCGATTTTGCCATACTCTACCGTACGAACTTTCAGTCGCGAGCTTTTGAGCAGGAACTCCGGAAGCGTAACATTCCGCATCACGTTGTGGGCGGTTATCGCTTCTTTGATCGTCGAGAAGTGCGGGACCTGATTGGCTACCTGCGCGCCATCGCCAACCCGGCCGACGAAGTGGCGCTCTCGCGCATCATCAATCGCCCCCGCCGCGGCATCGGCGATACAACCTGGCGAAAAATCGGTGAGTACATGAACTCGCGTCCCGTGAGCGCCCGGGGTGGGCTGAATAGCGTACTGGAGGACATTGAGTCCGAACCCGGACTGTTGCCGGGAGTCCGCCCGGACACCATCGCGGCCATGCATGAGTTTCTTGAGCTCCTGCGCAAATACCGCAAAGAGTTCACCCGAACGCGCCCCCTGGCCCAGGTGCTGGCGGCCCTGATTTCCGAACTGAACTTCGAATCGGAGTTCCGCAGAGAAGGCGACAACGATCGCGTCGTTCGCGCGCGCATGCTCAACCTTTCGGAGCTGACAAATATGTTGGCCTTCTTTGAGGACAACCACGAAGGGCCCGAACCGCCGGGGCTCTTTGAGTTTCTGGCCCGTCTGAGCCTCCTGGCCCAGGACCAGGACAGCGACGACCCGCGCGGTCGCGTGCAGCTGTTGACCTTTCACCTCTCCAAAGGACTGGAATTCCCGGTCGTCTTTCTGACGGGCCTTGAGGAAGGGGTTTTCCCGGCCCCGCGCAGTATCGAAGAATCGGAAAGCGCTCTGGACGAAGAGCGGCGGCTTTTCTACGTCGGCATTACCAGGGCGCGCAAAGAACTCTGGCTTACGGGCGCTTCGAGCCGCCGACGCTTTGGAGAACGGATTCAGGTTGAGCCGTCCCGCTTTCTCGATGAGCTTCCAGAGAACTGCCTGGAATGGGTCCTCCGGGAAACCGAGGGCGACGGTCAAAATACCTTGACCGATCTGCTCTCGGGTCTCAGTCTACGGTCCGGAGGCGATGTCGGATGAGCCAGGAACTTTTGTTTGTGGCGGGTATCACCGCCTTCGTTTCCAGTCTGCTTACCCTTCTCTTTGCCTACCTGCTATTCCGGATTGTCCTGCGCGATCGCCTGTACCAGGAACTCGACGAACTTTCGGTAACCCTGAAAGAACGATTGCGCGAAGGAGTCCTGGAGGCGGGCCGGGAGCTCAAGCCCGAGTTTCGGGATGAGGTGCGCGATGGCTTTAAGGAAGCGCTGACCGGAGTAATGAGCGGTGATCTGATTGAAGAAACCGCAAAACGTGTCGCTCAGAATTCGAGCAACATCGTAGAACAGGGACTGGGAATTCTTTTCGGGAAGCGCAACCCGGAAGGCCGCAAGTAATTAACCGTCTGTGGGCGGAAGCTCGTCGGAAGCGGGTTCGGCCACACGCGGCGGCCGGGCATCGCTTTCAGCTGCGGGCACTTCGAATCGATTGGCGGCATTACGATTGGGAAGCATCTGCTCGGTATAGAACAGGCGACGGTCCAGTTCCATAACCAACCTTTCTCGCACGGAATCCCGCGCCCCAATGCGTCGACGGTAGTTGTCGTAGTGAATCTCCATCAATGGAAGCACGACGGGATCGGGTAGATGACGGGTGCTGACTGCAGCCGGCAGAACCTCGCGCGATATCAATGTAAGCAGCAGGTAACCGACACGATCAAAATCGGAATCGGCGCGTTCGGGTTCGAATTCCGAGGGATTCAAGTAGTCATCCAGAGTAATTACACGATAGCGTTCCTTTTCTTCGCGGGATAAGCGCGCTTCAATCAACGCAAGCACGCCGAACCGTCGGGCGCGACGCATGTTTTCGATGCCGAACTGATAGGCCTGGATCATGTCACCGTACAGGTGCGGAGATATATGACGTCCACGAATGTAGGCCAATTGGGCGGAACGGGCCTCGCGGTAGCCCTCGCTGAGAAAATAACGCACGTGCTGGTCAGTCGGAAGCGCCAGTTCCAGGGACGCCTCGTCGAGAACTGCGGCGCCCGTCGCCAGATAGTGGGCCAGCATCATGTCGTAGGCCCTTGCCAGGGCGGCCCGGGATTGATTCAGCTGGCCAAGGGCGGCGCCGTAATCATTTCGAACGAGCCAGAGTCGGGCGTGGTAAGCCCGCTGGATCGCTTCCCGATAGGGATCGGTAATCTGTTGTTTTACTTCGGCTTCGTCAGGGAGGTTGCTCAGGCACACATCCAGATAGCCAATCTCGGCTTCCTGTTTTTCCAGCGCCACACCCAGACCAACCGCATCGGCCGGCAGCGCGAGCACACTCTGGGCCGACAACAAGAGCCCGAGCGTTCCCGGAAAAACCATGCGCCCCGAAAGCGCCCGGCGAAATTTTCGCAGTGCGTGACCGACCATAAGAGCCCGAGGGTCCCCGTGGTACTATCGGTCAGTTCGCGCGGGGCCGCCACGCATTCCCCGGGTCTGCGCCGCCTTTCGGACAGAGTCGAGTGGCTCAGAGCGTTTCCAGCCGCACCAGGTCGTCGTAACTCTCCCTGGCGCGCACCAGTCGGGCCTCGCCGCCATCGATCAGTACTTCGGCCGGGCGCAGGCGGGCATTGTAGTTTGAGGACATCACGAACCCATAGGCACCCGCTGAAGCGAGCGCCACCAGGTCGCCGGCCTGCAGGTCGGGTAGCTCCCGGTCCCGGGCCAGAAAATCCCCGCTTTCGCAAACCGGCCCCACAAGGTCCGCACCGGAGATCGGGTGGACCATGCGTTCCCGAATCGCGGGCCAGATCTCATGGTAAGCGCCGTACAAAGAGGGACGGATGAGGTCGTTCATGGCTGCATCCGCAATGAAAAAGACTTTGGCCCCGTTCTGTTTGCGAAACAGGATTCGTGAGATGAGTATGCCCGCGTTGCCGACCAGGTTTCGGCCCGGCTCGAAGACCAATGTCATCTCCGGATACGGCAACTCTTCGCACAGCAGGCGGGCATAGTCCTCGGGCGAGGGTGGCTCTTCGGAGGCGTAACGAATGCCGAGGCCGCCGCCGACGTCGACGTGTGATAGAACAACGCCCGGATCGACCCGCAAAGCCTCGATCAAGTCTCGAATGCGGCGCGCAGCCTCCCTAAAACCGTCCAGGTCGGTCAGTTGCGAGCCAATATGAAAGCCGATGCCGCGGGCCTCAAGACCGGGCAGCTCCTGAATGAGCCGGTAGGTTGCGAGCACTTCCTCATGGTCGATCCCGAACTTGTTTTCGCGCAGACCGGTGGCAATATAGGGATGGGTGCCGGCGTCCACGTCCGGGTTTACCCGCACGCTAACGCGCGCCACCTGCCCGCGCGCGCTTGCGACCTGCGACAGCAGGTGTAGCTCGGCTCCGGACTCCACAACAAACAGATGAATTTCGTTTTCCAGGCCCTCGACCATTTCGGTCGCGCTCTTGCCGACACCCGAAAACACAATGCGCTCCGGTGATATGCCGGCGCGCAGGGCCCGAAACAGCTCCCCGCCGCTCACGATATCGACACCGCAGTTTTCCCGGGCCAGCACCCCGAGCAATCCGAGGTTCCCATTCGCTTTCATCGCGTAGCAAATCTGGTGACGCCGCTGCCCGATGCCTGCACGGTAGGCGGCCAGCCGGGAACGGACCGCTCCGGCTGAGTACACGTACAGAGGCGTCCCGTGATTTTCCGCCAACGATTCCAGCGAAAAACCGTCAAAGAAAAGCGCCCCGGAGCGGTATTCCAGGGGCTCGATGGGGACTCTGAGGCTCATCCTGCTCTCTCTTTTTGCCGAACCAGTAATATGGCTCCAACTCTCTCAGCGGCACAAACAATGGCACGAAAAGCCCGAATCCCGGCCCGCGTTTCCCCGCTAATCGCCGCGGCGATCTGCGGCGCTTCTTTGCTTTTACCAGGCATCTCGGGTCAACTTTCGGCTCAGGAGCCTACCGTCGAAACAAATTCACCGGAGACCCGCACCGATACGTCTCCGCCCGAAACGGAGTTCTTTTTCGGCGACGCCCAGCGCTTCGATCCGAACGGCGCTGGATATCTGGAACGAGAGGCCTTCTTTCACGACGAAACCTCGGGCATTGCCGAGGAAAACGACGAGAACGCCGGCTGGGACGACCAGGACATCAGCCCGCTGTTTCCCGAACTGCGCATCCTGGACGAGGTATCGGTCGAGCGCTCCATGGCGCGGCTCCGGGACGCCCGCAACCAGTATCTTGAAGCACGGCGCGAACTGCGACTCGGAGAAGAAAGGGTTGGTCGGGAGCGTGAAAACTTCAGCACAGCCAACGCCCGCTATGACTGGGAACGCCACGATTTGCGCATGGCTCTGGAACGCCGCGAGCGTCAGATTGAAGGCACGCACCGCAATGAAGCCATTTCACATCTGGTTCGAAGCATGCGCCTTCTCGATCAGATCCAGAATCCGGGCGTCCTGGAATCGGAACCGTATCTCGAACTCAAAGCCAGCGTCTTACGCGAGTACGTGAAGCAACAGTTCCGGGCGCGCAACCTGGACCTCTGCGTGGATGCTCTCGAAGACTACATGGCCCTCGGCCCGGCCCGCGCGCAGGAACCCGAAGCACACCGACTGCTCGCGACTTGCTATCGTTATCGTGAAGTCATGGCCGAACGTATGCGCGATCGCGAAAACCGCCTCGAATACAAACGCCGCAAAAACGAGCACCTCTTGAGTTATGCCCGCCTGCGCTTTGGCGAAGACTCCACCGAATTTCAGGTCCTCAGCCGCCGTGTGCAACGCGACATGTACGAATTTCCCGAAGCCTATCAGTAGGCATCCCGCAGCGCCTACTGCCAATTGGCGTGGGCCTGAAAGCAACGAGACCACCCGCGGAAGGCCCGGCCGACGAGGAAATGTAAATGCTGTTTCGGACAGGCGTGCGCCGGAACCCGCTGCCGCGCATATCCGCTGCGCGCGCCCGATCAGACGTGCGTGGCGTACTTACGATGCAAATAAGCAATGATGTCGCGGCTTTCGTACATGCTGACATCGCCATCAACCAGAAAAGGAACCTGGCTCATGCCGCCCAGGCGCACGACCTCTTCTCGTCCCGGAGTGCCGCGACGGGCATCAATCATTTCATAGTCAACGGACTCGCGCAGGCCGAGGGATTGCACGGCCCGCGCGACCATCGCACAATAGGGGCAGGAAGGGAACTGGTAGATGCGGACCATCAGCCACCCAGTTTTTTTTGCAGCTCTCCGGATTGCGCCATCTGCACGACGATGTCGTGCCCGCCAATGAATTCACCATCCACATAAAGCTGGGGAATGGTCGGCCAGTTGGCGTACTCTTTGATTCCCTGACGAACGTTTTCGTCGTCAAAGATATTGAAACTACCGTAATCGACGCCCAGCTGATTCAGAACAGAAACCACCCCGGCCGAAAAACCACACATCGGTTGGGCGGGCGTGCCCTTCATGAACAGAAATACCTTTTTCGATTTGATGTTCGATTCGATTTTATCTTTTAGTGCCTGATCCATTGTTGTAATCCTCTACTCCAAAATAAGATACGCTCAGGCGCTCCGGGTTTCCAGCGCCAGCGCGTGCAGTTCCCCTTTTAGCTCTTCGCTGAAAAGCCCGTACACCATGCGGTGTTGTTCCAGCAGGCTCTTGCCCGAAAAACCGTCAAAAACCACGATGGCCTTGATATGGACCCCATCCCGCATGGGGTCCAGGATTTCGACCTGAGCCCCTGCGAGGCCCTCTTCTATGCGGCTCTTGATGTCTTCCAGCTTCATACTATGGCCGTTTTTTGGCAGATTCCCCGGCCGGCTACCGCAAAAGGCCCGCCAGAGCCCCACTCTTAGCGCGCGTGTAGTCGACCAGCAGGGGCTCAAAATCCGGGACCACGGATTCCCGAAGCGCCGGCCAGGTCAGGATTTCATCCCGCCAGATCTCAAGCGGGCCGTGGCCCGACAACGGGTCGCGACCGGTATGCCTGGCCAAAATTTCAAAGCGATGCAACAGTGGCGCCACGGCCGCGTCCACCAGGCAGGGGCTGCCGCCGGCGAAAAAGGGCCCCCGTACCTCGGCTTCCAGACGACTCAACTTCGACGCTAGCGCCGCTTCGGCTTTCTCGAAGGTGGCCTGGTCGCCGATCATCCAGCGGTATTGTTCGCCCAGTAGATCGGAACCCAGTTCAATCCAGGCGCGATGCCGGGCCCGTTCCAGCGGATCGGCAGGATGCATGGACGGGGGATTCACTTCGTTCAGGTACTCGTTGATGACCGCTGATTCAAACAAGACCGTATCGCCTACCTTCAGAACCGGGACCTTGCCCGTCGGGGACAACCGCAGAAACCAGTCGGGTTTGTTTTCCAGATCGATGTACTTTACATCAAAAGGCACGCCCTTGTGTTTGAGGGTGATTACCGACCGTTGCACAAACGGACAGAGCTTGAAGCTGATCAGTTCTGGTGGCACTATCGACCTTCGTTCTTGTATTCAGGCGGTTGCGGCGGACCTTTGGGTCTGGGTAGTTCTCCGGGTAGACCAGCATGGACGGCCAGAGCATGCACGGGACCGGCCAGCTCTTCTTTTAATACATCATACACCATACGGTGTCGATCGACGAGTCCCAAACCCTCAAAGCGTTTGCTTTCTATAAAAACGCGAAAGTGTGAAATGCCGGTGCCTGGACTGCTGGCGTGGCCGGCATGATTCCCGCTATCGTTTCGAATTTCGAGATACGTGGGTTCCAGAGCAGCTTCCAGTTTTTCCAGCATCTGGCGTTCGAATTCAGTGGGTTCCGGTCTCATGTTTCGCTCCCGCTCCAAGCACACGGCTTACAGGCTCGCCATCGGTCCCTGGATTTCGCGCAGAAAGGCCGTCGCAAACGAACCGGGTGGCAAAGAGAAGTCAAGTTCGAGAATCTCGCCCGTAAATTCATAGCGCAGGTCTTTCGGGAAAACACGGGCCGCGCGCCGGCCGCCATCACAATCCCGATCCTCAAAAAGCGCCTCGGTAATGCCGGCTTCGCGCAGAATCGCCTTCTCACGGTCTCCGGCGGGGCCGGTGGCCCGGGCCATTTTCTTTCCGAAAAGCGGGCCGGTGACATCAATCTCACCCGCCGCGCATCGCGCCTGTTCGCGTTCGACTTCTTCTGTTGTAAAGACGCCGTGGGAACCCCGCGGACTCGCCAGATCACCTTCCATCAGACTGTCAAACAGGCCATCCCTGATGCGCGCGGCCAACCAGCCATTGAAAAGTTCCGACTGGAAGGCGGAAATCAGAAGCCTGCGTAGCCAGCCCTTTGCTCGTTCGCGTCCTTCCAGCACGCGACGTCCGCGTTCGGCGTTGTCCCCGTCCCGGCCAAAGCGCTGGGGCCCGAAATAATTCGGCATACCGCGTTCGCGAATCGCCTCCAGTTTGGCCTCAAGTCGTTGCCGCAAACGATCGCTGGATTCGTCCTGGAGGTTGCGCACGGTAATCACAAAACGGTTCGAGGCCAGATGACCCATGCGCAGCTTGTTCAGATGCCGCGCTGCGCTTTCGATGGAAACATCCAGTTCGTCCTGGACGCGTCGACACACATCGTCCACGTCGGCCTTCGGCATGTGTAAAGAGATAGTCTGGGTCGTGCGGGCGGCCCGGTCTTTTTGACCGGCCACACCGATGGCGCTGTCCTTGAGTCCCAGCAAGCGTCCCAGGTCGAGCACCAGGTCCCGTGTCGTCTGGTTTCGACGGGTTATGCGCAGATAGATATGCTCCCCTTCGCCGGCCGGTTCATACAGCGGCTCTTCCATCACCACGAAGTCGTCGATGGCCTGGCGGATTTGTCCGCCCAGGCCCGGGATGCCTTCGGTGATGCGCGGGAGTCCCAGGGTTGGATCGAGCCGCGTTCTTGTTTCGTTCATTGCTGCACCGAGTTTCCGTATGCAGATAGGTCCGCCCGGGGACAAGTCTTTAGTACACGCGACCCGCCAGCATGGCATTGACTGCCGCCGAAAGATCGTCAAAAATCCAGACGCCGTTGAGCTCCTTGCGCGCCGCGATGGTACGCATGCCTTTGCCCGTGCGCACAAGCACCGGGCGCGCGCCGGCTGCCCGGGCCGCCTCTATGTCGCTGGCCGTGTCTCCTACAAAGGGAACACCCTCCAGCGGGTGGCCCAGAGCCCCGGCAATTTCATGAAGCATGGCCGGTCCGGGTTTGCGACGCGGATCATGTCTCCAGGGACCGGATGTGCACACCGCCAGATGGTCGATGGCGCCGCCGTGTTCTTTGACGAGCGCCAGTAGTTTTGCATGAATCGCGTCGAGGGCTTCCGCAGACAGGATCCCGCGATCAACCCCCGCCTGGTTCGTGGCGATGGCAACCTTCACGCCGGTCCGGTGCAATCTGCCGATGGCTTCCAGACTTCCGGGAATGGGAACAAACTCCTCCGGGCTCTTGATGTACTCATCAGAGTCCTGATTGATCACACCGTCCCGATCCAAAATGACAAGTGGTGGCGGCAACGATCAGCTCCGAATGCCATATCCACGGCGCATCAACACCAGATTCACGCTGAAAACCAGCACGACCGCGGCCACAATAATCACAAAGGCGCGGGTCAGGTCGATGTCGGTGTGTCCGATGAAACCATAACGAAAGGCATTCACCATGTAGAGAATCGGGTTGGCCAGGGATATCGTATGCCAGGGTTCGCCCAGCATTTCGATGGAGTAAAAGACACCACCCAGATAAGTAAGTGGAGTCAGTACGAAGGTCGGTATGATCGAGACGTCGTCGAATTTTTTTGCAAAAAGGGCGTTCATAAAGCCGGCCAGCGAGAAAAGAATCGCCGTCAGCACGATGGTACTCGCCAGAATCGGCACACTGTAAATGCTGAGATCTGTAAAGAAGAGCGAAATAAAAAGAACCAGAACCCCCACCAGGATGCCACGCAAGACCCCGCCCCCGACGTAACCGCAGATAATCACCGAAGCCGGTACCGGCGCCACCATCATCTCTTCGATGTTTTTCTGGAACTTTGCCGAAAAAAACGAACTCACAACATTGCCATAGGAGTTTGTGATCACCGACATCATGATCAGACCTGGCACGATAAAATCAATGTACGAGTAGCCTTCGACAATGTCGCCAATTCGCGAACCGATCAGCTTGCCGAAAATTACGAAATAGAGCGCCATGGTGATCGCGGGCGGAACCAGAGTCTGGATCCAGATGCGCAAAATACGCACGACTTCTTTGCGAAGGATCGTGACAAACGGTATGAAAAAGGCGCTTCGCATGAATCAGGCGGTGAGTTTTAAGAACAACTCCTCCAGCCGGTTGGTTTTATTGCGCATGCTTTCGACCTGAATGTTCCGGGATTCAAAAAAGCTGAAGACATCGTTCAAAGTTTGTTGGCCGTTGATATCCACCTCCAGAGTCACATCGTCCACTGCACGGATCAGCAGGTGGGCCGGGGCCTCGAGAGCGCCCACGGGCGCCCGCAAATCAATCACAAAGGTTTCGGTGTCGAGCTTACTGAGAAGCTCCCGCGTGGTCGTGTTCTCGATTAAACGTCCTTCATCGATGATGCCGATGTTGCGACACAGGTGCTCCGCTTCCTCGAGATAGTGGGTGGTCAGAATGATTGTGGTCCGGGCATTGATGTCTTTCAGGAAATCCCACATTGAACGTCGCAGTTCAATGTCCACTCCCGCGGTGGGTTCATCCAGAATCAGCATACGCGGTTCGTGGATCAAAGCCCGGGCAATCATCAATCGACGTTTCATGCCGCCCGAGAGACGACCGGCCGGCGTGTTCTTTCGATCCCCGAGGCCCAGCCGCGAAAGAATGTTGCCCGACCGTTTCTTCGCTTCCCGGTAGGGCATGCCATAGTAGCCGGCCTGGTTCAGCACGATTTGTTCGACGGACTCAAAGATGTTGAAGTTGAATTCCTGAGGCACAACCCCCAGACAACGTTTGGCCTGAGGCAGTTCCCGTTCAATGTCGTGACCGAAGATTTTGACCTGGCCGGCTGACTTCGTTACCAGGGAACAAAGAATGCCAATCGTGGTGGTCTTGCCGGCGCCGTTCGGGCCCAGAAGTCCGAAGAAGCCGCCCTCCTCCACATCCAGGTCGATGCCCTTCAGCGCTTCGATGCCGCCATTGGCAGGGTTGCCGTAGGTCTTCTTGAGGTTTCGAATTTCGATCGCTTTCATGATTCCGCGCTACGGCTGGCTATTTCCCGAAACGATTCCAGGGCCGGATCAATACGCTCACTTACACCGGTCAATTCCGCCACGCGTTGAATTACCTGATCCACCAGCGCGTCCGGGCAGCTGGCCCCGGCCGTGATCAGTATTTCCACCGGCCGTTTCCCGGGTAACCATTCGGAGGTCGTTTGCACGTTGCCCGAATGCAGGTCGAGGTGACAAATACGATCAATCGCCTGCACTTCCCCCGCGTCTTTGATGTAGTAGGTCGGCATCACCTGCTCCAGCAGCTCAACCAGGTGTGAGGTGTTCGAGGAATTATAACCCCCGACCACGAGAGCCAGGTCGCCACCGGACTCAATGAGACCGCGCGTGGCGGCCTGGTTTTCGGCGGTCGCGTAGCAAAGCGTGTCGCGGGTATCGGCAAAGTGCTCATTCAAACTGTCGTCCCCGTAGCGCTCGCGCATGGCTTCCCGCAACAGATTGCTGATGGCCTGGGTTTCGGTGGCAAGCATTGTGGTCTGATTCACCACACCAATGCGGTTCAGATGTCGTTCAGGATCGAAGCCTTCGGAAACCCGGCCCGCAAAATGCTCCTGAAATTCCTCTGGCTCGCGATTCCCACGCAGGAAGTCGGCCAGGATGTGCGCCTCGGGTAGATCGCGGATAATCAGGCAGGGGGCCGAAAGTCGGGCATGCGAAAAAGTGGCGCGCGTTTCCTCATGACGGTGGCGCCCATGAATGACCACCGTGAATCCCTGGTCTCCCAAACTCGCGGAGCGATTCCAGACCTTCTCGACGAAAGGACAGGTCGTATTGTAAACGCGCGGGTCGATGCCGCGCTGCGCCAGCTCTTCAAAAAGTTCAACGGTAGTTCCGAAAGCAGGAACGATTACGATATCTTCGGCCCGAAGATCATCGAGCGGGATCAACCGGGTGCCGTCGGTTTGCATGATGAAGCGCACGCCGCGTTCCACAAGGTCCGCATTCACCTGCGGATTGTGGATCATTTCGCTGAGAAGAAAAACGCGTCGGTCGGGATTCTCGGAAATCGCGCGATAGGCTATCTCAATCGCGTTCTCCACGCCGTAACAAAAACCAAAATGCCGACCGAGCTTGAAGACCACCTCACCCAGGTCGAGCACACTCGGAGCCAGGTCCTTCTTCAGTCGATCCTCCGCCCGTCGGGCTGCCTTCAGGGTGGCAATGATCGGGGAGCGATAGAAAACGGGAATTTCGAAGTTGCGCGCCACTGGGGACAGTCAAACGAGCCTGGGCCGGTGTGCCAATTCTAATTCCGAAAGCGCTTGCCCGCTTAAAGGCAATCGGTCCTCCTGGACGGGCAATGCGCACACGCCTGTTGCTGCTGCTTTTCCTTGCCTTTCCCGGATGTATTCTCGTCAACCGCGGGATACAGAGTGGCGGCACAATAATCTTTGCGGGCATTGGCTTTGTAGTTCTGATTATGGGGATTCGTTTTCTCATGACGCGTCTGCTCGTAGCGCCGCAGCCAGACCAAAAACACAGACCGGGACCCATCCTGCGTTTTCTGACGGCGCTTGTGGTTTCGGTGGCGATTCTGATTGCATGAGCTCCCTGGTCCGTTACGCGCTCTTTCAGGTGCCGGGAATCGTTCTTCTGGGCGCTATCCTGTATGCCCTGGTCGAATTCTTCGATTTGGAGTACCGAATGGCCGGAGCCGTGCTCCTGCTCTGGATTATCAAAGATGCCCTGCTCTATCCGATCGTGCGGCGGGCCTACGAGACAGGCCAGGATTCGGCCCATTCGCGACTCGTGGGCCGCCAGGGCGAGGTGGTCGAGCCGCTTTCCCCGAGTGGTTACGTCAGAATCGGCGGAGAGTTGTGGCGCGCGCGCTCCAGACAGGCGCCCATCGAGCGGGGCGAAAACGTGGTTGTCCAGAGCGCCGCCGGACTCTGGCTTGAAGTCGAAAAACAATAGAGGAAAACCAGACGTGCAATGGAAACTGTACTACCATGAGAATTCTACCTTTGCGCGACGCGTTCGAATCGCGGCCGAAGAAAAGCAGATCCAGCTCGAGGCCATTCGCGTGCGCATGGAGCGTCGCGAGCACAAACGCGAAGACTTTCTCAAATTGAATCCGTACGGGCGGGTTCCGGTGCTCGTCACCGAAGACGGACGATCCATCTACGAATCCATTCCGATTCTGTTTCTACTCGAAGATCTATTTCCAGAACATCCGCTGATGTCCCGGGATCCGCTGGAGCGCGCGCTCATGCACAACCGCCTGCAGATTTGTGACCTGGAATTCGCCATTCCCTGCACGAAGATCTATTTTCAGAAGCGTTTCTTTCCGGAGGAACGCTGGGATCGGGAGGCGTTCGCCGAAGCAGAAAAACGCATTGCTCCCCACCTGCAACTTCTGGGCGCAGAACTTCAGGAGCACGAGTACCTTGTGGGCGATGCCTTCTCTCTGGCCGAGGTCGCCTACCTTCCGTTCCTGGCTTTCCGGGACCTGCTCCAGTGTGAAATCCCGCCATCGGTCGAACGCTGGGCGGAACGTTTGCTCAAGCGACCCTCGGCCCTGGCGACCCAGCCAACCCGGTAAACCACAGTTGGTCTTTGGCCGCACGATAGCGTGGCCGCAATGTGCCCGGCAACCGGCCGGCTTTACGAACCGGCGCGCCGCAGTTCTTCCAGAAGAATCGAAATCCCGGCCAGCACCCGCTCCTCGGACTGCGAATAGCTCACCCGCAGTGAGCTGTCCCGGTGGGGCATGGGCGTCTTCAGACCGGGAAAGTAATGATGGCCCGGAACGACAATCACACCGCGCTTTTTGAGGCGATCGTACAAATCACGATCGGAAAGCCCAAAGCCGGAACACTCGAACCAAAAAAAGAAAGCACCCTCCGGAAGATGCAAACGCAGCGCCTCCAGTCCGCCCCGCGCGCGCTGCTCATGAATGAGTGTCAGAATGCGGTCGCGGCGCGCGGCGTAGTGCGGCCGGAGTACATCCGTGGAGAGTTGCAGGAGTAAACCTTTGCGCAATAGTTCGCAGGCAATCGCCGGCCCCATACTCCCGCAGGCCAGGTTCAGGACTGCGTTCAGGCGCCCCATGGCCTGGATGGTTTCTTCCGGTCCAAGCACGATGCCGGTGCGGGTCCCGGGCATGCCGAACTTCGACAGACTGAATACGAGAATCATTCCGGGTTCGTAAAACGGCGCGTGGTGTTCTTCGTAGACCAGTCCCGGAAAGGGCAAGCCGTAGGCGCAATCCACAATCAAGGGCACGTCCCGGTCCTTCGCCCAGGCGGCCAGGGACTGGAGTTCCGACGGAGACAGAACGTTGCCGGAAGGATTTGTGGGGCGTGAAAGGCAGATCGCCCCCGGTGTCTCGATCTTCTTAAGCGCGTCCAGATCGAGGCGATATTTGAAAAACAAATCATCAATCTGTTCTACCTGCGGCGGAATCGCAACAAAGAGGTCCGGTTCGATTCCGGAATCGGCGTATCCAATGTACTCCGGAACGATCGGAAGCACAATGGGCCGGTGCCGTCCGCGGCTATCCCGACCGCCATATATATTAAAGAGATAAAAGAATGCGTTCTGGCTTCCGTTGGTCAGCGCAAGATTTTCGGGGCCGACGGGATGACCCAGTTCTCTGGAAAGCACCGGCGCAAGAGCGCTCAGAAAATTTTGATCTCCGACCGGGCTATCGTAAATGCCAATGGCGCGCTCAAAGGAGCGCTCGTTTGCCAGCACATCCTGCATCGCCGTCCGCAGAGCCTTTTCCACTTCGGGAATGTGTCCCGGGTTGCCGCCACCCAGCATCAGCAGGTCCGGGTTCCGATTCAGCGCCTCGTCGAGGTCCGCCATCAGGGAGAAAATTCCGGAATCGGTCTTGAATTTTTCTCCAAAGGCGGACAGGTGCATGGTGGACCTGACCATGCAGGCGTTTCTCCGGCAACAAACTCTCATGCTTGTCCAGGGCATTCGCCGTTACGCGGCGCTCCTGCGAACTCCGGACGCCGAGCCCGAGCACATCCACCAGTATCGGGTTCACATACGGCGTTTGCGTTCGGCCCTGACAACGCTGCGGCCCCTTTTCGGAAAAAACCTGATCCGCTCGCTGCGCGGGGAACTGCGCAACCTGGTGACGCCCACCTCAGCAGAACGCGACGATGTCGTGCTCGTCGAGCAGATCATGAAATTGCTCAATGATCCACCGGTGCTGGCCCCGGGGCCCTTCGTGTTGCCAGAGCCCGGAGACCCGATCATGCAGGCTTGGACCAGGCAACACGAACAACTGCAACGCGAGCTACGCGAGCAGATTGCCCGTACATTGCGGGACACCAGGAGCCGAAGCGGGCTCGCCAGCACGCTGGGAGCCGTGCTGGCCTTGAATCGGTTGCCGCGGCGCTCGGAGCCCGACCCGAAGGCCTTCGGAACGCAGGCGGTGCGCAACGCGGCCCGCCGCATCGAACGAAGGCTGGGCCAGAGAGCAAAAGAGCGGGACACGGCCTTCTGGCACCGCCTGCGTCTTGAGTTCAAGGCCCTGCGCTACGCGGCCGATTTCTATGGCCCCGTGCTTGGAAACCAGGGCGGCCGCATCGTCCGGCGGGCACGCCGGCTGCAGAATCATCTCGGCGACCTGCATGACTACGACGAGATTCTCAAACGCCTGCCCCAGGACCCCTGGCTTCCGGCCCGGGATAGGGCTGCGATTCTGAGGGCACTCGAAGTGAAACGCGGCGATCTGCTGGAGCGGGTCCAGGAAGAGACCCAATCCTGGCTTGCCTGGTGGCGTAAACGCCGTCAACGCGGCGACGCTTTTTAATTGCCCTGTCGGCCGACACGAAACAGCAATCGTTCATGTCCGGTAATTTCGTGATTGAGGAAAATGGCGTCGTGCGCGTCAGCGGCACTCTGCCGGAGGCCGTAGCCGGAAAGGCGCCCGATCTCAGCGTCGCTCTCCGGGCCTTCATCGCCGCGCTCAATCAGGTCCGCGAAGTCTACGGCCGTCTGGTGGCCGATGACGGACGGCTCATCGGGCAGGAACGTTTTCAACTTCTGGGCGCCATTGAAGCCGCCTTAAACACGCTCATTCCCGTCCGGCAAATTCTCGCCGGCGACGACGACTTCACGGCATTTTCAACGAAGTACGACTACCGTCTGCGCATACGTATCAAGAACAAACGCTGGCAGGCGATCGGTCGCATCAGCACGCAACATCGTTTGCGTCTGGATGATTTCGGCCTCTGGATCAACCGTTTGACCCACGAACGCCTCGCCGGGCTGATTCGATTTCTGGGTCAGGCCCTCGCTGACGGCAAGATCGACTCCAAAGAGAAAATCGTGCTGGAACGATCTGTAGACCGCATGATCTTCAGTTTGCTTTTTGTGCGCGAAGGAATTTCACGCGGCGAAATCGCGTAACTACACTGCCGTTCCGACTCGCCACCCTGATCAGAGAAGATTACGCGCGCCGAAGAAAACTCCAGCCGCAGGTCGCCGCGCCGATTTCGCCGCCGTGGCTTGCGCAACCGGCCGTTCGACGATCTTTGCTCTCAGGCCGCCTTTTCAAGCTGGTCCGAGTACCGTCCGCTTCGGGCCAGACTATTCATCTTTGCGCGATGATACAGGGCCTTCTGGGCCGCCTGCACCTGGTCAGAGCGACCTTTCCAGGCCTCAAGGGCCGCCGCCTGCAACGCCCGGCCGTACGAGAAGCTGAGCTCCCAGGGCAGACCTTCCAGTTGATTCATCGCGTTCAGGTGGGCGGTGGCCTTCTCATTCGATTGCCCCCCGGACAGAAAGACGATGCCCGGCACCGCAGCCGGCACGGTCTGCCGGAAACAGCGCAGGGTTTCAAAGGCGACCCGACTCACGTCCGCCTGGTCGGAACAGGCCGTGCCGGAAATAACCATATTGGGTTTGAGCAACATGTTTTCCAGAACGACCTCTTGTTGGCCCAGCGCTTCGAAAACCAGACCGAGCGTGCGATGGGTCACTTCGTAGCAACGTTCAATGCTGTGATCTCCGTCCATCAGGACCTCGGGCTCCACAATCGGCACCAGGCCCCCTTCCTGACAGAGAGCCGCGTAACGCGCCAGGGCGTGGGCGTTGGTTCTCAAGCAATAGTCGGAAGGCATGCCCGCTCCAATCGTGATTACGGCGCGCCACTTGGCAAAACGCGCGCCAATCTTGTAATATTCGGCGATGCGCTCGCGCAGACCATCCAGGCCTTCGGTAATTTTTTCGCTGCTGCTGCCGGCCAGCTCTTTGGCCCCGGTATCCACCTTGATGCCCGGGACAATGCCGGCCTTGCTCATCACATCGACGAACGGTTTTCCGTCCGAGGCGGCCTGCCGAATGGTTTCGTCGTACAGGATAGCGCCGCTGATGAACTCGCCAATGCCAGGAGTCGTAAACAATAGCTCCCGGTAGGCACGTCGATGTTCCTCTTCATTTTGAACGCCAATCTTCTGCAGGCGTTTACCGATCGTGGCCGTGCTCTCGTCGGCGGCCAGAATGCCCCGACCGGGCGCCACCAGCTTACGGGCCATCTCTTCAAGCTCTTTGGAATAGTGCATCGACCGCTAACCCCCACGCGTTAGTTGTTCGGGACCGGCATGGGAGCGCTTTTGGCCCGCCCGGGCAAGAACTTTACAGGGAAATTCCTTGCCGGCCGAATCCGGTTGACCTTTCTCGTATGGGCTTCGGTCGCCGATCGGACGGGCAAAGGGAATCACACTTTATGGAATCAAATTTGAGTATGGGATTGGCGTGGATCGTCTTTGGCATTGGCCTGGTCGTGGCCGAATTCTTTGTGCCGGGCGCCATTGTTGTCTTTTTTGGAGTGGGCGCTATCCTGACCGGCCTGGCCGTAATGATGGCGCTGCTGGTCGATCTGCCCATGGCCCTGCTTTTCTGGGCGGTCACTTCGACCCTGCTGGTGCTCGCCTTTCGTGGACAAATCAAGCGCTGGTTTCCGTCTCTTGAAAAGTACGAACCCGGTGACGAAGAAAACATACTTATAGGGACGATCGTCGAAGTTATTCGCGAAGTCCATTCCGACAACGAAGAAGGGCGCGTGCGCTACCAGGGCACTTCCTGGAAGGCAAAAGCGGCGTCCGGCAGTCTTGCGGTCGGGTCTCACGCAAAAATTACTGGACGGAGCAATTTGCTCCTGCACGTTGTCGCGGCACGTGCCGACGAACTGAGCGATTCGCAAAGCACCTGAAAGGCCTTGATGCCGCCGACTGGCCAACGGCAAGTTCTCGCCTCTGGAGCATGACCTTGGGAGACTTACTCGGTTATTCCGCACTGATTATTCTGGTTCTTCTGATCTTCGTTCTGAAGACCTTCGTGATTGTTCCCAACCGCGCGGCCTACATTAAAGAGCGCCTGGGAAAATATAACGGTACTCTGGAAGCTGGTTTTCACTTTCTCATTCCCTTCGTGGATCGCATCGCCTACCGTCATACTCTTAAAGAAGAAGTCATCGATGTGCCGCCCCAGGTGTGTATCACCCAGGACAATGTCCAGGTCGAGGTCGATGGAATCCTCTATCTCAAAGTACTGAACGCTCACGACGCCAGCTACGGAATCAATGACTACCGATATGCATCCAGCCAGCTGGCGCAAACATCCATGCGTTCTGAAATTGGTAAGATGCCGCTCGACATGACTTTCAAAGAGCGGGACAAGATAAACGATAGCGTTGTCGAAGGCGTGGACGCCGCCAGCGACCCCTGGGGTGTCAAAGTTACGCGCTACGAAATCAAGAATATCATCCCCCCGGCCACCGTGATCAATGCCATGGAGCAGCAGATGAAAGCGGAGCGCGAAAAGCGCGCGGACATCCTGCACTCAGAAGGCGAACGGGAATCCACAATCAATCGCTCGCGCGGGCAAAAAGCAGAACTGGTCAACAAGTCCGAAGGTGAGAAGCAACGTGTGATCAACGAAGCCGAAGGCCAGGCGCGCCAGATCGAAGTCATAGCCGAAGCCACAGCAGAATCGTTACGCATGGTGGCGGCTGCAATCAGCAAGCCCGGCGGGCAGGACGCCGTGCGGTTGCGCATTGCCCAGCAATTCATCCGGCGTTTTGGCGAAGTCATCCAGGCATCGGATACGTCCGTCGTGCCAATCAGTCTGGCAAATATCGAAGGCGCCTTTGAAGGCTTCTCCACAATGGTCGAAGGCTTTCGCAACCGGGGTAAAAGCTAATGGCAATATTCGGAACGATTTTCTATTCACTGGCATTTCTGTACATCGCCTACAAGTTCTTGCGGGCGATTCAGATTGTGCCCGCCCAGGAAGAAGTGATCGTCGAACGCCTGGGCAAGTACCACCGGACCCTGGGCGCGGGATTTCACACCCTGCTTCCTTTTTTCGATCGCGTTGCCTACCGACTCACGCTCAAAGAAGAGGCGATTGACGTTCCGGCTCAGGTGTGCATCACCCGGGACAACGTGCAGATTCGGGTCGATGGCATTGTCTACATGAAGATCAAAGACTCGTACAAGGGCGCCTACAACGTAAGCGACTATCGCTACGCTGTGATTCAGCTCGCGCAAACAACGATGCGCGCGGCCTTCGGAGACCTGGACCTGGACAAGACTTTCGAGGAACGCAATTCCATAAACAAGAAGATCGTGCAGATCGTCGACGAGGCCGCCGAAACCTGGGGGGTCGACATCAAACGCTACGAGATTCAAAACATCACGCCTTCCAAAGAAATCCTGGTGGCCATGGAAAAGCAAATGGCCGCGGAACGTGAGAAGCGCGCGGTCGTGGCCCTCAGCGAAGGCGACATGACTTCCCAGATCAACCGCTCTATGGGTGTAAAGCAGGAGATGATCAACTGGTCCGAAGGGGAACGCCAGAAAGTCATCAACGAGGCCGAAGGTCGCGCCCAGGAGATCCTGGCCGTCGCCCGGGCAACCGCTGCGGGGCTGGAAAAGATCGCGGGCTCTCTGCAGGCTCCCGGGGGACTTGAGGCGATGCGCCTGAACCTGTCGGAAGATTACCTGCACCGCCTGAACGGTCTGGCAAGCAAGGATACGCGGGTCATTCTACCGCTCAATCTGGCCGATATGGATGAAGTGTTGCAGTCGTTTCAAAAGTAGGCCGGTTTTCCACTTGACCTGGCAGCGACCTGCCAGCGACGCCACGGAAGGTAGCCGCTGAACGGCGGAGCCCACGCCATGTTCGGAATCACTCTTGTGAAATTGTCGTTTCGCACCATACTCTGGACCGTTGCCATAGCCGGCATTCTGGCCATCATCCCCTACCTCTACCTGCCATCCGGGCCGGATGAGCGCTTCACGGGTCCCATCGACGAAGGCACGGCAGTGGTTCCCGCCCCGAGAACGGCGGCGGAATTGCAGGCCGAAGACGGTGTCACCACACTGCGCTGGGAGAATCTGGCGCAGCTGAACTACCAGACCGGCAACGCGGGACCCATGGCGCCCATGAACGGCAAGCGAGTGCGAATCGGCGGCTTCATGGTGCCACTGGAAGATGAGTTATACTCGGTTACCGAGTTTTTGCTCGTGCCTTATCCCCAGGCCTGCATTCACGTGCCGGCTCCCCCGCCCAATCAGATTGTGCACGTGATTATGGCCGGCGGGAGCCGCGCGGAAGTTGCCTACTACGCCCCCATCTGGGTTTACGGTCGTCTGCGCATAGAAAATCGGGCGAACATTTACGCCGAGGCTTCGTATGTATTGAGTGGCGAACGCACCGAACCCTACACCGGCACCTACGAGTAGCCCACCCCTAACTAAGAATATTCCTGTTACTCTTGACAAGGACGGCCCGCCTGCTGACATGCCGATGAGCGTTTGATACAAAGGCAAACCTGCGCCCATAATTCGGGCATCGGAGACAACAATGTCATACCACTTGCGAACGGGACTTGCGTTTTTCCTGACTGCGGGCCTCTTTGCGGTCTGTGATACTCACCACCACTATGAAGGGGCCCATCAGCATGGCGTAGTCACCGTGTTTATTGCAGTCGACGGTCCGTCCGATCTGACGGTAGACCTGCGCGGACCGGCGGAAAGTTTCTACGGTTTCGAACACGAACCGACCAACCCCGAAGAGCAGGCCGCTCAGGATGCAGCACTCAGTAAACTACGTGATCAATTCACTGATCTTTTCATTTTTCCGGCGGATAGCCACTGCCAGGTGAGCCAGCATGAAGTCGTCGTCGAAATGCCGGCGGCCGATGACCACGACCACGAAAACGAAACATCCGCAGAGCACGCAGAGCACAGCGGCGAACATCGGGAAGTACACGGCATCTACGCTGTGCAATGCCAGGGTGTGCTGGAAGGCAAGACCCTGGCGATCGCCCTGACGGAACACTTCACAAGAATCGAGACTGTAAACGTTCAGCTGCTCGGCAGTCGTGAGCAACGTGGTTTCGACTTTGAAGGCCGGGGCGAAATCGAACTCTGACATGCCAGACCAGGCTCTCAGCATCCGTAATCTGATGTTTGCGTACGGGGAGTCCGACCCGGTACTCGATATCGAGAGTCTTGATGTTGCCAGGGGCGAGCGGGTTTTCTTACACGGACCGAGCGGTAGCGGTAAAACCACGCTGCTGGGCCTGATCGCCGGCGTGCTGTCGGGTTACCGCGGGCAGATACAGATTCTGGAAAGGGACCTGGCTTCCCTGAGCGGCGCCGAAAAGGACCACTTCCGCGGCAGTCACATGGGCTACATCTTTCAGATGTTCAACCTGATTCCCTATCTGTCCGTGATGGAAAACATCGTGCTGCCCTGTCGACTCAATCCAGCCCGCCGTGATCGATTGGGTCAAAAGGCCGCCGAAGACGCGGCGCGAGAAATCGCAACTCACCTGGAGATTGGCGAACTGATTGAGAAGCGCGTGACCAGTCTCAGCGTGGGTCAGCAACAGCGGGTTGCTGCCGCCCGCGCCCTGATTGGTGCGCCCGAAATCGTGATCGCCGATGAGCCCACTTCGGCTCTGGACCAGGATCGGCGCGAACGCTTCTTGCGGCTGCTCTTCGAAAACTGCCAGCGAGATGGCTCAACGGTTCTTTTTGTCAGTCACGACCGGACCCTGGGACGCCTTTTTGACCGCGAAATCTCGCTTCCGGAGGCCAACCGGGCGACGCAGGCCGGAGCAGCATGATGGTGCTTCTGGAACTTGCCATTAAGTCTCTGCGCAACCGCCTGCTCACGACGGTCCTGACTCTGCTTTCGATTGCCCTCAGTGTTTGCCTTCTGATCGGCGTGGAAATGGTGCGCCAGAGCGCCCGCGAAAGTTTCCAGGGCACCATCAGTCAGACCGACTTGATCGTGGGCGCTCGAAGCGGTCCGGTTCAATTGTTATTGTATACGGTCTTTCACATCGGCTCTCCGACCGCAAATGTGAGCTACGCCTCCTTTCAGCGCTACAGCGAGGACCCCTCCGTGGAGTGGACCATCCCGATCAGTCTGGGAGACAGTCACCGCGGTTATCGAGTCGTGGCCACGAACGAAAATTTTTACCGGCACTTTCGCTTTCGACGCGATCGGGAAATCCGTTTTGCCGACGGTGAAGCCGGCGGCGGTGTGTTCGACGTGGTGCTGGGCAGCGAAGTGGCCGAATCCCTGGGCTACTCCCTCGGTGATGCGGTTGTGATTGCGCACGGAATTACGGACACGGATTTTCTGCGCCACGACGACAAACCCTTTCGTGTTTCCGGCATCCTCGAACGGACCTCGACCCCGGTCGATCGCTCGTTGTTCATTTCCCTGGCCGGCATGGAGGCGGTACACCTGGGCTGGGAAAGCGGCGGTCCCCCCCTGCCCGGCCAGGCCGTGCCGGTAGACCGGATTCGTCCGGAGGATCTGCACATCAGCCAGATCTCCGCATTTCTGGTCGGCATGAAATCCCGCGGACTTACCCTGCGCCTCCAGCGCCAGATCAACACCGATTCGAACGAAGCGCTTCTGGCCATCATTCCCGGGGTGGCCCTGAGTGAGATGTGGCGCGGAATCGGTTATGCCGAGGGGGCGCTCCTCATTGTGAGCGCCATGGTGGTGCTCGTGGGCTTCGTGGGCATGCTCATGTCCATTTACAGTTCCCTGAACGAGCGACGACGAGAGATGGCCATCCTGCGCGCGGTGGGCGCCAGCCCCTCGCAAATCGTCGTGCTGTTTGTGCTCGAATCGGTGCTATTGGCTTTTCTGGGCGCCCTTCTGGGCCTGATTTTGCTTTATGGCCTTTTGGTTTTGCTTCAGCCGATCATCGAAACCTTTAGCGGCATCTATCTGCCGATCCGGGCCCCGGGCACCGGAGAGCTGCTCTACCTGGGGGCGGTGCTGGTAGCGGGTTTTCTTCTGGGCCTGGGTCCTGCCCTGCGGGCCTACCGGAGCACCCTGGCCGACGGCCTTACGGTACGGCTTTGAAAACCCCCATCGCGGAAGCCAGCCTTCCCTTAAAATGACTGGAAAAGTTGCAACTCAGACCCCATAACGGAGTTCTGATCGACTATGACCGACGGAACGGTGACAAATGCCGACCTGCTGGTGGCCCTGAATCAAATTATCGGGCTCCTTGAGGCGGGACCCTCGGGAAGCACGGCCGCTGCCCAGATCATGCTGAGCCTGGTGCCGATGCTGGGCATTGTATTCGGAGCCACGCTGGTGTTTTTCTTTCTTTTCTGGAACTATCGGCTCAAACGAGAGTTGATTCGGACCAACCAGTATACCCACACCACCGTGCGAACGTTGCGCATGTTTTCACTCCTGATCGGTCTTCTGAGTATTGCGGTCGGTCTTCCGCTCACCTTTCTCTTTCTCGCTGTCGAGGGGATTTCCTATGCCCTGCTGGGCGGTCTGATTCCCATGTTCACGGGCATCGGGCTTTTGGTTTTCTACGGCGCCTCGCGGACGAAAGAGTAGGCCCTGTGGATGAATTACATGAGAAGGAATTCGAACAGCTTTTTGAGGAGACCCAGGCAATGATTTTCAACCTGGGCATGCGGCTTTTTCGGAATCGAGAGGATGACGCGCTCGACTTCGCGCAGGACGTATATCTGCAGGCCTATCGAAACCTGCACAAATTCGAAGGCCGATCCAAAGCCTCGACCTGGCTCTACAGCCTGGCCATGAACCTCGGGTTGAATCGTATTAAGAAGGAAAAGCGCCTGAAGTCGGTGTCCCAGGAACCGGAGTTCTTCGAAGCCGAACTTCAGGCTCCGGACGAAAACCAGCCCGACCGCGCGGTCGAGAATCTACTCCACCAGGCCGAGCTGGAAAAAACCATGCAGCGCGAGCTTCAGGAGCTTCCGGAACTGTATCGCCTGCCCCTGGTTCTGCACTACTACGAGCACATGCCTTATCGGGACATATCTGAAAAATTGGGCATGGCCGAAGGCACCCTGAAATCTTACATCTACCGGGCGAAAGTCATGCTGCGCGATCGCCTGCGCAAGTACGATCTCTCCGAAGAAATGGAATAGGCGAACGAGGAACAGCATGAAGAACAACACGTCAGACCCGCGCGCGATGGCAATGCGCGAAATCTACACGAACACATCGGACCTTTCCGGGACGACCCGGGCTTTGATCCAGAAAGAACCCGCAATACGAGCGGAATACGAGCTGGCCCGACGTATAGAAGACGGCATTACGCGGCTGGCCACACGGCCGGTGCCCGGTCGCCTGCGCAGCATGGTTTTTGGCGCCCTGTATCAACCAGCTTACCGGGTGTGGCATATTCTGGCGGCTACACTTTTGCTCGGTGTTGCCCCGCTCTTTCTCGCACATAGTTTCAGAAATCTGCCGGGCCTGGGATCTGGCTGGATAGCGTCTATGTTCGCCCTGTACGGCGTGCTGATCCTGGTCCTGATGATGCCGCTTGCCTTTCAGATCTTTCGCAAGAACACGGACCGGCTGGAGCATTTCAAAGACAGCTTCGACGACTACATAGAACACGGCCTGCGGGCTTTACGTTTTCGTTGACCAGGGCTGATTGAACCGCGTCTCCCGCCTGGACTTCTTACGCAGCGGCCTTTTATTGGGCGGCTCGCTTTTGGTGGGCCGCTGCGTGTCCAACCCGTTTGCTTCCGTAAACCACTTCGAGTTGCTGATCACGGACGCGTTGATCTGTGACGGTAGCGGTCAAGAACCCTACTACGGCGATGTGGGATTGAGCAACGGGCTCATCTATCGAGTGGGCGAGTTACGCGGCACCACGGCACGACGGGTCATTTCGGCCCGCGGCCAGGCGGTCAGTCCAGGATTCATTGACCTGCACAGCCACAGCGATTTGAGCCTGCTTCTGGACGGTCGGGCCCATTCCAAGCTGCAACAGGGCGTCACGACCGAGGTGCTGGGTCAGGACGGGCGTTCCCTGGCGCCCCTGAATGCAAGCATGGAGCGGGCGCTCACGAATCACCTGCGAACTGCCTTCCGGTTGAATGCGGGTTGGAACGATTTTTCCGGTTACTACCGGAGCCTGATGGAGGGCGGCATCGCGATTAACGCGGTCTCGATGGTCGGCTCCGGCACCCTGCGCGAATACCTGATCGGTTATCAGAATCGGAGCCTGGAAGCGGACGAACTGGCGCGCGGACGCGCACTTGTGCGGCAGGCCATGCAGGACGGCGCGATCGGCCTGTCGTCGGGCCTGGAGTACCTGCCCGGCAGTTACGCGCCCACAGCCGAGCTGGCGGCCCTCGCCTCGGAAGCGGGCCTCTACGCCACCCACATGCGAAGCGAAGATGAGCGGGTAATTCCGGCCCTGCGGGAGGCCATCACGATTGCCCGGGACGGCCGGTCGGCCCTGCATGTGAGCCACATCAAAGCCCAGGGACGGCGCAACTGGGATCGCCAGGATCAGATGCTATTACTGATGGACGAAGCCCGCGAATCGGGCATGGCGGTCACCTGTGATCGGTATCCGTACCTGGCCTACAACACACTGCTTCTGAATCTCTTTCCGTTGCATCTCAGAGAACAGGGTCTGCCAGCCATCCGACGTCTGCTTGCAAATCCGCTTGAACGTCAATGGATCAAAAGCGAGGTCGAATACAAAGTAACCGATCTGGGCTCGTACCATGACGTGATGCTGGCCATGGTGACGAACCCGGCCTATCGCTGGCTGGAAAGCAAACGCCTGGACGAAGCGGCCCGACTTCTGGGGCGCGATCCTTTTGATCTCTTGTGCGACCTGGTGCTCTCCGGCAGCAGCACGATGATCGGTTTTGGAATGGACGAAGAGAATCTCGAAAAACTCCTGCGTTATCCGTATTGCGCAATCGCCTCCGACGGAGCGGCGCTGACCGATGGCGAACGTGTAGGCCATCCGCATCCGCGCAACTTCGGAACCTTTCCGCGGGTGCTCGCCCGCTACGTGCGTGAAAGACGTACCATCACGCTCCAGGAGGCGATTCGCAAAATGACTTCGTTGCCGGCTCGCATTCTGGGTGTGCGTGGTCGCGGGTTAATCGAACCGACGTACCATGCCGACCTGGTCATCTTTCGTCCCGACTTGATCCAGGACCAGGCGACCTACGATTCCCCCCGTCAGTTTCCGACCGGCATCAGTTATGTGATTGTGAACGGCCGGGTTGTGCTCGATCAGGGGGACATCAGCCCCGAGCGTCCGGGCCGCATCCTGCAACGCGAAACTTAAGGACCGGGTTTGACCGTCCGCCACGAATCGAAGCGCGCGGTTCCGGCTTGAACCAGGGCCCGGACTACTGCCCCGCTTCGGAGCCGGCCCGATGCTCTGCGAAGCGGGCCAGGACGCGATAAGCGGGGTAAGAGACTCCCAGTAGCAGAAGCACGAACAACACCCGAATGATCCAGCTGGAAAGCGGCGGTTCCACGATCGAATAGCCAAAATCTTCGTTCGGGGTTGCCGGTCCCAGGTTCAGACGCGCATGGCGCAGGTCGCTGGAGTAGGTATCGCGAATTTCGTACGAAGGGCGACGGGCGTATTCGTTTCCGTAATAGAGCCGGAACTCGTTTTCGGAATTCTCGGGCAAAACCGCAGGGTCCGGCAGTTCAAATACGACTTCTTCCCGGGGACTCACGGCCTCAAAGCCGATCAGGGTAAGCGGATCATTGTCTTCGTCATAAATGTACACTTTGATGGCGTTGCCGTTTGAAAACTCCAGGGGAATGCTCTGGGGAGCGTCCGGGGTTCCGCGGGAGGAAATACGTCCGTAGCTGGTTCCCGTATACTCTTTGAGGTCCGCATCAAATTCCTGAATTTCGACCGTACGATCGAAGCGCTCCTCCTGAAAGCGCAGGACCAGGCGGTCGATATTGCGGCGGCGGGCATTTTCGAAATAGTACACGCTGGCCTGCAGATCGGGGTCGCGGGTTGTCTCCATTTCTTCGGGATCAACGCTCTGCGTAATCTCCAGGGTTTCGCGGGCCGAACGATAGGTCGCCGCTGGAAAATAGAAGCTGTGTTCGGAGTCAAACTCCAGCCGCACGTAGCGCGCCTGACCGTCATGGAGGGGGACCGTCGTGCGCTCGGTGTCCGAGCCGTAACTGTAAAGTGAGTGGAAACCTTCACCCGCCAATCGGTCCGTGTCGGGACCGCTGGAGACGTGCACGCCCGATTCATAATCCTGATTGGACCCCACCTGCACCGATGTATAGCGGGCGCCGTCCGGTGGCGCATCCAGGCGCAGCACATAAATCCGGCGACGCTGGGCCAGCCCGGAATAGATCACTTCGGGGCGGGTTTCACCCTGAATGCCCGTGCCATGAACCGGTCGGGTAAAGTACGGAAGCGTGCGCGATCCGTTTAAGACGATTCGAAGGTCCGCCCCCCCGCCATCGCGGTAGACGTCATCGTCCAGCTCAAAGACTCCGTAAGCGGGAGGGGCCTCGCGGGCAAGCAGGCCCGAAGCCGGCAGGCTCTTATAAAAATGATAGCCGGTGCTCGAAAAGCTCTCGGCCGAAAGCCCCGCGGACGGGAACGCCCAGGCCAGGCCCAGAAGAAGAAACACGGGCAGAAGCGATGATGGAAAGAGGCGGGGCCGGAGCCGTTGATAAAACAGGCTCAGCAGCACCAGAGCAAGTCCCAGCGAGAAAAATGCGATGATGCGTACCAGCATACTCATTGTCCATACATCATAAAGATAGAGTTTCAAAACCACAACCGAAGCAATCACTATGCCCGCCATGCGGAGCGAAACGGAACCGCGCAAAAATCCAATCGTCAACAGAACGATAGCGTAGCCGGCCAGAACGTAGGAGTAGCACAGATTGCGCAGATGAGGATCGACCACCAAATTGCGCACTTCCAGCAGGCTTGCAAACACGATGTAAAAGAGCGCGCCATAGACAAAGAAACGCATCCAGCGCCTTTCGAGGCTCCGGTTCAAAAGATAAGCGCCGGCAAGCGCGACGGCCCCCAGGGCGGCCAACGCAAAACGCTCGTTCCACAAAAACACGTAGTGCTCGTTGCGGGGCAGTGCGAAAAACACCAGTGGCGTGATCAGAATCCAGACCGGCACCGACGCGATGACCGGAGCCTTGAGCCCCCCGAGGGATCCGACCAACAGGAGTGCAATCGCTATCGAAAGGCCAAATAGGATCCAGGTCGGTCCGCCGGTGCCAAACGAAAGGCCGGTCAGAATCAGCACCATCAAAAAGATATAGCCCTGAGCCTGACCATAGCCACGAACCAGTTCCGATGCCTGGTCCCAGTGGCGAGCCAGATAGCGATCCGAAAGCAGCACCGCCGCCCCGAGCAAAAGCAAACCGTGGGCACGAAAACGCGGGTAAAACTCTGCCAGCACGATTACAATCCAGAGGGCCGCAAAGGCCGTATTGACGGCAAGGAGAACGACGCTATCGGCTGATGGTGCGCGATGCCGGGCAACGAGAAAGACTTCGCGCAGAACAAAGGCGGCAAATAGAAACCCAACAAAGGCCAGCGGAAATCCGGGACTGCTGTCCTGCAACCGGTCCGCGAGCCAGGCGCCGAAAACCAGATGCACCCCCGTAAAGAGAACAAAGGGCGCGACCCGCCAGGCCCGGAAACGGCTGACCAGCAGATATCCGACGAGAATGATCGTCATGTAGGAAAACAAAAAACGGTACGAGTTCTCTCCGCGCGAAAGGATCAGCGGCGCCAGGAGCCCACCGACCAGGCTGAAAATATAGAGCGGTTCACTATCCCCCCGCACCGCAAAGAAGGCGCTGGCAATAGAAAGTAATACCAGAAAAACAAAACTTTCCTGAATGCCCAGAAGGTCGTAGAAGTAGTAGGCCCCAAAAATGGAGATGTACACAATCGCAACCCCGGTTCCAATGACACCGGGCGCCAGAATTCGGTAGTTCCGGCGGGCCATGTCGATTCCGCCCGCGAGGATGCCGTATCCGATGATAAGCCCCGTAAAGATGCGACCGGATTCGTTGATCCACTGACGATCAAAGGCGAGCTTGATAAACCAGGCTGAAGCCAGAATCAAAGAGAACAGGCCGAGCTTCCCGAGCAAATTGCTTCCGAGAAAGTCTTCGAAACGAGCGGAATTAAAACGCGCGCCGGCGGTCGGACCAGAAGGGGCGCCGGGCGAGGACGGGGGTGCCGGTGCGGGTGTGCCCGGTATAGATGTCGAACCACGCAGAGTGCCTTCGATGCGTTGCAGTTCCTGCCGTGCGTTGCCGATCTCCCGCTCCAGGCCGGACAGGCGCTCGTTCAGCCCTCGAATGTCGTCTTCAATCGCCAGATGTTCTACTCCAGCCTGGCAGAGTGCCCGGGCTCCAATTCGGATTCAACCACTTTCGGTGTCGGCCCGACGCTCGCGAACCCGGAGCAGCATGTCTTCCAGCAACGGGTCCGGCGTCCCGAATTCGCGCAGGTGCAAAACGAGATCCTCCAGGTAGTCGATGGCGCGACCGCTCTCTCCCTGGGCCCACGCGATCAGATCGATTCGGGTCTCAAGCGGCAGGTCGGGCGCGTAGGTTTCGTGATCGGGGTCGGGAAGATAGACCCAGGCCATCCGGTGCGCCTGATTCGCGGCCAGGCTCACCTGGAGCCGCGTGCGCGCATAGCCCGGCCCCTCCCTCTCGTCCAGGTACTCGAGGGCCGCCCTGCGGTTGGCGCTATCGATTCCATAAACAACGCCTTCGCAACCGGGTCCGGGCATGAGGCCGACCACCATGCCCGGAGATTCAGGCGAGCCGCGATGGCGCACCGAAAGGCGGCAAAAGCGGCGTGCGAAACCGGGCAGATAGGCCCGCTCCCGCGAGACAAAGGGAAAGCCCGGTCGCCAGATCAAAGATCCATAGCCAAAGACAAAATCCAACTCGACCGGCTCATCCTGATTGCTGTTCATAGAGACATCGCTCTCGCGGTGGTCGGTAACGTTCCCCGACCTTATTGTGAGGGGGCTGGACTTTCCTCCCGTGCCCGACGACCAGGTCCATACGCTTTTTGTCGAATCCCTGCGCGATGTTGCGCCGGAGGACTGGGACAACCTGGTAGGACCTGAGAATCCCTTTCTGCGACACGCCTTTCTTTCGGCCCTTGAAGAGAGTGGCTGTGTGGGCCCGAAGACCGCCTGGAGTCCCGAGCACGCGCTTCTCTTTCGCGGCGACCAGTTGTGGGCCGCCGTGCCCGCCTACGCGAAAGCGGATTCCTTTGGAGAGTACATCTTTGATCATGCCTGGGCCGACGCGTTTCATCGGGTGGGTCTGGCCTACTACCCGAAGAGTCTCGTGGCGGTTCCATTTACGCCGGCAAATGGCCGCCGCTTTCTGTCGGCACAAAGCGACGATCCGGAAGCCGTTCGCCGACTGGCAGAGGCCCTGCAAAGGCGCGCCATTAAGCAGGCGCAATCTTCCGTGCATGTTTTGTTTCTGACACTTGAAGAAGCGCAGATCCTGGAATCGGCCGGCTTTCGAACGCGCGTCTCGACCCAATATCACTGGTTCAATCACGACTACAAAAGCTTCGACGCCTATCTCGAAGAGCTTCGGTCCCAGAAAAGAAAACAAATCCGCCGGGAAAGACGCGCAATCTCCGAGAGCGGCCTGGAGATCCTGGAACTGACCGGAAACGATATTGAACCCGGACACATGCAGGCCATGTGGCGGTTTTACCAGGACACCGGCTCGCGCAAGTGGGGCCGCCCTTACCTGAATCGGGCCTGGTTCGAGAACATACGCCAGGCGTTCGCCGAAAACACCCTGCTCTTTCTGGCCCGTCGACCGGGAAAAGAGTACGTGGCCGGCACGCTCAATTTCCTGGGAAAAGACCGCCTGTTCGGGCGCTACTGGGGAGCGACCGAGCACGTGCCCTTTCTGCACTTCGAGCTGTGCTACTATCGACCGATCGAGTATGCTATCCGGAGCGGGCGGCTGCTTTTCGAGGCCGGCGCTCAGGGCGAACACAAATTCCTCCGTGGCTTTGAGACCGTGCCCTGTTACAGCTCACACTGGTTTGCCCATCCCGAGGGACAACGGGCGATCGGCGATTTCCTGGCCGCCGAGGCGGAGCAGGTCCGGGCCGGCATTGTGCACATGAATTCCTTTTCGCCCCTGAAGACTCTTCGATCGTCCGGGGTCCAAAAATGACCTGCGCTTGCCAAAAACGGGCGGCCCGCAGAGGCTGGATCGCCGATGCAATTCCGGCCGGCGCGCTTGCAGTCCGGGCGGCCTTTGATTAGATTGAGGCTGGTCGGCGCTTGATCGATCGATCAATCGCGATTATGGCAGATCCAGGACCAGAAAAACCCGATACGGGCAGCCCCGGAGGCGAAACGCTTCTTCTGACGGAAGAACGCGTCAAACCCAAACGGCCCAGCATGTACCGGGTGGTGATGCTCAACGACGACTACACGCCGATGGAATTTGTGGTCTGGGTTCTGCAGAAGGTTTTTCATAAGGCGCTCGAGGAATCGACCCGTCTCATGCTTGAGGTGCACACCCGCGGGCGTAGCGTAGTCGGGGTTTACACCCACGATGTAGCGCGTACAAAGGTCGAACGGGTACACAGTCTGGCGGAGCAGAATCAGCATCCGCTGCAATGTATATTGGAGAAAGAGGAAGGCGATGGCGGTTCTGAGTGATGAGCTTCAGAAGTCCCTGGAACGGGCGTACGGTGAAGCGCGTAAACGCAGGCATGAATTTATCACGCTGGAGCACCTGCTGTATGCGCTGACTTTCGATCGTACCGCCTGCAACGTGCTTCTGCACTGCGGGGCGGACATCCACAAACTCGGCAAGAGTCTGGAAGACTTCCTGGAAAATCGGGTGGATCGGGTGCCCGATCAGGACGAATTCGAACCGGAGTACACCCTTGGTTTCCAATATGTGATGCAGCTGGCGCTCGCCAATGTCCAGTCCGCCGGAAAGAAGGAAGTGGGCAGTGACAACGTCCTGGCCGCCATCTTCCGCGAAAAAGAAAGCCACGCCGTTTTCTTTCTCGAACAACAGGACATTACACGTCTGGATGTGGTCCGTTACATTTCCCACGGAATCAGCAAGGTCGATCCGGAGGGGGAAGCGGGCTCATCAAGCTCGGAAGAAAAACTGGAAAGCGAAGATCGACCGGACGTCGACCAGTCGTCTGGAGAGCGCGGCGCGGAACGCAAGGGACTCAAAAAGGACCCACTGGAACGGTTCTGCGTGAATCTGAATCAACGGGCCGTCGATGGACGCATCGATCCTCTGATAGGTCGCAACGAAGAATTGGACCGCACCATTCATATTCTGGCCCGCCGCCGTAAGAACAACCCTATTTTCGTAGGCGATGCTGGAGTCGGCAAGACCGCCATCGCCGAAGGACTGGCGCGCCGCATCGTAGACGGAAACGTACCGGAACCCCTGGCCGATCGTGTAGTCTATGCCCTCGACATGGGAGGGCTTCTGGCGGGAACGAAATTTCGGGGGGAGTTCGAAGAGCGTCTTAAGGCCGTGATCGAAAGTCTTAAGAAGAAGAAAAACGGAGTGCTCTTCATCGACGAGATACATACGATCATTGGCGCCGGCGCCGTAGCCGGCGGCGCCCTTGATGCGTCCAACATGATCAAACCGGCGCTTGCGAACGGCGAAATTTCCTGCATTGGTACGACAACCTACAAAGAATATCGCAGCATCTTTGAAAAGGACCACGCCCTTTCGCGTCGCTTTCAGAAAGTCGAAGTCCGCGAGCCCTCAGAAGCCGAAGCGCTACAGATTCTGAAAGGGCTGCGCAAACACTACGAAGATTTTCACCACGTGCATTATACGGATACGTCCTTAAAGGCAGCCGTTGAGCTCTCGGCGCGCCACATTACCGACCGCTTCCTGCCCGACAAGGCGATCGACATTATAGACGAAGTGGGTGCCGAGGTAAAACTCCGAAAAAGAAAAACCACAAGCGAGAATGCGCCGCGGGTCACTCCCCGGGACGTGGAAGCAATGGTTTCGCGGGTCGCCCGGGTGCCCACACGGACTGTACGCGTGGACGACCGCAAAAAACTCGAGTCTCTGGATGCGGATTTGAAGGTGAAGATCTATGGTCAGGATGACGCCATCGGACGGGTCGTCAAAGCCATTCAGCTCTCCCGGGCCGGTCTCGGCGAACCCGACAAGCCGGTGGGCTCTTTTCTCTTCGCCGGTCCGACCGGGGTCGGAAAAACGGAATTGGCCCGACAGCTTTCGGAGCAGTTGGGCATCGCGTTTATTCGCTTTGACATGTCCGAATATATGGAGAAGCACACCGTCTCCCGTCTGATTGGCTCGCCGCCGGGCTATGTGGGCTTTGATCAGGGCGGCCAGCTTACTGAGGCGATCCACCGCAATCCGCATGCAGTGCTGCTGCTGGACGAAATCGAGAAAGCCCACGAGGACCTTTTCAATATTCTGCTTCAGATTATGGATTACGCGACCCTTACGGACAATAACGGCCGTAAATCCGACTTCCGGCAGGTGATCCTGATTATGACCACCAACACGGGAGCGCGGGAAAGTATGCAGCGCGCCATCGGTTTCGGTCAGGAGTTTCATCAAGACCGCAGCGCCAAAGCAGTCGAACGCGTATTCAGTCCCGAGTTTCGCAATCGGCTTACGGCTATCGTACAATTCAACGGGCTTCAGATGCCCCACGTGGAACGCATCGTCGATAAAATGATCGGTGAACTGGAAGAGCGGCTGCGTTCGAAGAAGATCACGCTCAAACTGGAAGATAGCGGTCGGCAATACCTGGCAAAAAAGGGCTTTGACCCGCACTATGGCGCGCGGCCGGTCCGAAGGCTCATTGAGACGGAAATCTCACATCGGCTTTCGAATGAGATTCTGTTCGGCGCGCTTTCCGGCGGCGGCCTCGTGGTCATCCGCTCCGAGACTGATCCCGAAACGGGCGAAGAAAGACTGGCGTTCGATTTCTAGTCGCCTCTCGAAAAAAACGCGCAACAAATCACTTTCGGACGACCCCTCTGGGGCATGAAGACACGATCGATCGAGTGGTCGGCCCGGGCCCAGAAGCCCGTCCGGCCTGCCTGCACGCTGCTCATTCCGGAGCGTCTGACTCCGTATCTACGGAAGCGGAAACGCAAACATGGGGGACTGCTGCGCTACCTGCAGCACCTCCTGCGACAGGCCCCGGCCTATTGCGCAGCGGGCCTGATTCCGAACGTGCAAAGGACAACCCGCTACTACCAACGCCCTCATCAGCAGCTGGAGCGCTGGCATGTGCGTATCCCGGCTCATCACTGGACCGAGCTCAGGTGTCTGGCGGGGGGGAGCGGGGTCACCATGGCCCACATGTTCGTGCTGTTGATGAAGGCTGAAAAAGGAGGCGCCCTGGAAAGGCTCCGCAGGTTTTGGGGGGCGAATGCAGTTCCGACCCTGGTCTGGGAAAAAATCGGATTTCGGGAGGCGCGGGTCAAACCCGGGCTTGAGACCAGGCGCCACACCCGCCTTTTCGTAAGTCGGGCCCCCCCTGAAGGCTAACCGAGAACCGCGTCGCTTGAGATCGAACCAACCCGAACCGGCCGGGCAAGGCGCCGGCCCGGGCTTTTTTTGTTTGCGCGGCCCCGGACGAGAAAAAGCTGCCTCTTTATGTATTCCGATCTCGAAAAGCAAATCAACGAACTCTACGAAGACCGCAGTGGTCTCAAAAAACCCTCCGGCGCCGAGGCGGTGCGTGAAGCAGTCGCACTCTTAAACGACGGAAAGATCCGGGTGGCCAGCCAACAGGCGCCCGGAAAGTGGACGGTGCACGCCTGGGTCAAAAAGGCGATTCTGCTCTATTTTTCGGTGAGCGAGATGCGCGTCTACGAATCCGGAGATCTGGCTTACTACGACAAAATCGATCCGCGTACGGACCACGCCAGCCGCGGTGTACGCGTGGTTCCTCCGGGAGTTTGCCGGTACGGGGCCTTTGTCGAGCCCGGAGCCATCATGATGCCGTCTTATGTGAACATCGGCGCTTACGTTTCCAGTGGCACCATGGTCGATACCTGGGCGACGGTAGGCAGTTGCGCCCAGATTGGAAAGAACGTGCACCTCTCCGGAGGAGTCGGTATCGGGGGGGTTCTGGAGCCGCCTCAGGGACAACCCGTTATTATAGAAGACAATGCCTTTCTGGGTTCCCGGGCCATTGTGGTTGAGGGCGTGTTGATCGAAGCCGGCGCAGTGCTCGGGGCCAACGTTACAATCACCGGCTCGACACCCATCATAGATGTGACCGGCACGGAGGAGGTGCTCTATCGCGGACGGGTGCCGGCGAATTCCGTGGTCATCCCGGGTATGCGCACCAAGCAGTTTCCGGCCGGAGAGTTTGGCACGCCGTGCGCCCTGATCATCGGTCAGCGCAAAGAAAGCACGGACAAGAAGACCACTCTCGAACAAACCCTGCGGGAATATCAGGTCAGCGTGTAGGCCCGAACGATAGCGCGGTCGCAGAACTCCCGGCAGGCCCCCTACTCCGACGCTGTCGCTGAATTACGGAGCCTCGAATCAGGATCCCGCGCTTCCATCCTGATGCCGTCCCTTTTCGAGCCGGCGCCCGTCGAAAGCGGGCTGGTAGCTTGCAGCGTTGCATTCGGTGCAAAGCCCCTGTCTGGTCGGCTGGCCACAACTCTCACAGAATTGAAACGTGCCGCGACTCAGGTCGGGTTTGATGCTGCAGCGATAATCGAAAACGAAGCATTCGCCTTCCCAGTCATCGCCGCCCAGCTCTTCGAAGTAATTCAGGATACCGCCCTGTAGCTGATAGACACGCTCGAAGCCCTTTTTCTTGAGCAAGGGTACCGCCTTTTCGCAGCGGATGCCCCCCGTGCAG
This sequence comes from Spirochaetales bacterium, assembly GCA_024233935.1. Classification (GTDB taxonomy): domain Bacteria; phylum Spirochaetota; class Leptospiria; order Leptospirales; family Leptonemataceae; genus JACKOY01. Next base: position 196,363 of record JACKOY010000002.1, on the reverse strand, counting down.
AACGTAACGATCTTACGATCGCGTAAATCCTCGAGCGCAGGCAGCGTCTCTTCGAACTGATCAAATTCATTGAGCGGTAACACACGTGCCCCTCGAAAGGTGCCCACATAGTACTCGTAGTCGTTGCGCGTGTCGATCACCACGACCTCGGGATCATCAAGCATCTCCCGAAATTGTTTCGGACTCACAAAGGTGCCCTGGTTCGCCTTCCAGTCCGCGTTCCATCCGGTTGTGACGATCTCCGGCTTTACCTTCAGTTTCAGCTTCGGCAGTGGCAGCTTCGCAACGGGCATGCGCTTTATGATCACGTCTTCTAAAGAGCAATCCGGCTCAATCTCCCGTAAAAACGCATCCAGAGCCGGGCTTTCTCCGGCCAGGGTGCTATTCGTACCCTCGGGCGCCAGAAGCAGCGTGCCCTTCAGATCGTTCCGGGCCGCAAGGCCCAACCAGCGCTCTCCCAGCGCGCGCGGGTCGGCCACATCGAAGAACTTATAGAAGTTGATCACCTCAAGCATGGCTCCTGCTCCGACCATCAAACCGGTAGAGGACGCAATCCGGCCCGAACCTGTCAAGCTTTGAGTTTGATCGAGTCACCCTCGCCGGACAGGTGGTAGGTCTTCTCAGTGCTGAACTCACCCTGGAGAATGACCCGGCTCAGAAGGTTGCCAACTTCCCGTTGGATCAACCGTTTGAGTGGCCGGGCTCCGAACTGTGGATCGTAGCCCCGCCGCGCCAGAGACTCCAGGGTCTTCTCGTCGACTTTAACATGCAGCCCCTGCTCTGCGGCCCGCTTGACCAGCAACTCGACCTGCAGTCGCACAATCTGAAGCAGCGCTTCCATGCTGACGGGGTCATAGAAGATGATGTCGTCCAGGCGGTTCAAGAATTCCGGCCGGAAATGGTTGTGCAGGGCCGCCCGCACGGCCTTTTCCTTCTCCTCTGCGCTCATCCCTTCCTGCATCAGAATGTCGCTGCCAATGTTCGAGGTCATGATGATGATCGTATTCTTGAAGTCCACCGTCCGGCCCTTGGCGTCGGTGAGTCTTCCGTCGTCGAAGATCTGCAGAAAAATGTTGAACACCTCCGGATGGGCCTTTTCGACTTCGTCGAACAAAATCACCTGGTAGGGCCGCCGACGGACCGCTTCGGTCAACTGGCCACCTTCGTCGTAGCCCACGTAGCCAGGAGGCGCCCCGATCAGGCGAGCCACGGCGTGTTTCTCCATGTATTCGGACATGTCGATGCGCACCATCGCGGTCTCGTCATCGAACAAAAACTGGGACAGGGCTCTGGCCGTCTCGGTTTTGCCCACCCCCGTCGGGCCCAGAAACAGGAACACACCCATGGGTCGGTTCGGGTCGGCCAGTCCGGAGCGCGAACGCTGGATCGCCTCGGTGACGCTTTCCAGCGCCCGGTCCTGACCGATCACGCGGTGGCGGAGGCGTTCGGCCATACCGAGCAATTTCTCCTTTTCTCCCTGCAGCATGCGCGTAACGGGAATTCCGGTCCAACGCGAAACGATAGTGGCGATGTCTTCGTATGTGACTTCTTCCTTTAAGTACTCTTTTTCGTGCGCTTCCAGCTTCTCTTCGAGCGTCTTCAGCTCCTGCTCCAGCTGCACAAGTTTGCCGTACCGAATTTCGGCCACGCGGTTCAGATCACCCTGCCGCTCGAGTTGTTTTTCAAGTGTGCGCAGGCGATCGATCTCTTCGCGCAGCTCTTTGGCGCGCTCTACGCCCTTGCGTTCGGCTTCCCAGATGCCCTTGCGCTGGGCAAAGTCCTCTTCCAGGTCGGCCAGGGTACGTTGAACAGTTTCGATGCGTTCTTTGGACGCACGGTCCTTTTCCATTTTCAATGCTTCGCGCTGGATCTTGAGCGACTGAATTTGCTTGGAAATGCGGTCGAGTTCCTCGGGCAAAGAATCCAGTTCGATGCGCATCTTGGAACAGGCTTCGTCAATCAGGTCGACCGCCTTATCCGGCAAGAACCGATCGGTGATATAACGGTCCGACAATTTCGCCGCCCCGACGATGGCGCCATCGGCGATCCGTATGCCATGATGCAACTCGTAGCGGTCCTTGATGCCGCGCAGGATCATGATCGTTTCATCAACGGAAGGCTGGTTTACGTAGACCGGCTGAAAGCGTCGTTCGAGCGCTTGGTCCTTTTCGATGTATTTCTGATACTCTTTAAGCGTCGTCGCTCCCACGCAGCGCAGTTCACCACGGGCCAGGGCGGGCTTGATCATGTTGGACGCATCGAGGGAACCCTCGGCCGCGCCGGCCCCGACCAGGGTGTGCAACTCGTCTATGAAAAGCACAATGCGCCCCTCGGAACCCTGCACTTCCGCAAGCAGCGCCTTGAAGCGGTCCTCAAACTCGCCGCGATATTTGGCGCCCGCGATCATCGAACCGAGATCCAGGGCGTAGAATTCCTTCTCGCGCAGTCCTTCCGGCACTTCCCCGGCCACAATCTTGCCGGCCAGGCCCTCGACGATGGCGGTCTTGCCCACCCCCGGCTCCCCGATCAGGATCGGGTTGTTCTTGGTGCGGCGGCTGAGCACCTGCATGATGCGCCGGATCTCTTCGTCACGACCGATAACCGGGTCCAGCTTGCCCTTGCGGGCCGCCTCGTTCAGGTTTCGGGCATACTTTTCAAGCACCTGCATGCTTGCTTCGGGGTTCTCACTCTGTACCGGTTGTCCGGCTCTCATATCATCCACGGCTTTCTCCACTTTCTCAGGAGTCAGTCCCAGACCGGCCAGATCACCCGCCAGTTGCTGTGCGCTGTCGGTGATATAGGCCAGAATCAAATGCTCGGTCGATAGGTACTGATCGCCCCTTCGACCCGCAAGGCTCTCCGCCCCGCGTAGCATGTTGACGAGTTTCTGCGAAGGACGGATTTCCGTTTCCCCTTCGCTTTTGGGCAGGCGGCTCAAAACCGCGGCAATGCTGGCCTGGACGGCGGACGTGTTGATTCCGAGATGCTTGACCAGCATCGGTCCGATTCCATCCGGCTGGCGAAACACTTCCTGAAGCACGTGCTCCGGAACGAGTTCCGGGTGTCCCTGCTCCTGCGCGTAGCGTTGCGCCTCGTTGATCGCCTCGCTGGCCTTTATCGTCAGCTTGTCCAATCGCATTCGTCCGCTTCTCCCACGGGGGTTCTGAGAATTGTTCTCAAAGCCTCCCTTCGCCTGCCCAACTCTTCGTCAGGACTTCTCCTTCCAAAAATACTGGCAATCCAAACGACACGATGCACATGCCGTGCCAGTTCCCGGGGGCCGACGATCCCCCCTGGGCCGGCACGTGTGACGCCGGCACGGCCAGTCTGTCATGCGACCTGAAAATATTTCCGGAATTTGAGCCTTCGCCCTGGTGGCTGTGGATAATCTATTGACATGCCCCTGGTAGTAGAATTCATGGGGAGGCAAATTTCGCTTGTCCCGAAGCTTGCAAAGCATTGTAACGCCGTAAGGTACTTGAATGGACGCTCTCCAAAAGGTCCTCAAAAAACATAGCATCAAGATAATCCTTCCCCTTTTGTCTCTGGGGTTGATCTACTGGATCTGGGTTTCGCCGCCCAAGTACCTGGGCTACGCGCCCGACCAGCCGATTCCCTTCAGCCACCGGATTCATGCTGGAGAACTTCAAATCGACTGTCAGTTCTGCCACACGGCAGTGGAACGATCGGCCCATGCGACGGTTCCGGACACGGCCACCTGTATTAAGTGCCATCAAGACGACGCCGGCGACAGCGTGAACATTCAGTACCTGCGTCAGACCTACCAGCAGGGCGTGCCGCTGCGCTGGAATAAGGTCCATGACCTGCCGGATCATGTGCGCTTTTCGCATCGTCCGCACATCGCGCGCGGCTTTCAGTGCAGCGAATGCCACGGGGCAGTCGAAACCATGGACCGGGTTGAAGTGGTCACGGCTTTTAACATGGGTTGGTGCGTAAACTGCCACCGACAAAACAGCGATCAGGATCCGGCGACCATCGGAAATAACAATACTGTACACCTGACCGAGTGTGGCACGTGTCACTATTGAGCCCCGACCGAGAGGCAGCATGAAAGACAAGCAGGCTAGCAAGCGTCATTACTGGCAATCCCTGGAAGAACGGGAGCAGCCGGCGCTGTCAGACTGGAAGCAACCAGAATTTCAGAAATCCCGAAACGAGATGCGGGAAGAGGCCAAAAGGCTCGGCTTTTCCCGCCGCGACTTCCTCAAATTCATGGGCGCCGGGGCCGTCATGGCCGGGGCCGCCTGTCGCCGACCGGCCGAAGAAATCGTGCCGGCGGTCATTCGGGCGCCGGAAACGGTTCCCGGAATTTCGACCTACTATGCAACCAACGCTCCGGACGGCACCGGACTGATCGTACGGACCCGCGAAGGCCGCCCGGTCAAACTCGCGGGCAATCCGGATCATCCGCTGACCGCCGGAGGGGTAACTGCAAACACCATCGCAACCCTGCACGATCTCTACGACGCGGACCGCCTTCGACGCGCCTGCAAAATTGACCGCGAAACCGGACGCAAGATTCGTTTCCCGGAGCAAAACCTGGTGCAGATCGCCGCCGCGCGACTGGCCAACGAATCGTTTGTTCTTTTGACCGGGCCCATCGACAGTCCTTCCAGCCGGGCTCTGGTGCAGGCGTTTCTGGCAAAGTATCCGCGCGGGCGGCACATTGAGTTTCGAGCGGATCCGGTTCCCCGGCAGATTGCTGCGGGACAGCAGGAAAGTTACGGTCAGGCCGTAGTCCCCAACTATCGTCTGGATCTGGCCGAAGTTATCGTTTCCATTGATGGCGACTTTCTCGGAACCATGCTTTTTCCGGCACAGTTCAACGCCAGCTTCGGGCGTAGCCGGAACATGATCAAGAACCCCGAGCGCATGAACCGCCTGGTGGTTTTCGAATCCATGTTCAGCCTGACCGGCTCCAATGCCGACGAACGACATTCCATCCGTCCCGGCGATCAGACGACCGTCGCGCTTTCCCTGGCAGCCCACATCGTCCTCAAGATGGGGCAGAGCCGTTTTCAAAACGATGGCGCCGTTCGAAGTCTTCTGACGAAGTATTTGCCCGAGGAGATCGCGCGGGCTTCGGGCGCGACCGAAGGCCTGTTCCGATCCGGTCACTATTCCCAGGTCATTGCGCGCGTAGCCGAAGACCTCTGGGCCCACCGTGGACGCAGTCTGGTGCTCGGCGGTTCGCCACTGGCGGCGAACGGGAATGTTTCGGGCCTGCAAATCGCGATCAATCTGTTGAATTCCATGCTGGAAAACGATGGCGTGACGGTTGACCACATCCGTCCCATCCAGATTTCTCCGGGCGTCAGCGATTTCGACATGAAAGACCTGGTCCTCCAGATGGAGCGTGGAGAAGTCTCCACTTTGATCATCGCCGGCGCCAACCCGGTGTATCATATGCCCGACGGTGGCCGGGTTGCCGAAGCCCTGAAGAAAGTAAGCTACGTTCTTTCACTGAACGATCGCATCGACGAAACCTCAAAGTACGCCTCAGCCATCCTGCCGAAGAGTCATTACCTGGAGTGCTGGGGCGATACCGAGATTGTTAAGGGCGTTTACGGTATTCAACAGCCCGTCGTTCGACCGATCCATGGCACGACCTCTTTTGAAGACCGCCTGATTCAGCTGGCGGGCGGCGAGCTGAATGGACAGGCATCGTTTCGTGACTTTGTCATGGATCGCTGGCGAAGGATTGCTCCGGGCGGGAATTTCCGTCGCTTCTGGAATTCCGTGCTCCAGGGCGGCTACTACGCGCCCCAGGGTGGTCCCGGCCAGAATCGGGGTCCGGCCCGTAACTTCCGCACCCAGAGCCTGGGGCGGTTGCCGCAATCTCCGCCCGGGTTGACGCGGGTGGAAGGCAATCAGCTCCGTCTGGGATTGTACCACAACATTCAGGTGCTCGATGGCTCGGGCGCGAACAACTCCCTGCGTCAGGAATTGCCCGACCCGATCACCAAGATCGTCTGGAACAACTACGTATCGATTCTACCGGCAACCGCTCGTCGGCTCGGCCTTGCCCAGGGCCAGGTCGTGCGGATCAAGACCGGAGAGCAGTCCATTGATCTGCCGGTGCACCTGCAGCCTGGTCTGCACCCGGAAGCGGCCTTCATTGCGCTCGGTTATGGCCGGGAAGCCGGCGGCCACATCGCGGACTGCGTGGGCGCAAACGCCATGGTCATGGCAAGACCGGGTTCCGACTCGCTCGCGCTTTCCGGAAGCACCGTCGAAATCGTCGCCACCGGTCAAACCCATGCGCTGCCTTCAACCCAACGGGTTTATCGCGACAATCGAAACAGCGAAGACCGCGCCTTTTTTACTCCCGAAGGGGCCCACGAAGTGCCCTTCGACGGCTCCAGCCAGCACGATCGGCCCATCATCCGCGAGACGAGTTACGCCGCCTATCGTACCGGTCAGTTTGCGCTCACTCCAGAGGCCGTGCATTACCCCGAAAACGCCGGCATCATGGGTCAGTGGAACTACAAAGATACACGCTGGCACATGGTTATCGACCAAACGCTGTGCACGGGTTGCGGCGCCTGTGTGGCCTCGTGCAATCAGGAAAATAATATTCCGGCTGTCGGCCCGGACCAGGTCGCGGTTGGTCGTGAGATGCACTGGATGCGCATCGATCGGTACTTCTCGGGAAGTGAAGAAGAACCCGAGGTCGCGCACCAGCCGATGCTCTGCCAGCATTGTGAAAATGCACCGTGCGAGAATGTCTGCCCCGTTGCGGCCACTACGCACACGCACGACGGGCTTAACGTGATGACCTACAACCGTTGTGTGGGCACCCGCTACTGCTCCAACAACTGCCCTTACAAAGTGCGACGCTTCAACTGGTACGAAAACTTCATTCACATGGAAGGGCTCATCCGCCATCTCCGCGATCCGGAGCACCTGGCATTGAACCCCGACGTGACCGTTCGATCGCGGGGCGTCATGGAGAAGTGCACGTTCTGCATTCAAAGGATTTCGGAAGCACGCCAGGAATCGCGGGCCCGGGGCGAAACTTTCATTCCCGACGGCCGCGTGGTCACGGCCTGCCAGGAAGTTTGCCCGACCGGCGCGATCTACTTCGGAAATGTTCTGGATCCCGAAAGTGATGTGGCCCGCCTCTCGGTGGACAAACGGGGTTACCGCGTGCTGGATTTCCTGGGCGTAAAGCCGGCGATTACCTATCTGGCCAAACTGAGGAATCGGATCGAAACGGCTTAGGCCGCATTAGAGAGCCAAACAATGGCAAACCTGACCGAAACGGATAAAGAATACTTCAAGCCGACCTTCGTAACCGGTGGCAAAGGTTACGCCGACGTCAACGAAGACGTCGGCCGGCACACCGAACTCTTTCCGACCAAACTCTGGTGGATCGGGTTCGTCATTGCCCTGTCTCTTCTGGGTTTGCTCTCGTTTGAGATCGCGCTGTTGATCGGCGCCGGTATCGGAATTCTGGGCGTCAACATACCGGTGGGCTGGGGAAGTTTCATCATCACCTTCGTTTTCTGGATCGGCATTGGACACGCGGGTACACTGATCTCGGCGATCCTCTACATTTTCCGCCAGCAGTGGCGGACGGCGATCAACCGATCTGCAGAAGCCATGACGATTTTTGCGGTCGCCTGCGCCGGTATCTTTCCCATCATCCACACCGGACGACCCTGGCTTGCCATCCTGTGGCTGCTTCCTTATCCCAACGAACGCGGCACGCTCTGGCCAAACTTCCGCTCGCCGTTGCTGTGGGACCTGTTCGCTATTTCAACGTATCTGACAATCTCTCTGGTATTCTGGTATTTGGGTCTCGTGCCGGACATCGCTTCCATACGCGATCGTGTAAAAGAAAGCAACTGGTGGCAAAAGACCCGCAAGGTCGTCTACAGCGCGCTTTCTCTGGGTTGGGTCGGCAGCGCTCGCACCTGGTCGCACTACGAAGCCACTGCGATGATTCTTGCGGGACTCTCGGCGCCGCTGGTTCTTTCGGTGCACAGCATCGTATCCTTTGACTTTGCAACATCCGTGATTCCGGGCTGGCACACCACGATCTTTCCGCCCTACTTCGTTGCGGGCGCTATCTTTTCCGGTTTCGGCATGGTGCTCACGCTCTTGATCGTGATGAGAGAGGTCTTCAACCTCAAAGACTACATCACCATCAAACACCTCGAAAACATGGCCAAGGTCGTTACGCTCACCGGCTCTCTGGTGGGTCTTGCCTACGGCACGGAGTTTTTCATTGCGTGGTACAGCGGAAGCGAGTTCGAAGCCTTCGCCTTCATCAACCGCGCCTTCGGTCCTTACTGGTGGTCGTACTGGATCATGATCAGCTGCAACGTGATTTCGCCGCAGTTATTCTGGTTCAAAAAGATCCGCACGAATCCGTTGCTGCTCTGGATTATTTCGATCTTCGTAAACATCGGCATGTGGTTTGAGCGCTACGTAATCGTTGTAACCTCCCTGCACCGCGACTTCTTGCCATCGAGCTGGGATCTCTACATCATGACGTTCCACGACTACGCCATCATGCTGGGCTCCTTCGGCCTGTTCTTTACGCTCTTCTTACTCTTTGCTCGCTTCCTGCCGACGATTGCGATGGCGGAAGTCAAAACCGTGATCAAGTCGCCGGATGCAGCACGGGGGTACGGTCACTAAACCATGGAACTCAAGGCAAAAATCAATCAGTTCGCCGAGAATCTGGCGCCTAAGTTAGATCGCGCGTTGCAGGCGCCGGTCGATTCTTTCTTTGCGCTGTTGGACCGGCTTTTTGAATATACGTTTCGGGAAACCAATAGCGGCATCTACGGTCTTTTCGATTCTCCTGAAAAAATCAGCAAGGCCGCCCGGGACACCCACGCAAAGGGCTACACGCACTTCGATTGTCTTACGCCCTTCCCCGTGCACGGACTTGAGTTCGACATGGGTCTCAAACGTTCGCGCATTCCTTACATTACGTTTTTTGCGGGACTGACTGGCCTTTCGATCGCGTTTCTACTGCAGTTCGTGGTTCACGAGCAGGTCATTCCGCCAATTTTCCAGTACTTCGATCCTTACGCCAACTTTCGATCGTATCCATTGAACATCGGCGGCAAACCGACTTTCAGCTGGCCGGCCATGGTCCCGATCCTTTTTGAGCTTACGGTTCTGATCGGCGGGCACACAACGGTGGCCGGTTTGATTCTGATCGGCGGCATGTTCCGGCCTTTTCGACGCATTCTGCACCCCGACATTACGAACGATCGCTTTTGTCTCTGGATCCCGACCGATTCGGCCAACTATTCCGAAGAAGGCGTGCGCGCCCACCTGGCTGCACTGGGCGCCCAGAACATTACGAAGGTGACACCGGATAGCCAGAGTCCCCTGGGTGCTGCTGGCGGGGGGCCAAACCCATGAGTAGAGCGTCTACACGCATGACCTCCGTCGCCGGTTGGATGGCTCGTCTTGGTCTTCTGGCATTTCTCGCCCCTGTTTTTGTGGCCTGCAACTTCGCGGGCGATACTGATGGACTGCACTGGTTCATGGGCATGCACGACAGCCATGCCGTCGAAGCCCAGGAAGAAGACTATACAACCCTGAACGATTTGAAGGGCGATGACTGGCAGTACGGCATGAGTTCCATGCCTTCGTTTGGCGGTCCCGGTTCCGGTATGCGGGTTCCGCCGGAAGGCAGTGTGCCGCGTGGCCAGGAGCCCTATCCGTACGCCGCCGGAGAATTTGACGCCGCCGGCCGTGAACTGCAAAACCCGCTGCCGCGCACACGTGAAATTCTGGCCCGGGGCCAGGATCGTTTTAATATCTATTGCGCGGTCTGCCACGGCTACACGGGCCACGGAGACGGTCCGGTTACGCCGCGCTTCGCAAACGTGCCTTCGCTTATGAGCGCCAAAATCAAGAACTGGCGCGACGGGGAGATCTTTCATATCATCACCATGGGCCGCGGGCGCATGACCCCTTACGCGGCTCAAACAAGTGTAAATGACCGCTGGAGCATGATTCACTATCTGCGAGTTCTGCAGCAGCAGGAAGCGACGGACTAAGTTATGGTACAGTTGCAAGAATCCCGGCTCAAGTTCAGCATGCCGCGCCAGGTACAAACCCTTGCGCTGGTCTTGATTGTGATCGGAATCATCACCACCCTCGCGCAGATCTGGGTGCCCGACGGCCTGCACCACGCCGCCGAAGGAGCCGAACACGCGGCCGAACATCACGGCAACCCGCGTCTGTTTCTTTCCATTCATCTTGGATTGCTCTTCGCCATCCCGTTGGCCCTGGGTGGCGTCTTTTTTGCCGCTTTCAACCATCTGTCGGGCGCCGCCTGGAGCGTTACGGTACGCCGCGTAGCCGAAAGTACCTTCTGGTTTTTGCCGGTTGTGCTGTTGCTTTCGGGACTGGTCTTTCTGGGCTCCGGCGATGTGTTCCATCATTGGGTGCATGCCGAAGGCGATCATCTAATCGAACACAAGAGCGCCTGGCTGAACGTTCCCCGCTTTGTAGTGATGAACATTGTGGTGATCGCTATCTGGTTTGTGTTTGGCTTCCTTTTCTGGAAGAACTCCGTCGACCAGGACAAAGATGGCAACCCCGCGCACTCCAAACTGATGGCCAAATTGGGGGCTGGATTTCTGGTTGTGTTCGGTCTGAGTTACTCGGCCAACTCCTGGGACATGTCGATGGCCCTGGAGCCGCATTGGTTCTCAACGCTCTGGGCGCTCTACATCTTTGCCGGCCTTGCCCTGGTGCTCTACGCCAGCCTGATACTCTGGACCTGGTTCTTGAAGCGCCAGGGGCTCCTGGGTGACGCCGTAAACGAGAATCACTGGCACGACCTCGGGAAGTACATGTGGGGCCACACGATTTTCTGGGCCTATATGGCCATTAGTCAGTACATGCTGATCTGGTATGGACACCTGCCTGAAGAAACCATCTTCTACGCCACGCGCACAAACGACACCGGTTGGTATATCGTGACCGTGCTGGTTCCGGTCTTGCGTTTCGTTTTGCCTTTCTTTCTGATTATCAAGCGCGAGTGGAAACGGAATCTGAACTACCTCGCCGGCATTTCTGTTTTGGTTCTGGTCGGCCAGATAGTGGATATGTACTGGATCGCCTACCCGACGCTGGCCGGCGGCGACTTTGTCTGGTTTTCCTGGCGGGAACTGGGAGCCATCGCATTTGTTGTGGGTGCCTACATTCTCGTGGTTGGAAAGGCTCTGGAGCGTAACGCTTTGATCCCGAAAAAAGATCCGCGGCTGGAGGAATGCCTCCACTTCCACCAATGAGAGGCGAACGATCAATGTCATCTCACCATCTACAGAGAACCGCACAGCACGCCGCTCGCATGTTGGTTGCCGTTGCCCTGCTCGGCCTGGGCGCGTGTGGCCAGGAAGAGCCGCCGGTCTACGAAGCGACGGCAGAACGCCTGTATCTGGGTTCCGTGCTCTACAATACTACCGAGGCCGGTTGCAAGAACTGCCACGGTCTCGACTTCAAAGGCGGCCAGGGCGGAACGCCTGATCTGACCGGCAATATTCCGGCCGAGCGCACACCGATGGATTATTTTCAAACCATCACCGCCGGATCCGACAATCACCCGGCCCTTCAAAACTTTACGGATCGCGGCCGTTGGGCCCTGGCAAACTTTCTGTTTTCGCTTGCGACGCCGCCCTCCGGCCCCGATGCCATGACCCGCTCTCGAGCCCTGAGCCAGATGCAGGAGAAACTGCGCGAGGAGTACAGCCGCAGCCGACGCTGGATTCTGGGCTTTAACGCTCCGGGCGAGCGCCCTGCCAGCCCCGATTTGGGAACGCTGATTACACGCACCGGAACAACCCTGGCCCGGCCGGCCGCCGCGCCTGCGAATGTTACCGAAAACGTGGCTGCGCGGGCCTTACCGGGTGCTTCCATCTTCGCGACGAATTGCGCCGGATGTCATGGGCGCTTCGGCCAGGGCAATCCGGAAGCGATCCGATTTGGTCTTATCAATTGTGAAAGCGGCGGGCCGCGGCTTTGTGGCGTCTACGCGGGCGCCCCGGCCCTGAGCGCAACCGACGCCAACGGGGCCTCAGTCAGTGTGGGCCATAGCGAGGGGGGCCTCAACCTGTCACAGTACGAAAGCTTTACTGACGAGGAATGGGAGCTGATCGCCGGCTATCTCCGGGCATCGCGCCAGACCCCGGAAGCCGGGAACTGACCGATATGAACTTGATCACAAACATGCTGAAACGCGTTCTCGACATCGACTTCACCATTCGACTCAGTCTGGGCACGGGAATTTTCTGGGCTGCTGTCGCGGCCTTGCTCGCGGTCTTCAACCAGGCCCTGCTCTTTTTGGGCCTCCCCCTGCCGGCCGGTCTGGACTATGGACACCTGCGACCGATTTTCACGACCGTGCTTCTCTTCGGATCCTTGCTTTGTCTTTTTTCGGGGATCAGCTATCATATCGTTCGCAAGATCGCGGGCGAAATCAAACTGGCGCCCCTGGCGTTCGGCGCCTTTAAGCTGCACCAGCTTGCGGTTCTCTTAACGATTGTGACCATTCTCATCGGTTACAACAAGGGCCGGGAATACGGTGAGTTCTCCTGGATTGCGGACGCACTGTTCTCCCTCGGTACCCTCTTGATGCTGGTGGCCCTTGTGGCCGCAATCAAAGTCAGCGGCAAGCGGGCCCCGGAAACGGACGTACTTCTGGTCGCTGTAGCCGGCCTGTTTATGATCCATCTGGTTGGCAATTTCAACCTGCCTTATGGACCTCTGAACTCAACACCCATCTTCACCGGCGTGCACGACCAGGCGACTCAAGAAGTGTACCGGGTTGGCCTGCTCATGTACCTCATTGTGTTGCCGGTTCTGGCGGTGCTCTATCATTTTGTGCCCGCTTACTACGGCGTGAGCCTTTACAGTGAAGATCTCTCCCGCTTCGTGTTGCTGGCTTCGATTCTGGTGGTGCCCTTTGCCGGCGCGGCCGGTCTCGTTCACAGCGCAGCGCCCGTTGGTCTGCAAACCCTCGGCATGTTTGCCGGGTTTGCCCTGGCGGTGGCGACCATCGGTGGCGCTCTGAATGTACACTACAGCATCAGCCGCTCCGGCAAACGCTTCCAGTCCGATGCAACCGGCCTGGCCTTTCGCTGGGCGGTGGCTTTCTTAATCGCGCTTGCGATTGTACGCGGTCTATCGGGCATTCGCTTTGTTCAGGCCGCCATTGGCTACACCTGGCTCGATCCCAAAAACATCGCCGAGGACGCTCTGGGCTACGGTATCCTTGTGATGGTGGTGGGCGCGTTGGTCGTGGTGCGGCGCAATGGCGGGCGTCAACCGGGCGGCCTGGTTCAGCGGGCGGTCTTTCTGGCAGTGGTGGGCATCCTGCTCATGATTGTCGCAAACGTTGCCCACGGGTTGATCCAGAACGCGGTCCGTTCCGCCATGACCGATCAGGCCGAGTTGGTCCACACGGACTGGACAGGAGTCCTTTTCGGGGGCCGGTTTTACAGCGTTGCCGAACCCGACGGGGTGAGCCTGTACATGCTGAGCCTGCGTTCGGTGTATTTCGCCGGCCTTCTGGCCCACGCCCTGGGCATTTTGCTGCTCGCGCTTGAATTCGCCCTGCAGGCCCTGAAACCGGCCGGCGGTGGTGATTACAAGGAGCCGGTCCTCCATGGGGAGACCGTGGCGATCGCACCGGCTGGCGCGGCCCATTGATAAACGAAACGAGCGAAAGGCCAATCATGGAACAAATTTTCAAAGATCCTCTGAAGCTGGTCGGCCTGACCATCGCGGCAACCGCGCTTCTCTCCGGCTTTGTGGTCGTCTGGCCGCTGGAACCAATCGAAAGGCATGGCTCCTTCGCCGATTCCACTCCGCCCGAGGCGCTTGCTCTGGAAGGGGCGCAGGTTTATTACGAAGAGGGCTGCCAGTACTGCCATTCGCAGAATCTCCGCCCGCTCCCGTCCGAAGTGGCACGCTTCGCCGATGCAGAGAGTTATGGAGACGCGGTCCTGCCGGTCGCAACGGAATATATGTTTGAATCACCGGCCCAGCGCGGAAGTACGCGCATCGGGCCCGACCTCACCCGGGTTGCCGGACGACTGACTGAAGACCAGGTACGGGCCGTGTTGCGCGGGGGCGGCCCGGCCGGTTCCCTGGCGGCGAACTACCATCCGTACGCACACCTCTTCGAAACGGACGCGGGTGTGAATCCGCTGTTCCTTTCCTGGCGTATTCGTATGCTCCGTGAAGTTGCGGTACCACTTTCGGATCCGTATCAAAAAAGCGTCTGGTGGGCACTGGAAGACGCCACCCGCGGGGACGCTCTGGTCGCTTACCTGGTAAGCCTGGGACAGCGTCAGTTGCAGTTCCGGGGGCAGTTCTACCAGTAAGGCATAATCCAGGCATCTTCGGACAACAAAATGGATCATTCGAACGAAAAGAATTCCGGCGGCATTCCCAACTGGCTCCTGTTCTTGTTTTTCGGCGCTGTGTTGATTGGCGGCCTGTATGCGATTTACATGCACGGCTTTTTGGGTTACGACCGGGCCCTCGCCCTGCGTGACGCCCGGGGAATCGAGTACCATGTGCCGACGGCCGGCGTTTATATGTTCGCCCAGATTCCGGCAAAAAGCCCGGCCGCCATCGCCTCCGGTGAGGCAAGCTATGGCCAGGTGTGTGCTGCCTGCCACGGCCCCGAACTACGAGGCGGCGTTGGCCCCAATCTGGTGGATGCGGAATGGTTGCACATGGACTCGCCCACGACCCTCGCTGTGGCCCGCCGGGTCGTGCACGGTGTTTCGGCCAGCGAATCAGTCACGGGCGGCGTAATGCCGCAGCGGGGCAACGGGCAGTTGGTCGACAACAAGATCTGGGAAGTGGTCTACTTTATTCAGTCGCGCAACCCTTCGATTGCGGACGAAGAGCAAACGCAGTAATGCCCTCCGCCGAATGCCCGGTCGCGGGCCTCTTATCCCGATAACAAAGCCGCGCCCAGGCCCGCAAGTCCCGGCGTTGGACTGTTGCCGTGAGTCATTCGGTTGCCGTGATAGACTCCAGACGAAACTGAAGTTCCAGCCGGCCCCGAAAACTACTGGTCCCGATGGAACCGGTGAGGTTGAGAGGCCGGTCGCTCTCCAGCAAAGGCTTCAGCTCTTCACCGCGACCCCAGGCGACGGCGACCAGGTTGCGTGCGCCCCCTTCCAGACCAAAGCAGGCGTGACGGCCCTGTCCCGGATAGCGTAGATCACGAACCCGGACCTGCTTGAGGCCGAAGGCGGGCTCGGGATTTCCAGGGCCAAACGGCTCCAGGTACTCCAGCTCCCGCAAAAGATCGGCGTGAATATCTTCCGGTCGAATCAACAGGTGATAACTCTGAGCCGGAACATTCCGATGCTCGATCTCGTTTTTGGAAACGCTTTGCATCGCCTCCAGCAGGGCTTCTTCGAGCGCACCGATGCGATCGTATTCGATGGAAAAACCGGCCGCCTCCGGATGCCCCCCGAACTGGATGAACTGCTCCGAAGCCCGGTCCAATAGCAAAAGCACATTGATGCCGTCCCAGGTGCGGGCCGAACCGCGGGCGTAGGGACCATCAGGATTGATGTAGACAACCGGTCGCAGATAGGCTTCGGTAAGACGCGTGGCGACAATCCCGGACACGCCGGGTTCCAGATCGGGATGATAACAGAAAATCAGGGGCCGCTCCAGCTTCTCCGGATTCTTTTCGAAGTGTTCTTTGACGAGAGCTTCGTTACGGGCGGTTCTTTTCTTGCGCTCTTCGTTTAACCGAACGAGCGCGCGTGCTTTCTGGGCGGCGTCTTCGCCGTCTTCCGCGGTCAACAGATCCAGCGCGGCCCGGGTTTGCCCCATGCGCCCCGCGGCGTTCAGGGCCGGGCCCACGGACCAGGCCAGATCACGACTCACCAGCGTGCGGGCGCCCAGTCCCAGTTCTTTGATGAGCGCTGTAAGGCCCGGTTGAAAACGACGGCGCCCGCGGGAGCCCCGTAGCCCGACACCCATCCGAACGATAGCGCGATTCTCACCAACGAGCGGAACCATGTCCGTAACAATACCGATGGCGGCCAGATCCGATACGCGCGCCACAAAAGAGGCCAGCCTGGGCCGGGACGCGATCACGTGTGAGAATACAGAGCGACCGCCTTCCCGTGGATCCGTTGCGATGCGCGCCCGTTCCGCCTCCCGGAGCCGCAGTTCATGGTCCAGTTGGTCCGGGACATCGAGGTCGGGGTAGCTCTGAGAAATCTCGTGCCTCGCCTGTTCCAGGTCGTCGAATACACCCAGCCAAGCGCCGCAACGGTATGCCACCACAGGGCCATCGCCAAAAATTCGTACACGTTTCCACTCCCGCGTATGCAACAGCGCAAATCCGATCAAGAATTTGAAAGCGAGGCCCACTGTGGCGATCTTGCCTCCATGTTCGGCCCGCTCTTCTTCCGGCGAACGCATGGGGTTGGCAAAGGCGCAGAGCGCGGCATCCGGTACGCGGTCATGCAGCTGGTGATGGTCCAGAACGATGACCCTGGTTCCCTGTTTGGCCAGGGCCTCGATTTCGGGCCCATTCGAGCTGCCCATGTCGAGCAGGATCACGAGCGCCGGCCGCAGCTCCAGGGCCCGGGCCAATACCTGGCCCGAGAGACCGTAGTCGTCTCCAGCGTCCGAGACAATCAACTCCAGCGGACCGCTGTGATTCTCACGTAGAAAATTGGCGATCAGAGCGGTCGAAGTCACGCCGTCCACATCCCGATCGCCGATGACCAGGATCTGGCCCTTTGACTCTACCGCCTGGCTGAGCAGGCTGACCGCCTCGTCCATACCCGGAATTGTGAGCGGGGAGTGCATGCCACCGGGATGGCGCAAGAAAGACTCCGGATCGTCCCGCAGGGCCGCGTAGTCAGGATGGTCCAGAAGCGGTCGCAACCTCCTCAGCGGAAAGGTCCGCTCAGGAGCGGAAGGCACAGTTGTGAGCGAGGACATTGCCACTAAATCATGGTATTATGTCCCTGTGACAAGCGATTCCCCTCCAAAAATAGACGGGAAAGGCTACTCTCGCAGGTCTTCCCGTAAGAGGGAGGGCCCCGGAGCGTCGCCCCAGGGCACAGAATCCGTGACCGGGTCAAAGTAGCGCAAGTCCCTCGAGAAACGGCGGGGCACCGGCAGATAGCGGTCCGAAAGGTCCCCGAACTCGCGGTAAAAAAGCCGGTCCAGAAACACAATCAACCCGACCAGACCATACCCGGAAATGGCCTTGTCCGCGTAGGCGGAACAGGTCGGATACAGCGGGCAGCGGGGACCATCCATGACCGTGGTTTCCTGCCGGTGTTTACGAATCAGAAACAGAAACGGGGCGGTCAGAAGCGAGCCACGGTCTGTTTGGGTGGCCGACCGGGCGTCCGCTTCAGAACCCGGGGACTCCGGGCCGGCAGGCAGGCTGGAACAGCTTTCAGCCTGCAACAAAACGATCAGCAAGAGCACGATAGCGCCGACTCTATTTTCGCTTGTGGGTGCCGGGCGCATGATTACCTTGAAAGGGCCCGAGGGCCGAACTGGATGCAATGGAATCAGCCTGCAGTCGACCGCTTCCTGTTTTCACTGTCGACCGGTTTTGCTCCGCCTCCGACCGCCCATCTGCTGGCCGGGGGCGTGATTCTGGTTCTTCTGGGCCTGACGTATATCCTGGCGACTCGCCTGGGCCGGCGACGGCGCTTAAGGGACCTGGAATCCCGCATGCAAATGCACATGGAGGACTGGGCTACCCAGGCCGAACTCAGTCCTTCCGAACTGGCGCTTGTCCGGGAACTGGGCCAGTATTTGCCGGAGGAGCACACGACCCATCTTTTGCTCAAAGAGCCGCTGACCTTCGAGGCCGCCCGACGACTCATGATCGACGAACATCCCGAGCGATCCCGGGACCTGCGCTCCCTGGCCATACGCCTGGGGTTTCGCGAGCGCGCACCGGGCCGCACATTGCGGGACACTTCCGATCTGCCGGCGGGGAGTTTGCTCTTCGATGCGGAAGGGAACCCCGTCGTTCGCATTCTCAGCCTGGAGCCCGGCCACCTGGAGGCCGAAACATTGCCTGGCATCGCCCTTCGCGGTCGGCGATTGTCCCTGACTGTGTCTCGACCGGATGGCCTGTACGCGTTGCAAACGGAAATCATCCGTCGTAAGGATCATCGGCTGCTGTTGGGGCATGCCGTTTTTGAGCGTCGCCAGGCGCGGCGCTTCTTTCGTAAGCCTCTGATCGTTCCCGCCAGCCTGGGCGGCGTGGAATGTCAGACCGGGGATCTGAGCGGCGGTGGGGCCCGCCTGCGTATGCCGACCCGCGCTCTGGCCGCTCGCTTCAGCGTGGATGACCTGCAAACACTTGTCCTGCGAATGGAAAGCGCAGAGATTCGCTGCACCGCGCGGATTGTGCATGTTGTTCCTGAAGAACTGTTTGTCCACGTTGCCTTTGAGCGAATTCGCGAGGGTGACCGGGATCGCATTGTGCGGGCCGTCCTCAAACCGGAAAGGCTTGCCGGTTGATCCCGTTACAATGTGCTGTCCATGTGGGTTCGTTTCGAAATGTTACGACGTTAATTTTTTCAGTGGCAGTTCTTGTTCCGACGCACGGGAACCTGGCCGCTCCGAATGATTCCCTCGCCAACGAGTATTATCGCAACGGCGAGTACACCCTGGCCCGCATTGAATACGAACGGGAATTGCGCGCTCGTCCTGAAGACAATCGTGAACTTACAGCGCGCCTCGGCCTGACCTTGCTTCGCCTGGGAGACTTTCGGAGCGGCCTTATGGCAA
Organism: Spirochaetales bacterium; assembly: GCA_024233935.1. GTDB lineage: Bacteria > Spirochaetota > Leptospiria > Leptospirales > Leptonemataceae > JACKOY01. The sequence continues at coordinate 177,550 of JACKOY010000002.1, read as the reverse complement.
TGGAAAACCAGGAAGATTTCGCCCATCATTACCTGTCTCTCTTTGCGGCGCTACGCGCCGGCATGGTGCATCGGGCTCTGAGCGAGCAAAGCGCGATTCTCGACCTGCGCACGTCCTATTCCGCCGAGCAGCGGGAGCAGGCCAGGCTGCTCGGCGGAGCTCTATACCTGGAAGAAGCCGACTACAACGGCGCCACACGTTACTTTTCGCTTCTGCAACGCGAAGCGAGCTCCACGGAGGTGCGGCAAAAGGCAGGCGGCGTGCTCACCGCTTTAGAAGACTACGAGCAACGGCCCACTCGAAGCCCGCTTCTGGCCGGGGCTTTGTCGGCGGTCCTTCCGGGAAGCGGCCAGGTCTACGCGGCGCACTATGTTGATGGCGTAGCCGCTCTTTTTTTCAATGGAATGTTTCTCGGCTCGGCAATTGTTACTTATGATCTGGAACAACGGGCCGGATCGGGCCACGTTGCCTCGTCCATCTTTGGACTGGTGGGCCTGATCTTTTATCTGGCGAATGTGAATGGGGCCGTTCAGTCGGCTTATCGTTATAATAACTATCAGGAACGGCAGTTCCATCAGCGTATCCGCGAAGAGTATTTTAACCTGGACTACGTGGAACAAACCAGCGGCGTTGAGATTTTCAGGGAGAGCTTTTGATGGAAGAGAACGAACAAAGCGAGCAGGCCCTGCGCGAACAGGTCTGCGAGATGTGTCGGGATTTCTACAAGCTGGGTTGGGTCAGTGGCACCGGCGGGGGTATCTCCATTCGATCCGGGGATCGGGTCTACATGGCGCCCAGTGGAGTGGAGAAGGAAAAAATCCAGCCGGACGACATCTTTGTTCTGGATCGAAGGGGGACCGTGCTGGAAACGGCGCGGGGCGGCCAGCGACTCACCGAATGTGCGCCGCTGTTTTTCTCCGCTTTTGAACTGCGCGATGCGGGAGCTGTGCTCCATTCGCATTCCAGTCATGTGGTTCTGGCCACCATGCTCGCCACTCGCCTGGAGGGCTTCATCTCCGTGCTGGAATTTCGAGAGCTGGAAATGCTGAAGGGGATCCAGGGTCACGGCTATCACGATACGTTTCGCCTGCCGGTGATCGACAATACGGCCCGCGAATCAGAGCTGACCGATTCTTTGCGCGTCGCCATCGAGCGGTTTCCGGAAAGCCCGGCGGTTGCAGTGCGTAACCACGGCATCTACATCTGGGGACCGACCACGAGCAAAGCCAAGACCCAGGCGGAATGCATTGACTATCTTTGCGAAATCAAACTGCGCATGCACCAGCTGGGCATTCCCGACCCTGCCGATCGTGTAGCCGGCCCATAACCTCCCCCATCAATCGGGGGCGAAGCCAGCCAGAACATTCGTGTCTACCAGACGCAGGGCTTTCCGGGCCATGGAGCTGGCCACCTGACCCGGGAGATTTGATCCGGACACTGTCTTCCAGACGTGATGGGACGCACCGTTCTTTCGGGCGCCGTCCACCAGTCGATCGGCCTCTAAATTGCTGCGGACTAAGGCGACGCGCCCCTGGATTCGGTGTTTGGTGATGCTGTGCCGAAAGCGGCCGGTCGCGAGCCGGCACGGGCCCAGAGCACACAGCTGCTCCAGACCCGCGGTCGCCCGCACACCATCGGGAAGGCCCGACAACCGGTGCGGAAAAAACCAGGTCTCTTTGAGAAAGTGGCTTTCCCGATCGTTGAGTATCAGTACGCGCGTTTCGCTGGCATCCAGGATCAGGTACAACTCCATATCGAGAGCGATCGGAGCGACGCGGGGACTGCGTCGCGGAAGCTGCGCAACACGCTCCGCCCCTCCGCGCAAACGCGCCAGGCAACCCGGGGCGAGCGGACAGGCGTCGCAGTCGGGCCGGCCAGGTTTGCAGATGCGCGCCCCCAGTTCCATCATCGCCTGGTTGTGGAGGCCGGGACTGACGTCCCCCCGGGCTCCAAGCAGGTCATCGGCCCAATCCGAAAACACTCTGTCGCCCGGTGCGGCCTCGCTATCGTTCAGCCTGGCGAGCACCCGGCGCACATTGCCATCGAGCGTCGCCAGAGGCACGTCGGCCGCAATGCTCAGAATGGCCGCAACTGTGTACGGTCCGATGCCGGGCAGAGAACGGGCCGTGTTCGGTTCCAGAGGGAACTGCCCGCCATATTCACGCACCACGATTCCGGCCGCCCGATGCAGGTTGCGGGCCCGATTGTAGTAGCCGAGTCCGTGCCAGAAAGAAAGCACCTCATCGAGCGGCGCCCGGGCCAGAGTTTGCACGTTCGGGAAGCGCGCGAGAAAACGTTCGTACAAAGGCAGCATGGCCTCCACGCGTGTTTGCTGCAGCATGATTTCAGAAACCCAGATCGCATACGGATCCCGGCTCCCCCGAAACGGAAGTGCACGCTGCTCCCGGCGATACCAATCGTAGAGTGCTTCCAGATTCATGGTTTCGGGCCCAGGCGCGCGAGCCTCAGATTCTCTTTCAGGCGTTCAAAGCCGGCACGCCGCAGCGGACTACCCTGACTCAAAAGTTCCCATTGTTCAACACCATCCAGAGTTCCTGTTTCCATGAGATTCCGTACCGCCGGGCGCAGCCGGAAGTCGGCCTCTTTTGTATCGCCCTTTCGCGCGCCGCGGTTGCGATTGTAGGGACAAACTTCCTGACAGACGTCGCAACCGAAAGCCCAACCCGCCCGTCGTTCGTCAAGTTCCGGGTGCAATCGCGACCGGTCCTCAATGGTCAGATAGGAGATGCAACGGGTCGGATCGATCTGGTAAGGCTGGAGGGCGTCGGTCGGACAGGCGTCCAGGCACAGTCGACAGGATGCACACAGGTCGGGCTGCGGTGTGTCCGGCGGCAAATCAAGAGAAGTCAAAAGCACGGCCAGAAAGAAGTACGAGCCCCACTGCGGATGAATGAGGTTCGTGTTCTTGCCGATCCATCCCAGGCCGGCCTCGCGCCCCAGGATCTTTTCAGGAACCGGGGCCGAATCCACCACCAGGCGGGCCTTCGCCTGGGGCCATCGTTGCTGCATTCGGACTGCCAGCTCTTTGCCCTTCTTTCGCAGTACCCGGTGGTAGTCGCGACCGACGGCGTAGCGGGAAACGCGAACCGCCGCCGAACTATGGAACTCCTCCGACTCCCGATCCCGGTAATAGATGCCCAGCACCACCGCGCTGCGTGCGCCGGGCAGGATACGCGCCGGATTGATGCGAAGTTCCAGGGTATCGAGAAACCACCGCATGTCTCCCAATGGCCCTTTCCCAAACGCCTCCAGGTTCTTCTGATCCTCCGGTGGCAGGACCAGGGATGCGCAACCAAACAGATCAAAGCCGGCTTCAAAGGAAAGATCGCGCAGCCACTCCTTCATGCATCTTCGTCTTCGTCTTCCTCTTCGAAAGGCGCTCGTTCGGCAACGAAGCGTGCGATCTTTTTACGGGCTTCGTTCGAGATCGTCGTGAAATGAATGCCGCTTTCGATGAGGTGTTCGTTTTCTTCGTCCTTACGTGACCAGATTACCATGCCCTGAGTAATGACGCGCGTCTTCGCGTCCTTGATGTAGAAGTCCAGGCTCACCAGGCTGTTCTTGCGCAATGGTTGATTGCCGACCATGCGTAAGCCCTGATCGCTCAGGTCTCGTAGTTCGGCTTCATGTCGGCCGGTCTTGGTCCAGAGAGTGTATTTGACCGGCAGGGAGTAGGACAACCGCTGCCCCTCTCTGATCTGCTTTTTGTGGATCTGCTTTGGCTTTCTAAGCAGCAGTTGGTCCTTCGGAGCCAGGTTCAGAATCGATGTCGTGAGACGAAAATCGTTTCGGTCAATGCGAAACTCGAGCGATACTCGATTGGCAAGATGCAACGCCTTTGCGTGCGGCGAATAGACGAGAATATGGTCGCTATCTATGGACTTCAAGAGCCCCTGGTAGCGAACGCCCTCCGGATTATCGTCCAGTGGGCAAATACTTACAGGTAGATCCTTCTGCACGACGACCCCCGTGGCGAAGCACGCTGGAGCCATGTTTGCATGCAAGAGCTGGAAATGCAATTGCAACCAGGGATGCCTTCCAGTAGACAACACGTATGATCGAGGCCGCCCGGGCAGGCGAACGCGTACAAAACCTGGAACGGGCCATCCGCCGAATCGAATCCCGTCTGGAAAAGACGGCGCTGCGAAGCACGCGTCTGGCGTTCGCCCGCTTCGCCGCCTTTGTCCTGATGCTTGCCGGTCCGACCGCAGCCTGGCAGCTGGGACCGGTGCCGCTCTGGGGGCTGGGTGCCTCAGCCCTTCCGGGCGCGGCCCTCTTTGTCTGGCTGTTGCGGGAAGCGGGCCGGGCACGCCGTCGGCTGGAGTTGGCCCGCGGCCAGCTCCAAACCTACCGGGGGCACATCCTCCGATTGCGACCGGCCTGGTGGGATCAACTGCCTGAAGCCGTTTCACCGGTCGAGAGCTCTGCCGTGCATGCCTATGCCGAAGACTTTCATCTTTTCGGTCGCTTTTCTTTGATGCAGTATCTGGACCGAACCGTAACCCCCGTCGGCCGGGCGCGCCTTGCCGAACTCCTGCTCGGCATGCCCGATGACGTGGCCTTGAGCGCCGAACGCTGGCTGGAGCGACAGACGGCCATTCAAGAACTCAGTGTACGTCGAACCTTCCGCCAGCGCTGGCAACGCGAGAGTGGCGCTATCGCCCAACACTTCGACCAGGTCTTCGGCCTGGAATGGATTGAGCGGCTGCGCGAACACAAGCTCGGCGCGCCGCCGCGGGTACTTCAGCTGCTGGCCTGGGCCCTGCCGGTGTTTTCGGCGGCGACCTACGTGGGAAACGAACTCGGCCTGAACGAAGCCTACTACATGCTCAGTGTGCCCCTGCAATTTATTATTTTCGCGGGCCTGCATTTCCGGCTGCGGGAAACCGCCCCCCGTTTCGCGCCCCTCGCGGAGCAGCTGGCGGGATTTCATCACCTCTTTGATACGCTGCGACGCTATCCGGGGCAGGCGCCGCATCTCAAACGGCTATCCGTTCGTGAGGCAGGACCGGCCGAGGCGATTCGTCGGTTGGCGGACCTGGCAGGCTTCTTTGCGTTTCGCAGAAACCCGGTCCTGCACATCCTGGCAGGTGTCTTCTTTCTTTACGAAGCGCACGTCTGGAACGGGCTCAGCCGCTGGCTGAAAGAACACGGGCGTGCGGTGGACACGTGGTTTGGCGATCTGGGAGAGTTTGACGCTTTGGCCAGCCTGGCCACGGCGGTGGACGTAGACCCCGGGCTCCGTTTTGCCGAACCGGCGGCCGAAAAGAGCCCCCGCCTGTTGGATGCGCGGGCCGTGGCGCACCCTTTGCTTCATCCCGACACGCGCGTCGGAAACGACTGTGTCCTGGAATTGCCTGACAAGGTCTGGATCATTACCGGCTCAAACATGTCCGGCAAATCCACGTTTTTGCGGACAATCGGCGTGAATGCCCTTCTGGCGATGATCGGGGCGCCGGTGGCGGCGAGCGGCTTTGTGTTTCGTCCGCTGGGTCTGGTGGCTTCGATGACCGCCCAGGATGATCTGAGCCACTCCGTGTCGTTATTTTATTCTGAAGTGCGGCGCATCAAGAGACTTCAGGAGCGGGCTGAGGAGCCCGATCCCCCGGCCCTGCTGTTTATTGACGAGATGCTCCGGGGAACCAACAACCGCGAGCGACTGATTGCAAGTCGGGGAATCCTGCGACGCCTGGGACAATCCCCCGCGGCGGCCCTCGTTGCGACTCACGATCTCGACCTGGCCGAAGATCCGGGTGGTGAGTCGGGCTTTGCGTGTTACCATTTTCAGGAAGTGATCGCAGAACGGGCGATGAGTTTTGATTATCGACTGAAGCCGGGCCCCGTAACCAGTTCGAACGCCCTGGCTATACTGGACATCGAAGGCGTGCGCTATTGAAGTCAGAGAACATCGCAGCAATTGATCTGGGAACGAACTCCTTTCACCTGGTTGTGGTGCGTACCACCGCCAGCGGTAAGTTCGATGTCATTGCGGACGAGAAGGAATCAGTGCGCCTTGGAAGCGGGGGTGGCGACCTGGATCATCTCAAACCCGACGCCATTGAAAGGGGCATTGCCACGCTCAAGAACTTTGCAGCCATTGCGAGAACTCAGAACGCGCGGATTCGAGCGGTCGCGACTTCCGCCCTCCGCGAAGCCCGCAACCGTACGGAGTTTCTCGATCGCGCCCGCAAGGAATGCGGACTCGAGATCGAAGTCATCCCCGGTCATGAAGAAGCCCGATTGATCTATCTTGGCATTCTGCAGAACATGCCGTTGCACGACCGCCGTATCCTGCTGGTCGACATCGGCGGCGGTTCCACGGAGTTTCTGGTGGGTCGCAACGGCAAACCTGATTACGCGGTTTCACTCAAGCTGGGCGCCATCCGCCTGAAGGATCGCTTCTTCCCGGAAGACCCGATTACAGAAAATTCGGTGCGGGAATGCCGGCACTTTATCCGGGTGGCCCTGGCGGGCGTGGCGGAGGCCGTCCAGGAAGTCGGATATGAAGTGGCGATCGGAAGTTCCGGGACGATCGAGACTCTGGCGAAAATGCTGCAGGTTGAGGGCGCAGGCGCCGACAGCGAACTGGCCGAACTGGAAATTACTCTCCCGCACCTGGGTGGCCTGGTGCAGACGATCGTCGGAATCCCAGATAGCAAGAAGCGCGCCCAACTGCCCGGCCTCGACGAGCGACGCGCCGATATCATTGTGGGTGGCGCGATCCTGGTCGAAGAGATCTTTCAGTTGCTCGGCATTGAGCGCATGTTGATTTCGGATTTTGCCCTGCGGGAAGGTGTGATCGTGGACACGCTGCAACGCGCAGGCGCGAAGCATTCTCACTTTCCGGATATTCGTCGCTCCTCTGTTCAACACCTCGCAGAAAATTTACTGCGGCCCGAATCCCCCGCCCTGCGTTCGGCGCAACATTGCGCCCAACTGGCGGTCCGTCTGCTGGATCAGCTCACGATGAACAAGATTGTGCGGGGCCTTTCCCTAAACGACAGCTTCCTTCTGGAATCAGGGGCCCTCCTGCACAATGTGGGCACAATTATCGCCCACTCCGGCCACCACAAGCACAGCTACTATATTATCAAGAACACGGAAGCGTTGCTGGGATTCACGCGCCTGGAGCTCGAGATCATCGCGCTGATTGCCCGTTTTCACCGCAAAGCCCTGCCGGCACGCAAACATTCTGAATTCACGGCGCTACCGCCACCCGAGCAAACTCTGGTTCGACTGGCCGCCGGCATCCTCAGAGTGGCGGTTGGCCTGGAACGCGGAATGCGGCAAAATGTGCGCGACGTGCTGGTCCGACCGGAACAATCGGAACGCAAAATCATCATCGAGGTGATTCCGCGACGTACACCCGGAGGACGGGACGAGGATGTATCTCTGGAACTGTGGGCCGCTCGTTCCAAAACGGAACTGCTGGAACAGGCTCTCAATCGGCAGATTGAAATCGAGGTCCGGGACGTCTGAGCTCAGGCCTGTTCCAGGATGACGACCGCCATACTCAGACCGCGGTTGTGGGTAAGACTGACGTGCATTCGGTTTACGCCGCGTTCGAGGGCAAGGGCTTGCGCCCGGCCGTGAAACAGTAGCTTCTTTTTACCGAAGATCTTTCCTGCAACTTCGACGTCCTTCCAGCCAATTCCGGTAGCCCCACCGATGTTGAGAGCCTTGACCGCTGCTTCCTTTACGGCGAACCGGGCCGCCAGGTAAGGCACCGGATCTTCGTGCGACTCAGCGTACTCGATTTCATCTTCTGTAAAGATGCGATCCAGAAATCGTCGCCCGTGGCGATGGTACACCTCACCGATGCGTTCGTTTTCAATGATGTCTGTGCCAAGTCCGACGATCATACACTCAAGGCGGCCGGAGGTGGTCAGCGAGACCTTCTTGCTGATCTCGCGATCCAATGCGTGGAGCCCGGGCAAACTGCAGCGTCAGACGCGGCGGATGAACACGCATGACACGTACGGAAGTAAGGCCGGGCGGAGGTCGCACGGTTACGGGCTGGTCGGGCACCTCCCCTCGCGGCCGCACGCCATCGTCGGTCAAAAAGACCGGGCAGAACACCTCGGCCCGCAATTGGTCGCGGGTCACGCCCTGGTCTCCGGTGGAGCTGATGTCCACGTCCACGGTATCGCCGCCCGGCACGCGCAGAACGAGTCCCGGGATCGCGTTCGTACAACGCACCGGCACACGCTCAATACGGCGCAATTCGTCTCCGGTGGCAATGACTCGCACGTCCAGCTTGACCGTAATGTCCTGGCCGGGCGCCAGACGAACAAAATCGGGCAACTCGTTGAGTCCCACGTCGACCCCGCTCATCTCGGCCCTTACCTCACGCGTTCGAGTTGTTACGGCCTCCATTCGACCCACCACTTCTGCCGGTCCGTCGACAGTGACGGTGGCCGGCGTAGCGTACACATATCCCAGGCTGACGCCTTCCTCCAGGCGGGGATCCAGCTCCGGGACCACCGGTAGTTCGCGCCGCATCAACCGCGCAATCTCAACGGGGATCAGACGCCGGTACTCAGCCGAAATACCATCGGGCAATTCCGGGAAGAGAAAGGCCTGCAGGTCCTTCGAGCCAGGCTCCGGCGCGGGGGTGGAAAGCACGATGCGAAATTCCGAGGCCTCGAAATCGAGAAGTTTCTCCGGGCCGTTCAGTGTAACTTCCATAAAGGACGGAACGCGGGTGGCGAGTATCAGATTCTCCGGCAGTTCCGGACGCTCAACGCGCACCTGAATGACCCGCGTGATCGTCTGGCTGTACTGAACGTAAAGGGTCAGCCCGATCGCAGCGGCAAGGGCCAGGACCTTCATCTTCCAGTTGGCGAGAACGTCGTCCATCTCTAGCGCGTCTCCCGGGAAGGCTCTTCAAGCGCGTCAGCCAGGCTCTTCTTTCCCTGCTCGAAGATCTGTACCATGATCTCGCGCAGATCGGGCGCCTTGATGGGCGTACGCAGGTCGCCGTTCATCATCACGCTGATGCGACCGGTTTCCTCACTTGTTACGATTACAAACGCGTCGCTTTCCTCGCTGATTCCCATGCCTGCACGATGACGTGCTCCGTGGGTCTTCTTAAGCAGCGTGGAATTCGAAAGCGGCAGGTAACACGACGCCGCCAGAATGCGCCCGCCTTCAATCAACACCGCGCCATCGTGCAGGGCGGTGTCCTTGTGGAAAATGGTCATGAGAAGTTCCGCAGTTACGACGCCTTCCACGCGCACCGCAGTTTCAATGATGGCTTCGGGCTTATCCCGCCGCAAAATGCACATGATCGACCCGGTGCGGCTCTGGGCCATGAGGCGAGCGGCTTCGACAATCGGTTCGTACGGCAGGGCCAGGTCCTGGCTGAAAACGCGAAACAGGGGCATCTGACCAATCTCGGCAATCAGACGTCGCAACTCCGGTTGCAGCAGAACAATGAGGCCAAAAACGAGATAGGTGGAAACATTTGTGATCAGCCAGGAAAGCGTTTCGAGATTTGAAAAACGGGCGAATATGTCGAGCAACAGAATCAGGGCCACGCCAATCAAGAGCTGGACAGCGCGTGTGCGATTGAGAAGCAGAATGACACGATAAAAAATAAACGCAACTATCGAAACATCGAGGATCGCCCGCATCACCGCAAGCAGGTCGACTGTTTGCAGAAAACTCATCAGGGAGATCCCAGGTCCAGCACGTCGCTCATGGTGTAGAGTCCGGGCTTCTGTGCAACAACAAAGAGGGCCGCGCGCAAGGCGCCGCTCGCGAAGGTATTCCGGGACGTAGCGCGGTGCGTGAGTTCAATGCGTTCCCCTTCGCCAAGGAACAATACGGTGTGGTCACCCACGACGTCGCCGCCCCGCAACGTGTGTACACCAATTTCGCGCGGTGGCCTTTCGCCGGTGAGCCCATGCCGCCCATAAACCACGTCGTCTTCGGTGCGATTGGCCCCTTCCAGCAGAACTTCTTTAAGCCTCAATGCCGTGCCTGAAGGGGCATCCTTCTTGTGACGGTGATGGATATCCACTATCTCCAGCGCGTAGCCCTCAGCAAGACGTCTGGCCGCGAGTCCCGTCAGAAAGAAAAGCAGGTTCACACCAACCGACATGTTTGGAGAAATTAGAATCGGAATATCGGCCGCCGCCTCTTCCAGCTGCTTACGCTGGCTTTCCGAAAATCCCGTGGTGCCTACGACCATGGCCGTTTTCTTTTCCCGACAAACGCGGGAGATAGCCAGAGTGTTCTCGGGTTTTGAAAAATCGATAACGACCGCCGCTCCTTCGAGCGCACTCGAAGCCTGGTCCGTGATTCGAATACCGGTTGAGGCTCCCTCCCGCAGTATATCGGTCCCGACGACGGGCGATTCGGAATTCTCGAGCGCGCCAACCAGACGCAGGCTCCGGCCATCGGCGGCCCCATAGCTCCACGACAGGTCGATGATGGTACGGCCCATGCGGCCGGCCGCGCCGACCATCGTAAACGGCACGGAGCTCATTGATCTGCCCCTGCCGCCTCCATGATGGCGGCCAGCTTTTCACGGCGCGCGGCGCTCAACTCGACCAGAGGCAGCCGTACGGCCCGGGACGCCAGACCACGGATTTCGGCCGCGGCCTTTACTGGAATCGGGTTGGGCTCCCAGAACAAGGCATTCATGAAGTCCAACAACTGATAGAAGATCTCGTTCCCTTTGGTGAAATCACCGGCCAGGTAGCACTGTAGCATGCGGGTCATCCGGAATGGATAGATATTGGAGGCCACAGAGATCACCCCGCGTCCGCCAATGCCCATGACCGCCGGAGTGATATTATCGTCCCCGGAGAGGAGCGCCAACCGATGCCCGCAGGAGCGCTGGATTTGCGCCATCTGTTGCAGGTCCCCGCTGGCTTCTTTGACGGCCTGGACGTTCGGTATTTCCAGCAGCCGCTGGAAAGTCTCTACACGAACATTCACACCGGTGCGCGACTTGATGTTGTAGATGACGACCGGCACCCGGGCGATTTCCGCTACCGCGCGAAAATGCTGAAAAAGTCCTTCCTGGGGTGGTTTATTATAATAGGGATTTACGAGCATGACTGCGTCCACGCCATCGGAAGCGGCCTGCCTGGTGAGGGCGATGGCTTCGGCCGTGGAGTTGGAGCCTGTCCCCGCTACCACCTGCACGCGACCGGCGACAAGCTCTACAGTTCGCCGGATCAGTTCCGTGTGCTCCGTATGGGTTAGAGTGGGAGACTCACCGGTGGTGCCGCAGGGCACAATGCCTGCCACCCCGGCGGCAACCTGTCGCTCGACCAATTCCCGGTAGGCGCCAAAATCGATATCGCGGCCCCCATTCTGAAACGGCGTAATGATTGCGGTGTAGACTCCTTCAAAATTCATGGTGAGCGTCGGGCCTCGCGACAGGTTGCTGTCGGCCCCTGAATTTTCCAATGCAAATCCGATGACAGCGCTTCAAAATTTGGAAGGACGCACGTTGTCGCGTGCGAGGACCGATGCTACCGTCGCGGTCACAACGCCTGGTTAACGTCTCTACATGACCCTGTGGGAACAATTGCTCTTCTTGCTGATCGCCTTCGCGGTGAGCTTCTCCATCTGCGGAATTCTGATTCGTTCACCCAACTTCCTGATGGACGTCCCGAACTACCGGTCCCTGCACGCCGAACCCGTGCCCCGTGGCGGAGGCATGGCGTTTGGTCTGGGCTTTCTGGTCTGCCTGGGCGGGCTCTTGTTTTTGTATTATCCCGAGAGCTTGAACCAGGCTATGGCCGCCCTATTCGCAGGCTGCATCCTTGTGTATCTTTTGGGTTTGCTGGATGATGCCCTGGCTCTTCCGGCGCTCTTTCGGCTGGCACTGCAAACCTTCATAGCGTTTGTGCTCTGTCGTCACGGCGCGCCGGAGAAGATTCACTTCTTTGGTTTGTTCGAACTCTACGGTTGGCCGGCCCTCGCCGTGCAGGTGTTCTGGATTCTGACCTGTATCAACCTGATGAACTTTCTGGACGGGCTGGACGGACTGGTAGGAACACTCGCCATTCTATTCAGCCTAACGCTGGGGCTTCTGCTCTGGATGGAACCGCATACCGAAATACTTGCGGAGCCCCCCGAAATTGCCGCTCATCTGCAGCAGCCCGTAGTTTACCGCGTTCTCGCGATCGCTTTTTTCTGTTTGGCCGCCGCGATTCTGGGCTTCCTGTTCTGGAATGCGCCCCGGGCCCGCATCTTCATGGGCGACGGCGGCTCGTATCTTTTGGGTTTTGTTTTCGGATTCCCGGGTATCATTCTGCCTTATGATCCCGGCATGATCTACACCGAACCGCGAGCGGAAGTCACCGTACTCTGGACCAGCCCCTACTACATGGATCATCTGATGATCCTGATTCTCTGGTTTCCACTTCTGCTTGATCCGGCTATGACGATCGTACGGCGACTGTTCGCCGGAGAGAATGTGCTCCATGCGCATCGGGAACATTTGTTTCAGCTCTTTCGACGCAATGGCTGGAGTATCTACCGCATCACGACCCTCTACGTGGTGTCTTTTCTCGCGATTTTGCCGCTCATCTTGATGAAAATGGCCGGCCATCAGTTTTTCAGCATCCTGCTGGCTTTGAGCGGCCTGGGTATTCTTTACGTGCTTTTTTTCCTATACATGTACCGACGTTTGCTCAGTAATGCTCTTTTCTAGGCAGCGACGCAGCAACAAACCGGCCTCATGATCTGCCGCAACCAATTGTCTTATGCACATCGCCCGTATTCTGCAAGAGAAGAATCCCTGCCTCAGCTTTGAGTTTTTTCCTCCCCGCACACCGGAGGCGTCGCAGACGCTTTATAAGACTATCGAGGAGCTGTCACCGTTGCGGCCCGGCTATGTGAGCGTTACCTACGGCGCAGGCGGTTCCACCAGAGATCTCACCCGGGATCTGGTTGTGAAATTGCAGACCGAGACGGACCTGAACATTGTTTCGCACCTCACATGCGTCGGCCACACACAAAGCGAGATTCATGAGATTCTCAAGCTCTTCTCGGATAACCACATCGAAAACATCATGGCCCTGCGCGGGGACCCGCCAAAGGGTCAAACAGACTTCACAGCCGTCGAAGGCGGGTTCGCTTACGCTTCCGAGCTTGTGGCCTTCATCAAGAAGCACTTCCCGAAGATGGGCATCGGTGTCGCCGGATTTCCGGAAGGCCATCCCGTAACGCCCAACCGACTCAAGGAAATCGAACACCTGAAAGCCAAGGTAGACGCTGGCGCCGACTATATCTGCACACAAATGTTCTTTGATAACCGTGACTTTTATGACTTCTGCGAACGCTGTGAATTGGCCGGCATTGCGGTCCCCATAGTGGCGGGAATTATGCCGGTTACCTCACGCCAGGGCATGGCGCGCATGGCCGAGATGGCCCTGGGCTGTCGCTATCCGGCCCGACTGCTGCGCGCTCTGTCGCGGGCCGAAGATGACGACTACGCCGAGAAAGTGGGCGTTCATTGGGCTACCGAACAGGTGGCGGATCTGCTGGACAACGGGGTGCGGGGCATCCACTTCTACACCCTGAACAAATCGCGGGCAACGAAACGCATCTACGAATCGATCGGAATCCGCGACTCGGAAACATTGCTGCGACCGTCAATTTGACGGAGGCGCGGGCAATTCCGGCAGGTGCAAATCATTGGGAAGCAAATGGTCCACAGCTTCGGTGGTCGAAAGGCCAAGCCCCAGACAAACAAACCAGAAGACCCAGTAGAAAAGCGTTACCAGCACCAGGTTGCGCACAATGCGCTCGGCCTGTTGAGAAATGGCAGTGAAGTAGGCGACCAGCGCCATCACGGGCCAGACCACGAGCAACACCACCGGGAGCACAGCAATCAGGGCTTTCAACAGGGCGATCACTTCCTGCAGGGGATCGGGCCCCATTGCTTCGTAGCTTTGTTTCAGCGCCGGAAACATCCAGCCACAGTAGAAGGCAAACACCAGTAGCGCCGAAATCTTCCAGGCCCAGGCCATCTCCTTTCGAAGAAGCAGCAAGAGAGTTCCCAGCGCCCAGAGCAAGAACAGCGGCAAAAGCAGGCTTCCGATTTCCATATCTAATTTTCGACCAAACCAGCGCGCGCGGCGTACGATAGAGCCTGAATCATGCTGGTGGCGCTTGCAATTCCGCGACCCGCAATCTCGAAAGCGGTACCGTGGTCCGGGCTGGTCCGCAGGTACGGCAGGCCAATGGTCACGTTGATGCCCCGTTCAGCCTCCAGAGCCTTAAACGGTATGAGCCCCTGGTCGTGGTAGCAACTCAAAATCAAACGATAGCGCGACCTTACGCCGGGCGAGAATAGCCCATCGGCCGAAAGCGGCCCGTCCAGCCGCAGACCGCGTGCGCGGAGTGTGTCGGCCCACCCTTCCAGGTAGTTCAGTTCCTCGCGACCCATATGCCCACCCTCACCGGAATGTGGGTTCAAGCCGCAGAGAGCCCAGGGGCGGTCTTGCGACCGGGAACTCATTTCGGGCAGTTCGGCGACGCGCTCCAGTAGACCGGGCAGATTCGGATCGGCCACCGCTTCCCGTAACCGACCCGGCACCTCCGCCAGCGGAATGTGCACTGTCAGGGGCACGACGCTCAAGGCGTGACCATGCATAAGCATCAGCACCGGGCACGCCGCGCGGGCGGCCAGATAGTCCGTGTGCCCGCGAAATTCACAGCCAGCACCGCGCTCCACCCACTGCTTGGACAGCGGCGCGGTAACAAGGGCGCGGGCCGGTTTCTGTCCGGCGTAGTCGGCTGCCAGTTCCAGGGCCCGAAAGGCCAGCACTCCTCCGCGCAGGCCAGGCTCGCCCGGCTTCTCCGTTCCGGAGCCCGCGAGGTCCACGACCACCAAACCCTGCACGGGTGCAACGGGCGACTCTGTCAGAAGGCCTGCAGAAATGTGTCGATGCGCCGCCATCTCAAGCAGGCGCTCGCAGTGCGGTGCCCCGCCGGTTGCGAAGTACAGCAAAGGCGGAAAGTCGGCCGTGAGTAACTCGTGCAGGGCCCGCTCAATGATTTCGGGCCCAATGCCACACGGATCCCCGCCCGTGAGCAGAACCGGCGGTTTCAAATCAGGAGGCTTTCTGGCGGGTTCCGAACAGGCGTTCCAGGGTCAGGTTATCCCGGCCATACTCGCCTTCGATGTACTGCCGCGCGCTGTGCTTCAGATCGTTTGAAATCATGCAACGCCCTTCCAGGATTACGCCATTCTGAATAATGAGTTCCGGAGTCGATATGTCTCCCAGAATGCGGGCCGTCGGCAACAGCATCACGCGATTTCGAGCAACGATGTTGCCCACGATAATGCCTTCTACGATGACTGAGGAGGCGGTCACGTTGGTCTTGACCCGACCTGTCACGCCGATATAGAGCTGGTCCGCCTGGAGGGACTTCCCTTCGAATTTGCCGTCAATCTTAAGGGAGCCATTGATGAAGAAGCGGCCGCTGAAGTACGAGTTCTCGCCAATCGTCGAATTCGTGACTTCCGATGCTGTCTTTACGAGTGCCATGGAATCGGGGCCTCCGGGGGCTGGGTCAGTTTTTTCAAGTCCGCCTGGTCCGAAAAGGCTTTTTCAGGAACCCGGACGCGTGATTTTCATCTGGGGCAGTTTGAGAAACTGGATGGCCTCGTCCACGAACTGATGAAACTCGACCAGGCCTTCGGCGATGGTACGCCCCTCCAGCATGGTGGCCTCCTCGTAGCGGGCATTGAACTTGAGGCCTTCGTTTCGGTTGATGACGCTGCCGCCCCCACTCTGCATGTCGCCTACGATCTTTCCCAGATAGTCCCGTAACTTCCTCAGCATTTCGTTGGCCTCGAAGATAAACGAGCGGGTCTGCCGGTTCTTCATCTTCAAGAGCTGCTCCCGAAAATCCTGCTTTTCCGCCGTGGAGTACTCTTCGATGGTCTCTGTAAGCACACCCATGTTCCGTATCACGTTATCGAGCTGATTTCGGATCGAGTCCCGTTCCTGGCCATTCGAGAAGTCCAGCTTTGCATGCTGGTCCGAAATCACCGGCCAGTATTCCTTCTGGAGCACCTTCAGCGCGGTTGATAGAAAGTTCACGTCCGGATCGCTGCTGTTGGGACTGGCTTTCTGGACGGTGTATTTTTCCAGCACCGGGAAGTCGCTGCCTCCACGTCGCTCCACCTCAAGCTGGGCGCCACCGCCCAGACCCAGGTCGTTGGCAATCTCATCGGCCGACTTGCGCGAAGCGTCGTAGCGACCTACAATCTGGCCGATCCGTTCCCGGTAGCGACCCATTTCCTTTTGCACGCGAGACTTCTGTTCAGCGCTCGGAGACGTGCGAATAATACCCTCCATGTTCTTTACGAACTTGAGGATCTTCTGGATTTCGGCTTTCTGGTCCGGGCTCAGATTATGGTCCACCCCGGGATGCTCGGGGGCGTTGCGGGCGTGACAAGCATTTTTCCCGCTACCGGAGTAGAGTGATCCGATCGCGGGCTTCCAGCATGCCCGGGTCCAGCTCCAGCACCTGCTGGTAGGTTTCCATGGCCCGCCGATGTTCCCGGGCTCGCTCGTAGATGAGTCCCAGGTTAAAAAGCAACAGGGCCGATGGGGGACGGGACGCGATCAGGTTGCGGTAAATATGAGCAGCCCGCGCAAACTCTCCCCGCTCCGCCGCAAGTTCGCTCCGCGCATGCTGGAGGCCCGGGTCGGACCCGGCCAGATTATCGAGCAGTTCAGCAGCCTGGTCGTGCCACTCACGATCAAAGGCGTACAGACCTAGAAACAACCGCATGCGCAGGTTACGCCCGCACAGGGATTCCAGATAGCAATACAATCGGGGCGATTCGGTATGCAAAGCGTGCGTCCGAAAAAGCGTTCGCAGACATACAAAAAAGACCTGCAGTCGATCCACGTCCACCCGATCCTCATCGTCGACTTCTATGGCCAGTTCCTGGAAAAGGCCGTAGCGCTCCCGCAACTCCTCCCCCCCGCTGTCCCGCTGCTCGAAGGTCCGCAGCAGGTAGTGTTTCAGCACGAGCTCCTCGCCCTGGTCAACATAGCGGGGAGCATGCTCGCCGGTATCGGCAGCCTCAAGCGCGTGCAGGAATCGGAACTGCTTTTCATGCACCGGCAGCAGTGCGTCCGGTTTGTTCGCCAGGACGTCTTCCATCAATTCTTCGAGCCGCTGTTTCTGGGAAAGGCGATAGATTGCAAAAACTGCTTCGAACCAGTTCTCCCGGGCGGGCAGTTCGCCCAGAGCGGCCAGCCGACGCAGGTACGCCAGGTATTTTCCGTTCTCAAAGTACAGTCGCAAAACCAGGTGCATCAGATGGGGTCGCTCGCCGCAAATGCGACAGTGGCGCAGAATCAGTCGGGCCGCTCGAAAAAGACGCCCACGGCAGAGCAGGGTCGCATACAGATCGAGTAGATCGTTTTCATCCACCGGCGGGTTCTTGAGCATGCGTCGAAAGAGGTACCGCTCCGTCTCCCGATCTCTCGTTGCGGCCGCCTCGGCAAGCATCAGCCTTTTTACGGACACGTCTCCTTCGGCACGCGGCCCGTCCAGACTCGTCCGGTCGGCCCTGCCTGCAAGGCGATGAAAACAGTACTCAAAGTAAGGCCCGGGCTGGAGCGGTTCGACGGCTTTGTAGTACAGATTCGCGATGAGCGTGCGGCCCTGAACCAGAGCCAGCAGTGTGGCCACCTCCATAACCCTTTGCTCGGCGCCGTTACGCCATCCGGTCTGCAGGAAGAGCGATGCCATGGAATAGATCCATTCGTCGCAACCCCGCCAGACCGCGTACATCATCAGGACAAGAATTGCGTGCGGCTCGTGTTCCTCGACCTCCGCGCGATAGGGTCGAGAGCGAACGAAGCTGTGGTACAGCTCGCTCATCAGGCGGTCGGCGCGGGCGTGGGCGGCGGCATGCAAGATGTGGTCCGGTCGCCAGAAAACAGAACCATGCGTATTCAGCACCGGAAGGCCAATGACTCCCGGTCGAAACAGGGCTTCTATCGGCGCCCGTTCCTGGACCAGGTGCTCCAGTTCATCACAGAAGACGCGCAGGCTGTGGCGAAACAAAGCCGATTCCCGCCGGTGATGGCCATGCAGGGCCAGGCGCTGTCTGCCGGGAGCGGCGCTTTGGTGTTCGAGTCTGGTCGGCATTGTCGTCTGGCAGGGCGCGGCCGGGCCGCCTTTCTTAAGTATCGACCGGCGGCGAAACGGCCGATTCTATTTTACAGCACGCTGTGCCGATGAGAAGTGTCTTTTCGTTATGTCCCGCCACCTCCGTATGCCCCTGGCCGCTGCTGTTCTGGCCCTTTTGCCGTGGAACGGGCTCGCGGCGCGGCCCCTGAGTTTCGATCTGTATGCGCTCCTGCGGGCCGAACGTTGGGCCGATGTCCGGAGCTTTTTTGTTGATGAGACGCCCGAAGACGATGTGGAACGTTATGCCCACGCCGAAGCGATTATGGCCGGCATCAGCCGGGCGGAACGAGCCCGCGTGTTTTCTTCCGACGCTGCGCGGGCGATGACGCTTTTTCTCAGTGTGATGGGCGTAAACTGTGCGTCACCCTCGCACCAGGGCGAGTTGCTCGCGTGCCTGAATGAAGCCCGGCCGGTCGGCTCCCTTCTGGGACGCCTGGCGCTCTGGAAGGCGGCCGGGTATGCACGGGACCATGGCTATCGACAACTGGAGGCGCGATTGCTGGAACTGGTTGATCCGTCGACAAACGACCCGCTTACAGAGAAGATTCTCATCGACCGGTTGACTGTGCTCTATCAGGGCAACGACTTCAGCGGCGCGGCGGCAGTTGCGCGCTCTCCGGATTTTCAATCTGTGCACGGCCCCCTTCTGGATCTGTGGCGGGGACGCGCCGTTCAGCAGGTGGATCACGCGCGCGGATTCGATTTTTATCTGCGGGCCATCTCCGGCACGCGGGCGCTCTGGCTTCAGAATGCCATCACGGCCGACGCCCGTAAGTACTATCCCGAGTTTTTTGCAGCGGCTGCCCTGAGCCAGAGAACCGAGGAAAGCCGCTCGGTGCTCCTCTTTTCGGATCGAATGACGGATGGGGAAATCCAGGCCCTGAAACGCAGCATGACTCCGGTGCATGTTGTGCAGACCACCAACGCAATCCGCGTGCGAACCGATGGGATTTTTCTGATTCGGGCCGGTTACGGGGCGTATCTCCAACAGCTCTCGCGCAACGCCTACACGCATCTCTCTCACAACCCGGAAGTGATGCATGACTGGGCCCGGCTATTGTATAACAAACGCGAATATGGCCTGGCACAATCATTGATCGAATTGATTCCGCACAGCCTCGCCCAGAATCCGGCTTACTGGTCCCTGTATCTCACAATACTTAAGACGCGCGGCCAGACCGATGCCTACTTCAATGAAGTGTTGGCCTATCTGAAGCAGTACCCGGCTGACTACGCGGTTGGTGACCAACTCATTGAAATTCTAATCGGTTCGAATGCCGGTCAGATCCACTGGGCGCCGGAAGCACGCTGGACGACCGCCCGGGAGGGTCTCCCGGCGCAGACCGGCAGCGGACGTTTTCTGTACTGGCTCAAACGCTACTATATTCAAACCGGCAACACCGAAGCGCTCAATGAACTCTATTCGAATTTCTACGCCCGCGCGCCCGGCTCCTTTTACGCCGGGGCCTTCTGGGAAACGAATCCCGCGCCCGGCGACTTCGTAAACGACTGGGGCACCGTCACCGATCGCGATAGTTATCTGCGGTGGGTTTCGCGGCACGGCGGAAATCCGCTGGCAATGCAGCACCTGTCGCGACGCAATATCGAACGCTACCTGGACCCGCGCGCCCAGCAAATGTGGAAGAATTTTGAAAGCGGCGCGTACCGAACACCAGAAGAACTCGTGCTGCTCTACCGTCTGGGTGAGGGTACGCTGGCGAACGAATTCTTTGAGGCGTTGTACGAAGGGCGCGTATCGCAACGCGAAAGTCTGGCGCGTCGGGCCGATGCCGGAGCGCGGGCGGGTAGCCTGCCGCTTTCCGTATACTTTACGCGCCAGTTGGCCCGCGCTCTGGAAATTCCGGAAGATCCCTACTCCATGCCGGAAGGCCTGCTCAAAGCGCTCTATCCGAAGCCGTACCGGGCGCTGGTGTCCACGTACGCCCGTCGTTACAGTATCGAAGAAGAAATGGTCTACGCTTTGATGCGCCAGGAAAGCCTTTTCCGGGAAACTGCAATCAGTCGCTCGGGGGCGCGGGGACTTATGCAAATCATGCCCCGCACCGGGAACTGGCTGGCCGAACGCATGCGACTGGGTACGCCGGATTTGATGGACGTGGAAACGAATATCAATCTGGGCGCGAAGTACTTCGGAGACCTGATTCGCGACACCGGCGATTTCCGCTGGGCCTCCATCGCCTACAATGGCGGACCCGGCAACCTGCGCCGCTGGAAAGCCGCCTATTTCCGAAACGACGACTTCTATCTGTTTCTGGAAAATATTCCACGAGAAGAGCCCCGAAACTATTGTCGCATAACGTACCAGAATTACATGCACTATCGTACCACGTACACTCTGTATCCCGAATAGCATGGCGATTCGCTTCTTTAATTCACTCACCGAGACGAAAGAGGTCTTTGAACCCGCCGAGCCCGACCGGGTTCGCATCTATAGCTGTGGTCCGACGGTCTACAACTACAATCACCTGGGAAATTTTCGTGCGTATGTATTCGTCGATCTTTTGCGAAGATTCCTGCGCCTGCGCGGCTTCGGCCTGGATCACTCGGTAAACATCACCGATGTGGAAGATAAGATCATCGAGAACGCTCACCGGGCGGGCTTGAGTATCGAAGAATTTACGGCGCCTTACATCGAGGCCTTTCTCGAAGACCTGCGTTACCTGAAACTGGAAGAAGTCGAACATCGTCCCCGGGCCACCCGTTCCATTCCGGCTATGATTGAGCTCATGGGTCGCCTGCACCAGAACGGCCACGCGTACCAGAGCCAGGGCAACGTTTACTTTCGTCTGGCAAGCGACCCGGGCTATGGACGCCTGTCTCATATCGAGCCCGCCGCACTACGCCAGGCGGCGGATGGACGCTTCGAAGCCGACGAGTACAGCAAGGAGGACGTGCGGGACTTTGCCCTCTGGAAGGCGCCGGCGACCGATTACGAGCAGCGGTGGGAGTCACCCTGGGGACCCGGCCGTCCGGGATGGCACCTGGAATGCTCGGCGATGATCAGACAGATCTACGGCGCGGCGGGCGTCGACATCCATACCGGGGGCGTCGATTTGATGTTTCCACACCATGAAAACGAAATCGCCCAGAGCTGTTGCGCCTACCCCGACGACCGCTTTGTGGGCGTCTGGTTGCACAACGAGCATCTGCTGGTCGAAGGCAAGAAGATGTCCAAATCCCTGGGCAACTACTTCATGCTGCGTGACTTTATGGAGCCAGAGCGCGCCCGCGCAATCGTGGATCAGGGTCGGGCGCCGGCTCTGATCCTGGATCTGCTGGCAAGCGATCGTATGGCCGGCGCCCTGCGCTACCTTCTGATTGGAACACACTACCGGCAGAAGCTGAACTTCACGTTTGACGGTCTGCAGGGGGCGGCAAACGCAATCGAGCGTCTTCAGGGCACGATCGATCGGCTATTGCGCATCGCGACGGAGACAGCGCCACTCGAAGGCCAGGGTCCAGCACCCTCTTTTGTGAAAGGCGCCATTGAGGAATTCACGGCTGCTCTGGACGACGATCTGAACATCTCTAAAGCTCTTGCGGCCGTCTTTGAACTCAACCGCACCCTCAACCAGGCCCTCGATCGAAACGACCTCGGGGCGGACGGCGTACACTCCGGCATCGAAGCCTTTCGCATGGTTAACCAGATCCTCGATGTGTTCTCATTTGAGCTTCGGGAGGTGAATTCTGATCCCGAGCACGACGCCATCGACGCTCTGGTGACCGAACGAAACCAGGCGCGCGCCAATCGTGATTTTGCCCGGGCCGATGAAATTCGAAATCTGTTGCGGCAAAAGGGCGTCACCCTGGAAGACACAGCCACCGAAACCCTCTGGCGGCGCGACTGATCATGGCCGAAACCGGGTATTTACTCTACGGCCGCCGCACGGTCGAAGAATTTCTGCGCACACATCCCGCGCCGGGAGATGCGACCGCGATGCTCTTACAGGATAGCCTGCCGGCCGCCCTGCGCGATCGCTTGATTGCTGCCTTTCCCCATGCCGCCGTTCAGGCCGTGCCCCGACGAGAACTCGACCAGCGCCATCCCGGCATTCATCATCAGGGCGTGGTTTTGCATCTGAAGAAGGCGCCGGGGCCGGGGACCGAGCGACTCGAAGACCTCGCCGATCGGCATGCGGGGCTTCTGGTCCTGCTCGATCGCATCCAGGATCCCCACAACCTGGGCTCAATCGCGCGCAGCGCCGAAATCCTGGGAGCCGCTGCGCTACTCCTGCACGGACCGGGTGCGCGGGTGGACGAGACCGTGCACCGCGTGTCGAGCGGCGCAAGCCTGCACATTGCGGCCTTTGAACTCAAGACGTTGGGACAATCTCTGGATCGCCTGAAAAAACAGGGCTACTGGATTTGTGCGGCAGTCCCTGAGGCCGGCCGGGACCCACGGCATCGCTATCATACGGATCTTGGGGACCTGCCGGCGGCTTCCGAACTGGTGCTCGCGGTCGGGGGCGAGGGTTCCGGCCTCAAGCCGCTGATCCTGGAAAGGGCCGACTACCAAATCAGCGTTCGCCAGACCGGTAAGACCGAATCCCTGAATGCCGGGGTCGCCTGCGCGCTTCTGATGGACCGACTGATCAATCGCTCATGAGACCGGCGTGGCGCTCGGCGGACTGCACGGTGTGTTCCAGAAGCATGGTAATGGTCATCGGTCCAACTCCTCCCGGCACCGGGGTGATGTAGGCCGCCTTTTGGGCGCACGATTCGAAGTCCGCGTCTCCGACGTTGCCTGGATTATAGCCGGCGTCGACGACGATCACTCCCGGCTTCAGCCACTCGCCGCGCAGCAGGCGCGGTTTTCCGCAAGCCGCCACGACCAGGTCGGCCTCACTGACCTCACGCGCGAGGTCGACCGTACGCGAATGGCAGATGGTCACCGTACAATTTGCATTCAAAAGCAGCATGGCCATCGGTTTGCCGAGAATCGGTGAGCGGCCAATCACAACCGCTTTCAGGCCTGAAAGCGCAATATCATATTCCGCAAGCAAACGCATGATGCCGGCCGGCGTACAACTCGGATAGGCCTGATCCGCGAAGCTGATTTTTCCGAATCCGAGGGTCGTTACGCCATCCACATCGCGCGTAGCATCGATGCGATCAAATGCGAGACGCTCGTCAATTTGCTCGGGCACGGGATGCTGCAACAAAATGCCCCGCACCTGCGGATTCGCGTTGAGCGTATCAATGACCTTGAGCAACTGCTCGGTTGTTGTTTGCCCGGGCAATTCGATTCTTTCGCTCAGCATGCCGACGGCTTCGCACGCCCTGCCCTTCATGCGCACGTAGGTCGCCGAGGCCGGGTCGCTGCCGACGAGAATGGTTGCGAGCACCGGACGTTCGTTTCCGGCCTGAACCAGGCGCTCTATACGTTCCTGCATCGAAACGCGCATCTTTTCGGATAGCGCCTTACCGTCCAAAAGCGTGCTCTCACTCATTGCGATTGCTCCGGCGCCTCCGCTGGCTCTATGGAACGTTCTTCGCCACTGTGACCCCGCGGATCGTAGATGCCCACGATCTGACAGTACTCGGCGCCCCGGTACAAGAACATGTTCTGTGTACGAAAGTTTCGCCGTGTATCCCGATAGCGCTCCTGCTGCATTTCGTAGGCCAGCAGATCCTGCGCCGCCTGGCAGGACGTGGCCTGCATTTGCGTGAAGCGACCCGACGCAATCGCATTCTCGGAGGCCCGCGCAGTTACAGTCAGTTCCACGACGCCCCCGCCTATTTCGCGTCGTTCGACGCCCGTGGGGATGTCACGCTCCTGGGTGGTGCCGCAAAAACCCAGCGCCACCAGGCAAATACCGGCCAGCGCCCGGCGCATCAGGCGCTGAGTTCCGGGATACGGGTGTAGAAGGCGAACTTCTGATCGTAGCTTCGTTCGAAGCTGTTGATCGCGTCCGCCTGACGAAGAGAAAGCCCGATGTCGTCCCATCCGTTCAGGAGGCACTGCTTACGAAAACTGTCCACCTCAAACCGGTACTCTTTACCACCGGCTCGCACGGTCTGATCCGGCAAATCGATCGAGATTCTCGCGCCCGGATTCTCAAGCACCGATTCCATGATCTCACGCACCTGTTCAGCAGGCAATTCCACGGGCAACATGCCGTTCTTAAAGCAGTTGTTGTAGAAAATATCCGCAAACGAAGGCGCAATGATGACCCGGAAGCCATAGTCCAGCAAGGCCCAGGGGGCGTGTTCCCGACTGGAGCCGCACCCAAAGTTCATGCCCGCCACGAGCACCGTCGCGCCCTGAAAGCGAGATGCATTCAGAATAAAATCCGGATTGGGTTTTTCCCCGGCGTCATCAAGGAAACGCCAGTCATGAAAGAGATGCACGCCAAATCCCGTGCGCTCGATCTTTTTCAGGAACTGCTTCGGTATGATCTGGTCTGTGTCCACATCTGCTCGATCGAGCACGGCCGCCAGACCTTCGTGTTTTTCAAACTTTTGCATGGTGGTTTCTCCTGATACCCGTTAGTTCATCTGACGCACGTCGACGAAGTGACCGGCCAGCGCGGCGGCGGCGGCCATCTCGGGACTTACCAGATGCGTGCGACCGCCGCGGCCCTGACGTCCTTCGAAGTTTCGGTTGGACGTGGATGCACAACGCTCTCCCGGCTTCAAGACATCATCGTTCATGGCCAGGCACATGGAACAACCCGGCTGACGCCATTCGAAGCCCGCCGCGGTGAATATCTGGTCCAGTCCTTCCTCTATGGCCTGGCGTTGCACACGACCGGAACCGGGTACGACCATGGCCACCACATTCGGGCTCACGCGCCTTCCCTGCACGATTCCGGCCGCACGACGCAAATCCTCAATGCGGGAATTGGTACAGCTTCCAATAAATACCCGATCGACTTTGATATCCGTAAGCGGCGTGCCCGGCTTCAGGCCCATGTACTCGAGCGCGTTTTTTACCGACTCCTGCTCTTCGGGTGAGGCAAAGTTCGCAGGATCGGGTACCCGGCCGCCCACCGGCAAAACCTGTCCGGGATTTGTTCCCCAGGTAACCTGGGGCTGGATCATCGCTGCATCAAGCGTAACCACACGATCGAAGTGCGCCCCTTCATCGCCCGGCAGCGCACGCCAGTGGGCAACGGCCTGCTCCCAGAGTTCTCCCTTCGGCGCGAAATCGCGCCCCTTCAAATATTCGAAGGTCTTTTCATCGGGAGCGATAAGGCCGGCGCGCGCTCCCGCTTCGATGCTCATGTTGCAAACCGTCATACGCGCTTCCATGGAAAGGGAACGAATCGCCTCTCCGGCATACTCAATGACATAGCCCTGGCCGCCCTTGGTTCCGATCTCGCCGATGATGGCCAGAATGATGTCCTTCGCGGTCACTCCGGGGCCGGGCTGGCCGTTGACCTCTACCAGCATGTTCTTCGACTTGGGTTGCCGCAGCGTCTGTGTCGCCAGGACGTGTTCTACCTCGCTGGTGCCGATGCCAAACGCAAGCGCTCCAAAGGCGCCGTGGGTGCTGGTATGGGAATCTCCGCAAACGATGGTGGCCCCCGGCAGGGTCAGTCCCATTTCCGGACCGATTACGTGCACGATGCCCTGGTCCGGATGGTTCAAATCAAAAAGGCGCACGCCGAATTCCGCGCAGTTCTCGCTCAGCGTTTCCATCTGCTTTTTGGAAATCTCGCCGGCCGCGCCCCAATCACGGGAGCGCGTGCTGACGTTGTGATCCATAGTGGCGAAAGTCAACTCGGGACGCCGGAGCTTTCGCCCGGCCAGACGAAGGCCCTCGAAAGCCTGGGGGCTGGTCACTTCATGCACCAGGTGTCGATCGATGAAGATCAGGGGGGCGCTACCGTCATCCGCTACAAGGTGCGCCTCCCAGATTTTGTCGTACATCGTGCGTTTGCTCATGGTTCTATTCCTTTCCGATCGTGCCGTCCAGACTCCGGCGTCGAGAGGGCCGCTATCAAAGCAGCTTACAGGGGGAAACTAGCACTATTCGAGGTATAATGCAAATAAGTTGTTGTTATCCTGACTATAACGTATGCTTATAGCACCACATGGAGTTCCGGCAGATCCGGTATTTTCTGGCCATTCACGAAGCCGGTTCGTTTTTGCGGGCCGCCCGTGGTCTGGGACTGACGCAACCCGCACTTTCCCGCCAGATGTCTCTGCTTGAGCGGGAACTTGGCCAGGTGCTCTTCGAGCGCCGCGCACGCTCCCTGCACCTCACCGCCAGCGGGGAGACCTTTTTGACCTACGCCGTGCGCATGAACGACCTGTGGCGCGAAATGCTGGATGGCCTCAACCCCGAGGCAGAAAACCTGCACGGGGAATACTCCATCAGCACGGGCGGAACCATTGCGGCCTGGGTGCTTCCGCCCGTCCTCAGTCGCATCCGGCGGGGACATCGATCCCTGTCCTTTCGCGTCTATGAAGGCGACCTGGAGGAAAGCCGGGAACGGCTCGTGCGCGGGGAAGTCGACATCGGAATATTGACCGGGCAACTCGACGAGTCGGGCCTTCTGAGCCGGCCGCTCTTTACAGACCGCATAGTCCCGGTGGCTGCGCGCACGCATCCCGTTTTTCGACGTAAGCCGCTTACCATCGCCAGTCTGGCGGAGGATTCGTTTGTTTTTTTCCATCCAACGTCCGCTATCCGAAGGGCCGTGGAAAAGCGCCTGCGAGAAACACGCCCGCCCCTGCGGCCGCGCATCGCCATGGAACTGCGCAGCATCGAATCGGTCATCCGCAGTATCGAAGCCGGTCACGGCATCGGTTTTGTCTCCGACCTTTCCCTGAATCCCCGTTTGCGGGTGTTGCCTTTTGAGGAACTGGTCGCCGAGCGCACTTTTTATGTTAGTTTTCGAAGGCACCACCGGCGGAGCCTGGACAGGCTCATGGAGCTGATTGAGCAGTACAGCCTGGAGCTGCGTCGGCCCAAAACCACAAAATCCGGTCCGCGCGCCCGTAGCGCACGATAGTCAGCCTTCTTCCAGCCGTTTTTGCAACAGGTCCAGCATGCTTTGCATTGTGGCGGTGTGACCAATGATAAAACGCGAGATCACACGTAACATGGGATTGAATACCTCGCCCCGCTCAATGATCGTGAGTCTCGTGCCGCCGTCTTCGGGCTCCAGAGCGTATTCCCAGGAGCCGCCGTAGGCGCCCGGATTCTGTATGCGCACGACGAAGCGATGGGGTTCGATCTGCTCTTCGATTTCGTAGCCGGTGCTGTCCCCGTAGTCGTCGGTCTCTGTCCAGCCAAAGGGCGTGGACGTGACTTCGGCCACGTCGGGCCGCCACTGCGGATATTGTTCGTAGTCGGTTAGCACAGACCAGAGTCGCTCGGGAGCAACGCGAAACACCCGATGCACACTGGCTTCATGCTCCACGGGCAAAAAGAGGCCGGTCAGGTAGAGCGCACCCACAAGGAAGCCCAGAAATATGGCCAGATAGAGCGGCAGGCGACGGAGCATCAACAAAGTGGATCGTGAAAGCTCTCGCGTGGCAAGTGTTTTCGACTATTCTTCGATCAGGGTGCCGGCCACCAGCCCGAAGGGCGCCGGCATGCGCGAAACACGACCGCGCTTGAGATCAATCCAGACGTGGCTTGCGAATCCGTTGGCAATGCACTGATCCTGATCGTCCCACATGGAACAGCCGAGCTCCAGGGACCGTCGGTCGGCGCGCAATACGCCGACCGTAAGCTCCAGCCGCGCGGGAAAACTCACCGCCTGGCGGTAGTGCAGGTTCACGGAAGTCATGAAAAGGGCCGTACCGGCCGGATGGCGATACGCGTGTTCGCGCGCGAGATGCTCGAAGAATTTCGTACGCGCGCTTTCAAAGTAGCGCGCGAAAGAAACCGTGCTTACCCGGCCGTCGGGATCCTTCTCAGCTCGGTTGACTTTGAGTCGCGTACGGAACCGATAGCGTGGAATGGCCATGAGAGCCTTTTTCCGAACTCAGTCGATGTAGTCTTTCAATTTTCGGCTACGTGACGGGTGCCGCAGGCGACGCAGGGCCTTGGCTTCGATCTGCCGAATACGCTCCCTGGTAACCTGGAAGACATAACCAACTTCCTCGAGGGTGTGCGAATAGCCATCGTCCAGTCCAAAGCGCATACGCAGGACCTTCTGCTCCCGGGCGGGCAGAGTATTGAGCACAGTTTTGATCTGTTCGGAAAGCAGACGATGGGCAGTGGCGTTGACCGGCGATTCCACTTCCGTGTCCGGGATAAAATCGCCCAATTCGCTGTCTTCTTCGGAGCCGACCGGCACTTCCAGAGAGATAGGCTCGCGCGCCACGTTCTTGACCGATTTCACGCGCGCGACGGGCCAGCCCAGCCGCTCCGCAATCTCATCGTTGGTGGGCTCCCGACCGGTCTCCTGCAGGAACAGCCGCGTTTCCCGAACCACTTTGTTGATCTGTTCGATCATGTGAACCGGGATGCGGATCGTGCGGGCCTGGTCCGATATTGCCCGTGTAATTGCCTGGCGAATCCACCAGGTCGCGTACGTGGAGAACTTATAGCCCTTCTTGTATTCGAACTTATCGACCGCCTTGATGAGGCCGATGTTGCCCTCCTGGATCAGGTCAAAAAAGTGCATACCCCGGTTCGCATAGCGCTTCGCAATGGAAACCACCAGGCGCAGGTTGGCCTTGATCAACTCCTTCTTGGCCTGGGCGATCTCGCGCTCCCCTTTGTTCAGGGACTCCCCCCAACGGAGAATATCACCAATCGGGGAGCCGGCTTCCTGCTCCATCCGGCGCAACTTGCGTTCATTGTTGCGTATATCTTTGATAACTTCGCGCACTTCGTCGATATCGCAACCCATCTCCTTTTCGATTTCTTCGAGATTCTCGTTCTTTTCGATAAATCGATTGTAGGCCTTGATCTCTTTGATGTCGCGACCGCAACGTGCTTTGATGCTTAGAAAATGGCGCTGGATTTCCTTGATGCGGAAGACCATCGACTTGATCTTCTGAGAGATACGCTGGATTTCTTTTTGGCTTACGCCCACTGCGCGAACGGCTTCGTCGATCACTGCCCGCGATTCATCGGACTTTTGCTTGTACTCGCGCCACTTCTTGGAACCCTCGACGTACTTGCGAAGACGGTTCTGAGCATCCTGGTAGACTTTCTCCTCGCGTGAAATGATCTCCATCTTCTCGAAGAAGTTCTTTTCCAGTTTCTCCAGTTCAGACTGACTGAGGTAATAGGCCTTGTTTACACGGACCACATCGGAGATCTTGATCTTGCGCGTGCGGATCTTCGGCATCAACTTGTAGAAGTTGGCGCGCAAGAGCGAAGATTCAAGGATCGTCTCCTCAATGATGTTCTCGCCGTTTTCGATGCGCTTGGCGAGAAAGACTTCTTTGTCGCCCGAAATCAGAGAAACCTTGCCGATCTCTTTCAGGTACAACCGGATCGGGTCGTCGCTGATGGTGCTGGAACTGCTGTCCTTCTTCTTACGCGTGGTCGCCTTTTTTTCGGGCCGGGTGGCCGGCGGAGGATCTTCGGATTGAGGAACCCGGTTGGAGTATTCTTCCACGACTTCAATGCCGAGCTGGTTGAGGAGTGTAAAGACGTCCTCAATGCGCTCCGAGTTTACGATCTTCTCGGGCAGGTACTCGTTGATCTCGTCGTAGGTGATTTCGCTATTGGCCTTACCAATAGAGATAATCTTCTGGATTTCTGGCAAATCCTCCATTGCCATTATTGTAACCCTCTTCGCATTTTTTCTGAGGAAATCGTCTTCGTGTTCAAAACGCCGGGCCGGGCCCAATGATGACGCCCATTCATTATCGAAACCGCAGGGGCCCAATCCGAAGCGGTCGTCGCCATTATGCCAGCGCCACCGGAAAAAAGCATGCCCGCCGCCGTGCAATAAGACATAGTGAGAACATTATTCGGCATGGAATCAGTGGGAAGGCGCGTCGACACCGCGGAGGCGCGACTGGAGGGCTTTCAGCTCCGACGTCAGCCGCATCCTTTCTTCTATAAGATGTGCCTGCTCCACGGAATCGGCCACAACATAGCGGCGATCGAATTCCTCCAGTCTTTTTTCCAGAGCTACGATTTCAAGTTGGGTCAGCAGGTCCCGAATGCTCTCTCCTGCCCGGCCCTGGGATTCCTCCCGGGATGCCTCCAGACGGGCCAGCACCAATCCGCTGAAGGCGGCCATGGTGTCGTCCGGGAGGTCAAACGTGCTGAACGAATCGGGAGTCCAGAGGTTGCCGGTCAGGAAACGCGCCTCCAGATAGCGGAACAGGAATTCGGCATGTTCGTCCAGAAACTCAATGCCCGCGATGCGATCGGCCCGTTCGCTCAATTGGGCGGGGTGAAAGAGCAGTTCCAGAACGAGGGCCCGCTCGCAGCGGACCGCCCTTGTACTCAGACGGCTCTCGGTCTTCCGAAGCGGGCGTCCCAACGGCCTCTGCTCCGGCGCTGTCCGACCACGGGCCTGCTCTTCCGGGTGGCGGGGCGGGTTCGCTCTTCGGCGCGCTTCCCATTCCTTCTCGAGTTCACGGGCGTTCAGGCCCAGAACAGCCGCACCCTCCTCCAGAAGGAACTGCTGGTCGGACGGGCGCGGAAAATCCGACAGCGCGGCGTACAGGCGTTCGAGGGCCGGCCGCTTCTCGAGTCCCTTCGGAAAACGTTCCGGCGTCTTGCCGTTGTAATAGAGCGACGCGTCTCGGGCGAAACTGCGTGCGTCCCCTGCGTCAAGCTCCGGCGCGGGCGTATACCGATCCGGCAGCATGGTCTCCAGGACCAGAAAACGGCCCGCCGGAACGGCCAGGGGAAGCAGCTCTTCAAAAAGTACACGACCGCCAGGAGCCAGAGCAAGATCGCAGGGATCCTTGCCGGCGGGCAGGAGCAAAACCGAAGCCTGAATTTCCCCGGACTGAAGAACCAGACGTGCGCTCTTAATCGCGGCCTGCAATCCGGCCCGGTCGCCGTCGAAGACCAGGTTCAGCTTACGCGTGTAGCGTCCCACCAAACGCAGGTGATCCGGAGTCAACGCCGTGCCCAACGGAGCGCAGGCGTTTGCCAGGCCCGCCTGATGCAGGGCCAGCACGTCCATATAACCCTCTACGATGGTCGCCTCTTCCCGGCTCCGGATCTCACGGATGGACTCGTGCAGTCCGTACAGCGTACTGCCTTTGTGGAAGATGGGAGACTCGGGCGAATTGAGATACTTCGCGCCGGCGTCGTCGCCGGGCAGGCACCGACCACCAAAGGCAATCGTACCGCCGCTGGTGTCCCGGATGGGAAAGATCAGCCGGGCGCGAAAGAAATCGTAGGCGCTACGCCCCTCTTCCTTGCGCTTCAAAAGGCCCAGTTTGAGGAGGTCGTTTTCGTAATCCGGGAAACGACCGCGAAGCCAGTCCCAGGAGGCCGGCGCCGCGCCCAGCCGAAAATTTTCAACGGTGGTTTCGGAAATGCCCCGTTCGCCGATATAATCGCGAAAGGCGCTGCCCTCGGCTGAGCGCAGAAAATCCTGAAACGCCCGTCGGACCTTTTCGTTTAACTCGATGAGCCGGCCCCGGGCGTCCGCACGGCCCCCTGTTGGGTTTTCCGTGTCGATCCCGGCAAAGCGGGCCAGCATGTTCAGAGCCTCGGGAAAGGTCATCCCCTCGGACTCCATGACGAACCGAAACAGGTCCCCACCCCGACCGCAGCCGAAGCAGTGATAGAAGCCCTTCTCCGGGTTTACCGTAAACGAAGGTGACTTTTCGGTGTGAAACGGACACAGACCCTTGAGCGTGCTGCCGGCCTTTTTGAGGGCCACCGAGCGGCCAATGTAGACCTCAATCGGGACTGCGGCGAGAACCTGTTCCTTGAGATCGCTTTTCAAGCCTGCAGCCTGCGCTGCACGAGTTCCCGGACCAGATTGCCATCCACGTTCTGGCCCTTAAAGTGACCCATGACGGGTCCCATAATTTTGCCCATGTCCTGCGGTCCGGCCGGCTTCACGCGCTCCATTGTCTGATCGATAATGGCCAAAATCGCTTCTTCGCCCACGGCGGCAGGCAGGTATCTGTCGAGCACGGCAATTTCGGCTTCTTCCGCGGCCGCAAGCTCGCTTTTTCCGGCGGCAGAATACTGGTCAATGGACTCCCGGCGCTTCTTTACGGAGCGTTTTATGAGCGCCAGGACCTGCTCGTCGGACAGGTCTTTGGCCCCGTCCTTCGTCATCTCATACTGCAACTCGGATTTCAGCAGGCGCAGGGTACGCAACTCGACCTCCGCGCGGGCTTTCAGGGCCGCACCGAGGTCGCTCTGGATCTGATCGAAGAGTTTGCCCATAGAGGGGCGGCCTTCAGTTAGAGTTGCTTTTCTTTGCGGAGCATCATCAGCCGCTTCTTCTCGCGCTTGCGCACGGCCGCTTCCAGCTTGCGTTTGCGGCGCATGGAGGGCTTTTCAAAGAACTCCCGCCGCTTGATCTCGGACTGGATTCCGGCGTTCACACATTCACGCTTGAAGCGCTTGAGGGCCGAATCGACGCTCTCGCCTTCTTTGACTACGATTCCTATCATGGCAGATGGCCCAGAAATGGCGAGCCGCTTCTTTGTGCAAGTAAAATAGCCCCCAGGGCATGATGCCCGGTGGCAATTGCGGGCCCTTGAAAGACGGCCCCATGCTTTGGTCCCCGCGGACTTCCGCCTTTTTGGACATGCGGGTCGCAGAACCGGCAAAACGTGGCAGGCAACCGCTCGGTCTTGCTTCCGACCTGTTCGGCCCGTTGCCAGGGCGCGGCCGGAAACGAGGGCGCACCGGGCAAGCGCCACGGGGGAATCCCGGGGATCCCGGTTCGGGGTTCCACAGGTTACCGGTCGTCCCTTGAGCTCGCAGATCAGTCAACCTGCCTCCGGCGCTCGGACGTTTGCATGCTGTTCTCCGACCCATGATTGGTACGACCGGTATGCGACCCCGCCCGGTTCCTGAATAGCGTGTCCCGCTCGCCCGGCCGTCTGGATGGTTGTCGGCATACAGACCTTTATCACAAAACAGTGCGAATATCGTTGCGGCGGGCGTGAGCGAACCGGCGCGTGCACTGATAAGTGAATTCGTTGATCGTTTCAGTCAACAGGTGAAACGACAGTGAGCAGATGCGCGCACGATCCCGGGATGATCCGCTGGCTTTCGTTTGCTCGTGTTCACAACACCTGCATGAGCGCCCGGCGCAAAACACGTAATGCGTACTAAGTACTTGTGTGGCTTTCGGCTCGAAGTTCGACTTTTTTTCAGGATTCGCGTTATGTCTCCAAAAAAGTACTGTACCTGGCTTTTGCTTGTACCGTTAGAGAAAGGGAACACATGCGAGGAGCATCGGCCTTGAAGCTAAATTCTGATCACTTTAAGAAACAACTGCAGCAGTTCATTCAGTTTCGCGGCATCGACATCATGCTTTACTTAAAAGATGGAACGACGATCGAGCTCGACAAGAACCGTCAGATGGACGGTGACGTTGTCATCAAGATGGGACGCGATGGCGTCCAGGCCAGCATCTCGCTCGATGAGATCGTGAAGGCGGACTTTTTTGCAGCCTGAAAGAACGCCCTTCGCGCGGAGTCAGTAGTCCGACTTCTCCGTTACGGTCTCGATCATTCGCAAATCCGCAGGATCTAAGATCCCGTCAGAGATGAGATCGGCGAACACATATTTCAAGATGCCTGCATCCCCCCGACCGATGCCACTGGCCAACGACTCAATCACCAGCTTGCGCCTGCGTACGGGATCGGACTCTGCCGACGAGAGCTGGCGGACGCGCTGGAGAAGCGCGCTGTTGGTGGCACGAAAAGCCAGAATGCGTTCCAGGGTTGCGCGGGCTTCTGCCGGCAGGCTCTTGCGGACTTCAGAATCCGTGAAGGCGGACCAACCGGTTGAGAATCGAATGCCAAAGAATTCGTGCGGAACATAACCCAGCAATTTCGCATCGTACTGGGCCAGCGCATCCAGCAGTTCCCCCAGACGGGCCTCGTTGCAGTACAGCAACATGGCCAGGGCAACATAGTGGTTGCGTTCCACGAGAAACGCCAGAACTCGCTCAAGCCGATCGCGTTCGAGGGCCTCAAGATAAGCAAAGTGCTCTCGCTTCAGTGAACGACGCAATTCGGCCCCTCCCTCTAAAATGCTCCGGGCGCCCGCATCAAAATCCTCCCCTGGCGCCGGTGGTCGGTCGACACGATCCAGAAACAAAGAAAGGTTCGCGAAGTCTTCGCCACGCATGGCCTGGGCGGCCACGTCCTTGATCATCAACGTCCGGGTTTCTTCTTCCATGACATAGACGATCGACGCTTCCGTCAGACGACCCAGCAAATGGTTTGAACGCCCGGGATCCAGAATGTTCAAGAGAAAGATCACAAAGTCGGAGTACTTCGCAACGAACTGCTCTATGGCGCCCTCCTCCATTTCGCAGAGAAGTCCATAGGACTTCTTGATGTGGAGCAGGTCGATATTGTGAAAGACACTGGCCGCGTTTTCGAGGTATTCCTGTTGCTCGGAATCGGCCATGGGCTTGCTGCCGGCAGCGGAAGCCGGGCCTTAATTCCCCTCCGGCCCGTCCACAGCGAAAAGCGAAAAATTCCGGGATTCGGCCTGGTTCTTCAGCCGCCCGCCGATCTCGCGCAACCACTCGCGAGCCTGGTCGGCCCAATCGGAATCCGGGTCCAGCTCGAGGTATTGCTCCAGACAGGCCCGGGCGGGTTCCAGGTAGCTCAAAGAATAGTACAGCAGGCCCAGATTGTAATAGGCCTCCGGGAAGTCCGGTTCGTACTGAATGCAGCCCTGAAAGTACCGAATAGCCACGGCGTAGTGCTTCTTCTTGAAATGGATGTTTGCGATGTTGTACAGCGCTTCGACGCATTCGGGCTCCAGTTCCAGCGCCCGTTCGTAGTGCCCGAGAGCTTCGTCGCTCCGATCGAATTCGTGGCATAGATTGCCCATTTCAATGTGCGCCGCGACGTGCATCGGCCGTAGCTCGAGAATCTCTTCGAGCGTCTTTCGAATGCGCCGATAGTCGCCTCCCGCCAGCAGATCCAGGTAACGCCGCTCGAGCATGGACACGGCCGGATCTTCGCTGTGGACGGGTCTCTTTCCGGATTCCCGCCGGGCCGGCAAAGACACGATCGTGGACTCGGTGGGCTCATCCTCGAACGGTAACAGGGCCTGACCGGAGCCAAACTGGCGCAGTCCAGCCGGGCCGCGACTGACCAGCATGCCCGGGCCGTACAGGTCCATCTGCCGGTGCCAGTCTGCATCCGCTCCCAACTCCTGGATGCGCCGCCGGATTTCCTGAAGACTGAGACCGTGCTGGCGCCAGCGAAAAATCAGCCGGGCCCGCCGAAGATCCAGGAAGTCCAGGTCTTCTGCACCGGACAGCAGCCCCGTTCTCTTCCAATAGTAAACGTAGTGGCGGGGAATCTGGAGCTTGAGCGCCGCTTCCGATACCTTCATGTCTGACCGTGACCTCCTGATCTGAAGGCCCCAAAAAAAATACCGTTCCAATGGGCCGGGCCGGCCGGGCAATGCTTGCAAGGCGCGGCACCCCGTTTGATTATGTCTCGTATCATAGGGGGGCTCTGAAGGCAACAGAGATTCCGCTCCCCGCGTCCAGCACTCCGGAAGCAAGCATGGCTGACCAGGCAGAGAAACGGCACAGGTTCACGCATCTCCACCTGCACACGGCCTACAGCCTGCTGGACGGAGCCATCCGCATCCCAGCGCTCATGAAGCACGTCCGGGCGCTGGGTATGGACAGCGTGGCCATGACCGACCACGGCAACATGTTCGGGGCGGTTGAGTTTTATAAGGCCGCCGTAAAAGAAGGCGTTAAGCCCATCATCGGCTGTGAATTCTACGTGGCTCCCGGAAGCCGCACCGAAAAGCAGCACGTCGAGCGCCTGGCCGATGGCAACAACTACCACCTGGTGATTCTGGCCCAGAACCAGACCGGATATCAAAACCTGATACGCCTGGCCAGTCGTTCCTATACCGAGGGCTTTTACCGCAAACCGCGCATCGACTACGAACTTCTGGCGCAGCATTCCGAGGGGCTGGTGTGCCTCACGGCCTGTTTGGGCGGGGAGGTGCAGCGCAAAGTTGTATCGGGCCGCCAGCAAGAGGCAGCCCGGCTTGCGGGCCATCTGCGGGAAGTCTTCGGACGGGACCGCTTCTTTCTGGAGATTCAAAATCACGGCCTCCCGGAAGAGATGGAGGCCGCCCGCGGCAATATTGAAATCGCGAACCAGCACGATATCGAACTGATACTGACTAACGACAGCCACTTTTTGACGCGCGATGACCAGCAGGCCCAGGACATTCTGCTACGGATCAATCAGAAGAAGACCATCGAAGATCCGCTCTTTTTCAGCTTTAACTCTGAATTCTACGTAAAGTCGCCCGAGGAGATGAGCCGCCTGTTCCCGGAACTTCAACAGGCGATGTTCAACACGCAGCACGTGGCTGACATGGTCGATTTGAAGTTTGACTTCGGCAATCCGCTGCTGCCACACTTTGAAGTCCCGGCCGGAGAGACCCTCGATTCTTACTTACGCAAGCTGGCCGAGCAGGGTTTGCGACGCCGTTATCCTGAAATCACGCCGACCATCCAGAAGCGCTTTGAATTCGAGTATGATACGATAACGCGCATGGACTTCGCGGGCTACTTCCTGATTGTCCAGGACTTCATCAACTTTGCCCGACAGAGTGGAGTGCCGGTGGGTCCGGGACGGGGCAGCGCGGCCGGCAGCATCGTCAGCTATGCCCTGGGCATTACGGACATTGATCCTCTGCGTTACAACCTGCTCTTTGAACGCTTCCTGAATCCGGATCGAAATGAGATGCCGGACATCGATGTGGACTTCTGTGCCGAAAAGCGCGATGTCGTCATCAACTACGTGCGGGAGAAATACGGGGATGACCGCGTTGGTCAGATCATTACGTACGGGACTATGGCCGCCAAAGCGTGCCTGAAAGACGTTGCACGCGTCCTGAATATCCCTTTCGAAGAGGCGAATTCCATTTCCAAGATGTTTCCGGACGTCCTGAATATTTCCATCGACGAAGCCGTCCAAACCTCAAAAGAGCTTCGCTCGTACTCCGAACGCGGCGAGGAACAGCGCCGGCTGTTTGCCGTGGCGCGCACCCTCGAAGGGAACGTACGCCACACCGGTGTGCATGCAGCCGGTGTGGTGATTGCCCCCCGACCGCTTGAGGAACTCATTCCGCTGGCCACTGTCGCAAACCGCAGCGGGGATAAACAAGCCAGCCGGGTCCAGGTCGCGCAGTACGATATGAAGGCCCTGACCGATGTCGGTCTGGTCAAGATGGACTTTCTTGGTCTGCGCAACCTGACAGTCCTGCACCGGGCAGTCAAAAACGTAAAGGCAACGCGCGATCTGGATATTGACCTGTCTGATTTGCCCCCGGACGATCCAAAAGCGTACGCGTTATTGCAGCGCGGCGATGTGGCGGGAGTTTTTCAGCTGGAATCTTCGCCGGGCATGCGTGAGTTTGTGATGCGCATCAAGCCCAACCGCTTCGAGGACATTGTGGCCCTGATTGCACTCTTTCGGCCCGGTCCTCTTCAGGCCGGGATGGCCGAGTCCTTCATCAATCGGAAAAAAGGCCGCGAGAAGGTGGCCTATCCCCACCCCGACCTGAAAGAAGTGCTCGAAGACACCTACGGCGTGATCGTGTATCAAGAGCAGGTCATGCTGATTTCCCGCACCATTGGCGGATTCTCTCCGGCCGAAGCCGACGCCCTCCGCAAGGCGATGGGGAAGAAAATCACCGAGAAGATGGCGGAGATGCGCGTCAAGTTCCAGGAAGGCGCGGCCGCCCGGGGGTACGAAAAGCGCTTCGCGGCCGACCTCTACGATCAGATGGCCCAGTTTGCCAGCTACGGGTTCAACAAAAGCCACAGCGCCGCCTACGCGATGATCGTGTATCAAACGGCCTATATGAAGGCCAACTTCCCCACAGAATACATGTGCGCGGTGCTTGATTCGGAAATGGACAAAACCGAGCGTCTGGTGCCTTACATCAACGCCTGCCGGGCCATGGGCATTGAACTTCTGGGACCGGATATCAACAAATCTCAGGCGAATTTCAGCTTCGTTTCCGAAGGTGTGATACGTTTCGGTCTGGGTGCTATCAAAAATGTCGGTCTTCCGGCAGTGGAGTCCGTTATTCGCGAACGTGATCGTCTCCCGGAGCGTGCATTTGAAAGCTTCTTTCAGATCATGGAACACGTGGATCTACGGCTTTGCAATCGACGGGCGCTGGAAGCGATGGTGTATGCGGGGGCGTTCGCTTCCATGAATTACACGCGCAAGGCCCTTCTGGAAAGCATGGAGATGGCCTTCGCCCACGGACAGAAGCAACAGGCAGACCGCCAGGCCGGGCAGTCCTCTCTTTTCGGAACGATGGCGATCAGTCCCGGCTCTGCCGAACCAATCCCGCGGGGCGACAACGTTTCAGAAATCTCCGAATCGGAAATACTGGTGCGCGAAAAGGAAGTGCTCGGCTTCTACCTGAGCGGCCACCCACTCAAGCGCTTCGAGCGAACTCTGCGTCGCATTCGTAGCGTTCCGATCGGCGGGCTCCAGCAGTTGGCCAGCGGTAGCCGGGTTGAGATAGCGGGTGTGATCACGGACCACTCGATTCGCCTTACGCGAGCGAAGAAGGAAATGTGCCGCCTTCTAATTCAAGACTTGAGCGAGAGCATTGAAGCCGTGATCTTTCCCACGGCCTACGAAAAGATGAAACAAAACCTGGTTCAGGATGTGCCACTCTTCATCAGTGGCATCCTGGAAAAGAAAGAAGATACCGGCACCCCGCAACTGATCGTGAATAAGCTCTCGCCCCTCAATCACGATGTGCTTGAGGAACGCCAGGAGAAGTCCCTGCATTTGCGGCTGGATTCATCCGCCCTGGACTCGGGAGCTCTGGGGAAACTGCAGACTATTCTCAAAAGTGCCCGCGGGAATCTCACAGTCTTCTTCCACCTGGATCGCGGCAGCAAGCCAGGGGAAAAAGACAGCATGGTCATACGCGCCCATGAGACCTTCCGCGTGCACTACAGCAAGGACCTTACCGAACGACTATCACACATTAAACAGGTGCGCGAGATCTACCTGTCAGTCGGTGAAAAAATTTCCCGGCTGTACCCCGAGCAAAGCACGGCCGGCGCCTTTCCCGAGCCTGCCTTCAGTTCCGCAAATCCGACTGGTTAAGAACAAACTCCAGTTGGTGATTGAAACCACCCTGGAATCTCAGCTCGTAACGTCCGGCGCCCAGGCGCTCAAAACTCAGCGTCTCCCCGGTCCCGTTCAGGACGCGCGATTCCATCCGACGGTTGTCCCGCATTAGGTCCACCCGCGTTGTTTCATTTTCGGGCAGGTTACGAACCAGTAGCGTGATCTCCTGGTCGGACGCGCGCACCAATTCAAATTCAAGCGTTATCCGTCGGTCGCCCTGAACGATGACCTGCCGCAGCATCTCGCGCGCGTTGGGTGTCTCAATTCCCGGCCCACCATGTCGGGTGGCGATCGCCGGGAGACTTACCGGAGTCAGGCCCTGGAACGTGGACTTTATGACCTGCATTTGCGCGCGCGCCAGGTTGACTATAAACGACGGGGCTTTCTCGGGATACTTTGTCTTCAGGCTGCGCTCCACAACGGCAAGCAAAGCCTCGGGGGTGGGCACCCGCGGTGTGCTGTCCATCGCGGTCGCGGCCAGATGACCCTGGATGACGGCGTCCCGGTCGGTGGCCGACAAACCATCGAGAGCGTCGTTCTCCCCCGCCGCCAGGCGGTCCAACCGGCTGGCCAGTTCCTCTTCGCCCATGGTGGCCGAAATCTGCTCGGCCCTGAGGCTCACCATGGCCTCTTCCAGGGCAAACAGAACCGCCTGCGCGCCACTATCGAGGTCGCTCTCGTAAAGTTTCTCGGGCTCATCTAGAAAAGCAGCCAGAATACTCTGTTTGTCTGGTGGAGATGCCATGAACCTTCCCTCGCTCTTCAATGAGACGAATCGATCATCCCTGCCCCCGTAGTCCGGGAGAAAAATTTTTGTCACTTTGGCCAAAAAGGTGGGGATCTCCCAGGAAGCTCCGCAGCTTCTCGCTGGCCCGCATCATCTGGACCGAAACGCTGCCTTCGGGGATGTTCAGAAGCTCCGAAATGAACCGGTACGGCGTTCGGGCGATAAAATGCCCGCGGCTCCGTTTGTAGAGCAACCGGGCGCGCTGCTGGTACTTCTTTTCGATCGCGCGGTTGAGTCTTTCGAGCTCCGCCTCTTCCGCGGTGGCGACCCCGGAAAGATTGGTCTCTGCCGGTTGCCTTCTCCGCGATCCGAGGCGGTCGCGCTTCTTCTTCAGTTCCAGAATCGACAGAAACAGAGAAGTGATCTTGTCCTCGGAAGATAGATTCTTCAGCTCCCGATTTGCCAGCTCGTGACGGAGGCGCGCCAGATAGCGCAGCACTTCCGACTCGCTCATGCCCGAGCGTTCGGAAATGAGCCGCAGGTCCTCCGCCTCCAATTCAAGGTAATAGATATAGGAAAGCTTAAAAACCACACGAATGTCGGCCGGTAGTTCGCCCAGAGCTGCTCGCAGGTTCGCCTCCCCGCCATTCATTCCAGCGGCCGCCCGCGGGTCGGGTACGCCTTCAATCAGGGTGTATTCCGATCCATCTTCGGCCTGCCTCACCGGTTGCACGGTCTCGACTTCGCGAATCGTGCGCATCCAGTCGATGACCAGATTTCTCAAGACCGTATAAAACCACGTACGAAAACTGGAACGCCCTTTGAACGACCGAAAACGCCCGCCATCCTTCAGCCGCTCAAAAGCGTACAGGTAAAAGTCCGACGCCGAATCCTCGTCAAGGTGGAACACCTTCAATGGAAAGTTGTAGATGTCGTTTGAATAGGTCTGGAAGAACTCCTGTAGCGCTTCCGGCTCACCGTCGCCACAACGGGCCACCAGGCGAGCCACTTCGGCCCGGGACAACGCCTCTTGAACTTCTTCCTGTTCACCCATTGCTGACAGTAAAATAAGGTTGCCCTTGCGCCCGGTCCCAGCATTTACCCTGGTATGCTTTCGGCAAGGAATTCACGACTGACACTGCTCTGCCTGATCGCGACCCTCTTGCTCGGCCCCCCGGCCCGGGCCGACGGTGAGCGTCCTCAATTTCAATGGCCCATCATCAAAGGGGAGTTCCCGGACCTTCGCCTGATCACGTCCACGTTTGGAGAATCACGGATCGACCATTTTCACAATGGTCTCGATATCGCAGGCGATAACGACGCCGTACGCCCCATGGCGGCCGGTGACATCGTCTACACGCGCAACGGCCCGGACGATCCATTCCGGCCGGAACAGGGGCCTGGAAACTACACCTATCTCTATCACGGCAACGGCTGGTGGAGCGGTTACTATCACCTGCGCAATCTCAGCGGGTATCCGCGCGCCGGCGCTGTTTCCCCCGAAACCATACTGGCCCGCTCGGGCAACACCGGTCATTCCGGAGGTCCGCATCTGCATTTCTTCGTGGCGCGGGAAAGCGGCTACGAAATCATCAATCCGCTCACGGTACTTCCCGATGTCACCGACGAGAATCCACCGATCATAGAAGGGCTTGTGATCCTGACTCCAAACGGGGAAACCCATCTACGGGCGGACCGCATTGAGAGATTTCGTCTCACCAGACCTTATCCGATCCTCTTGCGCGTGCGGGATCCTGGCCTGGAAACATACACGAACCGCGGCGTGTATCGATTGCGCTGGCGTTTGAATGACGACGAAGCCCGGGAACGGGTTTTTGACCGGGTTCAGTTTGTTGACGGCGACTGGAAGCTGCAGGGGCAGCACTCATTTGAGGAAAGCTTCGTTTCGGGCTACTACAACCTGGGAATACTCAGCTTCGCCGAGGGAGAGAATCTGATCG
Source organism: Spirochaetales bacterium (assembly GCA_024233935.1). GTDB lineage: Bacteria > Spirochaetota > Leptospiria > Leptospirales > Leptonemataceae > JACKOY01. The sequence goes on along the minus strand of JACKOY010000002.1, from coordinate 135,379 downwards.
AAGTTTTCGTGGCGGACTATGCCGGCAACGAGAGTAGCGACCGGTTCAATCTGGTTGTGGATCGACAGTACTGATCGCCGCAGGCGTGGCGTTTAGTTGCCGGCCACGACCCGATCGCCGGTGTCGAATCGGTCGGCACTCACGCCGGTCGGCTCGGCCCTGGCGACGTAGGTGGCAACCTCGCGCACCTTCAGCTTGCCCCGGAGGCTGCCGAGTCGGTAAACGAGTAGTTCCTGGTCCACACGCAATCCGTCCACCCGGCCCACGTTCAGATATACCTGCCCCTCTGTGACCCGAACCACCCGCCCTTCCCATGGAAGTTCCTCACGCAATCGTCGGGCAACAGCAAGAGCCACGTCGTGGATCGCATCCCGCCCGCGACCTTCGATCGCGAAACGGGCGACTCGAATACCGGCGCCCTTCTCAATCAGCTCACAATCCACATGCAGGGCCTCGTTCACCTGTCGATAGGCCCCGGCCAGCACATAGGAGACCGGGCGCTCGCGGTCTTCGAATTCTTCAATGCGGGCGATGAACTCGGGCCGGTAGGCGACGCCGAACGGAAAGCGATCCACGGCCCGGCTATCCTGACGGATGCGACCCAGCACCAGGCGACGCAATTCGTCAGGCACCGGATCGATGTGGTCGGCGGCTGAAAGCTCAAAGTTAATGGCGGAGGCGATCAACTCCGGACCGTCCGCGTGGCCCGGAAAAGGATCCGTTGAGCGAAAATCGAAAACGAAAACACGAACCGGGCTCCGCTCGAACGTGGCCCGGGCGGGACTTGCAATCGGGCTCAGCAAATTGGCGCGGTATGCCAGATTCGAGCGTCGGGCTTCCAGCGCCCGCTCCAGACGGTAGGCAATGCCCGCATCGTCTGCATGCCGCTCCCGCAAACGCTGCAGGGAATGGATGAAACCTTCGTAATCGCCGTCCCGACGCGCCTGATCAAGCTCCTCACGGCGGGCCGCCTCATGAAAGGGGTCCAGTAGCAGGGTTCGTCGCAGGTGGCTCTGCAACCGATCCGGACGCCGTTGCTCGCGGTTGTGTTGAACGCGTTCGTAATGGTACGCGGCCAGTCCCCGCCGCAACGCCATACCAGAGTCACGCAGGTCCTGCGCCAGTTCCTCCAAACTGAAGCGCACAAAAGAATCCGCAGGGTCCAGCTGGAGCGCGCGCTGGATCTCGGTCAGGGCGGCCCGTTGATTGCCGCCTCGGCGCTCAAGCACGCCCAGCATGTAGTGCAGGTGCGGATTCCGCGGCTCGGCCTCCAACAGGAGTTCCACCCGCTCCCGGGCACTGCGTGCCTCGCCGGTGTACAGATCGATCAGAACGAGCCGGCCGGCCACCTGGCGGTTGTCCGGCTGCAATCTGGCAGCCGTAACAAACGACTCTCGTGCCTGCGCCAGATAGGTTTCGCGCACCTCCGCGTCGGGTGCTGCGAAGGCCTGCTTGAGCGCAATCTCGCCGGCACTGGAATGAATCTCGACCTGCAGCGGTCCAATGCGCCGCGCGCGCTCCAGATATCCGAGCGCTCGCTCGAAACGCCCCGTATCGGCCATGATGCGTGCCAGGCCCACCAGGGCCCGCACGTGTGAAGCCTGCAACCGGATCGCTTTTTCAAAGTACGATTCCGCAAGACTGGCGCTCCCGGTCCGCCGATGGTAAACTCCCAGAGCGTAGTTGTTGTCAGCGTTGCCGGGATCGGTCTGTTGAACGGCCAGCAAAAGCTCGCGGGCCCGCGGGAAGCCACCGATTTCAATGTAGACCAGCGCCAACCCCGTCCGGGCAGGCACGTTGTTGCGGTCTAATTCCAGAGCGCGCTCATAGTGATCCCGCGCCCGTTGCCACTCGCCCAGCTCGTAATAGGCCGTAGCCGCTCCAATGTGGGCCGCCGGAAAATGCTCATTGCGCTCCAGGCACAGTCGATAGTTTGCGAGAGCCTCGCGGTATTCCTCGCGCCCCAGTTGCCGCTCGGCCTCCCGGAAATAGTAGAGCGCGCTGCGCGCTGGAGTATCCGCCTGTAGCGAACTCAAGAGCAGTAGCAGCGCTATGGTTGCAAGCGCGCCCCGTACGAGCCGAATTTGATACGTTCGCTTCTTCTTCATGACCATGCTCACGGCACAAAATATCCGGCGTCGGCCAATCCAAAACTGCCCAGGTGCCGAACCTCAATGCGTATATCCACGTAATGATTTGCCAGATCCTCTTCGAGAAAAGAATCGTAGGTCAGAATATAACGATCATCGATCGACTGCCGGATCGATTCGTAGAGCGACGTAAGCGCGCTTTCATCAAAGGCCCGGTAGTAGCGTCCACCGGTCAGGCGGGCCATCTGTTCGAATTCGATGCGCGCCCGTTCGCGTTCTTCAGGATCCTGGTCCGACTCGAACGAGATCACGTTGATTTGAATGCCATTCGCCCGCGCATATTGCGTGACTTTTTGCTGGCTGTACTGATTGAAGGCCCCCGGGAAATGCTCCCCGGAAACCAATAAGTTCACGCTGCGCGGCCCGATTTCCCGAACAAGGAGCGTGATCGATTCATAAAGCCCCTTGCCGAGATTGGGTTCTTCAGCCGTATCCCCTTCCGCCAGCAACCGCAGGATATGTCTGCGTTCCAGGCCGCTATAGATCTGCCGCACCTGCTCTCCAACACGTACGATGCCCAGCGCGTCAGCGGTGCGGAGCGGATCAAGCAGACCCGCCAGGGCCCCCGGCAAATACCGGTCGTATTCAGCCCGAAAAAGAGGCGTGTTTTCCTTGGTGATAACAATATGTACGCGCCGGTTGTACGGCGTGACATTGTCGGTCCGGATGCGCCCCACCCGCCGATCGTTCTCATAAAGAAAGAAATCCGCTCGGCCGAGTCCGCGGATCGTATTGCCCAGACGATTCCGAACCGAAAGAAACACACCGACATGAGGAAAGCCGGACGCGTCGACGCGCTGGATTTTGAGATCGAGGTTGGCGACTTTGAGGCCACGCGGGATCAGCACCCGCACCGCGCCGGCGCCGTAGTCCGCGACATAGAGCACTCCATTTTGATCCATGCGCGCGGCAAAGGGTCGCTCCAGGCGAAGTGGCCGATCGCTGGCATCGCGCAATTCGGGGAGCGGCCGCCAGATTTGCGTCGAGAAATGATACAGCAAGATGCCCGCTTCTTCGTCGGCGACGATCAGGCGATCCCCATTGATCTCCAGTCCATGGGGCTTCCTGAGAGCGTTCGATTCCAGGGAACCAAGATAATTGCCGTCAGGGTCAAAGTGCAGGATGCGACCGTCGTCACGGTCCGCGACGAACACTCCCACATCTTCCAGAGCCGCGATGCCCGCCGGATAGCGGGGCGACTGTCCCAGGTCGTTCGAACCGAAAGTCAACAGATGCCGCCCTTCAGAATCGAACTTTTGAATGCGGTGATTGCCGGCATCGGACACGTAGACGGCGTCGCCGGAGACCGTAATGCCGGACGGTCCGCGAAAGTTGCCGGCCCCGGAGCCTGTCTCACCGAAAGAACGTAACTCGCGCCCCTCCAGGTTGAACACTCGCACGCGGTCGGCCGTGTAGTCCGCGACGAACAGCTCATCACCGTGGCGCGCCATCGCGATAGGGCCCTGCAGGCGGTCCCAGATCACCCCGCGGGTCTGATCGAAAGCCCGACCGGACGAATCGACGTGAATCATATTGGCGCTACCGTAGCTCAGAATGTACAGACGGTTTTCGTCGTCCGTGGCAACATCGGTCGGTCCCAAAAAGGAATACCCGGTCCAGGTTTCCGCCCCGTAACCTTTCAGGTAGATGTAGTCGCCGGGATTGATGTATTGATTCAGATAAAAACGCAGCATCTCACTGCGCTGGCGCACCAGCGGATAAGCGCCGGAAGAGACTTCATCGAGAAATTCCCATTGTTCAAGGGCCCCATTCCAGTCTCCCGAGTAATAGTAGGAGTCTCCCAGATAACGCCGGGCGAGATGAAAGTAGGGCTGCACGTCCAGAGCCTTGTAAAAGAACTCCCGGGCGGCGATGTACTGCATGGCATTGTGAAAGACCAGACCCTTCTGGAAGAGCTGCCGGGCCTGCTCTTCACGGATTCGAAAGCGCGGCAGGTCCTGGCCGCGGGTCGGGGTGGCAAGCACGGCCAGGCCGAGACCGACGGACAGAAACAACAGGGCCAGCCGCAACTGAATTGCGGACCTGAATCTCGGCCGCCGGGTGGGGGCGGCGCGTGCTTCCCGGGATGGAACGGGCATGGCCTGAGGGAACCGTATGTGACATAATCTTCCAAATAAGGGGAAAAAACGCAAGCAGTTTCCGACCGGGTAAGGGGCAGAAACCGGAGCCAATTCCACCCACCGGGGCGTGTCCGGAGAAACCATTCACTGCCTTTCGAGACCGCCTTGCGGTGCGTCCACCCGGCAAGGGAGTCCACCCGGCATCGGCCGGCGCGGGCCCTCGTCGCCTAACGCGGCGGCATGCCCAGGCGCCTGCGCAGGTCGTTGTTCTCGTGAAAGAGGTCCATGAGCTCTTTGTCGGTGTAGATCCGGAGTCGGTCGAGGGCGTTGATGATCTTGTCCCGCTCAATGTTCTCGCGACGGCTCATGTTGAGCACTTCTTCCTGGGCATGGATCTGCTCCCGGGCTTCGCGCAGTTCATTGTCCCGAAACTGACTCAGCCTTTCCGTAGCCTGAAGCTGGGATTTCAAAGACAGAAGCTCCTGCTCCTTCAACCGCCCCACGACATCCACCGCACCGGTTATTCCCTTTTCGCTTTTGCGGATTTCGGTCTCGTATTCCAAAAGCGTACGGTAGGCCTCGCTCTCTTCCCGGGAGCGCTTGAGTTCCCGGCGTCCGAGCTCCATCAGGTTTTCGAACACTTCCCCGCGCTGCCGCGAATCGTGCGATAGTTGATAAACCACCTGGCGGTAGTACTCCTGCTGAACCATTAGCTCAAGGATCAGCTGCAGATGAAAGGGGCGAATAGAATCGTCCAGGAGGATCGTGCGCGGCAGGAGGGCCACCTTCTTGACCGCTTCTGCGTAGTCCTCTTCGGCAAGCAACAAGACCTTGGGATAGTCATTCAAATGCCGGGCCGTCCGCAACCGTCCCACAATGTCATCCAGCTGACCTTCTTCCCCCTGGATGAGGAACAGTGTCAGGTGGTCGGCCCCCGGACGTATGGAGTCCAGAGAGTCGGGAGGACACTCCTGCAATGCCATCTGAACCGGGCCCTTTTCGCGAAATTCGAGCGGGAAGGCCCTCCCATCAGAGACGTGGTAAATTGTCGCCTTTTGCATCCAGGAAACTCTTTGACAAGGATACCCGACAGTTATAGCCGCGCGTGAATTGTCCAACCGAAAAATGTCAGCTCTCGCGCCGACTGGTTGCGCCGATTCGTCGCAGAGCCTCCAGGACAACGGGCCGCGCCCGCTCGAACAAACGCAAAGCCCGCTGCCACAGGGAGGACGCCAGAGTTGAAGCACGCAGGACAAATGCATGCTGCTTGATGCGATTTGCAAAAACCACCAGGGGCGCCCCCGCATGCAGGAAACGGCGGCGAATCAGACCTGTAAATCGTGCGCTCAAGCGCCGAGCCGGCTCCGTTAATGTGTACAGTGGGTTGAATCCGTCCGTACGCCGGGCCATAATTACCATTGAGGCAAGAAACAGCCCGACAACAGGAATCCAGGCGCCCTGCTCCGGTCGAAGCTTGCCGGCCAGCACCTGTTGGCTGGCGAGCATCTCCGATGAGAAGTAGTACAGAAGAAAAACGACAAGGGCCAGTGTGAAACTCATCCCCCGCCCGGAGCGTTTGACAACGAGACCCAGCGGAAACGAGATGAAAAAGAACAGCATACAGGCAATCGGCTCTGCCAGCCGCTTGTGAAACTCAAAGAGAAACTTGAGTCTGGTCTTTTTCGCGTTTTCAACGAAACCCGACAGGAACAACACGAATTCGGCCGGCTTAAAACCTTCGGGAATCGGCAGGCTTCCGGGAATCTGCACCTCATCACCGGCCATCAATTGGAGCCGCGCGGCCACCAACAGGCGCTCTAGTTCCGGCAGGGACGGCAACGTGAGAGTGGGCACCTCATCGTTCAGCGGGGAGTTCTGGCCAAGTCCCGTCATACCCCCAAAATCCGAAACCTGGGTGGTCATGGTCCCAAGGATCGTCAGGGCTTCGATCTCGAAACCGCCGTGATCGATTTCGTCGATTGTTTCGAGTAACTCCGGAGTGGTGAAGTTTTCGGCGTCCACATTCATTCGGCCCAGCGGTTCCGGGGGCGGTGGAATGAGGTAGTCGAGTGTTCCATCCATGAAATTCGTAATTTCGTATCCGGTGCGGTCCATATCGCTTTCGATAACGAAGCCCTCGGAAAGACGAACGAAGACCTCTTCGCGACCATCGCTATTCCTGCGGGCGAGCAACTGGCCCCGACGAGCCTGGAGCATGCGGGTCGGAATACCCGTGCCTATCGGGATCGCAATCTCCCTTACGGTCGCGAACTCCGTATCGGCTTCGTCAAGATCGGTCTGCCACTCGCGAATCTGCAGGTCGTATAGGATATCCCCATCCCGAGCACGTACGTAGATATCCTGGCCCATGCCCCCGCTGTGTGCGGGTGATTGCCCCCTGCCCAGAAATGTACCCGCACGCGCAAGTGTCAGGCTATGATACGTGCGAATCCAGTTCTCAAAATCGGCCCGCGCTTTTGTGCTGGCCGGACCAAGGAACGAGCGAACCGGAAGCACAACCAACCCGGCGAGAAATCCGCAGGCGAGGAAAACGCGGTATAGTCGCCCGAAGCTAATTCCACCAGCTCGCATGGCGGTGATCTCAGAATCAGTTGATAAGCGCCCGGCCGCAATGATACCGCCAAAAAGGCAAGAGGCTGGTAGAGTGAGGGCAACCTTTTCGACTATGAGGTAGCCGATATATAGAGCAATGCGACCTGGATCAATTCCCTTTGATAGCAGCTCGCCGAGCGCATCCTTCAGGGCGATCGATATGAATAGAGTGGAGAAGAAGAGCAAAAATACGACGAACGGCTGAAAAATCTCGCTGAACAAATAACGATCCAACACGCTGAGACGAAAAAGGCGCCCGGCAAAAACGAACTCCAGGCGTCGCCACAGACTGCGATCGGTATGGACAGCGGCGTGCGCGCTGTCTGTTCTGGTTTTGAATGCCCGTAAGAAACGCACTGTTAATCCAAACGGCCTTCATTGGCGACGTCATACTGACGACCCCGATGATTGCGGCCTTCAAGCAATTTTTCCCGGATGCGCGGCTGAGCGTGCTCGTAAAACCCGAGGCGGTCTCGCTGTTACGACACAACCCGCACGTGGCGGAGGTGCTGGTAATCGACAAAGCGGGCGTTCATCGGGGACCGGCCGGCATGTTACGGATGGCCCGCGAAATCCGTTCCCGAAAATTTGATGTTTTGCTCGGGCCGCATCAATCCCATCGCAGTTCGATTCTGGCTATGCTCTCCGGTATTGAGCGGCGCGTGGGGTACCGCGGCGCGGCCCTGGCGCGTTTCGCCTATCAGGATCTTTTGGAGCGTGATCTCGATCGACCCGAAATCGAGCGGCTGCTTCAGTTTCTGGACGGCGCCTTTTCCATAGATACCGGTCGCTGCTCCCGTGACCTGGAAATCTATATCGAAGACGAAAACCGGACAACCGCACGCCACCTGCTGCGTGACCTGAACGCTCCACGCCCGGTGCTGGTGGCTCCTTCATCGGTGTGGCCGACCAAACGTTGGACCGCCTGGGGTTTCGCGCGCCTGTGCCTCTTGCTCAGCCGCCGTTATCAAACTCGCGTACTTCTGGTGGGCTCAAAGGCCGATCAGACGGTAAACCAGGAAGTTCTTACGAATCTTTCTATGATGGTTGGTCCCGAAAGCCGCGACCGCGTCATCGACATCGCCGGTCAGACCAGCCTGCCGGTTCTCTACGCGATTATGGAACAGAGCCGGCTGTTGGTTTCCAACGATTCGGCGCCGGTGCACCTGGGTTGCGCGGCGCGTATTCCGGTCGTCGCCATCTTCGGTCCGACTGTTCCGGCCCTGGGTTACGCGCCCATCGCGCCCGGCACAACAGTTGCCGAATTGCCGGACCTGGTTTGCCGGCCGTGCGGCACCCACGGCGCAAAGCGTTGCCCGCTCGAACACTTTCGCTGCATGAAGGACCTCACGCCGGAAATGGTCATGGAGCGCGTCAATCTGGTCGCCGGACACGCCTGAACACGCAGAGACGCACGCCGACCGCCCGGGCGCTCCCGCGGCCCCTGGCAACCCGGGCGTCCGAGGACGCTCCGCAAGTCCAGCGGCGCCTCTTATGCGCGGCGAAGCTGTTCCCGACGCAGTCTGGCCTGCATACGCCCTTTCAACGACGGCAGTTCGCTATTCGAGTCTAATGCAAATCGTTTCGGAGTAGGCGGCACATTCTCAGCCCGCTTGCAGCATTGGGAGCGTCGGCAGCACGATCGCGTCCCGCATCGACCGGGGCTCTTAACTACGGCACCAGGTACCCGTCGGGGTCTAAGGCCTTGTTTTCAAAATAAACCTCATAGTGCAAATGCGGCCCCGTGCTGTGACCGCTGGTTCCGACCGTGCCGATGCGATCGCCCGCGCGCACAATTTGATCCTGCTGAACAGAAATCTCTGACAGGTGGGCATAAAGCGTTTCGTAGCCGGAGTTGTGAAAGACCCGCACTACATTGCCGTAGCCCGAAGAAGCCCGACGCACCGAACGGACCGTGCCATCGGCGGCGGCAATTACCGGGTCTCCGCTGCGTCCCTTGATGTCGGCGCCGCGATGGAACTGGCCACGCCCACCGAAAGGGTCGCGTCGATAGCCGTAACCGGAGTTGATCTGTCGGCGCTCGCTATCGACCGGCCAACGGTGCGGAATGCCGCGCAGGGCAATCTCGTAGGCGCCATAGTACGCGGCCAGGTCTCCTACACGACCCTCCAGTTCCCGCGCGCTCCGAAGCAGTCGATCCCGCGGCGCGTGGCCGGCGAACTCCGGCGGTGGGCCAGGACCAAAGTGGGCTTCGTGAATCGGCTCAATGCGGCGAAGCAGATCGTCCAGGCCTGTTTGCAGGGCCGATCGGCTCGCGAAGATCCGGTCGGCCAGCAGGGCCCGCTCCGCAGCCGAGAGCGAAGGACGACTGGAAGACTCCGACATGAGCAGCAGCAAGAACAGAAGCAAGGAAAGCACGCTGAGCAGAATCAAAACGAAACGCTGACCCGGCAGGGGCAGCACAAACTGTCGCACGCGACGCCCGGGCCGCTGCACGACCAGACGCAAACCAGGACGGACTAGAGATTTACGGGCAGCCATAGGTCCAGAAGAACTCTTACAGCAAAAAGCGCAGTAATCAAGAACATCTGCAGATACACGAACACTGATTTGGGGCGCAACAATGCCAGCGGCCCCAGTACGGCTATCGGCAACGGTACCAGAAAAATATACGGCAGGGACTCCACGAAAAGCAAATAGGCCAGGCCGCCACAGACCAACAGGCTATAGAACACAAACAGCAGATTCGACCCGGTACCGGATCTTTCAGGCGTCGTCGTTGGCCCTCGTGGCATCGGATCCTTCCCGGCCCGGCAGGGGCCGGATCTCCATCAAACGCAATCGTTCTCCGTTCGCATACACGCTGCTGTGATACAAAGATCCGTCCGGATAATAGTTTTGTTGCACACCGTCCAGAACGCCGTCTTTGTAGTTTTCCACACGCTCCAGGGTTCCGTCGGCATAGTAATAACGCCATTGCCCGATCTTCTGATCCCGCTCGAACCGGCCTGCGATGGCCAGGCCCCGGTTGTTGGGATGATAGTGACGAAACGGTCCGTGAAAATAGCCCGACCAGAAGTGGCCCTCTTCCTCCAGGCTGCCATCGGGATAATACCGCCGGTACACGCCATTCTCATTTCCGATCTCGGTCGTTAAGAGCAACAGATCGGCCCGACGCGGCTCCATTTTGTATTCCACAGTCAGATACACCTGACCCCTGGTGTCAAAGTAACGCCAGACGCCATCGTGCCAGCCCCTGTTGTAGCGGCCTTCGGCGGTGATTTGGTCGCCGTCAGTGCTGAAACTCTGCCAGAGACCGTCCTTGAGTCCCTGCACATAATGGCCGCGCATGGCGAGCTGGCCTTGTTCGAAGTAGGTCCGGCTTTCCCCCGAGGCAGCCTGGTAAGTCCAGAGCCGGATGGCGCGCTCATATTGCGCGCCGGCCGGAACGCCTGGCGGCGTGGGCGGGGTCGTTAAGCGCTCGCAGGAAACGAAAACCAAAAAGACAGAGGCGATGAGGGCGCCGCGACGCATCGCTTTTAGCGGACCGAAAATTCGCGTTCCCGAAGCACGTTTTCTTCACGATCCAGAACTTCGACCGTGTAACGCCCCGCGTCAAGCGGGCCCACAAACATGATGTAATTGGCGGTCACCGGAGGACGTCGCCCCTGGATCGCTTCGACGACCGGAGTGCTGCTTACGTTTTCGACCCGCATGGTCAGAAAGTCGGTGGCGAGCTGCCCCTCTTCCCACTGAAAACGAATATACACGGGCCGCGCTGCCGAAAGGGCCGGTGGTGTATCACTCGCGGCATAGCGCTCGATGTTGGTCTCGTCGATGTACTCGTTGGCAATCGCCAGGCTGTAATCGGGTCCGAACAGGGCGCCGGCAAAATAGTAAAGCGCGTACAGCACGATGGCGACCAGAATCAAGGCCCCGAGGCCGCGCGCAATGCTGCCCAGACGGCCCTGCCCGCCGCCGCCCGACGATTCGGTGTAGTCTTCTAAGCGAATGTCGCTCGAAACATTGTAGATGGAATCCCGGGTTCTGGGCATGGACCGCTCGTTTTCCTTGCTCGTGTTCGATGGTTCGGGCCTGGGCCCGCTCTCTGCTGCGATCGTTGGCTCCTGGGCTTGCTGCTGCAAGTCAATTTCAGCCGCGGGAATCTGCTCCTCCGGCTCCTTCTCTGAGGGTGGCGCTTCGCCGGATACACTCTCGTTGGGACTCTGCTCGCCTTCCAATTCCGAGACGATCTCCGACATGCTGGCCGGCTCACGCCCGGAACGATCACGGCCCAGCCTTTCCCGGGCCGCGGCGCGCAACTTATCCTTTCTCGATGGCATTCAGCAGCTCCTCGGTAAACGCGTCGTACTCCCGGGCAACCCGGGACCGCGACTGGTACTCAAAAATCGTCTGGTTCAGAAGATGGGCTTCCTCGATCGCCACCGCCCGACTGATGCGGGTCTTAAACAGGCTGATAAAGTCTTCAATCGGTTCGGCGATGGCCTGGGAAATCGTCGTCCGCGCGTTGTGCATGGTGATCAGAGCACCCAGTAGTGATAACCCGGCGTTAAAACGTTTCCGGATCATGGCGCTGGTGTCGAGCATTGTGCGCAGGCCGTCCAGGGAGAACTTTGCCGTCTGGAGCGGAATCAACAGGTGCGTGGCGCTGACGAAGGCGTTGACCGTCAGCAGACCCAGGTTCGGAGGGCAGTCGACAACCACGAAATCCTGGCCCGTATCCGCGGCCGAAAGCGAATCGGAAAGCCGAAAAAAACCGTCCACGGCGCCCGCCAGCAGGGTCTCGACTTCGGCCAGGTGCACATTGGCCGGCAAGAGACTCAGCCCATCAATGCGGGTCCGCTCCAAAAGCGTCGCTATGGGCCGGCGGTCCTTGAATACCCCGTAGGCGCTCTTCTCAGCGGCAGGAGGCGCAGACAGGAAGATAGACGAGGCGTTTCCCTGGGCGTCCAGGTCAAGCAGCAACACCCGTTTCTTGCGACGGGCCAGGGCTGCAGAGACGTTGATGGCGGTGGTGGTCTTTCCCACACCACCCTTCTGATTCGCCACACAAAGAACAATCGGACCGTTGGTTTCGGAAGTGCTCATACAGATGGCGAATGTGCTTGCCCCCTGGGGCGCTGCGCGGTTTCGAGAATGTGTGGCCGAAACAACGATCGCTCCGACTTCTTTGACCGCCTACGAACCGGTAATTGGTCTGGAGGTGCACTGTCAGCTCAAAACCCGTTCCAAAATCTTCAGCCCGGATCCCAATCAGTTCGGTGCACCGGCCAATAGCCTGGCGGGCCCGGTGACCCTGGGACTCCCCGGAGTGCTTCCGGTGCTCAATCAGGCTGTGCTGCGCCTGGCAATCATGGCCGGGCGGGCATTGGAGTGCAAAATCGCCTCCATCACCAAGTTCGACCGCAAGCACTACTTTTATCCCGACCTGCCCAAGGGCTACCAGATCTCCCAGTACGACATGCCTTACGCAACCGGAGGCCGAGTCTCTTTTGAGCTCGCCGACGGCAGTCCGCGCACGGTGCGCATCCATCGCATACACATGGAAGAAGACGCGGGCAAGCTCCTGCACAGCGCGGGCGGAGGAGATCCGGTTTCGTACGTGGATCTGAATCGGGCCGGTGTACCCCTGCTGGAAATCGTTTCGGAGCCGGACCTGCGCTCTTCAGAAGAAGCGTACTACTATCTGCAGACCCTGCGCAACATTCTGCGTTATATCGACGTGACCGACGGCAACATGGAAGAAGGCAGTCTGCGATGCGACGCCAACGTGAGCATACGCCGTGGACCGGACGCGCCCTTCGGCACGCGGGTCGAAATCAAGAACCTGAACTCCTTTCGGGCCGTGCGGGCCGCCATCGACTACGAAATTATGCGTCAGGCCGATGTGCTGGAATCGGGCGGGAAAGTGATCCAATCGACCGTGCTCTGGGACGCCGATCGACGCGAGACGCGCCTCATGCGCACCAAAGAAGACGCCGAAGACTATCGTTACTTTCCCGATCCGGACCTGACTTCCTTTACAATCGAATCCGATCTCATTCGCGAAATAGAACAGACCATGCCGGAATTGCCGGACGCCAAACGAGATCGGTACGTGGCCGAATTCGGCCTGCCGCTCTATGACGCGTCTGTGCTTACCCGCGAAAAGGAAGTGGCCACGTACTTCGAAGAGGTGAACCGGCTTTGCGGCGATCCGAAAAAATCATCCAACTGGGTTAAGGACGAAGTGCTGGGTGTGATTAACAAACAGGACATCGCCCTGCCCGATTTTGCCTGCACGGCGAAACGATTGGCGCGCATCATCCAGCTCCTGAGCGATGGTAAGCTCACCGGTCGAATGGCCAAGCAGGTCTTCGAACATGTCTACCAGGAAGACATTGAGCCCGAAGCGGCGATCGAAAAGTACAACTACAAGCCGGTCGATAGCTCTGCCCTGCCTGCCATCATCGATCAGGTATTTACCGAGAACCCGGACAACGTTCAGAAGATCCTCGACGGCAATGATCGCGTAAAAGGCTTTCTTGTGGGCCAGGTCATGCAAAAGACCCGCGGACAGGCGCCTCCGCAAGAAGTCAATCGTCTCATTGATGAGAAGCTGGAATCACTGAAGTAGCCCGCGCGGATGAACGGCACGCCCCGCAAGGGGCACAGCCAGCTACAACACCCTTTCCAGCAATCGCAGGGTGCGCTCCCCCGCCTCCAGGCCGAGCTGATAACACGCCAGTACGCCATCCGGGTTGGCATAGTCCCAGGTCGTGATGGGCAAGGTACGTTCCGGAGCAACGTAGAGGATCGTGCGCTCGGCGTCAGCTTCGGGACTCATTTCATAAAGCTGGCGCGTGAGTTGATCGTAGTGCACCGCGACGACCAGATCACACTCAGGCAAAGAAAAGATCGGCAGGTTACGGGTCACCCCACCATCGAGATAGTAATTGCCATCGAGTAAACGCTGATAGCTGATCAGGGGCGGCACACAACTGGAAGCCAGGCAAACCCGGGAAATCACATCGGTCGAGATCATATCTTCGTTCTTGAAAATAACTTCTTCAAGCCCGGCCCGCTCGGCTGCTCGTCGCAGAAAGGGTCGTATAATGCCCTGACCCGCAAACTTCTGTTCCAGCCGAAACGCCGCCAGAATGTCGAGCACCAGACGATAGCGCAGCCACCGGTTCTGAGGGGGATATCGGTCGGGCGGAAGCCGTAGCGTATTAAATGCCAGCCTGATTGGCGAATGTACAACGCGGTCTACATCAATGTAACTCATAAGCGCCGATCGATACATACGCTCATGGGGAAAGGGTTCGCGACCCAGAAGCAGGCGACTCCAGTAGAAATTCTTGCGATTGCGCCGGGTGATCTCCATGAAGTAGCGCAACAGGTCCAGGGCGCTTTGGCTGACCATGGCAAGCGCCATTGCGCTACCGGCCGAGGTCCCGGAAATTGCGCGGATGGGAATTCCGTTCTCGATGAGAGTCTGTCCGATGCCCAGGGCAAAGAAGGCCTTGCAGCCGCCGCCGGAAAGCGCAAGCCCCACCCGGGCCTTGCGGAAAAATGGGCGCCGATAGCCCGGGAGTTTGTTTTTGATTGCCGGCCTTCGAAAGAACATCTAAAAAGTGACCAGGGATTGTGGACCGGACGGTGCGGTCGGTGACAAGCGCTTTCCCTTTGAGACGCCACATGCAGGAACTGGACAGGCATCCCGCGCTGCTCTGGCCCGAGTACAAGCGGCACGCCTTTACGCTGCTCGGTTTCGGAGCGGCCGGCCTGGGCTGGTCAGCGCTGGTCTTCTACTTCAGCCTGCAACCCGCGGAGTGGCTGCGAAGTCCCGGTCACCCGCATTTCCTGCCGGGCATCCTGTACAGCTGGTACGGGACCATGCATGGATTCTACATCATGCTGGGAGTTGGACTTTCGCATTTTTTGGCCAGCCGGGGCTGGCTCCGGGCGGCCGCCATCGGCAGCATGGTACCGGGGCCGGGTTTCTTGTTTGGCATCCTGCAAATTGCGCCGGCTTACAGAATCTTCCGACGACTCGGCGAAAGAGAGTGGCTGCGCTTCTTCGAATGGCGCATGCGCAGCGAGCACCTGCACGCCGAAGGTCCCGAATCGAAGCCCGGAAAAGTAATACGGCGATGACGGAAATTCCCTATTCGCTCAGGCGGACAGGATCGAGAATGCCGCTCGCGAGAGCCCTTCTCAATAGGTCATCCCCGTGACTGTGATCCACGTCGAGGTTCGATAGTCCGTCGAGGTCGCCCGCGTCCCAGCGCCGAAAACCGTCCCGAACGTACTCTCGCATTGCCGGGAGCTGCGATTTGTGGGCGTAGGAAACGACGGCGGCGAAAGACAGCAAAAGCAACACCGACAGGCGCCGGCCTGCAGTCCGGGGTTGCCCGGTCGAAGCGCGCAGGACGAACATGAGATAAAGGCATATCCATAGGAACATCGAATAGGCCGAATAGCGGGCAATCATTAGATAAGGCCCCCTCTCAGGGCTGTACCGGCCGAACGTAGTGAGAGCCAGGGCGAGGAGGCAGAAAAGCGCCAGAGTAAAGAAAACTGGCAGGCCAGACCACACCCGCTTCGAGGCCAGATATGCGAGAAGCCCGAGGGCCGCCAGCCCCGAAATGACTGGCAACCAGTAGGGCCCAACCAGGGGCTCTGCCGGTAGTAGCCCGGCCCGAATGCCGGCAAGTTGCGCATGGTCAATGATGCCTCCGGGCAAGTATCCCAGATTGTACAAGAAGAAGAACAGTCGCCCCCCCAGGTACAACTCAGCGCCGGGCCCGCCCGTTACCGCCGCAAAGTTGGATCCAGAAACATAGAATGCGGCGAGCCCGAAAAAATAAGCCATGTAGATCAGGAAAGCGCGGTAGCGGCGCTGCACCAGAAGCAAGAACAAGGCGGCAGGGACCAATGCGAATCCCTGGGACCCCGTTCCCAGCGCGAGTGTGTTAGCGAGTATCGCAGTCAAAAGGCCCCAACGCCGCCGGCTATTGAGCGCTACAACGCCGCCCAAAGCACAGGCGACAGCTGGCAAATGCATTACGGCTCCGCTTGCCCAGAAGAATACGCGACCGTAAAGATAGTTTATCGCAAGCAATGCGACCGGAGCGAAGTAGAAGATGTCACATGAGCTTCGGCCTTTAAGTTCGGTCCGGTTGTGCCTGCAAAAAATAACCAGAAGGCCAATCACAGTGATGGGCAGGGTCAGGCCTGCGAGTTTGATCAGCCAGTCCAGGCGCACCTCGCCCGTCAGCGCGAGAATTGCAAACAAGATCGGTCGCCATGTATAGTAGCGGTGCTCCATATGCCGGCTAAAGCAAAGGGTAATGAGATCGTGCTCTCCCGACTTGAATTGTAGCGCGGGCTCCAACCAGGCGTAAAAATCGTCACTAACCGGAATGGGAGACGCGAAGTGAAAAAGCGCGCGGACGAAATCGCCAAATGCAAGCAAACAGATCAGGACGGCCGCGATCCGAAGGGCGCTGGCGCGCCATCCACCAGGCCGTACGTGAGGCTCGCTACTCTGAAGTGATTTGGCACACATAGCGCCCGTGAGATTCGATGGAAGGAGAGCGCTGACCAGCAGAAAAATGCCGGCCGGCGCTGGACCTTTTCAGTAGTCTGCCGCTCCCGAATGATTTGACGCCTGGGGGGCCGGCCGGACTATGTGCGTCTCCGACGGTCCTGGACCCCGGAGAAACGCGGCCTCAGCCGCGTCAGAGCGTTGGGGTAGTAGCTCAGTTGGTTAGAGTGCCGGTCTGTCACACCGGAGGTCGCGGGTTCAAGTCCCGTCTACCCCGCAATTTCAAGACTTGAATCCGCGAAGCGGGCGACCGCCCGGAAGGCGGAAGTGTCCGCGGAGCACAGGCCGCTCCCGGCCCTCCATGGCCTTCGCGGCATTTGGCCCTCCTGTCCGGCAGATGTGCGCGAGCCGACGGTCGGGAATCGGTTGACCCGGTCATGTCTGTCGATACGGTCCTTGAAGAACGCTATTTGCCACACCGCTGGCCGTTCGATGCTATGGAAAAGATGCCGACTGGTGGTTTCTTACTCCCTGACAACCGATGATCGAACCCATTCTACTGACCGCGGTTCATGTCCTGACTTTCGAAAATCAGAGCATGCTCACAAATGCGAGCGGCTTCTTTTTTGAACGTGAGAACAGGTTGTTTCTGATTACGAGCCGTCACGTCATGTTCGACCAACCGAGCGAGCACTCCCCCAACCGCTTGCAGATTGAATTGCACACCGATCCGATGGATTTTACTCAGTCGACGGGTTTCTCTATCCCGCTGTACAGGGACGGTCTGAGCCTCTGGCGTCAGGGCCTCGACGCGGCAGGCGAAGTAGACGTGGCGGCCATCGAGATCGACCGATCGGCGCTTCCCGCGACTGCGATCTACCGGGCCTTTACCCCCGGGAACCTGATCCAACCGGGGGAGACGGTCGAGATCGGAACTTCGCTTCTGGTAGTCGGTTTTCCGCTCGGCTTTCACGATACTCTGCACCACATGCCCGTTGTGCGACAGGCCGTGATAGCGTCCTCGTTTGGTGTGCGCTTCCAGGGAAAGGGGTACTTCCTGACCGACGCCCGGACCCACCGCGGCACGAGTGGTGCTCCAGTCGTCCTGCGGACCGGCCTCGAAACCGGCCCGGAGCACCGGCTGGGCTGGAAGTTGCTCGGCGTTCACTCGGCCAGGCTCGACGTGGGTACCCGCGATCAGGAACTGGATGAAGCGTTGGGCCTCAACTGTGCCTGGTATGCCGACATCTTGATGGCCCTCACCGAGGGCTGAGCGGTGCACTTCCGATTCCGCGTTTCCGCACGAGCGTCCCAGCGCCTTTCAAGAACTCAGAACCGGTATCAGCAACTGCAGAGTTCGCTGATCGGATTCAATCATGTTGCCCCCAAAAGCGCGCGCGATCTCCCGTAGCACCTGTCTTGACATTGCGGGCTCGGCACGCTCGGGATGGCCTCTGGCGACCAACGCCAGTTGTTTGACGGGTGCGCCAACCGGGGAAACTTCCACGCTGCCGCCCGCCCACTCCTCCAGTATCTGCCATGCGGTACGTAGCAGTTCGGGATTGCACCGGATAGCGATCTCCGCCGGCAAACTCCGGTTGCCCAGGAGTTGCTCCAGACGCTCGCCTTTGAGGACTTCCCCATCGGAACGCAGACCACCGGATTGCAACTGGGAGAGCAGCAAAACTCGATCAAGCAACCGGGCGAGGGATTCGCCCGACTGCGTGAGGCTCTGGTAGACTGCTTCTCTGGAACCAGAATCCCCATCCAGAGAACCCACGTAGGCGGAAATCGTTTTTGCCGGTTCCAGAAGGCTATCCGTCAGATTCCCAACAAAACTGCTCTTCAGACGATCCAACTCCCGAAGGCGTTCGAGTGTCGCATCGGATTCCCGCTGCATATGCACAAAACTTTGCACAAGACTTATCGAAATGGCCGCCACAAGGGCAACCGTACCGTAAGAACTCATGCGAAACGACTCAATGATAGAACGGTCCATCAGTGAGTCGTTCAAGATCGTCAGCAAAAGCACAAAGACGCCGCCAACGATAATGCGCGATTCCGCATGCCCGCGAAACGCTTTCCAGGCCAGACTACCAGCAATCACGAGCGATACCGGCGCAAGCGCGATCATCCAATAACCCAACGCGTCGGACCAAACGATCACGCGACTGCCGAGAAACGGTACACATGCAAACAAAACCCATACGAGAACCAGTGGCACGTGCCATGGCCTCACCGAGCCGAAATGCAAATGCGCCCAGAAAAGTACGAACGGCGCGGGCAGAAGAAAAAGCACGATGTATTCGAGGCGCTTCAGAAGCAGAAAGTCATCCGCCATTTCGTGAACCAGGGGCACCCGTAGCGTCACGTATGCGGCCAGCATGAGCATGAACGTCCCGAAGTAGAGATGCGACCGAATCTGTGGAACGCGGACGAAAAAGAGCAGGAAGTACAGAGCGACCAGAACGAACACGGCCGAAAAGGACAATTCCTTTGCGTCACGCAACGCCCTCATGCGCTGCACTTCACGAAAGTCGTCCAGCAGTACAGGCCCCGCTGTAATTCCCTCAGAAAAATGCGCGTAGTATCCGCGCACGCGCACCGCCACGACGTTATCGCCGGCGCGTAACGCCTGCGCGGGGACCGTGTAGCTAACCGGCAGGTCGTACCAGTGTGCTTCGCTTTCATCAATGCTGCCGCGCCGCCCCAGGAAATGGCCATTCACATAGATTTCGTTCGCAGTTCCAATGCTTCCAATGTATATTGCGTAAGCGTCACGTGATTCATCGAGAGACAGTTGAAAGTGCTTTCGGTACCAGGCACGGCCGTCGTAGTCTCTCAGGTCTCTCCAGTTCGAGGGCACTGGAATAGACTGCCACTGTTCGTCGTTGAGCGACGGGTCACTGAAGTCGGGTTCATCCGCAAACCGGATCCGCCATTCGCCGGCCAGATCCAGGCGACGCACGGTATTTTCGAGTTCCAGGCCGCCGGACCCCTCCGCCCCAAGATCGCAGACAGGCAGCATCAATACACTGAAAATGCACGCGCGCCCCAGCAAATGAAACGACCAAACCGATCGTGCGGCTTTTGAGAAGCGACCGATCATGAACCACCCGCTTCCGACCGGGCAAAGGGGATACGCAACTCCAGCCGCGTGTGTCCGGGCTCGCTGCTGGCGATGCGAATAGAGCCGCCCATGCACCCGGCGGCCAGCCGACAAAGCGCCAGACCTATGCCGGTGCCGGAAGACTCATAGGTGTCCGTGGTGTCGGCGCGGGCGAACTTTTCGAAAGCCTTAGACTCGAAATCGGGCGGGAAGCCTTCGCCATCGTCCTCCACACTGATAATGGCCAGCCCGCCTTCGATGGAGGCGTCCAACCTGACCTGGCCGTTTCGTCGCCCGTGTTGCATGGCGTTTCGCAATAGATGGTACATCAGCCGTTCCAGCAGAAGGGCGTCGGCCGGGAATTTTACGCTCGGGCTCGCCAGAAAATCGATCTTATTCGCCAGCCGGATTTCCGCGAGTTCGTCAAGCGCTCGATCGACCAATGAAGCTAGATCGACCGAGTCGTAGCGGGCGCGGTAGGCACCCTCTTCAAGTTGCCTCACCAGCATGGTGTCATCTACGACCTCTCGCAATCTGCGGGCCCCGGCCCGCATCTGTGCGTGAGCATCGGCCACCTCATCGGAGCTTGAGAGTGATCCATCCTCCAGCATTTCGCTGTAACCCATAATCGCCGTGAGTGGAGTCTTGAGTTCGTGCGAAATGTTGGTCAGAAATCCGGTGCGACGCGCGTCGAGCTCTGCCAGTACGCGCCCGCGCTGACGATTTTCATCATAGAGCGCGAGATATCGTTCAGACAGGATGATCGCGAGAAAGGCAAGAAATATCAGGAATGCAAACGAAACCAGCCGCGGTGTGTCGATAAAGTCCATCGCGCCCAGCACGTCGTTTACCGATGCGGGGATCATGACCAGAGTTCCATAAAATACGTATCTGGCCTGACGATTGCCAGCCCGGTAGCTCGCTCCCACGAGCAGCAAAATGCTAACAGCAACCGGGAAGGCGCTGTATTGCCAGAACCGGAGTAGCAAAAGGCGCACTTCCGGATCCGGACTCAAAACAAGCGCCACGACGGCGAGCAGCGTGGCCCATTCATAAAGCCTTATAATAAGCCACTTCCGAACGCCCAGGAAATGCACCAGGAAGTTGTAGCTCACCGGAAAGAACGAAAACAAGACAGCGTATTCGAGCGTTTGGCTCAGGCGCATGTTGCCGATGAACCGGTAAGAGGTTTCCGGAAATGCGCAGCGGTAACCACTCATGGCCAGGGCAAAAAGTCCAAAGAATAGATTCTCCTTCTGGGCCCGAAAGTTGCCCCACAGGAACAAAAAGTAAACTCCCACCGCCGCAAACACGGTCCCGAATACATAGCTCACGTTGTCCGCCCGGAACCGGGAAAGGTAGACTCCGTCAGCGTCTGCAAGCGCGACGATGTGGATCGGGCCGACCAGCCCGCCCCGGCCATACGGATTGACGACCCGGATCGCGATCGTGTTTTGTCCGTTGCCCAGCAGGCCCGGCGGGATCGGATAGACGCGCACGTGATCGTAAGTACGCCCGTAGGGAGATTCCGGACGCCCCGTAGACCCGATCAGCTGGCCATTTAGAAACGTGCTATCCGCGTCATTGGCCGCGCCAAATGTCAGGGCCATTGGTTCTGAGGGCGCATGCTCAAGTTCAACATGCAACCGATACCAGGCAATACCAGAGCCCTGGAACTCATGGGGCAGTCGCACGGTCTCCCATTCCGGTCCTTCGATCGGCCCTGGATCGGCATAGGCGGCTTGATCCTGACGCGTGAAGCGCACTCTATCCGGATCCCCGGCAATGGCCAGGGCCGGCAGGAACAGGGAAGCCCACAACGCCAGTCCCACCCGCCACGTGATGGTTCTGCCGCCTGAACGGGCGAAAAAGTTGTGTTCAGTCGCCAGTTGGGCCCCTCTCATGGCAGCTGTTATGCGGAAGATCCTGCTCGTTGATGATCAGCCGAACTTCGTCAAGATGCTGACGGTCAAGCTGAGCAAGATGGGTTACGAAATTCTGTCCGGCGGGAACGGCAAAGAGGGGCTGGACCTTGCCATTGCTGAGAAGCCCGACCTGATCATGATGGATATCATGATGCCGGTGATGGACGGCTTCGCGGCAGCGAAAGAAATTCGGGCGAACGCGGAAACCGTCAACATACCGATCATCTTTCTTTCTGCCCGCGGCCAGGAAGAGGACCGGATCCGCGCCGAACAGCTGCAGGCCGTTGATTTTTTCACCAAACCGTTCAGCCCACGCGCCATTGTTGAACGAATTCAAGAACTGGTACCCGCCACCTGATCTGCCTCTGAGCTGCTTTCCGTTTGTACGGGCAACTTGATGTAGAAGGTTGTGCCCTCAAGGCCGGTCTGAAACCAGATGACACCCCCATGCTCTTCCACGACTTTCCGTGCGATGGCCGTTCCCAGACCGGTTCCGGTCTTCTTGCCCATCGTCACGAACGGCTCGAATAGACTGTCTCGAATTTCTTCTGGTATACCGGGCCCGTTGTCGGTCACGCGTATCACGAAATAGCTGCCCTCCCTCAGCCCTTCAACCAACAGCCGCCCTTCCCGCCCCTGCAGGACCTCGAAGGCGTTTCGCACGATGTTAAACAGGGCCCGCCTGATACGCCCGACATCCACGCTGAGCAGGGTCGAGTCCGAAACCTGAAATGAAAAATCAACAGCGCTGTCGTTCAGCAATCGCTCGACGTCCCGCTTGAACCCGTCGAGGAATGAGGACGAATCTATCTGTTCGCGCTCGATGCGGATCCGATCGTGCGAAAACTCCAGCACCTCCTGCGTCATCTCGTTCAGCCGCTGGATTTCTGACTGTATTGCCTGGGCATACTCCAGACGGCTCTCGGCGTCGACGTCCTCTTCCTGCAGGTACTCGGCATATCCCTGGACAATCGCCAGCGGGTTCTTGATGTCATGGACCATGGATGCCGAGACCTGGCCGACCATCGCCAGGCGATCCTTCTTAAGCAGTTCTCGTCGGACTTCTTCCCGTTCTCGCCTCATGATATTGATGCGATCGGCCAGAGCGAACGATAGCAATACTGCCTCCGCAGCCGATCCGATTTCGTTGCCATGCTCGGTCAGAAAATTCGTGGGGAGCAAACCGAAAGCCGCGGCCGCCCGCGCGAAAGACCCCACAAAGAACAAGACCCAGGCAAGCAGAAAGAAGCGCGTGGCTTTGTTTCCCTTGCGCCACGCGATTATCGAAACCCAGACGGCCGGGATTGGAGTGACAATCACCATAAAGGCGACCGGTTGAATGACAATGCGAAACGGAAGAAAAAACGCGGACAACACCAGCAAGAAATTCACAATCGCACAGGCGCTGAGCACGGCGTGCGGTATTTTCGAATAGCGTCCTGTATCCAGAAAAAGGATCACGAAAAGCAGGGAAAAGGCGTTCGCCAGAGCGATGGAAGCCGGCAAACTGAATCGATCCAGGGCCGGCGACTCGGGCCATAGATACTCGAAGGCCAGACCGTTAAGGGTCAGATACGCGAGACCCACGCAAAGAATAAAAGCCACGTACGCCAAATAGCTGGAGTCGCGTACGCTGAAGTAGATGAACAAGTTGTAAAGCGCCATAGCACCCAGAAGACCGAACAACACTCCAAACAAGAGCTTGGAATTTCCGTCGCGCATTGCGAAGGCCAGAGGGGCGCTTACCGCGACCTGCAGTTTTACGGAAGATCCCGTTCGCACTCTTACATAGAAATACCGGGCTGTGCTATCGAGCGGGATCGAGAACGCGGCGCGGCGGAACTGCAGTTCCCGCAAAGAATGCCGCACACTGTCCCCGGACCTTTCATGCACGACAACTCCATCGGGGGCTTCGTAGTAGAGGTCCACCCGATCGAGTTGCGGGTACTCCATCGCCAGGACGAACGGACCTGGATCAACGGCCTCCAGGCGCAACCGTAACCAGAAGGCCGAAGTTGAATAGCCCAGATCGAGCGAGCTTGCCGATTGCCAACCTGACGTGCCCCTGATCGCCTCAAAATCGAGCGCGCCGGTCGCATCTTCAATCAGTTCCAGGTCCCGGTTGAGCAGCCGGGATTGGCCGGCGCCGACGACAATGCTGGCTTGTTGCTCCGGAGCGGCCCACAGACTGAGGGGTACAAAGCCCGCGACCAGAAACAACCCAACTGGAACGGCAAGTATCCGGATCGGTAGCGCAGGCACGCGCACATCTCAAGCCGGGGTGCAGGGCCGGGCAAGCAGATCCCCGAACAAGCACGTATTTTTCGGCCGCTGCTTTGCTCGCAGGTCCGCGAGGCGGTGCCTGGAGCGCAGCCCTCAGTGAACAGATCCGCGAAGTCGGCGCAAACACAGCGGCGACCGAGCAGAGTCAGTCCCGGGCGGGCGCACAGCGGGCAACGCGCCCGCCGCTCCAGGCCCGCCCCGGTAACCGCGTCCGGGTCCTGGGCATGCTCTGCGTTACGCGCGACAACCGACAGGCATCAATTTAGAGGATTCCGAAACCTTCTCGCAACTCCTCGAAACGCTGATTCGGTTGAAGTCCGGCGGCATCTGCGGAAAGCTCTGGCTTTATTCGAAAAAGGAAGTACATGTCGATCGGTTTCTTGCCCTTCACGGCGACCTTGCCGCGGTGCTCACACTCAAAGAAGTCGCCCACCAGCCGATACGTGTCGCCGGAAATATTGACCTTCCCCGGGGAGCCCGAAGATTCCAGACGGCTGGCGGTGTTCACCGTATCGCCCCAGATGTCGTAGGCAAACTTATCTCTTCCGATCACGCCCGCCGTAACCGGTCCGGTATGGAGCCCGATTCGTATTTCCCAGTACTTTTCGCCGGCAGCTCCCTTTTGCCGATGCATCGTCTCCATAAAATCCAGAAATCCGAGCGCCGCCATGCACGCATCAATCGGATGGGTCAGGTTGATTTCGGGCAGGCCGCCCGCACACATGTAGGAGTCTCCGATTGTCTTCAGCTTTTCCAGCTGATGGCGACGGCAAATGGCGTCGAATTGCCCGAAACAGATATCCAGTTCCCGCACCAGTTCGTCGGGAAGCATCGTCTCACTGGTCGCGGTGAAGCCCACGAAATCAGTAAAGAGCACGGTGGCCGAGTCATAAAAAAGCGGTTCCACCTGCCCTTCGTTTTTGAGAGCCTCCGCGATTTGCACCGGCAAGACGTTTTGCAAAATTCGGTCGGCGGCCGCACGCGCCTCCTCGGCTTCTCCCCGGGCCGCTTGCGTTTCCTGCAATAGCTCCATGGTCCGAACGGCCCCCGATACCTGTTGGGCCATACGCTCGACAAAATCCTTCCCTTCCCGCGAAAAAGGGTTTTGGGCACCACGACCAACAACGGTCAGGATTCCTATCACTTCATCTTCCACGAGTAGTGGAAGATGAACAAACCACTCAAACTTCCACTCACGAACCAGAGCCGCGTCCACGGGGAATTTCCGCATCCAGCGCTCGTCGATGCGGGCAAACAAAGACCTCGCCCGACGGTAGGTTCGGTACAAAGAGCCACTCGCCGGTACAAGCGGAATGTCGGTAGCGATGCTTGAGAAGCGACCCGGCGTCGCCATTTCTTCGCCCAACAGACCGGTTCGCAAAAGCAGCCGCTGCGATTCGCGACTGACAACATACAGTCCAATATTTTCGGCCCCATAGCGGGACTGAAGAATGCGTCCGACCTGCTCCACCAATCCGTCCGGGTCCCGGGCTTCGTTGGCCCGCCGTGCCAGTTGCGCGAGAACTTCGGCCTCTTGTCGCGCCCGCTCGGCCGACAGGCGCGCCGCCTGCGCCTCGTCGTGCGCCACGCTCAGTTGATTGGTGCGCTCCACAACCCGGCTTTCCAGTGTTTCCGAAAGCTCCTCGCTGCGGTTAAAGGCTCTCGCGATACGACGCGAAAGTGCTGCCGAGTGCGTGAGCGCAAAAACAAACAAACCGAGCGGCCCGATAAAACCCGTTCCGATGCGAACCTGCACGTACAGCATGTCATTGATCATGCTCCCCAGAAGCACGATCCAGCCCACGAGCATAAACCAGGTGCTGCCGCTACCGAGCCAGGCCGATTGAGCCAGAACCGCCAGTCCATAAAGGGCCGACATGACAGCCAGCAGTTGAAAGGCCGGTAGCGTCCGGGTAAACATCGTCGTCGGTAAGACCAGGACCGAAACGACCAGGATGCTTACGGATGCCACAATGGTTCGCGCAACAATACGTGAGAATTGGTCGGGAAACAGATCGCGCAAAAATCCAGCCAGCAACGGAACCAACACATACAGGCTGATGTACTCCACGCGGAGCATGATCGACCATTGCAGATCGGGTAGCGCCTCGCCGAGAAGGCGTGTGCCGGTCGTCAAAATTCGCAGCGCGATAGACAGGCACACAAGACCGAACCAGAAGGCGGCGAGCTCCTTTCTACGGAAAAGATAGAGCAAACTATGGTAAGACCCGGCCAGTATCATGCACCCCAGCAGGAAGGCGTCACGAAACAGAGCGCGTCGACTATCGGCCGAAAGGGAGGACACGGTGCCAATTGCGGGAGCGTTCAGCAGGCCTCCGGTGCGGTGCTGATAGTTGGAAACCTGGACAAGCAGATGGGCAACGGCGGTTGGCCCCGGCGGTATGGGTCGAAACGTCGCCCGGTTCCCCGAAACGGAGAGCGCAGCATCTTCGCTAACAACTCCGTCGCTCGAAAGCAGGGTTCCGTTGAGGTATGTGCGATGGGCGGTGTTCTGATTTGGGACCGTGAGCGCCAATTCCGCCGCGCTCTCGGGCAGGATCAGGCGCAGCTCGTAGGTGCCAAATCCATACGGTCCGATTTCACTTTGCCGGCCCTCGGGCTTGTATTCATTCCAACCTCCGGGCACGTACATGTGGGACGCGGTCGTCGACGACGCCGCGCTGGCTCCGGGTTCCCTCAATTGTTCCCAGTAGAAATCCCACTCGCCGCGCAGTGAAACGGGGCCGTCTTTTTGGAAATCCCAATCGGAAAGGTCGATCACACCGCCGATTGCTTCCGGTCGGGCACGATCCGGAGAGGCCGGGGAGCACGCCGCGAAAAGCAGCGCTGACAACGCAAGCAAGCGGACCGGTGACGGTTGGCGAACAGGCATGCCACGCTACTCATCGGGACTCGTACGGTTCGGCAAGCAGATTCGGCAATTCGGCTCAGTGACTGGATTTTTCTTGCGCGCCGGCGCTTCCCCCGATGAAGTTTTTCGATGTCCCTTTCGAAATCCAGAGCCGGAGACAGAATTCCACCCAACGCGGCGCCCGTCGAGTTGAGGCACGCGGACAAAATTGCGACGCAAACACTTTCCTTCTACGATTACAGCCGCGCAAATTACCGACTGCTGCTCGACAAAGACGAATTGGTTGCGCTGTTGGTCTTGCTCGAACCGGGGCAAGCGATCCCACTCCATGTTCATGAGGTTGACAAGGCCATTCATGTATATACAGGCGTCGCCGCGGTCAACCTTGAGGATGGGGCCAAAGAGCTTGTGAAATCAGATAGCGTATTTGTACCGGCCGGTAGCGCCATCGGCCTGAAGAATTCAGCGGATCAAGAATGCCGGCTGCTGTTCTTTTTCCCTTGCGGGCCCTTCGAGTCCCTCGCCTTCCGAAAACCGGCCGATCAACCGGAACGCAGCGCCACGCGAATCCATTGCATTCGGGCCGATAGCGTTGCCTGGGAAAACTGGGACGGGCCGCTATTGAGACCCGAAGACAGCCCGCTTGCCTGGCGCACACTCATTGACACCGATCAAATGGTGCTCGGAGTCACAAAGATCGATCCCGGTCACGACGTGGACAGCCATTATCATCGTCAGACACAGATCATATTGTTTTCGGGGGGCGAGGGCAAGACACACATCCAGGGTGGGCACTACGAGCCGGTCCGGGAAATGAGCTATATCTATCCCCCGCCCTATTGCATTCATCACAGCATCAACACGAGCCCCACCGAACCGCTGCTTGAGGTGTACTTCTTTCCATCGGGACCGTTCTCTTCGGTTGAGTACCTGTTTGATGGGGCTTAAAAGGCCGTGGATGTTCGCACTCACGAGAAACCGACTTGACTGTCCGGCGTACGCTTTGAGGTAGAAGCCCGGGCCTCAGACGCGCTCTACCGGAAGCTCAAGAGCCACCCAAAGGAAACCTGTGAAGACAAAAACAACCCACTCCCGGCTTCGCAACGTCAGCAAACCCCTGGCTGTACCTACTGGTCTGGCGTTGGTCCTGTTCGGAACGTCCGCCTGCCGGACCAACGAGTTGCTCTACGAACCTCTGACAACGCCTGAACAGTGGTGCGCCATGCGGCCCTGCGTGGAAATCGGTGGAACCGTTTTTAATGAACCGCTCGGTTCGTTTCTCGTATTCCTGCTCGCGGCGCTCTGGGTCCTGGCCGGCGTCTACTTCCTGAAAATGCATCGGGAGCAGAAATCACGGGTCTGGTTCGGAGTCTCGCTCGTGCTGGGCGGCATCGGTGCGGCTCAGGCCGGCATCAGTTATCAGGCCTTCAGTTACGCCTTGAAGTGCGCGGGACAGGAATTCTGCCTCTTGACCAACGGCTTCGAGATTGGCTACAGTCTCACCCAGGCCATCAGCGTCAGCGCCATGCTGACCGCAGTGGGTTATGCCTGCACGCGGGGCGTTTTTCGAAAGATCGTATTCGCCTACTGTGCCTTAAACGCCATCGTCTACGTTGCGATCAGCATCCTGGGCATGACAGAACCGAACCGCACGCTGCTCTCTTTTGAGGTACTGATGCTTTTTGCGCTGCCGGGCGTTCTGTTCGTGATACTGATTTCGGGTTACAAGTATGTGCGAACGCGGGAGGCCCTATCGGGTTCGCTTTTGATGGCGGCGTTGCTGTTCGTGGTTGTGCAGGTCGCGTACTTCTGGTACTACGCCGCCGGCATTACCCAGGCACTCTATCGAAACGGAGAGGGGTTCTATTTTTCCGAGAACGATGTGCTGCATGTGGGAATGATTGGCTGGCTGGTCTACATCGTACTCGTCGTCGGGAAACACCTGAGAGACCTGGGGGGCGATGCCCGGGCAGCCTGAGAAACGGCCGCACAGAGAACTGCGTCCACGCGCACCAAACGTGACGCACAACGCAAACCCTATCGCTCTTTGCGATACATGTATATTGCGATCGGCACGGCAACCAATTGGATTAAGGCGGAGTATGCCAATACCCAGACAATCGCCGTCCAGTCGCCCTCACCATGCATGAGTGATCGTGCGGCGGTGGCCAGATGCGTCACGGGATTGTTGCCCACAACGACCTGCAACCAGTCGGGCATGGTTTGCAGTTCCACGAAGATGTTGCTCGCGAAGGTCACCGGCATGAGGAAAATGAAACTCGTGGTCATGACCGACTCGGGCGTTTGCACCTTCATGGCGAAGATAATCCAGATCCAGGACAAAGAGCTCGAGAACACAAGCACCAGCGCGAAGGCCGCCAGGACACCGGCCAGGCCGCCCTGGGGTCTGAAGCCCAGTATCAAACCGATGATCAAAATCACTGTTGATGCCACGGAATATCGGAAGATATCTCCCAGAAGCGCACCCACCAGGGGCGCCGCCTGCCACATGGGCAGGGAGCGGAAACGATCGAACAGACCCTTCTGGATGTCTGTGTTCAATCCGACACCGGTATAGACGGTGATGAATACAACCGTCTGCACCAGGATTCCCGGCAGAAGAAACTGAACGTAATCGGCCGGACTGCCCGCCAGGGCGCCTCCAAATATGAAGGTGAACAACAACGTGAACATAATCGGCATGATCGTCACGTCGAACATCTGAAAGGGCACGTGCTTGATCTTCAGCATGGCCCGCCAGGCCAGGGTGAGGCAGGCCGCCAGCACTCCAGGCGGCCGGCGTCTTTCATGACGACTCAGAAAACCCCGCAGCTTTGCGCCCGGCTCTTCGTTCCTTCCGCTCACGATCCAGGCTCCTTGATTGCGCCGTCGGGATGGCCCGGCTCCGGCTCGTCGATTGCGGGATGACCGGTGAGTGCAAAGAACACTTCGTCCATGGTGGGCTGACCCACGGAGAAGTCGGCGATGCGCAGGCCGTTGCCGGTCAGGGAGTGAAACGCCTGGGTGATCTGGTTTTCGCGATCCAGAGCCGCCACCAGGGAAAAGGCATCGGAACCGGCATGCACCTCCAGTTGCACCTGCTCGCGCAAAATCTGTTCGGCCCGGTCACGATCGGAAAGGTCAAACAAACGAACGCGTACGCTGTTGGCGCCCACCGAAGCCTTCAGTTCGCTACTGGTCCCATCGGCGATGAGGCGCCCGTGATCAATGACCGCCAGGCGATCGGCCAGACGATCCGCCTCCTCCATGTACTGGGTGGTCAAAAGAACAGTGGTGCCCTCGGCGGCGATTGTCC
The DNA here is from genome assembly GCA_024233935.1 of Spirochaetales bacterium. Classification (GTDB taxonomy): domain Bacteria; phylum Spirochaetota; class Leptospiria; order Leptospirales; family Leptonemataceae; genus JACKOY01. Next base: position 105,516 of record JACKOY010000002.1, on the reverse strand, counting down.
GGACAATATCCCAGACCTGGTTTCGACTACGCGGGTCCAGGCCCGTGGTCGGCTCGTCCAGAAATACGATTTCCGGTATGAGAATGAGACCCGCAGCAATGTCGAGCCTGCGACGCAGGCCGCCGGAATAGGTACGCACCAATCGACGCGCGAATTCTTCGAGGTCAAAGGCGGCCAGAAGTTCGGCCGCTCTGGCCCGGGCCGATCTCCAGCCCAAACCAAAAAGGCGCGCGATCAGTACCAAATTTTCCTGCCCCGTCAGATCTTCGTCCAGCGAGGCGTGCTGGCCGGTCAGACAGATCTTTGAACGTACATCGGCCGCTTCACGGACCACATCGTGACCGAGCACCCGGGCGCTGCCGCCTGTGGGTTTGATGAGCGTGGTCAGTATGCGAATTGTCGTGGTCTTGCCGGCGCCGTTGGGTCCGAGAATTCCGTAAACGCTTCCGCGTCGTATCGCAAGATCAATGCCCCGCAGCGCGCGCGTCTTACCGTAAGATTTCGCAAGCCCATCGGCTTCTATCGCCAATTCCGTTTGTGCGCTAACCGCCATCCTGGTTGTTCCGGTTCCTTGAGGCCCGGGCTCGCGCCGATAATGCGAGGCCGCCTTTTGAGTGCAATTCAGTAATCAACGATCCGAAATGCGCATCTCGCGGGTCAAAAAGAAACTGATCACGGTTCGAATCGCGACGATCGCGCCAAGCACGATCAGGCTCTCGAAGTCCGGGCGAGCGATCGTGTGAATAATGTCGGCCGCCACCATGAATTCCAGCCCGAGCAACAAATAAGCGCCAAAACCCAGTCGCAATCGTTCCAGCGCGCCGGTCGTGTCGCTATTGTGCCGGCCCCGGAACTCAGCAAGAAAGAACCCGGACAGCGCCCGCACGGAACCCCAGACGATCACGCCCATACCCGCCGTGCCCACTGCATAAGCTACGAAATCGACAAGAATCCAGACGTCCACGTTTGACACTGTTTCGGGCGGACCACTCTGCGGCAACGCAGCAAACCGGCAGGTCGAGGCTCTTATGCTCACAGGAGCGCGCAATCAGTTTTGCGCCTGGCAGCGAGGGCGCCCGGGGCGGCGGGGTCCGAATCCGATTCCGAAAGAAACGCCGCCGACTTTGTGCATCATCTTGAACTTCGAGGGCTGCTTGCCGTTTGATGCACGGCCGCAACGACGCGCGCAATGATGTCCGCCGATCCGTTTTTCTGCTGGCGGTAATAGAGAAATACCGGTATGCTCATTGAGCGGGCGTTTGAAAAGGGCTGCGGCAGCCACGAAGATACTGTGCCTCAGCCGGGGAGTGGGAGAATCGCGGCTTTCCCGCATTCTCGCTGGACTTCTTCGGTAACAGCCAGCCATGAATGTAAGATCGTGAAACGGACAGGCGTACAGGTCATATTTGTGGCCCTGCTGGGCACCGGCTCCTGCCTGTACGATCCTTCCACCGGATCCGAGCCGGAGCTCTCGTTTCTGGCGATCGCGGCGTTGACTCCCTATTTCACTGTGGCCGGAGCCGGCGGCGCCATCTACCAATCGACGGACAACGGCAAGACCTGGAATACTGTGCATAGCTCCGGCTCCCAGCTCAACGGGCTCGCTCACGGAGAGGGAACCTATGTCGCGGTCGGCGCCGGGGGGCAGATCTGGCGCTCCACAAACGGCGGCTCCTCCTGGATCGACGAGATTGTGGGCGGCAACGATCTTCTCGATGTTGCCTACGGAAACGGGGTCTTCGTAGCGACCGGAGGCAGCGGCACGATCTGGTACTCTACAGATCGGGGGGACTCCTGGACCAACGTTTCTCCTGGCGGAAATAACCTGCAGAGCGTCGCTTACGGTGGCGGCGTTTTCATCACGGTCGGTTGGGGCGGAGAAATCTGGCGTTCCACCGACGGCAGCGGCTGGGCCGATGTTTCTCCGGGTGGCGCGGGGGGCTTCCGCGGGAATGTCACCTACGGCAACGGTCGCTTCGTTGCCCTGGCCTGGAGCTCGGAAAGCTGGTCGTCCGTAGATGGAAGCTCCGGTAGCTGGAGTCTGGCCGCGCGTCCCACGCAACAAGGTGGTCTGGAAGCCGGGATCGGTTTCGTAAGCAACCGCTTTGTGGGAATCGAATGGCAGGGGCAGATGTCGTACTCGGCAACCGGCACCGGTAGCTGGACGACGCTCGGCGCAACCGGCGACGCGCGTAACCTGGCGGAAGGCAACGGCGTAGTACTCGGTGTGGGCCACGGCGGATACTTGATCTCTTCGTCGGACGGAACATCCTGGACGATTCTCAGCAGCGGCGTGCTACCCGACCCAACGTTGGGCATTGTCTACGTAGCGCAGTAGTAAGTACAGTACCCGGGCCGCCTGTTTTCTGTGCTCGCCGTGTCTGCTCGACTTCCCGGACTCCTGACGCAAGCAGTGACGGTTTTTGGTTGCAGCCGACCGCTGCCCGGGAGCAAATTTCCCATGCCCGCAAATCATCAAAGTTATCTGGCCGCGGTCCGTACCCATATGGCAAACGATCGCACGCTGCTTTCGTACCAGCGCACGGCGCTTGCCTGGGGAGGCATCGCAGCCTTCACGTACAAGTTTTATCAGAGTCCGCCCTTTATCCTGCTTTCGATTGTGTTTCTGATTGTCGGCATCGCAACTTCTCTGTATGGAATACACCGCTATCGTCGTTTCCGGGCGCGTATCACAGACTCCTGAACGTGACGCCGGAGTTTCTGATTGTTCTTCTGGTTCTTGTTGGAGCGGCTGCGCTCTTCGCAACGGAACTGATCCACTCGATCACCGAGATCTTCAGTACGGACGATTGTGCTCAATCAGGTTGCCCTTTTCGTCAAAGGCTTCTGCGTAATCGACGTTGAAACCAACCGTGGCGGCCCGAAAGCGACGACAGATGAACGCCGCCTCGTCCGCGTGGCGCACGTCCTGAAACAAGGTGGGGCGCTCGTCGAAGTCAATATGGTACGCGCAGACACGAAGCAGCCCCGGCGGCGCCTGGATGCGTTCGGTGGCGCTCTCCACGACCGGTCCGTCTTCACCGGGTCGATAGCGCTGCCAGTGTTTGCCGTAGTGCGCCGCACTTTTGTGGTTCTTTTTGTGCATACGTCCTCCGCGATTGTTTGCGAACTGTCAGAAGCGCCGGCGGCACGGAGCCGCGACTGGCAACTGGCCGGTCGTCAAAAACGGATACCGGCCAACCGACTGCCTTCTGATCAGGCGGAACCGACGTCGTACGGCTCAACGATCGGTTTGCTGAGTGCCAGGCTCTGCTGCAGGCGCTCTTCCAGATCCGAACGCAGCCGATCCAGAATCTCCTGCAACGTGCCTTTACGGTCCTGTTTGTATTTCTCGTAGTAGTCGGACAGGCCGAAGGGTTTTGCAAACGTCACGTAAGCGGCTCGCGGCAAATGGGAAGGCTCCCCCCCGAGCATACGCGGGCGTTTGCCCAGCACCAGAGATTCAAAGCGCGCCAGCCATTCGTAGAATCGCTCCGCCGAGGGATAAGCAACCAGGTACTCCCGTCGCATCACGATGAAATCGTACGCCCGGATGATGTCTCTGTTCGCTATGCGCAAATCGTCACCGGTCGCACCCGAAATGGGCGACTGCGGGTGTTTGAGTTCTTCCAGTTCCAGCACCGCTGTAAGAAAGCGTAGTTTTTGAATGGCGTCCGCTTCCCGGTCGTAACGGGTGAGCTTCAAACGATCGGCCACGCCATCGAGCACGGCGTGCCGCAAGCGACCGGTCCGAAAATCCCAATCCATGCTGTCGTCTACCGGCAAACCGTATTCTCTTTCGACCTGCTCGCTGAGCACACGTCCAATCATGAGAAAACGTCGTAGAAGGTTGCGTTCCCCCGGTTCGACGCCGAGCTTTTTGGCGATCACATCGATCGATTTTTCCAGATCGGAAACAATCTCTTCTCGCGAAGCCTTGATAACGTATTTGATAAAAGCCGAGAGAATTGTGATGTCCGATCCCGGGCTCTGCTTAACCAGATCGTCCATGGCCGACAGCCCGAGTTTTACGATACCTGGTTGAAAGGGCATCAGGTTGTCGTTCTCACTCGACATCGGCTCGCCTTCCGGATACAAAATCAACTTTCCCGCCGGTGCGATCAGAATCTTGCGGGCCATGCTCATCGATTCACGATCGGCGATGCCCGGAATGACCGAAAAGGCCCCGGTGGCCTGAAACAGCTTACCGACCAGACCAAAGCCAAAGTCGAAAGCGCGGCGGGCAGCCATGGAATTAAAGCGGGCCCCCATGGCGTTCGAGATCACCCAGGCGATGGTCGGTTCGGCCTGGGTCGGATGATTGCTGAAATAGATAAGACGGCGCTTACGCAGGCTGCGCAGCATATCGCGATCTTCCGGACGGATGATCACTTCATCAATGTTGTGGGCGAGCTTCAGAAACGCCGGAGTGGCAGCATCGGTAAACCACGCAGTCGGCAGGTGAAACGCGGGTGGAATAAAATTGCTCATTCTAATATGTCTACAGCATCTCCCCGAACGTCCAGCGTTTCCTGTCGGCTTCAGCGAGTCTCCGCACCCGACACCTCCTGGGTACGATTTTCGCGCACACCGAACCGGCGCGATGAGATCGCGGGAAAATCGGCGGGGGCGCGGTCCTCGACCCGGGCGATGAGCCAATCATGGGTCCGGGCGTAGTCGGCGATGGAAACTTCCTGGCCGGTGGCAACGTGTTCGTCCGGATTGACGATCAATCGAACATCGGCCGAGAATTCGATCATCTCCCGGTCGCCGCGACTATTGCCGCCTACAAGCAGGGGCCGCGCCTGCACGAAGGTCTCAATCGCTTCGCGCTTGCCTTCATCCTGGGGCACCGGATGCACAATGCGATCGCTGATGATGCCGTCGTGGATAATCGACTTTACGCCGACAACATTTGTGACCGGTACACCCAGTTCCCGGCTCAGAAAGCTCTGGTACAACGCCTCGGGGCTTGCCGTTACAATCCAGACTTCAAAGCCCTGCTTCTGCAGCTGCGCTACAAGATCACGCATGGGCGCAAACACACGGTTGGCATACAAACGATCGTAGCAATCCACACCCAGCGCCCGCACTTCGTCGAGCGGCAGATCCGAAAAAAATTCCACCCGCCCGATCACGTACGGAATCGAAACATTGGACTGCGGCGAAATGCGGCGAATCACTTCGGGGTGGTGCTCCGGGTGTGCCTCCGCATATTCGTACATGCACTCGTCGGCCAGGTAGTGCGGCGCCTGCCCCAGCACGGTCCCATCACCGTCAAAGACGGCAACACGGCGACCCGGCGTCTGCTGGTGGCGCGAAAAAAACTCCGCTAACGCTGCGTTGACTTCCGGGGAAAAACCGGCAACCGGCGAGTACGGGGAATACAAACAGCCGGAAGCAGCACTGCCGAGAGCGAGCACCAACACAAGAGATCCCGAACGCTGAATCAGATTACGTAAGCCCGTTTTCATGCAGCTGCTCCCCGGCCGAACGCGGAATGGTAAAGCCGACGTAACCGTACAGGATGGAAATCAGAGGCGTCAAGAAATTGAGGAAGGCAAACGGCAAGTAAGTCACGGTAGCGACCCCCAGAGTCTGGGACATGAAAGCGCCGCAGGTATTCCAGGGCACCAGAGCCGAAGTCAGGGTGCCCGAATCTTCCAGAGCACGGGAAAGGTTTCGCGCGGCCAGACCCTCCGACTCGTACGCGGGCCGGTACATGCGCCCCGTAATTACAATTGAGAGATACTGTTCCGATGCGGTCACGTTCATGAAGACCGCGGTTCCAATCGTCGCCGCAATCAGGTTGCCGGGTCCGCGCGCCGCGCGCAGTACGGATAACGCAATCGTCTGGAGCATGCCGGCGCCTTCCAGCACACCGCTGAAGAACATAGCCGAAAGAATGAGCCAGATTGTGGGCAACATCGCGGCCATGCCACCCCGGGACAGGAGCGTGTTGATCGTGGCATCTTCGCCGTTTGATGTAAAGCCGGTAGCGGCGGCCTGAAGCCCGGCGCGCACAGGCCGAAAAAAGGCCGGCCCCTGCTGACCTGCGAAATCGCGCACGACTTCGCTCTGAAAGATCGCGGCAAATATAACGCCGAGCAGAATACCGATTCCCAACGCCGGTATCGCGGGTACGCGCCGCCACACCAGGACAAAAAGTATCGGAAGCGGCAGAAGCACAGGCAGGCCGGTATAGAACCTGGATTCAATGCCCTCGACAACCAGGCGCGTGCGGGCCGGGTCGTAACCCTGCACGCCCGACGAGAAACCCAGCACCACGTACAAAACCAGCGCAATAGCCAGAGCCGGCAGAGTCGTATACAGCATGTGACGTATGTGCTCGAACAAATCAACGCCGACGATCGAAGACGCCAGATTTGTGGTTTCCGAGAAGGGCGACATCTTATCGCCAAAGTAAGAACCGGAGATGACCGCCCCCGCACTCATGCCCGGGGAAATCCCGATCGTATGGCCGACGCCGATCAGGGCCAGACCGAGAGTGCCGGCAGTGGACCAGGAACTGCCGGTTGCCATAGAAACCAGCGCGCACACCAGACAACTGGCCGCAAGAAACGAGCGCGGCCCGAGCAAATCCAGGCCGAGGACGATCAGGGCCGGCACGATGCCCGCCAGAATCCAGGTGCCGATCAGACCACCGACCAGAAGCAAAATCAGGATCGCCTGCCCGACAAAACCAATGCTGTGGCGTACATGACTTTCCAGGCGCTTCCAGGGTACCCCGGACAGAACGGCAACAAACGCAGCCACGAAACCGGCCAGGATCAAAGCCACCTGACTGGGCCCCGAAGTCGCGGCGTCACCAAACGCAAAGACCGTGGCCGTGACCGCCACGACCAAAAAAAGCACCGGAAGGAGCGAAAGGACCAGACCGGGTTTGGGAAGGCTCTCTTCTTGCGAACGCATGGGTCTCGAGGTCTCGACGGGTCCACGAACGCCGCACGAGGACCGGTTCGCGTCCATGCAAAAAAACTGGCGTTGACTCCTTTCGGAGTTATTTTGACAGGAGCGGGGCCGCTGGCGGATCGTCCAGAGGGGCACACGGCGGGGCTTCGGATTTGGTGGGGTCGACAGCGGATCCCGTTTCAGCGAGCAAGACCATGAGCAAAGCGAAGGGATTTCTCAAATATAGACGCGCGAACCCGCAGTATCAGCCGGTCGAAAAACGCGTACGGCACTTCAAGGAGTTCGAAAAGACTCTGGATGATGAGGCCACCCACGACCAGGCGGCGCGTTGCATGGATTGCGGCATTCCGTTCTGCCACGGGGAAACCGGTTGTCCGACAGACAACCTGATACCGGAGTTTAACGACCTGATCTACAACGGGCACTGGAAAGAGGCCCTGGAGAATCTTCATTCCACGAACAACTTTCCGGAATTCACCGGCCGCCTGTGCCCGGCGCCGTGTGAGACCGCCTGTGTGCTCGGCATCACCGATCCACCGGTCACCATCAAGGCCATTGAGCGTTCAATCATTGACCACGGCTTTGAAGAAGGCTGGGTCGAACCCATGCCGGCGCAGGAACTCACCGGTAAGTCGGTCGCGATTGTAGGTTCCGGCCCGGCCGGTCTGGCCTGCGCCCAGCAGCTGGCCCGGGCGGGCCACAACGTGACCGTGTTCGAGCGGGCCGACAAAGTGGGCGGTCTTCTCCGTTATGGCATTCCTGATTTCAAGATGGAGAAGTGGCACATCGATCGACGCATTGATCAGATGGCCCAGGAAGGCGTCGTTTTTCGAACCAATGTCAACGTGGGCGTCGACATTACGGCATCGGAATTGATGGAGACCTTTGATGCGCTGGTTCTGGCCATTGGCGCCGAAGACCCGATTCCCCTCAAAATTCCAGGCAACGACCTCAAAGGCGTTGAGTGGGCTATGGACTACCTGGTACAGGCCAATCGCGTCACCGCCGGAGAAGAAATCCGGGATCAGATTCTCGCTACGGACAAACATGTCATCGTGATCGGCGGTGGCGACACCGGTTCGGATTGCATCGGAACGGCCAATCGCCAGGAAGCGCGTTCTATCATCAACTTTCGTCGTTCACCGCGGCCGCCGGATACGCGACCGCCCGATCAACCCTGGCCATTGTACCCGGATGTCTACTACACCTCGACCAGTCACGAGGAAGGTGTCGACCGCCGCTTCAATATCAAGCCGCTGGAAGTGCTCGGCAATCAAGATGGTCAGTGCACGCATCTACGGGTCGTCCAGGTGGAAAAGGGTGAAGACGGTCGTTTCAAAGATATCGCGGGCACCGAAGAAAGCTGGCCGGCCGATCTGATCCTGCTGGCCATGGGTTACCGCGGGCCCATTCGACCGGGTCTTATGGAAGAGCTTGTTCAAATGGGACTCGAACTGGACAAATGGGGCAATATCAAAGCTGAGTTTGGGACCGATCCTGGTTGCTATCGCACAAACCTGGAAGGGGTCTATACCTGCGGGGACGCGCGGCGTGGCCAGTCCCTGATTGTGTGGGCGATTTCCGAAGGGCGCAAGTGCGCTGCGGAAATACATCGCGAACTGCTGGCCGGCAATCGTCAGGTCATGGCCACCGGTCGCGCGCGCGTCTAGCGTTACTCCGGCCGCGACCCCGGGAAAACCGAGCACATGGCGGCCGGCCGTAGCAAGAATATCTATTATCGCGTACCGGAAATCCTGTACGAAGCCTGGCGAGTGTACGGTGATGCGCGCGAAATAACGAGCATCGTTGAAGTCAGCGCCCTCGTAAGCACAAATCAGGTGTTCCGGCTGAGCCTGGGCGACGGAACCAACGTGATTGCGAAGGTCAGTTCCTACGGTTCGTACTTTCAATTCCGTGAAGACCATCAGCGCGTCCACCAGTGGTTTCAGCTTTTGCAAGATGGTCCCTACGACGGCTTTCTTTCCGACTCCCTCTTGAAGAACGATGACGTTTACACGTACTACGACGGGGCGGTCTGGGTTATTTTTTACAACGACATCTCTATCCGTTCTTATCTGCCCCGCATTCTTGCCGAGCAGCAGATAGTTGAACTGGGCCGGCAAATGGCCCGCTTTCACAGTACCTGCGCCGAAGTTGCAAAGAGGCTCCCACCCTCAGCCAAGTCGATCAAGTCTGACATTATCTTTCTTTTTGACCTGCTGTCCGATCGGCACCACGCGCGCAAGTTTCGCATGCGGACCTGGCAGATGGATCTTCTGCGCTACCACTGCCACACCTTCCTCGAAAACCTGGAACGCCTGGGCTACGAGAACTGGACCAAAATCCCGGTCCTGATCGACTGGAACCTGGGCAACTTCTCAGTGGAATTTGGCGAGCGCGAAAGTTTTCGGCTGTTCAGCCGCTGGGACTACGACTGGTTTCGCATAGATCCGTCCGGTCTCGATTTTTATTTCTTAAGCCGGGTCTGCAGCAGCGTAGGCGACCGAACCGTGTTCAGCTATCTGGTCGATCCCCTGCTCGAACCCCGCTTCCAGCTTTTTGTTCGGGCTTACCACGCCCTGCGCCCCCTGCAACGCGAAGACCTGCTGTTTTTTAAAGAGGCTTACCGCTTCTTCATTCTGAACTACGTGATCAAAGACGGCGACCACTTCTTCCAGCCCGAGATCATCAGTCGACTGAAGCAGGAAGCCCTGGACCGCTACCTGCCCGAAATTGACCAGGTGGATTTCGGGCCCCTGCTGCGTTCCCTGGATTAACTTTAGTGATTGCGCAACAAGCTCGCGGACGAAAATCTGTCTGGCATTATTCTTTGAATGCAGATCGGTAAAAACCAATGAGCAACAGCAAAATCCATCCTACGGCCATCATCGAAGACGGCGCCGTCATTGGCGACGGTTGTGAAATCGGCCCCTACGCGGTCATTGAGAACGGAGCGCGTATCGGCAAAGAAAATAAGATCGGACCCATGGTTTACATTATGGGCTCGGTTACCATGGGCGATAACAACAAGCTGCTTCATGGCGCTTCCGTGGGCGGCGGCCCTCAGGACATTCATTTTACGCGCACTGACACGGTCCTGATCATCGGCAGCAACAATCACATTGGCGAGCACGCCACTCTGCACCGCGGCTCCTCTTCCGGGAAAACCGTGATTGGAAACTCAAACTATCTGATGGGCAATATTCACGTCGGTCACGATTGTACGCTCCACGACAATATCATTATGGCCAATGACGCAAAACTCGGCGGCCACGTAACGGTACACAACAACGTCATCCTATCGGCGGCGGCCGGAGTACATCAGCATGTACGCATCGGCGAAATGGTGATCGCCGGCGCCCTCATTCGGGTCACCCAGGATATTCTGCCGTACACGATGGCGGCCATGGATGGAGGGCTCAACGGACTCAATCGAATCGGCCTTCGAAGAGCTGGTTGCTCAAAAGAAAGTGTGAACCAACTGAAAGAGGCGTACCGTCTGTTTTGCCGCAATCGCATGGCCCTGGCGGAGTTCAAGGCCTGGTTGGATCAGCACAGTTCCGATCCGTACCTCAAGAAATGGGCCGCCTTCATCGGCGAAAAATCCCACCGCGGTTTCAGTCGCCACGGCGCAGCCCGCGAGGAATCCGACGACTGAACTCTGTCAGATCGCTCCGCAGTTGCCCGAACAAAAATAGCGCAGTGCATTGCTCTGAATGGCGCCGCAGTTGTTGTTACAGAAGTAACGCAGGTCGTTATTGCTGATAGCGCCACAGTTGTTGTTGCAGAAGTAACGCAGATCATTATCCCGTATGGCGCCGCAGTTGTTGTTGCAGAGATAACGACCATCGTCGTTTCTGATCGCCCCGCAATTGCCCGATACAAAATAGCGCAGGTCGTCGTCCCCGATCGCGCCAGAGTTTCCCTGACAGGTGTAACGCAGGTCATTTGACGAAACGCCACGCGCCGTAGCAAAAGCCCCGGCACGCTCAACGCTTTGGTCTGCGCGAAGCGTTCCCATGAGACAAACGCTCAAAAGCAAAAGGGCAGTTCGGGCAATTTTCATAACAGTTGTCATGTGCGAACGGAATCGAAAACAAAAGTCGGGATAATGCCGCTGGCCTGAATCATCACGTCGGCCCGGCTCCGCTGCGTGTTGCCGGAAAGCACCAGCGCGCTATCGATACCGAATTTGTTGGCGCCAATGATATCTGTCGTTAGCGTATCACCGACCATCAGAACCTCATTCTTCTTAATGTCGGGAATAGCTTCACGCACCCGGGCATAGGCGAAAGAAAAAATCTGGGTGTCGGGCTTTCCGAACCGGATAAACGTTTTGCGCACAATGCCTTCCATCATGTTCGCCAGACTGCCCACAGCCACTGCCACGTCGTCGGCATCGATTGGATAGGCAATGTCCGTATTGGCAACGACGATCGGTATGTTGACCCGGCGCAGCAAGTTCACCGCCCGATTGATATCCAAAAACCAGTCAAAGCCCTCGTCGTCGAGCAGACAGAAGGCCCGTAGCGAATCGGGGTCCGTGACACGATCGACCGGAATAGGCTCCAGGCCGGCGACCCGCACGTAGTGGGCCGAAGCCTCCTTGCCGATGTAACCCACAGGACCGCTCCGCACTTTGAGAGCCAGAAACTCGCTGGCAAGCATACCCGAAGAAACAATGTGCGTGGCCGGAATCAAGGCGCCGTGACGTGCATGCGTGTAGGTCTTCTCCATCTCCTGGGGCGAACGCGAGGCATCATTCGTAAGCACGTACGAAGCAATGCCGGCTTCCCGGAAACGGGCCACGGTGTCCGGAACCCCTTCAATAATGCCGTGGGAATTCTTGAGCACCCCAAATGCGTCGAACATGATGACACGATAGTTCTTCGCGATTTCCCAGAAGGACGGCTCGATCAAAAGGCTCATGGCGATGACGGATCTTTTGCATGCCCGGCCGGCCTGTCAATCGCTTGCTCCCGCTCGCGTTCCGGCTTCCCGCGGAGGGCTAAAAACAAAAGGCGAGCCTGAGCTCGCCTTGAATGCATCCCGTAGGGGAATCGAACCCCTGTTGCTGGAATGAAAATCCAGAGTCCTAACCGCTAGACGAACGGGACGTTTACTCTTTTTCCCTTTCGGGCCTGTCCTATTTCGAGTGGCGCGTGGCCGTCAAGAAATAAGAGCCGGGCATTGCTATTTTCGGCGCTACCCTTTGAGGCGTCAGGGATTCGAACCCTGGACCACTTCCTTAAAAGGGAAATGCTCTACCGACTGAGCTAACGCCTCGACCGCGGGACAGGGTAGGAATGGCGGCTTTTGGGTCAACGGTATTTTTATGTTGCCCCTCCCCCGCACGACCGTAACACGTCCCGGCACATGCTCAACTCCATCACAAACCTCATGCACGCGGTTGCGCTCACAACCTATACGATTCTGATCGGTCGCGCCCTGGCTCTGGGCGAAGAGCACTTCACGGTCTGGATCTTCGTAACGTTCTTCATCGTGATGATCGTGAAATATCTGGGCATGATCGTACATCTGCCGGTCGTGGACCTGCATGACCGGCGGCATCATACGTTCTGGATCGCAATTTCCATCGCGGTCATTTTCATGAACGCCTTCACGTTGCTTGCAATTCAGGCCCACGCGGGAATCGTGATCGCCGGCACGGCGATCACCGGGGGCCTCTGCGGCTACTACATGCACACGCTGTTTCGTCCCGACCGCGGAAACTTCGCCTTTGTGGCGCTGGCGATGGTCATCGAATACGGTCTGTGCGCGGCTCTGACGACGGGACCGGTTCGGTTCGCGTGGGTTTGTCTGATCGCCTCCAATGCGCTCTGGGTAGCATTGAAGCAGGTCAAGGCGCTGAGTGAAAGAAAACTACACAACGACATCTACCACCTGCTTCTGATTGGCAGTTCCTACTTGCTTTACGACTCCATCACCTCCGGGCTCTGGAAGGCGATCTGGCCCTGAGAGGGCCGCAGGCCGCCTGACTTTCGGGGGAAATGCACGAAGGGACGCGGACCTATTGATCGGCGGCCAGGCCGGCGACCTCTTCGCGCCCGAAAAGCGCTTCCAGATTCATGAGCACGACGAATTCTCCGGCGCCCTTGCCAATACCCAGCACGTAGCGGCTGCTCTGCCCCTTTAGACTGGGCGGTCCCGGATCGATTTGCTCGGGCGGAAAGCTCACGACCTGACGCACCTGGTCCACGACGAGTCCCAGGCGGCGACCGTGAATCTGAATGACAATCGCGCGACGCCCTTCGGCCGGTTCGGGCGAATCTTCCATTCCGAGGCGCCGGGCCAGACTCAAGACCGGCAGGGGACGCCCCCGAAAGTTCATAAGACCCTCGAAGTAGTCGTGGGCGTGGGGGATGCGCACCAGCTCGCTGACCCGGATGATCTCCACCACCTGGCTGACCGGCATGCCGTATTCTTCCTCAGAAATCAGAAAGGTCAGGTACTTCTGCCGGATTTCTTCTTCGCGGGTCAGGCGCCGATTAGCTTTGCGAACGGCCATCAAAGATAGGGTGGCGCGAACAGACGACGATGGCAACCAATAACCCTTCCGGACGCGGACCGGGTTAGAGGAATATGGCCCACATGCGGTGCTGCACCTGCATATAAACGGCAAAACCGCTGGCGGCCATGAAAGCCAGGACCTTCGGCATGAAAGGATCGCGCTGACGCCAGACCCAATCCCAGGCGCCACATACCAAACCGGCGACGCCCAGATAACCGGCCAGTTCCGTCAGGTTCAAACCACCCCAGGTGTAGGCCAGGCAGAGCAGGCCGCCCAGAGTTAGATCCCAGATCTCGGCCGGGAGCCGGCGAAAGAAACGGCGCACGGGTCCACGGGGTCGTAACTCCCGCTCCCTTTTTCGCGTCAGGTACCGGCGTAGCGAACGCAGGGGCTGAAACTTCTGGCGCAGGGGATGAATCGGGAGGTGCTCGCGGGCATACGAAGAGCCGGGCAAGTCTGGCAGCAGCGGTACACCATAGTTCCCGCCGATACTGCGCAGCAGCATTTCGTCGGGCAAGAAGCGAAAGTACCCCGCCACGGGCGCGATACGGGAGGTTAGATCGAGCGAACGCTTCCCCGCCAGTTCCCGTTCCTGGAGGACGGTGCCGGATTTGATCACCGCGATATATTGCCGGTGATGCTCCCGGGCCACGGACAGCGCGATCCGAACCATTTGCCGGGCAAAGTTAAAGTCGACGCTGATAATGTCGCCGTCGGCGGTTTCTGTACTGTAGTTGCGGGTGTATCCTTCCTGCGCCGATGGATTTGCCTTCCACAAGGAGCGTAGACGGGCTTCTTCGAGACGTGGGGCCATCAGTTACTGTAACGGCCGGAGCGGCCTCCGAGCTGAGCACTTTCGTCAGCTTGTTCTTGACGGAGGCCCGGCGGAGCGGGATCTGCTCCCCATGGCAAATGAGGAGATCGAAACGGTCCTGGGCGAGGATATCTCGTTTCGTGGCAAGCTCCAGTTCAAGAACAACCTGCAGATCAACGGCCGGTTCAAGGGGCAAATCAAGACCTCCGGCCATCTGGTCATCGGTCCCGGCGCCCAGGTCGAAGCCGACGTGGAAACAGGCACCGTGAGCATACAGGGCGAACTGCAGGGCAACATCGTGGCTGCCCGGGGCATTGATCTGCAACGAACGGCCCGGATTCGGGGCGATCTGCGCGCGCCCGATTTGCGAATGGAGTCCGGTTCCCGCTTCAGCGGCAACTGCATTATGGAATGAAGCCGACCCGTGAACTCCCGGATCTGAGCCTCCGGGTTCCTGCGACCAGCGCCAACCTCGGTCCGGGTTTCGACATGTTTGGCATTGCCCTCGACCTCTACACGACCTTTGAATTCCAGTTTGTAGAGCAGCCCGGCTGCCGCCTCCGAGCGGTCGATGGCGAGGAAATCCCGATTCCGCCCGAACGCAACCTGGTGCTGGTGGCCTACCTGCGCTTCCTCGAAGAACAAGGGCTCGCCACTGTTCCCGGCCTGGAAGTCACCGTCGATGCCGGAGCGCCGCGCGGTCGCGGTTTTGGTTCCTCGGCCAGCGCACTCGTGGCGGGCCTGGGCGCGGCGCGGCAGGTGCTCCAGTCCAGCGGCCAAAAGCAAATCGCACCGGAACGCGAGCTGGAACTCCTGACCGAGATTGAAGGCCACCCCGACAACATTGCACCGGCGCTTCTCGGCGGTTTTGTCTTCAGCTACGAAAGAGATGGCGGTGGGGTCGGCGCGATTCGGCGGCGGTTGCCCGAAGACCTGGGTCTGGTGGCCCTGATACCGGACTTTACCATCTCCACGCGCCAGAGCCGCGGTCAGTTGCCCGCCCAGCTGACGCGGTCCGACTGCCTGCGAAATATGCGGGGCGTGTTGCTGTGGATGGAGTACCTTTCGAGTGGTGATCCGAAGTACCTGGAGGAAGCGTTGCAGTTGGACCGCATTCACCAACCGACGCGCGCCCGCCTGATTCCGGGCTTTGACCGTCTACAACAGGAAGCCAGGCAGATCGGTCTGTATGGCGTGAGCATCTCTGGTTCCGGGCCGGCCCTGCTCGCCTATTATCCGCGACAGAACGAACAGAAAATCAGAACCAATCTGGCCTCGGCTTTGTCTGAAGTATATCCTTCGCCGGAAGGCGCCTTGCGCTTCTGCCGGCCCGACTACGAAGGCCTGCTGGTCATGAAGGGCGACCCTGTACCAGGCGCCGCAGCGGGCGGTTTCACCGGAAATCCATAAACACGAGGAATAGAATGATTCGAATTGCAAAACTATGTTTGATCGCGGCGCCCCTGCTCGTGCTGCTCAACTGTGACCGCGGGCCGTCGGTAACCGTGAATGGCGAAACCCTGACCGAGTCCGATTTGCCCGAACGCGTGCGCGTTGATATCCAGCGGCAGCGGGACGAAATGGTGGGCGAGGCCTTGCATCGTATGGCCTTTGACCGTCTCTTCCGTTTGGCCGCCGAAGAAGAAAACCTGAGCGTGCCCGAATACCAGGCGCAGCTGCAGGCGCGGGCCGGAGTGCCAGAAGAAGCGGAAGTCCGCCAGGCCTTCGAAGAAGCGCGGGCTCAGGGACAGACCGGCAACCAGAGCTACGAAAGCCTGCGAGAACGCATCTACGCCCACCTGCAGCAGCAACGCCGACGCCAGATCGTGCAAAGCGAAATGACCCGCCTGCAGGAAAAGTACGGTTTTGATTTCAACCGCGGCGCCGCGGCCCCGGCTACGGCAAGTAGGGTGGAGATTCCCATAGAAAACGAACCT
This sequence comes from Spirochaetales bacterium, assembly GCA_024233935.1. GTDB lineage: Bacteria > Spirochaetota > Leptospiria > Leptospirales > Leptonemataceae > JACKOY01. The sequence goes on along the minus strand of JACKOY010000002.1, from coordinate 89,300 downwards.
TCCCGCAACGGCCAGACCGCCCGGGTGGTCATCGTGGAGTTTTCTGATTTCGCGTGTCCCTATTGTCGTGTCGTGCAGGAGACCTCGCGTCGTTTGCGCGAAAAATACGGCGATCAGATCCGTTGGGTGGTCAAAGATTTCCCGCTCGATCAGATTCACCCCATGGCCCGTGCCGCCCATGTCGCGGCCAACTGCATTCTCGCGCAGGATCAGGCGGCCTACTGGAAGTTCTTCGATGACATCTATCATGCTGGCTCGGAGGCTTTTGGCGCCGACGCGCTTGCCAGTCGGGCCCGCTCGCTGGGCGTTGACATGACCCGTTATCAGGCTTGCACCAGTGACCCGGCGATTGAAGCCGAAATCAATCAGGACATCATTGACGGCGAGAGTGTCGGCGTCGGCGGCACACCGGCGATCTTCGTGAATGGTCAGTTCATGGAAGGCGGCGCGGCCCAGACTTTCGAAAGCTACGTCGAGATCATCGACCGCGAATTGCAGGGCTGATAGCATCAGGGCGACGGTGATGCTGTCATGCTCGGCCCGATCACCGTCGCCGGTCTGTTTTTGGTGCCCTTCCTCGCAGTGGCCGTGGCCTTTTACATGCAATCCCGGGGCAGGACCGCTTTCTGGAAACGCGCCATCGTCACCGGTAACGCAGCGATTTTTGCCGTCGTGATTGCTCTGGCCGCGGTGCAGGCCCTGAAGTGGGACCGGCGCTCCGGACCGGAATGCTACGAATTCTGCCGCCCCAATCCGAACGAATACCAGGCGGTTTGCGAGTTTAAGTGCCGTCAGATTCCCTCGTTTCCGGCGCTGGATCTGCCGCCGGTTGCGCGTCTTCTTCTTGCCATTTTGATGCTCAGCATGAATTCCCTGCTTGTGCCTGTCGCGCTGAAGCACGTGCACGAAAAATACTGCGGCCTCCCCGAGCTTGCCCCGCACAATTATCTTGCCGACCTGTTGCTCGGGGCCGGCATTGTGGTGTCCACCTATGCCATGCTCTATTTGCTTCCGGCATGGGGAGCTGTTACGCTCCCGGCGGTTTTCGGCCTGCCGTTTTTCTTACTGATTCGCCGCCGCCAGTACGGCAAACTCTCCGGGAAAGGCAAAGCGCTTCTGGGCGCCTACGCTGGCGCGTTGTTTTTGCTTTTAGTGTTTGCAGCCTGGGCGGTCGTGCTCGGGAAAACCGTAATCACTGTCGGCACTCTCGGTACATGAAACTCTCGTCCCTCCTGCTTTATCGACGCTTTCAGTGGTCCACGGCTATGCGCCCCGAAGAGGCCCTTGCGAAGCTCGCGCCGCTCCTGCGCAGGCGGCGGTGGATACGGTTCTTTTCCTTCGGCGGCGGGTTTGAAGGAGAGATAGCGGGGAACGCGTTTACAGTCCGACGCATACTCTACTACCGGAACGCATTTCGAGCGGAGATTACAGGTCACATTCTCAAAACAACCAACGGCAGCGTGATTCACGTGACCATGCAACCCCACGCGCTTGTGATCGCCTTTCTGACAGTGTGGTTCGGAGGCGTCATTTTGGCGTGCCTCGCGCTGGCTGCGGCGGTTCTTCTGACCTTGTTCTTTCAAGGACCCCAGGCCCCCGGTCCGGTAACGGAGGCTCACGATCCGGAAGGGGACGGCTGGCGCATCATCTTGATACCACCAGGCCTGCTTTTGGGCGGCGCCGCCCTGGTGCACGGCGGATTTCAGTACGACGTCTGGCGCGCGCAAAAGGAACTCAAGGCGATCTTTCAGGTGCCAAAGACCGAGAATCCGGATTGAGTCGCGTCGCCGGGAAAAGGGCGACGCTTCATAACGTTCTGACACAACTTCCGCAGCAAAAAACAAATTCCGCTGGCGCTGGTTTTCAGATAAAAGACCGGGCACCCGCACATTCGGGCGCCCGGACTGCGTCAGATTTTTCTAGAGGATTCCGGAGCCGTCCACAACCTCAACGAGTTCCTTAACCGCGGCCGCCGAACTGTCCAGAGCGGCCTGCTCTTCCGAGTTCAGTTTGATCTCGATGATGCGCTCCACGCCGTTCTCACCGATGATCACCGGCACGCCGATAAAGAGTCCCTTTTGGCCGTATTCGCCCTCGCAGAGTACGGCGCACGGAAAGACACGCTTCTGGTCCCGAATGATGGATTCGGCCATGGCGATCGCCGAGGCGCCGGGTGCGTAAAAGGCCGAACCGGTTTTGAGCAGGTTTACGATCTCTCCACCGCCCTTGCGCGTCCGATCGATAATGGCGTCCAGACGATCCTTGCTGAGGCCGGGGTACTCGGTCAGTGGTATGCCGGCAATCGTTGAGTAGCGCGCCAACGGCACCATCGTATCGCCGTGGCCACCCAGGACAAAGGCCGTGATGTCTTTCACGGAGACCCCGGTTTCCATGGAAACAAAAGTGCGAAAGCGGGCCGAGTCCAGCACACCCGCCATTCCCATCACCCGATTCTTGGGAAAGCCCGTGACCTTTTGCATGACATAAACCATTGCATCCAGAGGGTTCGTGATGATAATCACGAAGGCGTTCGGCGCGTTGTCACGGATGCCCTCCGCTACCTGCTTGATGATTTTGGTGTTCGTACTGACCAGATCGTCCCGGCTCATACCGGGCTTGCGTGGCAGGCCGGCCGTAACGATGCAGATGTCCGCCCCGGCGATGTCTTTGTAGTCGTTCGTGCCTTTCAGCGTGGCGTCGCAGTGCTCTACGGGCGTGGCCTCATGCACATCGAGCGCCTTGCCCTGGGGCACTCCTTCCGCAATATCAAACAGAATGATGTCTCCGAGTTCTTTCTGGGCTGCCAGCAAAGCCATCGTCCCGCCAATCTGACCGGCGCCAATGAGCGCGATTTTCTTACGTGCCATAAATCCTAATCCTCCAGGTTAATAAATGCATACGTTTCCCTCGTAGCGGGCGTCCGGGCCGGTTGCGGGTCAACCACTTCCGTCCGCAGAGAACACTTCCAGCAACTCCTCAGGGCTCTGCACGGTGCAAACCGCGCCCTGCCATTCGGGGGCCGAGCCGTGCCCATAGGCGCAGGCCACGAAAGGCAGCTCCGCCTGTAGCGCGGCGTCACGATCCGATGCTCGATCTCCGACCAGGGCGGCCCGGGAACGGTCAATCTGATGTCGTTTCAGAATGTCCAGGACCAGTTGGTTCTTGTCGTGAATCAAACGGCCATCGACGGAAACCACGTCAGAAAACAAACCGAGGATTCCAGCCTTGCGAAGAATCGCTTCAATGTAAGGATAACGCCCGTTGGAAGCGGCGTAGAAACGAAAACCACGCTTTGCCAGCTCCCCCAGGGTTTCGACCATGCCCGCGTAGTAATGTCCCCGACCCTCTCCAATTGCCAGCACGAGGCGATGGAGGATCGTAAGACTCAGACGCTCCCGCTCGGTTGTCTCGAGATCGGGGGCCAGATTTTCGAAAATGACCCGCACCGGTTTGCCAATTTCGTTTATGATCGCTTCCAGATCCGGCAGGTGGGCCGGCCTCCCGAAAGCGGCCCGGTGGGCTTCAAACGCTTCCCGGTAAATCTCATGAATGATCTCTTCGCTGGAAAAGATCGTGCCATCTACGTCCCACAGGATGTGGCGAACATGGGGAAGTACCCTCCTCACACCTCCCCCACGCTCACGCCGGCCGCTCCAGACCAAAGGACTCTATGAAACGCTCTATCACTTCAATATGGTCCTGCTCCGGACTGTCGTGCTTCAGGCTGGGCTCATAGAGGTGTTCGTCAAAGAGATGGAAATCGAATATCTTGAGTTGAAATTCGGGCAGCGTAATGATGATATTTTCGGTGTGAATGTCGAGAATCAGTTTCTCGCGTTCGGCAAGCAAACGCGTAAACGCGATCAGTCGCTCAAAGTCTTCGGTAATCTTGAGGAGCACTTTCTTTTTGATCTGGCCGAACCGCCCAATGTCGAAGTCAAAATCATAACGCGGAAAAAAACGCGCCCGTAGCTTTCCCTGATCGGCGCGTCGCCCGGCCCGCGCGAACTCCTTCAAGTGCTTTCCCACGAGGAGAATCTGGCTGTCCATTGGCGTCAGCTTACTGACAAACGTATGCGGGAGCGGCAGACGACGAAAACGCATGCCCATAAAAAACCGTGTCGGCAGAACCAGATCGGGTAGAGCTTCGCGAACCTTCCAGTAGTGGTAACGCTCCATGCCCAGGCGAAAGAACTTAAAATCCAGACGTTCCCGGGCTGTGCGGCCGCGACCGCGCTTCAGGTGCTCGAGAAACGCGATTTCGTCCGGCTTAAGAAAGTTGTCCAGGTTGTCGGCGACTTCTCGAAACGTGGAACCTATGATCGGATCTGCCGGCAGGATTTCCTTGCTGACTTTGACCACCATCTGCCACGGAAGACGATAAACAAACTTGTAGGAACCCCGACCAATGTAGCTTTCGGCCGAAAGCGGCATGAAGTCTTCGAAAAACTCACCCTCGTGTCGATACGAAACCCGCACTGCATGCGAAACCGGAAAGACCGCTTCGTACATGCGCCGTGGCAAGGACGATTGGCGTAGCTTGAAATCGACGGGCAGGCGATCAATTTCCGGCGCCTGTTTTTCACGCGCGTTCTGAAACGCACGCTCCATCCACTCGTCGTTGAACGAATCCAGCAAGGAACGCACCACCCGACGCGGCTCGAAATCGCGAATGCGCGCTTTTCGCCAGCTGCGGCCAATCCGGTTCCGAACCTGTTCAAAGGGTTTGCGCCAGTTCACGTCACGCTCCCGACGAACTCACGATACACATCCAGCGTACCGGCGGCGGTGGCCTGGTAAGAAAACTCTTTGACCTTTTCGCGATTGAAATTGGCCATTTTGGCGCGTAGTGACGCATCGTTGAGCACCCGGCCCAGGGCCCTGGCCAGCGCGTCCGAATCTCCAACCGGCACAAGTAACCCACCGCTCTCCGGCACAATCATTTCCGGGATGCCACCGCCCGCCGTTGAGACCACCGGAAGCCCGGCAGCCATCGCATCGAGCACGGCGGTTCCGAGACCCTCTTCCCGGGAGCTCATGACAAAGATATCAAACAGGCGATAGTAGTCGTAGATGTTCTCGCGAAAGCCCAGAAAACGCAAACGCTCCGCCCCCAGTCCCAGTTCGCGGGCCAGGGCCTCCAGCTCGGCCCGCAGTTCCCCCTCACCCAGCACCAGCAAAACGTGTGGCGGCGCGTCCTCGGGAAGGGCGGCCAGAGAGCGGAGCAAGGTGGACTGGTCTTTGTGCCCGACGAGAGCCGCCACATTGCCCATCACAAGCGCGTTCGGTTGCAACTGTAGCTCCCGGCGTAACGCCTCCACAAGCGACCGATCTTTTTTTACGGCAAAGGGCTCCAGATCGATGCCCGAGTACACCACCCGGATCTTCTCGGGCGATATGCCATCCGCAAGCAAAACACGCTCCACGTTTTTTGAAATCGCGATGTAGGCCGCAATGCGATCGCTGTAATATTTTTTTCGGGAAAAAAATCCGGGGCGCATCGGAACATCCACCCGACGCGAAACAATCAGCCTGGTTGCCGGCGCGTGGCGCAGAGCAAAAAGCCCGATGCTGTGTGCTTTTGCCGTATGGGCGTGCACAAAGTCAATGCGCTCCGAATGCAAAAGCCGGCCCAGTTGTCGGGCGCTCCATAGGTCCCACTCCCCCCGTAGCGGAAGTTCCACGACACGAAGTCCGGCCGCCCGCCCCCTGCTCGCCAGCTCCGAGCCGCGACGTGCGACCAGCCATTGTTCCACCGCGGGTTGTTCGTTGAGAGAACAGGCCAGGTTGAACACCTGACGCTCCCCACCCCGCCAGTCACGGGCCGTATTGACGTGCGCCACCCGCACCGGGCGGTCGCTACCCCCCGGACGGGACAGCACTAGGCCTCCGGGCCCAGAATCTCGTGCACGTGGTCCTCATAACGATTCTGCAAGCGCGCCCCGTGCACCTGCACAATCTGCGCGCCCAGATAGTTGCCCCAGCGCCCGGCCTTACGCGCATTGTAGCCATTGGTCAGCGCGAACAGGGTGCCACCGGCGAAAGCGTCTCCGGCGCCGTTGGTGTCCATGGCGCGCACCGGAAAACCGGGCACAGTATCGATGCGCGCGTGGTCGATTACGAAACAGCCGTGTTCACTGTGCGTAACGAATCCCAGATCCACTACTTCCGAAAGGCGATCTACGGCCCCCGTAAGGTCTTCCGTCCCTGCGAATGCACAAACCTCCACCGCATTGCAGAAGACCAAATCGCAGTGCTCCCGCGCAATGCGCTCAAAGTCGACTCGATGGCTTTCCACCACGAAGGGATCGGAGAACGTGAAGGCAACCAGAGCCCCGTTTTCCCGGGCCAATTGCATGGCGTGTTCGGAGGCGGCGCGTGTGCTATCGTTCAGCCAGAGATAGCCTTCAACATAGACGACCTTGCTCTTCTTGATTGTCTCAAGCATGATGTCATCTCGCGAAAGCCTCACGGAGACGCCGAGGTGCGTGCACATGGTGCGTTGCGCATCCGGAGTCGTAAGAACAACACACGTACCGGTTGGTCCGTGGTCCTCGGAAAGCGGTTCGCACAAAAGCTCAATGCCGGCTGCTCTGAGGTCGCGGCGATAAAATTCTCCGTTTGGGTCATTGGAAACTTTGCCCGTATATACGGCACGCCCGCCGCTACGGGAAACTGCCCATACGGTGTTTGCCGCAGATCCGCCAGAACGCAGTTCCAGGGACAAATCCTGCAGGTCGATGAGAATGTTTGCCTGGGTTTCGCCGTCCGCCAGGGTCATCGCGCCCTTATTCAGTCCGTGTTTGCCGAGGAAGTCCTCCTCGGCGAACACCAGCGTATCCACGAGGGCGTTTCCAATTCCATATACATCTACCGGTCGATCCTGATTTACACTTGCCACCGGTGCACTTTTCAGGTTCCTATCGACGCGGCAAGCAGGAAGTGCCGGAAAACCCGTCCGACAGGGCCATTGCGCGCCGCGATCCGATCCGAGATGTCCGACCCACACCCCGATCTTCTGGAACTCTACAACGCCTGCCGGGATTCGGATCCATATTCCGTCGAGGAGTTCGCTGCGTTCTTTTACGGCCGCCTGGGCCAGTGGCTCGAAACCGGGCAGCCGGCGCCGGGCTTCGTCGAAGCCTTTGACTCCCTCTTTTCGGGCATTCAGGACGCAAAACTTTCTTCGCGCAACCTTCTGGATCTCGGGATCGTGCAGACGGCCGAAGCCGTAAACAGCTTTCGAAGCGAAGACGCGCCGGAACGTGTGACGCGTTTCTATCTCGCCGAAGCGCGCATGCCGTTTTTTGCTGCCATAGACTTAAATGCGTTTCGCGGAATCAAGGAACACCAGTTCCAGGAAATTGACTTTCAGATCTTTGAGATTGTGGGCGGAGACTTCCCCCACGAGGCTGCCCGCAACTTTCTGATTCGAAATCCGTGGGCCGATATCTGGATCGTTCTGCGATACCTGGACGGCCTGGGCGTCGATGAACTGGATCAGGAACTGATCGAGCAGCTGCTGATCACGCGCGAGGCAAAACACGAACGACTGATTCTGCTGGCTTACATGTACATCGGGCACCGGGCGATGCTCGACTACATGATCAACAGTGAAACAGTCGCCTGGCCTTCGGATCTGACGGACCCGATGGCCAGGGAATTAGCTACGTTTCTGGATCGTGTCATTCGGGACGAGGACCTGGCGGCCGGCTGGAGCGAGTTCTTGCCGGAACGCGCCCGCGATCACGGAACCTTCGCTCTTCTGGCGCTCTTTGAGATCATGCAGGCCAGCCTGACACCAGGATGGATTTCGCTGATTGAAGCCAGCGTCGGCAACCTCTGGTCCATCCCCTACAACCCGCCGCATCCGGCCCCCGATCATATAGGTGATGCGGCCATGACTCTACAACCGTGCGCAGAATTTGCGGGAAGCATCATTGGACTTATGAACGAAGAAGATCAGGCGCGACTGCTTTCGACCTCGCTCGTGCTTTCCAACTTCTTCGATAAGCTCACGGCCTATGTCAGTGAGGCCTACTATTCCCTGCTCTATCCCCTGGCCAACGCGCCCGAGTTTGTGCCGGAGTTCCAACTCTGGCTTTCGCGTACGCCGCCGAAGGGCCTGGACGAGACTTTGCTCGAACGCCTGGAAAGTGCGGCCCAGGCGGCAGACCATACTGTCGCTCTGGAAAACGGGCTGTGGATCTTGAAACCGCTCGAGGACGGCGAGAATTGAAGCCGGCGTTGTTCGAGATCACGCTCAAAGTGTTTCTGCTACGGGATAGGGAATTTTTGGCTCTCCGCGATCGCAAGACCGGTAGCGGCGATCTGCCCGGCGGCAGACTCTCGAAAGGCGAGATCTACCGGCCCTGGTCGGAACAGGTAAGACGGGAACTGCACGAGGAACTCGGAGACGAGCTCGTCTTTGAGCTACTGGACAAAGATCCGCTGTTCATATTCCCGCATTTTATAGAAGAAAGCGGAAGCGAAGCGCTGGGCATGGCTTTTCGGGCGCGCTACATTTCCGGTTCCATCCAACTTTCGGCCGAACACGATTATTTTGAATGGGTGGCCATGCGGAGCTTTGAGGCCGGGAGCTTATTTAAGGCGCATCTCGCGGAGGCGGTGCGACGCTTTCAGAACCTGGTTCAGTCGGAATCGGATTCGAAACCCAGTGCGATCTGACCCGTGCGCGCCATCTCCTGGATTCCGAACTTGGCGAGTAGCTCGATGATGGTCTTGATGCGTCGGTTGTTGCCGTGCACTTCAATCAGCATGCTATCGTGGGTGATTTCGGTGACCTTGCCCTCGAAAACTTCGACAATGCCGATGACCTCGGCCCGATTTTCGCTGGTGGCATTCACTCGCACAAGCATCAGTTCGCGCACAACGGAACTGTGATATGGAAGAGCCTTGACCTCCAGCACGTCGGAGAGCTTGAGCAACTGACCCTTGAATTGAACCAGATCGTTCTCGTCTCCCTTGAGAACTATGGTCATGGTCGAGACTTCCGGTCGCTCGGTGGTGCCGACTGCGATGCTATCGATGTTGAAACTCCGGCGCGTGAAGAGCCCGGACACGTGGCTCATGACACCGGGTCGGTTCTTGACATATATGGAGAGGATGTGCTTCAAATCAAAGGACCGCCTGATAGCCCGCGCAAGCGTTCGGCGATGCGCCTTCACCGTCAACCTGGATTCGACTCCGGGCCACATGGATTTCTGGTGGACGAACACCTCGCACAGCACGCTCGTCCCCTATGACCGTTTTGCGTTTCGTCTTCTTCCCCTTCCGATTGCTGCTGGCGCTTTACTACCGCGCACGCAATTTGCGCTCCACCGGCAACACGCTCTTTCATGAAATGCCGGAACGTTTTGTTCTGGTTCGGCCGGTGGGCCTGTTCAGCATGTTCGTTCCGGTGCGCGATTACAATTACTTCGAATACCTGGCCACGCTACGCCTGCTGGGCGAAAGTCCGGACCTGCAAACTCTGATTCTGGTGGTTCCTTCAGTGGAGGCAAGCTGGGCCCAGGTCGAAGAGATCGGTCGGGAGGTCCGACGGATTGGTGCGGCCGGCAAGCGAGTCATGGCCTACTGCGAAGGCGGCAACGCGAAATCTCTCTACCTTATGGCCTGCGCTTCCGAACGTTACGCGGCGCCCCATGCCGGTTTCCTGGCGATTTTGCCCGAGGCCGAGGGCTACTTTTTCCGGGGCCTGCTGCAAAAACTTGGCGTGCAGGTCGAAACCTACACCGCCGGCAAACAAAAAGACGAAAGTTTCGAAATCCTGACCCGGCGGTCCTGGTCGCCCTCTTCGCGCAAGAACCAGGAAGAGCTGGTGAAGAGCCTGCATCGGGCGATATTTATGACGCTGGGATCTCCCGAAGGTCTGGAGAAAAAAAAGGCCGCGGCGTTCCAGCGTTTCCTTTCCGAGCGCGTGAGTTTCGATGCCCAGGACCTGGAACGGCTGGGATTTCTCAAAAAGCGCGTGGCCATATCGCGTTTCCGGGATCATGTGCTGGGCGACGCACCGGCCACACTGCCAGATGGCGTAGAACACCCCTTCGGGAACCGGCCCCCTGAACCGGTTGCATCTCCGACCGCGCTGCGTCTGGAACGCCAGATCACAAACGAAACAACCCTCCTGCGACGTATGGGGCGGCGTGCCTACTCGCCCTGGAAAATGCGGGCACTCCCTTCCGTGGCCCTGGTCGTCATGGACGGCGCCATTACGATGGGCCGACGGCAGGAGCCCCAGAAAGCCCACGGCATCCAGGCCCAACCGTTACGGGACCTGATCTACGGGCTGGCCGGAAGCCGGGACGAACTGGTGCTCCTTTATATAGACAGCCCGGGCGGCTCGGCGGACGCCTCGGAACTCCTGTTCGAGGCAGTCTACACGCTCTCGCGCAAAAAGCCGGTTTTTGCCCTGGTGGGCGCCACCTGCGCCTCCGGGGGCTTCTATATCGCGTCGGCGGCAAACCGCATCTACGCCCCGGCGATCTCATTGCTGGGTTCCATCGGTGTGATACGCATTAGACCCAACCTGACCGGTTTGTACCAACGGGTCGGGGTCGATCGACGTTCCCTGGGCAGAAAGCCAGGCCGCGAGATCCTTTCGGAAACCGGACCACTGAGTGAACGCACAAAACGCATCGTGCGCGACGAACTGAAAAAATCTTACGAGCTTTTCGTCGGACGTGTGGCTCTCGGTCGAAATTGTGAAGAGAAACAGGTGCACCGGGTGGCGGGAGGGCGTGTCTGGACTGCCGATACATTTCAAAAGGCCGGCCTGATCGATGGTCAGCTCAGTCTCGTCGAGGTGATGGAGAATTACCGTCGCGAGGCTGGCTTCCCGGATCAACAGCAGTTCCGGCTGAATATGTATCCGCAGGTGAAGACCGATGTACGTTCGCTTGTCTCGGGGCGCATTCCTTTCAGTCTCGGCATGGGCCATGCCCTGGAGAGTCTGGCGGGTGAAAAGGGACTTTCTTATTTCAGTCTCGCCTCGCAAATGATCCGCGAATAAATACGGCTTTCTCTACGGTGAACAAAGAGTGGTTCACCCTGAATTCGGAGTCACTGCACCACGCCATCCCGGGAATACTCGCGGTCGCCGCATTCTACAATGCCTGCGTCTGGATCGTACAGCCGGCAAACCGTACCCATCTGTACTTTTCACTGCTTCCCGGTCTTTCGGCACTGACCGCTCTCGCCTCCGACCACCCGGCGATGGCCCGCCTGGTGCGGGCCTCCGAAGCCGGGCTTCTACCGGCCTTATCGCTGCTGTTCCTGCATGCCCTCTTTTCCGGGCTCCGGGGCGCCGGAGCCCCCTGGCTGTTGGGTTATCGGGCGAGCACCCGGCATGGTGCGCGGGATTTTACTGCGGTCGTAACAGCCTTCGGACTGCTGAACGCTTTCATGGCATTTCTGGGTATTGTGCCAACCGCAGTGTTTGCGATCACCGTCGGCCTGCACGTCCTGGCCGGCGCAATGCTCGTGCTCGCACTGCTCCGCCGCCAGAAGCGCGCATACGCAACCTGCGCGGGTTTGAGCGCTTTTGTAGGCGCAAACCTGCTCCGCGTTCGAATGCCGGAACGATTCGATTCGTATTTTGCAGCGGCCGGAATGCTCTTCTTCGTCCTGGCGATGATCGTGGTGCTTGCGATCGACCGTTACCATGTCCACCGCGATCTGAGCCGATCGCGCGACGTGCTCCGGAGGGCAAACCGCAAACTACGTGAATTGGATCATCGCAAGAACCGATTCATTGCCAGCACCGCCCGCGAGATGAATGCCCCCCTGGAGGCGATGCTCGAGCGCTGTGTGGGTATGCTGGATCGGCCCGGCCACGCTCTCGGCCCCGGCCTCACTCAGGACCTGATGAACATCATCGAAATGGCCGGTCGAATGAGCCGGCGCATGCAGCGCCTGGAATTGCATTTTGGTCGGTTGGCGCGCGAAGGGCCGAACATGCAAAACGTACGTCTGGACCGACTGGCGGAGATGGAGGTCGCGCTGCTCCGGCGCCTGCACCCGGATCTGGAATTAGATCTGAAATGTGGAACGGACACAGAAATCCGGGGCGACCCCAGCCTGTTGCGGCTGCTGATTGAAGAAGTGGCCGACAACTGTCTGAAACACGCGACAGGCCGCAAGTCCCGCCTGTGGATCGAGATCGCGCAACACGAAGATGGGGGCGTGCAGCTTCTGCTGCGCGATCCGGGCCACGTGATCATGCCCGGAGAGGTCGAAAACCTTACACGGGAATTCTCGCCCGGCAGTGAAGGCCAGGCTTCTGGAATTGGACTCAGTCTTGTACGCCGAATCGCAGAACTGCACGGAGCCGCATTTCGCATGCACGATCTAAACGCACCCGAGCCCTACGCAAACGCTCTTGCGATTGCGTTTCGACCGGCCATCGGCGCCGACCAGGTCCACGAGTTGCAACTGCGCGTGGCTCATGTGGAGTTTCTCATGGCAATCGAACAAGAAGCGCAGGCTTTACAGGAAGCCGCTCAATTGAGGGAAGAGGAGCCGGGCATTGAGACGCGATTCAGCGAGTCTGTACGCCTGCTTCTGACCAGGTCGACGGCCAACGGATAACGCAGTCCCGGGCTGCCCCGAGTGCCGGCGCTCTGTGCTTACAAATCCAGGCGCGGACCGCGGGCGTCGATGTCGATCTTTTCAAGTATGTCATCCCCGGATAGCTCCGGGTCCGGCAGGCTTTCAAAAAGCTCACGGGTAATCAAATAGACGCCTGGAATGAACGGGCCCGTTTGCACACCGTATCGGTTTTGAAAACCCCGGATCGTGGCCGCGAGGTCCTGATCATAACGCGGATAGGCACTTCCGTATTCGGCGGCCCAGAGTTTGCTGTCATCGGCGCAATCGTGCAGGCCCGCTTTCACCGAAAACAGAAAGCGCGCACCCTCCAGGGTCGCGCGCTCCACTTTCAGAAGCAGGTAGGCGTCCGCCTCATAATCGCCACCCGCGCAAAAGCCAGCGGCACGCCGCTCCGCGCGCTCTATACCCGCCCCATACAGAATGTATTCTTTGTGGTGGCCAATATATTCGAGGCTCGTGCCAAGCAGAAGCGCGTGGGCGGCCCGGTCAAGTTCGCCGGGTTCCAGCACAAGTACGATACGTTTGTAATGCTGCCCGCCGGAGTTCGCGAAGCCCGGATCAAGAAAGGTCTGCGACGACGAACACCCGATTAAAAAAAGCAGCCCGAACATTACGGCTCTTCGCCTTTGTTTTCGGCTTCCTTTTGGCTTTGGTTTCATGGAGTGTCCCTTGAGACAAGGATCTCGCGTTCACCGAGGCGAAATAGGTTTTGTGCGGGGGGCTCGGTCAGAGACGAATCACTGCGTTGCAGGGTCAGACGGATAAGCCTTTCGTTTGTCGGACAGGCCATGTGCCCGGAATACACAAACAGCCATTCGGACGGAAAACAAACCCGATACCCTTCCCGATAGAACTTGAGGGCGAGGCCGGCGGCAAAAGCGCCCTGTTCAAGATTCTCGGGCGTGAAGTAGATCTGATACGTTTCGCTTCGAACCGGCTGGAACTGATCGAAGAAGACGGCCGCGCTATCGTCGTAGTCCAGGGACGGCCGGTAATAAAGCAGACACACCAGAGCCAGCCCGACCCAGCTCAAATGAAAGTGCGCCCGCCGAAAGGCAATCTCAGTCTTCCCGACCGCTTGTCCGAATGCATCGACCAATACCAGAGCGGCGCCGAATATGATGAGCGCAATCAATCCGAAAGAATGCCAGAAAATATGCGGCACCATGTCCCCCGGCACTTTTAAGGCCGCCGCCAGGTTCAAAAACACAATCAGGATTGAATACGGGACCAGGAGACGAAGAAAGGCATTCTCGCTCCGAAGATGAAATAAGAGCATCGCAAACAGCGCCAGCATCACGAAAAGACCAGGTACATCGAAGAACGGCTGAAACGGGCGCGCAAAAAAATCAAAGACGTACGCCGCAGTCGTGTCGAACTTTCGTACGCTCGTGTTGCCCAACGAATAACTGACGATACGACTGATGTTGTGCTGGCCCGCAAACTGATCAATCAACGGGGGTATGGAAGTGAACAATGCAATCAGAAGCGCCAGGGTGGCATAGCGCGCGTCCCGACCGGAGAAAACCGCGGCTCCACTGCGCCTGCGACAACGCACAAAAAGCACCAGACTGACAAACATCAGGGGCACAAGGACCGGCGTGCCGCTGATATTGTTGTGAAGTACAAGCACCGCCGCACCCGTGGCCGGCACAATATACTCCGACTCACCCAGTCCGACCCGCATGCAGGCCAGATAGTACCAGAGCAACGGCAGCACGATGATCGCCGGCCCCCATATATCAAAAAAGAACCCCGACCCGAGCGGCGCCAGACCAAACAGCAGAATCAGCAAGAAGAACTGCACCCGCCGCACGCTACCCAGAGAACGAAAGAGGATGTGAGCAATTCCAAAAACAACCAGCAGGTTGGCAAGGGCCTGGGCCAGCATGTGACGGCCGTGGGGGCTCTTTACGAATGCCAGGGGCAATTCCATGGCCGCAAAGTAATAGAACGAAATCGGACCGAAATGATTGAAAGGACCGCGGGAATAGATGCCCACCAGCTCACGAAATTCCGAGGCCCTCTCGATCTGCAGGGCCGTAAGAGCAATGTCACCGTACTCCAGATACTCCATGCGAAAGATCTTCGCATTGGCGAGCACTAGAAACAGAAAGAAGAGCGTTGGCCAGAGCACTACGGCGCGAAAGTAGTCTTTCTGCAGAAGCGAGCCGATTTTTTGTTTGAGCGCCACCACAATGCTTTTCCACCCGGAAACCGCCGGGCGTCAATTTGAATCCGGACCGGCCATCGAATGCCTGGCGCGCAGGCGGGCGATCGCATCCGGAATCCAGTGATTCAAGAGCACCAGAATCGCCGGTAAGAGCACCAGAGTCACGACCATCATGGTCACAAGTCCCATAGAAGCGAGAATGCCCATGGACCGCAGGCCCGGATGGCTGGTCGTCGCGATTGCCCCCCAGCCCGCAAGAGACGTGAGCGACGAGGCGATGCCCGCCATACCTGTGTGATACAGGGCATGAAAGATGGAACCGCTCTCAAGATAACGGTAGAACACGAAAATACCATTGTTGATGCCGTAACCCACAATGATCGGAAGAACGGCAATATTGAAGTAATTGATGCGCACCTCCGAAAGCGCCATCCAGCCCGCGAGAATCACAAGTCCCGAAAAGAGGGGGGCCAGAGCCACCAGCGTCGAAAGCACGCGCCGGAAGCTGAGCCAGAGGATTACAACGACCAGGCCCAGAGTCGTTACGACCAGAAACCAGCTTTCCCGCAACACAATCTGCGTAAACTGGGCCACGAGCAAGGTCGAACCGATCGCCCGCGCTTTGAGAGTCTTCGCCTGAAGAGCTTCCAGGCTATCATAAGGACGACCGGCAATTACCGTTTCGATCATGAGTTCGGAAAGACTGAGGGTCCGTAGCTGCCCGGGAGTCGCGCGGTTGGCCATGTCGAGAACCGCCCCGGTATCACGCTCCGATATCTGAAATCCCTGCGCCGCCTGTGCTTCGGTGGAACCGCCGAACCTGCGGCCGGTCAGGTTCTCCCACCACGGCCGCATGTAGGCCATGCTCATGATCGTATGACGGCCCACGACCGGGAAACGCAAATGACTGACCAGATCATCGAGCGCGACCAGATCTTTCTGGTCGTAGAGGCGGCTGACTTCGGGATACAGAAAGGTCAACCAGCCCTGGTAGCGGCTTTCCGGTTGTGAGCGAAACTCTTCGATCAGTTCTTCGGGCACATCTTCAATGCCGAAGGGCCGCTGACTGACCAGGCGTTCATAAACGGGATACAACGGCTGGTAGGCCGGCGGCAGGAGGCCCGGACGAATAACGCTATTTTGCTGGCGAAACTGTTGTATTAGAAGATAGTTCGCGCGTTGCTGATATGCCGGCGGAACAAACGAGTACGGGGACACGACCTGAGCGACATGCTCGCTCATTTCGGGCGGCAGAGGTTCCATGAACTCCCATAATGAGCGCGCTTCGTCCAGGGACTCCTGCGCCACGGCGAGAGGGTCTCCGGCAACTTCGTAACGCAGGTGCATTTCTTCTTCCAGAACGTTGGCCGGAATGCTGTTGTCGATCATGTTGCGCACGTCGTGATCCCAACGTACACCGGGAGCCAACCACAACCCTGCAATCATAAGAATCACAAAGACGCTCACAATCACGCGCGAAATCAATGGTAGCGGAAGCCGCTTCTCCAGGCGGTCCTCCCGGGTGTGGTCGCGATCTTCCCGAATGTGGCGCTTGAAGGCGCCCGGAAAAAAGCGCTCGGCAATGACCAAAAGCAGGGGCGTCAGAAAAAACATTGTAAAAGCCGTAATGATGATCCCGTAGGCCGAAATGATGCCGAACTCGCTGAATCCACGAAAATCAGAAATGATCAGCGAAGAAAAAGCCACCGTCGTGGAACCGGCCGAGTACAGGGCCGCGGCGCCGGTATGCCCGATGGCAGCCTTTAAGGATTCAATCAATTCGCCGGAAAGAGCATAATCATCACGAAAACGATAGATGAGATGGATGCCAAAGTCCACGCCCAAACCGGCCAGCATTCCTCCGAACATAGACGTAATGAGGTTGAGTTCCCCGAACACCAGGTAGGTCAGTCCGTAAGTAACGACGATGGCGTAGCCGAGGGCCAGTAACAGGGCCAGGATGAGCGTGGCGCGCCGAAACGCGAAGATGAGTACAAGCGAAATGCCCGCGATGGCCAGTGCCAGAGTTGGATAGATACTCTCACGCAGAGCTTCATAAGTTTGAACGTAGCTGGGGTAGGAGCCGGTGAAGCCGACCTCGATGCCCTGCTCCTCGAGCCCCAGTTCCTTCATGCTTGAGGCGATGTCGTTCAGAAAGCGTTCGCTACGACCGATGTTGTCGTGGGAAAAGGAGGGCTTCACAACGATCACCATCATGCGACGATCGGGCGAAACATAGTAGTCGTCTATGATCTCCTTCTTTCCAATTTTGCTGTACCGCGCACGAATGTCAGAAAGATCCAGATGATAGCGGGGTTGTCCGAGGTCCAAAAAAAACGGGTTCGCCCGCTCAATCAATTCATCCCGTTTAAGTCCGATGCGACGAAAGGCCTCGCGCAAATCGGGCGTCTTCATATAGTAAAGGATTCGGGTTTGAATAAAATCAAGATCGATCTTGTGGCGAACGTAGCGTACGTCATCGCGCTGGCGGAGCAACTCCACGATCTGATCGCTGGCCGCCTTCAGACGCTCGGCCATCTGCCGATTCTGTTCGAGATCGCGATCGTACAGTTCCTGGGCGCGGGCGCGCAACCTGGCTGCTTCTTCGTCCCGTGACCACTCGCTCAACTGGACGGCCTGCTCGAAAATCTGGTCCGCTTCCGATCGTTCGGAAAACTTAAGCGTGATAATCGTAAAGCCTGTGCCCCCGATCATCTCGGTAACCCGGCGGGCTTCCATGACGTGGGGTAGGTCCGGCGGCAGCGTATCGAGCTGATTTGAGTTGATTTCCAGCTGGTAGGCGCCCCAGCCCGCAAACACCAGAACGCCGAGAACGACCGCGAGACTGCCGTACGGACGCCGCAGATAGTAATCGCAAAACCGAAGCACGAAGTCGCGCATGCGTTACTGCTGGCGCAGGCCGTTGATGGTTGTTTGCATCTGGGTAATCAGACCGTCGACCCCACGCTGGTTAATCAAAGGCGTGATTACCCGATCCCGATTCACCGTCATCTGGGATTGGCCCTGCTGATCGAGAAAGTCGACCAGCTTGTAATCGGCGCCGACGCGCGCCATTACCCAGGTCATCGTCACCTGCTCGGAGCCACCGTACAGAACGCTGGACCGGATGTGCACCTGTTCGCCCACAGTCGTGGGCGCGTCGTAGGTTAAATCGATGTCCTTGAAGTACTCAAGAGCCATCGGGAAGGCCTTGAGTTCGATGTACTCACCGAGCAGGCTGGCAAGTCGGGATTTCTGTTCCGGTGTCGCGCTGTTCGATCCCAGCAGGAACGAAACCATGCGATCGGTCGCGATCAGGCCCAATGCCTGCTCGTTTCTTTCGTAACGGATCAAACCCACCAGCCGTCGCAGTGCGGTCAGGGCATCCTGGCCATCGTCGGCCCGGGCGGGGCTGACCAGGGCGTCTAAAGACACCAGAAAGAACATGGCTATAAGTAATCGTTTTAACATGGTTGTCCTGGTGCGGGCGGCTCTTGTTGTAAGACGAGCAGAAAGTTCGGGGGTTGCGCCCTTTTCCCATACTTGCAAAAGGGCCTGTCTGTCAATGGAAAGTGACCGCAAGCCTGCCGACAGATATAGGAAGCGAGGTCCCGTCTGAAACGATGGCTCACATTGGTCTTGCCGGCCGGCCTTTTTGTGCCGACCGGTCTTGTTTTCGCCCAGGCTCCGGACTGCGCCGCCCTGGCCGTTGCGGCGGCGACGGCTCTAGAACCCGAAGTCCGCTCTTTTTCGCTTCAGGGTCTGGGCGACTGCCCGGCGGACCCGAAAATTGCCCGCCTCCTCGAAAGCGCCATCCGCACCGAGGACCGGGCCGGACGAGATCAGGCCTTTCGCTCCCTGCACCAGCACCTGGACGGCCAGGCGATCGACTTTCTGATCAACCTATATTATGAAGAAAACCTGAGCGCGGTTGAGCTGCAGTTGTTGTATCGCTACCTGGCCCAGGCGCTGGGCCCCGAACAGACGGGCGCCCTGCCCTTGCTACGGCGTGGACTTGCCCATGCTTCGGCCGCGATTCGACAAAACAGCGTCATAGCCCTGGGACGCCTTTCGGACGGACGCGCTGCAACAGAACTGATGGCGGAACTCCGTAGCGGCGGACCGCGACTCCGGGCCGGCGCCCTGAGGTCCCTGGCACGCCAGCTGAACGACGGAGCGGTACCGGTTGCGATCCAGATGCTTTCGGACGAAGCCCCGCTCCAGGCGGCCGCCATCGAGTATCTGGCAGCAATCGGAAGCCCGCGCGCAATCGAAGCGCTCCTGCGCCTCAGACTGGCCGGCGTGAAGCCCGAGAATGCCCGCTCTGTGGACCAGGCCGTTCTGTTCTGGGCCCGCCATGAGGGCGCCCTGCTCCGGCCGCTTCTGGCGCTGCGACCGGCCGTGCTTCACGAGCGACCGACCACGCGTTCCCGCATCGTTGCCAGCCTGCCGGCCCGGGCCGTTCTCTACGCACAGCAATCCACGCCCAATCGCTACC
The DNA here is from genome assembly GCA_024233935.1 of Spirochaetales bacterium. GTDB lineage: Bacteria > Spirochaetota > Leptospiria > Leptospirales > Leptonemataceae > JACKOY01. Next base: position 69,999 of record JACKOY010000002.1, on the reverse strand, counting down.
GGCAACGCCAGGAAAACGGCGAAACGGTCAGTGGCGTCTGGCTCCGGGTCGAGAACTCGGATGGTCTGAGCGGTTGGATTCACGAAGCCGCCCTGGTACCGGCGATTGATCGCTGAGCACGCCTACTTTTTCGCAGGAATTCGGCGCTGAAAAAATTTCTCGTTGATCACGCGTTATACTCAAAGCGGAGTGCTTCTACAGAGGGCCAGGGTCCGCGCACAAGCGACACCAAACACCAGCCGGGTGCCTCCCCCATTTACACCGGAGAATCAGAAGACCCATGAAGACGCACAAGGTCCGACGCGGCTACAACCTGCCCATCGTTGGCGCACCGACCGAAGAGACCGCGGACGCTCCGCGACCCTCCATTTTCGCCGTACGTCCGACAGAGTTCCGGGCATTGAAGCCGCGCCTGCACGTGAAGGTCGGCGATACAGTAAAGATTGGCACGACGCTTTTCGTCGATAAGGCGCACCCGGAGATCCGCTTCTCCTCACCGGCGGCGGGACGCATCCAGGACATCCAGTATGGCCACCGTCGCGCCATCGAACGCATCTCCATTCAGTCCAGCTCGGACGACTTCGAACAATTCGAGAATTTTCGACCCGGGGAGATCAGCAAGGTCTCCCGGGAAAGACTGGTAGAGCACCTTCTGGCCGGCGGTGTCTGGCCGTTTCTGCGGCGCCGCCCGTTCGATACCGTGGCCCGCCCGGACGATCAGCCCACCTCCATTTTCGTGAACTGCATGGATAGCGCGCCGCTGGCCGCGAATCCGGAATTTGCGCTAAAGGGTAAATTCGCCGAGTTCGAAGCTGGCATTGAAGCAATGCGCGTGCTCTGCCCCAGCGTGCACGTTGTAGTAAGCGGCGCGGTACAGAAATCCATCTTCAGCGATGCGAAGGGTGTCGAACTGCATCGCTTCACCGGCCGACATCCAGCCGGTCTGGTCAGCACCCACATCGAACGCATTGACCCGATCACGGCGCCGACCCGTTGCGTTTGGTACATCAACGCCCGCGACCTCGTACAAATTGGAAGCTACCTGCTGGTTGGTCAGTACCCGACGGAACGCCTGGTCGCCCTGGCCGGTCCGGGAGTCAAACACCGACGCTACCTGCACGCCCGTGCGGGAGCATCAATCGAGTCGCTGGTCGGCGCAGACCTGGAAGCAGGCGAGCAACGCATCATCTCCGGCAACGTGCTGACCGGTAAGAAGGTTCAGAAAGACGATAGCCTGGGCTTCTACGACGATCTGGTTACCGTGATTCCCGAAGGACGGGAGCAGCACTTCATTGGCTGGATGTTGCCGGGGTTTTTTCGACCCACCTGGTCCCGGGCTTTCGCGTCAGCACTTTTGCCCATCAAACAGTTTTCCATGCATACCAACCGGAATGGCGAAGGACGCGCGCTGGTTAAAACCGGCGACTACCGCCGGGTGATTTCGCTGGACGTGCTCCCCGAGCAGCTCGTGAAAGCTATTCTGGCTGAGGACATTGAGTTGATGGAGCAACTGGGAATTCTTGAGTGCGCCCCGGAAGACTTCGCACTCTGCAGTTATATCTGTCCTTCAAAGACTGAATTTACCGAGATCATCCAGAAAGGCCTCGATATGATGCGAGCCGAGTTGACATGAGGCGACCGGACCGAACCGGAAAAGGAAAGGCATGAAATTCCTGCTCAAACAGATCCAGAAATACGACCATCTCTTTCAGAAGGGCGGCAAGCTGGAGATCCTGCATCCGTTGTGGGACGCCCAGAACACCTTCTTGTTCACGCCGCCCGACGTAACCGATACCGGGCCGCATGTGCGCGATTCCATTGATTTGAAGCGCGTCATGATCATGGTCGTCTTCGCGCTCATCCCGGTGGTGCTCTTTTCTTTCTATAATACGGGCTACCAGATGGCGCGCGTTTACGGAGAGCACACCGAGCTTCTATGGTGGCAGCTCTTTGCCAACGGTGCGATGGTGGAACTGCCCATCATTTTGGTGAGCTACGCCGTCGGTGGCCTCTGGGAAGCCCTGTTCTCAACGATTCGCGGTCACAAGATATCCGAAGGCTTTCTGGTTACCGGCATCCTGTTCCCTCTGACTTTGCCCCCCACGATTCCCCTCTGGCAGGTTGCGGTGGGAGTCAGTTTCGGCGTCGTGATTGGCAAAGAAATCTTCGGCGGGACCGGTATGAATATCCTGAACCCGGCCCTTACGGCCCGGGTGTTTCTGTTCTTCTCGTTTCCCATCGATATTTCCGGAAACAAGCCCTGGATACGTACCATAACCGGCGAAAGCTGGCTGGATGGGTTCCTGTTTCACAACAGCGCTCTGTCTCCGGTTGCAGGCTACGATACTTTTTCGGGCGCAACGGCGCTTCTGACCGTGGCGAACACTCCAGCGGCCCAAAGCCCGGTTGCGCAGCTGGCCACGAATACCTTTGCCCAACTCGACTTCTGGCATCTGCTGGTCGGGCTTGTGCCGGGCAGCATCGGTGAGACCTCGGCTCTGATGTGTCTTCTGGGGGCCGTCATCCTCATTGGAACCGGCGTCGGCAGCTGGCGCATCATGGCCGGCTGCGTTGTGGGCGCGCTCGGCATGGCTTCGTTTCTGACGCTCTTTGCGCCGCACGACCCGACTTCATCGCTCTCCGGTTTCCTTGCCCTGCCGCCCTACTACCACCTGGTCATGGGCGGCTTCGCCTTCGGCGCGGTGTATATGGCGACGGACCCGGTCAGCGCGGCCGCCACCGAGACAGGCAAGTGGATTTACGGTATCGCCATCGGCGTGCTTACAATTCTGATCCGCATCTGGAACCCGGCCTACCCCGAAGGCATGATGCTTGCGATTCTGTTTTTCAATATCTTCGCACCCCTGATCGACCATTTTGTGGTGCGCGGCAATATTAAGAGGAGGATGGCCCGTGCAGCGCGGTAACACTTTCACTTTCGCCTTTGCGTTTCTGATCTGCGTCGTTTGCAGTGTGTCTCTGGCGGTGGCGGCAACCTACCTCAAGCCGGCCCAGGACGTTGCGCAACGGCTCGATGTGATCAAAAACATACTGTCCGTCGCCGGCTATCCGGACGAGGAAATCGCCGCCCAGATGCGGCGTAATCCCCGCGAGCTGATCGCAACCTTCGAGCAGAATTTTCATGCGCGCATTGTGGACCAAAACAACCGCGAAGTTCCGCTCGACGAGATCAAATCCGAACTTGTGACACGACTCGGATACAACCGGGAGGAACTCGACCAAAAGCAGGCCTTTGAGATTATCCAGATATTCCAGGAAAAGCTCAGCCTGCTCGCGGCGAGCGCCGGGCAGACCGAAGAGCAGTACGACCCCGGATACAACCTGCTGTTTTTGTACCAACCCGAAGGCCAATTAAAGTACTACATTGTGCCGGTCGAGGGTTACGGACTCTGGGACATGATCTACGGTTACATCGCCCTCGAACCCGATCTGAATACGGTTGCCGATATCCGCTTCTACAAGCATCAGGAGACGCCTGGCCTCGGCGGCGAATGCTCCAAACCGTGGTTTACAAACAATTTTCGGGGCAAAAAGATCCTGAACGATCAGGGCGAATTCGTGTCGATTGCGGTGGTCAAAGGCAAGGCGGCTGAATTACATGAAGGTGAGTCCCTGAACCATTACGTCGATGGCATCAGTGGCGGAACAATTACCGGCCAGGGTATTACGCGGTTCCTCCGGGAAGATCTGGGACGCTATAACGAATATTTTCAGACGATCCGCACGGCAGAGGCACCCATCTAAGGAGACTTCATTATGAGTGAAACCCAGACAGTTGATACTCCAGTTCAGAAGGCCCCGCGCCAGCCCCTGTTCGGAAAGAAGGAGCGGGCGGCCGTAAAGGATCCGCTCTGGGACAACAACCCCATCACGTTGCAGGTGCTGGGCATCTGCTCGGCCCTGGCGGTGACGACACAGTTGCGGGTCACGATTGTCATGGCGGTCGCCGTCACCGTGGTCGTAGCTCTTTCCAACGTAATCGTATCCTCCATTCGACAGTGGATCCCCTCGAAGATTCGAATCATCGTGATGCTGGCGGTGATTTCGACGCTCGTGATCGTTGTGGATCAGATTCTCAAGGCCTACCTCTTTGAAATGAGCAAGCAGCTGTCGGTCTTCGTGGGCCTGATCATCACCAACTGCATTCTTTTGGGACGGGCGGAAGGTTTTGCGATGGCGAATCGCCCCTGGCCTTCGTTTCTGGATGGTCTGGGCAACGGCCTCGGCTACAGCGCGATTTTGCTTCTGGTCGCCACAGCACGCGAGGTTCTGGGCAACGGCAGTTTCTTCGGACTGCGCCTGGTTCCCGAATCATTCTACGCGGCCGGTTATCACAACATCGGCCTCATGATTCTGCCGCCGGGGGCCTTCATCGTGCTGGGTCTCATCATCTGGATGCAGCGGACAATATCGAAGAAATTCGAAAGTCATTAGGAAAAAGTCATGGCTGAACTCGTAAACGTAGCAATCAAAGCGGTTTTCATCGAAAACATCATCCTGGCGTTCTTCCTGGGCATGTGCAGCTTCCTGGCCGTTTCCCGAAAGATCGAAACGGCTATCGGTCTGGGCTTCGCCGTAATCTTCGTAAACGGAATCACGGCGCCGGTAAACTGGCTGATCAATGACCTCTTCTTGAACGACGGCGCCCTCGCCTGGGCGGGCCTGCCGACGGTGGACCTGAGCTTCCTCAGGTTTATTACTTACATCGCGGTCATCGCCGCGCTCGTGCAAATCGTTGAGATGATCATCGATAAGGTCTCGCCAAAGCTCTACTCGGCGCTGGGTATCTTTTTGCCCTTGATTGCGGTGAACTGCGCGATCCTCGGAACTTCGCTCTTTATGGGCACCAAAGGCTATGACTTTGCAGAAAGCACAGTCTTCGGCATTTTTGCCGGAGTCGGCTGGATGATGGCCATTGTTGCTCTTGCCGCCATTCGCCAGAAAATACGCTACTCCGACATTCCACCGGGGCTACGGGGCCTTGGTATCACCATGATCATCACGGGTCTTATGGCGATCGGGTTTATGTGCTTTGTAGGAATTCAATTATGATGATAGTCGGCCTCAGTTTCTTAATCTTCACCATGGTGATCATGATGCTCGTCATCCTGATCACGTTTCTGGAAAAGCGGCTGGTTACTCAAGGCAACGTCAAGGTCATCATCAACAATGATGCGTCCAAGACGCTGGACGTGCCTGCCGGGGCGTCACTCTTGAGTGCCCTTTCAAGTTCCGGCATCTATCTTCCGTCAGCCTGTGGCGGGGGCGGAACCTGCGCCATGTGTAAATGCCAGGTGTTCGATGGCGGGGGCGACATCCTGCCCACCGAAGTCGGCTACTTTACGCGCAAAGAAGTCAAAGAGCACTGGCGACTCGGATGCCAGGTTAAAGTCAAGAACAACCTGAAGATCGGGATACCGGAAGAAATCTTCGGCATTCAGAAGTTCACCTGCACGGTTCGCTCGAATCACAACGTGGCCACGTTTATCAAAGAACTCGTGCTCGACATCGACGATGGGAAGGTGATGCACTTTGAAGCCGGTGGTTACATTCAGATCTACGTGCCCACCTACGACATCAAGTTCAAGGACTTCGACATTGAACCCGAATATCGGGACGCCTACGACCACTTTGATCTCTGGAGGTACACCGTCAAAAACGACGAGGAGATCTTCCGAGCCTACTCAATGGCCAACCACCCGGCCGAAGGCAATATTGTGATGTTAAACATTCGCATCGCGACCCCGCCTCCCGGTATGGATGTGCCGCCCGGGATCTGTTCGTCGTATGTCTTTAATCTGAAACCCGGCGACAAGGTCACCATCAGCGGACCGTACGGCGAATTCTTCATGAAAGAGACCGATCGTGAAATGATGTACATCGGCGGTGGAGCCGGTATGGCGCCGCTCAGAAGCCACATTTTCGACCTCTTTCACACCAAGAAAAGCAAGCGCAAAGTCAGCTATTGGTACGGTGCGCGCTCGGTCCGCGAGATGTTCTACGAAGATGAGTTTCGTGCCATCGAAAAGGAATTCCCGAACTTCTCGATGCATGTGGCAATGTCAGAACCGCAGCCCGAAGACAACTGGACCGGTTACACCGGGTTCATTCATCAGGTGGTCCTCGACAACTACCTGAAGGATCATCCCGACCCGACCGAAATCGAGTACTACCTGTGCGGGCCGCCCATGATGCTTGATGCCGTACAGAAGATGCTCTACGACCTGGGAGTGGAGCAGGACATGATTGCCTTCGACGACTTCGGAAGTTGAACCGCAATCGCCCGCATCGGAAAAGGCGCCGGGAAATGCTCCGGCGCCTTTTTGTTTTTCTCCTGCTGCTCTCTGGCTGCCAGCAGAACGATAGCGGGCACAGTCTCGAACTCGAGAGCTCCGGTGTCTGGCTACGGGGCCCCGCCCTCGGTACGACCTACAACATTCGCATCGCGCAGGCGGGCATGGACCGGGATCGCGCCATTGCGGCCCAGGACCAGGTGCTGGCCACCATACAACGGCTGAACGCAGTGTTCTCCACCTGGGATAGCGAAAGCGAGATTTCAAAGCTCAACGCTGCTCCGCCTTCCACAACAATTCCTGTGTCCCGGGAAATGCGCCTTTTGATCCAGGAATCACAACGCCTGCACGCCGCGAGCGGTGGCGCGTTCGATCCGGGACGGGAGGCTCTCTTTCGCTTGTGGGGATTCGGGCCCGGGGCCGTGCCTCCGGCGACACCCCCCGCCGAGCGCGAAGTTCAGGATGTATTGCAGGCAAGCGGGCTCGAACGAATGACACTGGCGGCGAACGGACTGGTGCGTCACACCGAGCTTGCCCGATTGGACTTAAACGCGATCGCCAAAGGTTACGTCGTCGATCAGGTATTCATGAGTGTGCAGGAATGGGGCCCCGCCATGGTGGAGATCGGCGGGGAAGTCCGGGTGGGTGCGGCCCAAATCCAGGGACAGGCCACACGCCCCTGGCGTATCGCCATCGAAACACCGCACTACGATGGAACGCGCAGCATAGAGCGCGTGCTGGAAATGGAGAACATGAGTCTGGCCACATCCGGTGACTATCGCAACTTCTACGAACGAGACGGCCAGCGCTTCGCGCACATCATCGATCCGCGCACCGGGAGACCGACCGCATCCCGGGTGGCTTCGGCAAGTGTCGTCGGGCCCCTCTGCATGACCGCCGACGCGCTTGCCACAACCCTCATCGTATTGAGCGTCGCCGAGGGCAGACAACTCTTACAAAGCTATCCGGAGTACGCGACGCTCTGGATTCTTCCGGACCAAAACGGAGGATTTCGAGAAGAACTCAGCCCGGGAATGGAACGACTGCTGGCCCGCGAGTAGTAACGTCACCCTATCAGGAACGACGTATGGGTTCTCGTTTGGGTCGCGACCGCTGAATTTCCTGCATGAGACGGCTGTAGTGGCGCTCGTCGCCCGATTCCGTACAGAGATTGGGATCCCCGCCGCACACCGAGCAACTCTCGTCCGCCGTGCCGCTTGCCACACCGCCGCAGGACCCGCGCACGGTGCTTTTACCCCACAACAAGCCCACGCCTACCAACAGGAAGCACGCTCCCAAAAAGCCCAGAGTGATCAAAAGAGTTGTGGCCACACCTGCAGGGAAGCGTCGATCACGCCCGCCGTCCATTTGTTTTTTAATTTGACCCATTGCGCAGGGCCGCCTTGCTGCCAGCAATGCCCCGTCGCCTGCGCCGTAGACTGCTCCGAGTGCTGATATGGCTTCTGCCGCTGGCGGTCCTGCCATTTATCCCGGCCGGGCTCGAAACAATGGTCCTCGGGCGCCTGGATCAAAACGCAATTCGCCATGCGGTCGGAGTTCGGCTGCGCTCGGAAGGCATCCGGCTGGAAAGCTCGTCTCTGGAATACCGATTGCTCGACGGTCTGGTCTTCCGGGATCTGCGGGTTTCTCTGGAACAGGGGGGCAATCCCGGCGAAACGATACTTGAGGCCGATAGCCTGGAAGTCGACCTGTCCCTGCTGGAGCTGCTTTCAGATCGCACCGAAATAGACGGTCTGCTTCTGAGAAACGTGCACGCCACCGGTTCGGATGTTAGCCCTCAAGCGACTCTTGCCTTCATTCGCACTCTGTTACTTCTGGAATTCCAGCCGATCGGTACGATTAGCTGGAGCCCCGGGCTTCTGATCACGCTGAAGAATCTTTCGGTCGGTACGCGACTGCCGGATTCCGGGGGGCTGGCGCCCGGAGAACAGCTGAACCTTGATCTTGCGGCGCTCCGGTCCGGGTCCGGTTTTCGGCTACAGGGGGAACTGCAGGGCGAAATCGACCACCGGTCCGACGCGCGGGTGCGCTTTCGAGGCGATCTGGCCGGCGACGGCCGCCTGCGCCTGGAACTGCGTTATGAGCAGTTGCCGGCCGAGCGTCTGCTTCTGGCCCTGGCCGACGCTGGCGCCCCGGGCCTATTCGCGGCCGGCCACGGCCTTGCCATGGAACGTGGCCTCCTGGCAGGAACCGGCAGCCTGGACTACTACGGCCCCGGCGTGGGCCTGAACCTCACCGGCCAGTGTCGCGCGCGTCACGTTGCCCTGCAGCACAATGGACTGGCCCTCCTGAAAGTTGAGGAGCCGCGCGCCGACATCCATCTGAATCTGGGCTGGCCGGTTGGTGGCGATGGGCCGTCCTTTGCACGCATCGCCTGGAATTCTCCGGGCTTCGAGTTGCAGGCAGACTACCGGCGCAGTTCGCAGGATTCGGCTGCCCATCGCTCCTTCCACATGCAGAGCCTCATCGAGCCCGGACCGGCTGTGCAACCGACGCCCGGGAATTTTGGGCCCGGTGGCCAGATCGGCGTCGATCTGACGGTCGATGGAGCCCCCTCCGCGCTCTTGCCGGCCGGCCGCATTTCGCTCGAAGGCGTCACACTGCTGATACCCGGCACCGGCGGCTCCGTCGAAGAGTTCCGAATCAATGGGTCTGCCGAGACGTCGGGGCCCGCTACAGCCCGTGTTCTGGAAATTTCCGGACGCGGCGAGCTACGAAACGCGAATCTGGATTTGAAAGCCAGGGTCAATCCGGGCCTGTTGTCCACCGGCGATCTGGCAGGGCCTGCGCTGACCGCCCAGGGGGACACGGAACTCACCATTCGCGGCCTGCAATCCGATCGTCTGGCCGATCTGGTACTGGGCGCCTACGAAGCCCTCATGACCGCCGCGCGCCAGCCCGATGCGGACCGCGTGGAAAACCATGGCCCCCTGTGGCAGGCCCGCTTCAATCGTACAGATCTATACCGCACGTATCTGGAAGGACTCCGACTAAATCTCACCGTACGCCTTGAGCATCCCGGCGAGGAACCATGGCCGGAGTTGCTGATCTGGCGGGGGCGCGTCGATCGCAATGGCATAACTCTGGAACTACCCGAGACCCGTGCGGAGGGCTTCTCTGCTCGCATGCGCTACAGTTTGATTTTTACCGATACGATGCCCCACCACGATTTGAGCGCAAATCTCAGGCTGGATCAAAACCGCGACGCATGGACGGCCCTGACGGGTTCGGACCTGGTTCCATCGTTCTTTCGAATGAATTACAGCGCCTATGCGGATGGCTGGCTCCCGGCAGACCTCCTTCATCTCTCCTTCAGCAATCTCACCGTGGAAGCGGGAGCGATCGGCACGTCCGATGAGCGAATCAACCAGCTCCTGTCCTACGCGGCCGCCCTGGACACCGGGACTCCGACCTTTGAGCGTGTGCGCCTGCAACGCACCACCGATGGGGCGCGGGTACGCTTTGATGTTCGCGCTGAAGCGCAAACCTTCCAGGCGTTCGGCGAAGGTGAATACACACCGGGACAGGGCGGTAGCGCCACCCTGCGACTGACCTCCCTGAACCAGGATGTCCTGCCCCATCCGCGGCTGACGCTTTCCATCTTGCCCGACGGTCGCTGGACGCCCGATTTTTGAACCCGGTGGACGACCCGGAGGGCTCATCCAGCGCGGGCTCTGAATTCTCTTGACCGTTCAAACAGACCGAAGGCCGCTTAGAGGGAATGGAATTCCGGAAGGTCTTTGAGGAACGATGGTTTAACGTGCCGAACCTGCTTTCGGTCACACGCGTATTCATGATCCCGTTCTTTGCCGTGCTGGGTCGCGACCATGCCCGCAACCCGGGATCGGGCGGTGCCCTGCTCGGTCTTGTATTGATCGTGGCGGGAGTGATGCTGACCGATATGCTGGATGGATTTTTGGCGCGGCACCTGAATCAAGAGACCATGATGGGCCGCTATCTCGATCCCATTGCCGACAAATTGACTTCTGTGACGGCGCTTGTGGTGCTTTCGGCGTATTATAACTTTCCGCTCTGGGTGCTTGTGTTTTTCTTTATACGGGAAATTCTGGGGGTATGGGGCGGCACCTACCTCTATTTCAAGCGCGATATGCAGGGACGTCCAAACATCTGGGGAAAGGTCGGGGTCTTCTGGATCGCGGGGCTCACACTCTGGTACATTTTGCATCCGTGGCTTGGGACCCGACTACCGGCCGGGCACATCCTGCTGACTTCTCCGATCTATGGGGCCTATGGGTTGGTGCTTATCCTGGCGCTGGGAATTGTGAGCTATTGGCGGAGCTACGCTGGAGTTGTCTTCGGATGGGGCCCGAAGAGCAACAAAACACCTTGACGTATGTTTGGTATGGGGGATTTTGTGGCGGTATTATGTCCCCGAATCATGTCACACCCCCGGGATACGATGGAAAAAAAGCGAAAGGGCCGGCAGCAGACCGGCTCAACATCGCACAAGGCTAGGTAGACCTTATGGCAAAAAGCAAGAGCACCAAAAAGACTGAAGTGCCGCGCGGATCGTCCCGGGATCGTAGCGCTCCCGAACTGAAGGAACGACTGGAAGCGGTCAACGGCGCCATCCAGCAAATCGAGCGACAGTTCGGCAAAGGTTCCATCATGAAACTGGGTGATCAGGGCCCCAACATGTCCATTGGGCACATTCCGACCGGCGCGTTGACCCTCGATTTTGCCCTGGGCATCGGTGGCTTTCCGCGTGGACGCATAGTCGAGATCTTTGGTCCGGAATCGTCGGGCAAAACGACCCTCTGCCTTTCGGCCGTGGCTCATGCGCAAAAGGCCGGTGGCATCGCCGCCTTTGTGGATGCGGAGCACGCCCTGGATCCCCAGTTCGCACGCAAGCTGGGCGTAAACATCGACGATCTGCTCGTCGCTCAGCCCGATAACGGTGAGGAGGCGCTTGAGATTACTGAGTCTCTGGTCCGTTCCAACGCCGTCGATATCATCGTCGTAGACTCCGTGGCCGCCCTGGTCCCCAAATCAGAAATAGAAGGCAACATGGGAGACGCGCAAATGGGCTTGCATGCCCGTCTCATGAGTCAGGCCCTCCGGAAACTGACCGGCACCATTTCGCGCTCCAATACGACCGTGATTTTTGTGAATCAGATTCGGCACAAGATTGGCGTGATGTTTGGTTCTCCGGAAACGACAACCGGGGGGAACGCTCTAAAATTCTATGCCTCGGTCCGACTCGACATCCGGCGTATCGAAACCCTGAAGAAAGCGGACGAGGCGTTCGGCAACCGCGTGCGGGTGAAGGTCATAAAGAACAAAGTCGCCCCGCCCTTTCGCCAGGCCGAATTCGATATTCTCTTTGAGCACGGTATCAATCGCGAAGGCTGCCTGCTCGATCTGGCAGTGACTCAAGGCCTGGTGGAGCGGTCCGGAACCTGGTATTCGTATCAGGAAACCCGAATCGGCCAGGGACGTGACAATGCCTGCACCTTCTTGAACGAAAATTCCGATATCGCCGACGATCTCGAGGCCAACCTGCGTAAGTCTCACGAAGAGCAACGCCTGGCAGCCCAGCAAAAGAACGCCGCCAGCAATGGAAACGGGAAGGCACCCGCTGCTCCGGCTGCTGCTGGCAAGGCCGACGTCGCCGACAAGATCGAAGTCGATCCGGAAACGGGGGAAATCATCGCCGCCGGGGCGGGCTAATCAGTCACTGCGCCAAAATCGGTATTGCCCCGTCGGGCCTACGGCGGCGCATGACCAAAGCCCAGGCAGCAAGCATTCTCAGAGGACGCAACAGCACAGTTCGCCTTGCGTCGGACAAAGGGAGCATTCCCGGTGGCACAGGCAAAGGACATCGCTATTTTGGGCGCGGCCGGACTAACCGGCCGCGAACTCCTGAGACTTCTGGCCGGTCACCCGGCGCTGCGGCCGGTCCATTTGACTTCGGACCGGCATGTGGGCCAGCCTCTGGCGGCGGTCTTTCCGGAACTGGAAGGTAGTTTTGATCTCACTTTCTCTTCGCACCAGGATGCCATCCCGGAAGGCATTCCAGTATTTCTGGCGGTTCCCAACCAGACCTCACTGGAGCTCGTACCGGCCCTCGTATCGGAGGGCCGGCAGGTCGTGGACCTGAGTGGCAGCTTCCGCCTGCACGATCGCGCGCGCTGGGAACAAAGTTATGGCCTGCAACATACGGCGTTCGAACTCGTTGAGCGAGCCGTCTTCGGGCTTCCCGAACTGTTCCGGGATCGCATTCGCACGGCCAGCCTGGTTTCCAATCCGGGTTGCTACGCGACCGGAGCCATTCTGCCGATCGCTCTTCTCGGAGATCTGCGCACAGAAATCTCAAGCATTGTTGTCGATGCCAAGTCCGGAGTTTCGGGGGCCGGTGGACGCACAGAAGACGCCGGCTTTGCTTTCGGAAGCGTATACGAAAACTTTCGCGCGTATAAGGTTCTGCGCCACCAACATGAACCGGAAATTCAGGAGTACAGCGAAACCGGCCTGAATGGCGGTCTGGGCTTCCGCATCGTTTTTACGCCCCACCTATTGCCGATCTTTCGCGGCATTCTTTCTACAATCGTTATCCACTGGAAGTCCCGGCCAGATCCGGAGCGTGTCCTGAGCCAGTTCAAGCAGGCCACCGCATCGGAGCCTTTCTTGCGCTTTCGGGAAACGCCCGAGGACATCACACTTTCCAGAGTCCAGCTCACGAACTTCGTCGATTTTGCCGTGCGAACAGAGGACAACGTGTCGGTAATCGTATCCGCGGTCGACAATCTGGTTAAGGGCGCCGCAGGCCAGGCGATCCAGAACATGAACCTTATGGCCGGACTGGATGAAACCCTGGGGCTCCGAAGCGCAGCCGCTCGATTGCCGGTCGGCTGATTCGGTCAAAGTACTTGACCCGGCGTTTCACTTTGGGCCTCTGGAGAATGTGGGTCAGGCGACCTGCACAATACGGGATGTAGCGCAGGGGTAGCGCACTCGTCTGGGGGGCGAGCGGTCGCTGGTTCAAATCCAGTCATCCCGACATTTTTTTGACCGCGAAAGCCGTTCGACTTTGTCGGACGGCTTTCGATCGGCACATCATTTCGCAGATATGCGCAGCGAACCAAACCACGCTTGAAGTATAGCCGTGCCGGAAACACCCTCAGTCGCCACTATTGAGATCGGCGCCTTGATTACCGGACTCGGTGGGGGGCTTGCCCTCTTCCTGTACGGAATGCGCCAGATGACAGAGGCGCTCAAGACCGTAGCCGGTAACCGCATGAAGAACCTGCTGGGCCGTCTCACGGCCAACCGGTTTAGCGCGGCTCTGGCCGGAACCGTCATTACGGCGATCATTCAATCTTCATCCGTAACGACAGTCCTGGTGGTTGGCTTTGTATCGGCCGGGTTACTCACCTTGAATCAATCGATCGGAGTCATTCTGGGGGCGCACCTCGGAACCACGATAACGGCCCAGATTATCGCCTTTCAGATTTACCGGTACGGGTTGCTTCTGATTGCGATCGGCTTCCTGATGGATTTGGTCGGTCGCAACGAGAAAATCAAGCACTGGGGAATGGTGCTGCTGGGATTGGGGCTCATCTTCTTCGGCATGGAATTGATGAGTGGCGTCACGAGCCCGCTCCGCGAGTGGGCGCCTTTTGCCCATGCCGTGGGAAGCCTTCAACACCCCCTGGCGGCCGTTGGTGTTGGATTGCTGTTTACCGCCGTCATTCAGAGCTCGTCGGCAACGACCGGCGTCGTGATTGTGCTGGCCGCGCAGGGTTTGCTGTCGCTCGAAACGGGAATCGCTCTGGCTTTTGGTGCGAACATCGGGACCTGTGTTACCGCCATCATCGCGGCCATCGGACGCCCAAGAGAAGCGGTGCAGGCCGCCTTGATTCATGTGTTGTTCAACACCACGGGAGTCCTTCTCTGGCTACCATGGATTGGCTACCTTGCGGCCCTGGTTCGGACGCTCTCTCCGGGTGACCTTCCCCGCCAGATCGCAAACGCGCATACACTGTTCAATCTGGGAAATCTGTGTCTGTTCATCTGGCTTACAGCGCCGATGGCGCGGCTGGTGCAGGCGGTGGCTCCATTGAAGTTACAGGCACCGGGCATTCGAGCGCTCTACCTGGACCAGTTCTACCTGGAACAACCATCGCTGGCCCTCGACCAGGTCCGCCGGGAATTAACACGTGTGGCGATGCTGGCCCGCGAAATGCTGAGGAGGGTCCTGCAGGTTACGATTGAAGGGAGCGATCGCGATATTGCCGACCTGGAGAAGCTCGACCGCGATCTCGATTCTCTCCAGGGAGAGATCATCACATACCTGGCCAGCCTCTCGCAGAGGCAGCTGATCGATCCCCAACCCGGTCTGCTGTCCCGCTATCTCTCAATTGCGAACTACCTCGAAAACCTGGGCGATGTGATTCGCAGCAACTTCATGGAGAATGCGCGTAAGCGACTTTCCCGCCAGGTTTCTGTCAGCGCCTCGACAAGAAAGGTCCTCGGCCCGCTCCATCAGGAAGTCTGCAGGGCTTTTGACTCCATCGTAACTGCCCTGGAGCAGGCTGACCTGATCGCAGCCCGCGATGCTGCCGACAGCAAGACGGCGGTTGGCGCGCTCGCCGATCGGGCTTCGTCCCACCTGGCCAAACGTCTTGCGGCGGGAGAACCGAATCGGCTGCTGACTTTTCACCTGGAGACCGATACGGTCGAAAACCTGAAACGACTCAATACGCTCACGCGTCGCATCGGAAGGGTGTTGCTCGAAATTGACCCGAACGCGCAAACAACGGAGTCGCGCGAGACTTCCGATTCCGCTTCGTAACGCCTCCCGAGCGCCTCTGTGCGTCGCATGAACGGAACTCTCGCACGCTCGGAAGGTAGCCGGACGGCTACTAACTCATGAGTCGGCCGGAGGATCCGAATCCGCGGGACCTGCGCCGACGTCTGCATCTTCTGTATTCTTCAGGGCGACCGTTTGCAGCCGACGCGTCAGAAATTGCGGCAACCGCATGCTCCGGTCTCTTGCCATCAGATGATGTTCCCTCAGACTTCGAATCTGGTCGATTGCTCCGGCAACGACACGCCGCCCCTCGTCCATCGCCTCTTCAACCCGGTGCAGGTCCAGAAAGCGATAATCCGGCAGTCGGGGTTCGAGCCAGACGTCGGCCGGATAGTAATGACGGTTGTTCAGTCTTATCCGATTCATCATGACCTCAATCGAACGAGTAAGCACACTTCCGAACGAGCGCGCGGCGTTCTCTGCCGGATGCGCATTCAGGTCCACGCCGATCACCACATCGGCTCCCAGCTTGCGCGCCAGACTCACCGGCACCGGATTCAGAAGCCCGCCATCCACCAATTGCATGCCGCCCGACTCCTGGGGAGGAAGAAAACCCGGCACGGCAACTGTCGCCCGAAGGGCCGGAATGAGAGCGCCCTCGAAAATGTGAACCTCCTCCAGGGTGACCAGATTGCTTGCGATCAAACCAAAAGGAAGCTCCAGCTCCTCAAAGCGACGCACCTTCAAATACTCATCCAGAAACTGAATGAAGCCCTTGCCACGAATCAAACCCGGATCCGAAAGCGAGAAATCCATGTAGTTGAAAGTGGTACGAAAGGATTTCTGCCGGGAGGCGAACTCCTCCAGACGATCCAGCGCGCCGGCCGCCGCAAACGCCCCCACGACCGCGCCGGCGCTGGTGCCCGTTATCAGATCCGGGTAAATGTTCTCGGCCTCAAGCGCGCGCAGAATACCCAGATGCACCCAGCCCCGCGCTCCCCCGGAGCCCAGAGCCAGCCCCAGCCGGGGCCGGCCCAACCGTACAGGTCCCAAAGAAACAGTCACGACCGTGCTTCCCTGAGGCGCCGGCCCGGAATCAGCCGGCCAGCGCCGGTTCGGAAACCTTTTCGGGTGCCTGCACTCGAATCAGGTTGCCCTGCATGATCGCCTGGCTGTCCAGATTGTAGTCCGCCGCCATCTTTTCAAAACGGCGGCGCGCGTCGCCCTCCAGCCGACTTGCGGCCCGCTCCAATAAGAGCCCGTTCAAAAAGCGCGTCGCTGACTCCACAGCTTCAAAGGCCACCAGCTCTTTGTCATCGGAAGACTTGATCTCGCGATAGTCGCGAACGATTGCCTCCAGCAATTCCCGGTTTTTCTGTAGAGCCGGCGACGGTGAAAAGCGGGCCAGTTCCGCATCCAGATAAGCCCGGATCGGTCCGGTCGCCGCCATGCCGGCGGTAACGCCTCCGATCGCGGCGTGCATCTGCATCTGGGTGGTGCCTTCGTAGATGTTCGTGATACGAGCGTCGCGGTACAGACGGGCAACATCGTAGTCTTCGGTGTAACCGGAACCGCCGTGAATCTGAAGGGCGTCGTAGGCGATGCTGTTGCACATTTCGGAGATGTAGTACTTGGCAACCGGCGTAAGAAAACTCGCCAGTTTCTCCCAATGTCGGATTTCCTCGTCCTTACGAATCGTTCGCTCGTCAACTCCGGACTTCTCCATGCTGTGCTGGCGCCAGTGATAGCGATCAATTGACCGAGCGGCTTCGTAAAGCAACTGACGCATGGCAGCAATTTCGCGCTCCATTCGATCGAGCATTTTGCGCACGGCAGGAATATCCTTAATGAGCTTGCCAAACTGCTCTCTTTCAGAAGCGTATTTTGCCGCCTCGGCCTGCGCCGCCTGAGCGATTCCCATGCTCTGGGCCGCGATACTGAGTCGGGCCCCGTTCATCATGCCCATGGCATAGCGAACGAGGCCGAAGCCTTCCTTCCCGATCAGTCGGGCCGGTGTATTCTCGTAGACCACCTCGCAGGTGGGAGAACAGTGCAGCCCGAGCTTCTTTTCCACTCCGGCTATAAAGACGTCCTTTCCTTCCACCAGAAAGAACGACAGCCCCTTTGCACCGCTGGTCGGGCTGCCGGTGCGGGCCAGTGTCAGAATCACGGAAGGCTTGTGTGCGAAGCCGCAGCCGTGGGTTATGAAACGTTTTGCACCGTTGATGCGCCAGACGCCATTCTCGTCCTGCTCCGCTCTTGTGCGAATGTTGGGCAGATCCGAACCGTAGTTGGGCTCGGTCAGGGCCATGGCGCCCACTACTTCTCCGGCCGCCATTTGCGGCACCCAGTGATTGACCATGTCTTCGTCCCCAAAGCGCTCGATGGTTTCCGCCAGGTTCACGCAACCGATTGCGATTCCAAACGCGCCGTCGGCGCGCGACATCACTTCCATGACAAAGCATTGCGTCGTGGACGGCATACCCAAACCGCCGTGATCCCTTGAAATAGAATACGGCTGGAGGCCCGCTTCCTGGACTTTCTCGTAAGCCTCGATCATTGCGTCAGGGAATGTCACCTTGCCGCTATCGTACTTCAGCCCGACACGGTCCATCTCGGGTGCGCGGGGAGCGACAAAGTTGCCGATTACATCTCCCAGAGACTCAAGGGTCACCCGGTAGGTCTCGATGGCCTCTTCAACGCTCGAAGGTGCAAAAGCCAGCGCTTCATCACCGGTCTCTTTGTACTTCTTGTGATCCTTAAAGCCCTGCTCGTATGCAGTTACGACTTCCTCCCAATCGATGATGTTATCGAACTGAAGCAACAGGTCGGAATTCTCGCTGAAATAGTTGTTTTGTATCATAACTTCCTCCTCGCCCGCAAACGGGCCGGTGCCAGAAAGAACGCAATTGATTCCAGGATGCGGAGCGCTGACACCGAGTCAAATCAAAGTCAGTCCGGGAACTCCAACGAATAAAAGCCGCTCCCACTACACCTTAAGGACGAAAAAAAGCGTGCAAACGCCCGCAAAAAGCTTCAGGAAAGGAGGGTCTTCAGAAAATGACCGGTGTGACTGTTACGGTGCGCCGCCACTTCGGCCGGGGTGCCGCAAACCACGACCTGCCCGCCCCCGTCGCCCCCTTCGGGACCCAGATCAATGATGTGGTCAGCGGTCTTGATCACATCCAGGTTGTGTTCGATGACTACCATGGTGTTGCCACGATCCACAAGCCGGTGAAGCACTTCCAATAGGCGCTTGATGTCTTCGAAATGCAATCCTGTCGTGGGTTCATCGAGAATGTAGAGCGTGCGTCCGGTGCTGCGTTTGGAGAGCTCGGTCGAAAGTTTAACCCGTTGCGCTTCGCCACCGGACAACGTCGTTGCGGCCTGCCCCAGTCGCATGTACTCCAGGCCCACTTCCGCGATGGTCTCCAGCTTGCGCTTTAGAACCGGGATGCTTTCAAAAAACTTGAGCGCGTCCTCGACGGTCATATCCAGAACGTCATAGATGCTCTTTCCACGATAGCGCACTTCAAGGGTTTCGC
The DNA here is from genome assembly GCA_024233935.1 of Spirochaetales bacterium. Lineage (GTDB taxonomy): Bacteria > Spirochaetota > Leptospiria > Leptospirales > Leptonemataceae > JACKOY01. Next base: position 51,346 of record JACKOY010000002.1, on the reverse strand, counting down.
GGTTGAAGCGCCGTCCACGGCAGACGTCACAGGTGATGTAGACGTCTGGCAGGAAGTGCATCTCGATCTTGATAATACCGGCCCCTTCGCAGTTCTCGCAGCGACCGCCGCGCACGTTAAAGCTGAATCGTCCCGGCTTGTAACCACGCAACTTCGCGTCCGGCAGGGCGGAAAAAAGTTCTCGAATCGGTGTAAAAACGCCCGTGTAGGTGGCGGGGTTCGAACGCGGAGTCCGGCCAATCGCTTCTTGATCAATCGCGATCACACGATCGATCTCGCCCAGCCCGGTAATACGGTCATGCTTACCAGGATGCAAACGACTGGTCTGCCCCAGTCTTTGCGAAGCCCCTTTATACAGGATCTCATTGACCAGCGTTGACTTTCCGGACCCGCTTACGCCCGTTACGCAGATGAACTTTCCGAGGGGAAAATCCACGTCCAGGGACTGCAGATTGTTGGCCCGGGCCTTGCGCACGCCCAGGGACTTCCCGTTGCCCGGCCGCCGCGTTTCGGGGACCGCGATCCTTCTAGCTCCCGAAAGATACTGGCCGGTAAGGCTCTGGCCAACTTTTTGGATCTCGGCCGGGCTCCCGGCTGCGACAATTTCGCCGCCGTGCATGCCGGCCCCGGGCCCCAGATCAATGACATAGTCCGAAGAGCGAATGGTGTCCTCGTCGTGTTCCACCACAATGACTGTATTTCCGAGATCTCGAATGCGCTTCAAGGTCGCCAGCAGTCGATCGTTGTCCCGTTGATGCAGGCCAATGGAAGGTTCGTCCAGAATGTAGAGCACGCCCATGAGCGAACTTCCGATCTGGGTGGCCAGGCGAATACGCTGCGCCTCGCCGCCAGAAAGTGTTCCGGCCGAACGCGAAAGAGTCAGGTAACCAACGCCTACATTGGAAAGGAAACCCAGTCGCTCCTGAATCTCTTTTACGACCCGCCCAACGATCTTTTCTTCCTGGTCTGATAGTTTTAGTTCGGTCTGAAAGAACTGCGTCAGGGGGCCCACCGGCAGGTCCGTGAGGCTGTCGATGGTGTGCCCATGAAAGCGCACGGCCAGAGATTCCGGTCGCAGGCGCCTTCCCTGGCACTCGGGACAGGGATGCTCGTCCATGTAACGTTCCATCCAGATGCGTACGTCATCGGATTTTGTTTCATGGTAGCGGCGCTTCAGGTTCGGAAGAACACCCTCAAATTCCATCTCCCCGCTGGCCGCGCCGGGCGCCTCGGACCCCAGCAGAATCAATTTCCGGATTCTGGCCGGCAGGCGTGAAAACGCAAGATGTGGATCGAAATCGTACTCCGAAGCGAGTTCGTGGACCGTTGCGGCGTACCAATTGTTGCGCGACGAACCCCAGGGTGCAATGGCGCCATCGAGCAGGCTGAGCGAGTCATCCGGAACAACCAGGCTCTCATCGAACTCCAGTAACACACCGAGTCCGTCGCAACGCCCGCAGGCGCCCTGGGGCGAATTAAAAGAGAACGACCGTGGAGTGATTTCGGGCAGGGAAATGTTGCAATGTGTGCAGGTGAGCTCGCGCGAGAATCGATGATCTTCATTCCCATCGTTTACGAGAATCTGTCCTTCTCCCTGCGTGAGTGCCGTTTCCACCGAATCGGCCATGCGTGAACGGATGCCGTCTTTGACCACGAGGCGATCGACAACCAGTTCGATTGTATGTCTTCGATTCCTGGTCAGGCGAACTTCCTCATCCAGGCTGAGGACCTGCCCGTCCACGCGGGCCCGCACGAAACCGTCCCGCCGCAACCGCTCCAGCAGGTCGCGATGCTCACCTTTCTTGTTCTGAATCAAGGGCGCAAGGATCTGTATTCGGCTGCCTTCGGGAAAGGCCTGCACCCGTTCGATAATCTGATCGACGGAAACCGCCGAGACCGGCCGGCCGCAATTGTAACAATGGGGTTCCCCGGCCCGGGCCAAAAGCAGGCGCAGGTAATCGTAGATCTCCGTTACGGTCCCGACAGTGGAGCGCGGATTGCGATGCGTCGTCTTCTGTTCGATCGAAATGGCTGGACTCAGACCGTCTATGAGGTCTACGTCGGGCTTCTCCATGAGCCCCAGAAACTGACGCGCATAAGACGAAAGCGATTCCACATAACGCCGCTGACCCTCAGCATAGATTGTATCAAAAGCCAGCGAAGATTTTCCCGAACCGGAGACGCCCGTGATTACCACGAGACGGTCGCGGGGGATGTCGACCGTGATGTTTCGGAGGTTGTGTTCGCGGGCCCCCTGGACATGAATCCAGTCGCGGGACGAATGCGAATCGGGCGGAGCGGAGGGGCGTGACATGCGTGTTTTGGGACCAGAGTCCTGGCCGGCTTCCGGGGCTCAAGTCGTTTGCCGGGGCTTTTGATTGACAGGCGCCTTTGACGCACACAGATCCGGGCTATGGCCAGTCAGCCCCAGAGAACCGGCTACCTGCGGCAGAATCTCGTCGTGGTCGGCGTCTTCGTACTGATTCTGATCGTGCTGGAGGGGCTCTTTGGATTCGTGTTTATTGACCAGATCTCGGATTACATTGAGGCCGAAAGAAAGAAGGAGTTCATCGAGTCCTGGACCAACTATTTGAAGCAACGCAAAGCGATCCACGAAAGCAAGGTCACCGGCTACGCCTGGTGGGACGAGATGGCCGCGGGTTTCATGAACCGGGATCCAGACTACATCGTAAACGAGATCTTCGGTTACGATACGAGCATAACGCGTGAGTACGACGTGTTTCTGGCGTTTGGGGCCGACCTGGAGCCCTACTTCCTTTCCATAGACGGACACAACACCATTGACGAGGCCGATATCGTTTCCGCCCTTCGGGACCCGGTCCTGGAACGAAGTTTTCTGGAAACGGCCAACGCGTCGTATTATGAACATCGCGACGAAATGCGCGCGTTTCTGGCAAAACCCGCCGGCGAGCGCGCCTCCCTGGACCATCCCATCGTCTGGCATTACGTTTCCGGTTACGGCGGCCGGACCCGGCTTCTGACCATCTCTCCCATCTGTCAGAACGATGGCTGGCCCGTCAGCGAAGGCTTCATCGTCTTTGGCTATTCCTTTGATCGACTGATCGCCGGCGCCTCAGATGTGATTCCCATTACCGATGTCACGATCGCGACCGAGCAGCCGACCGACGCCTATGCCACCGTTACGCATGAAGGTCCCCGCCCTAACGAGCACTACTACGTCAGCTTTCGGCCGCGCATTCTAATTGCGGACGTGGCGCGCTACGCCCTGGGCGGCTTTATTATCGCCCAGATCTTGCTCAGCGCTATTGTCTTCTCGTTTGTTTCGCCTTACTTCACCCGGCGCGCGACGCGGCAACTCGAAGAGATCATCACCCAGCGCACCGAGGAACTGAAAGAGGCAAACGCGGCCCTGGAAGCGCGGCAGCGACAGATACTACGGGAGCTCGCCCTCGCGCGGGTCGTGCAGCAAAATCTGCTGCCCGATCGTATACTGAAGCTGCATGGTCTGGAGGTCGTGTGCCACTACGAACCGGTCGAAGACCTGGGCGGCGACATCTACGACGTATTGGACTTCGGCGAAGGTCGACTCGGAATTCTGGTGGCCGACGTCGCGGGACACGGCGTTCCCGCGGCCCTGATCGCGATGATGCTCAAGCTTTCTTTTGTAAATCATGCCGCGGCCGAAACGGCGCCTGGAGAAACCCTGACCGAGATCAACCGGGAGCTTTCGCGGCTACTCAATGTGGGCGACTATCTAACGGCGATGTATCTAAAAGTTGACGCACGAAAAAACAAGGTCGAGTACGCCACCGCCGGCCATCACGCGGCGCTCCTGCTTCGCGCCGGAAGCGGCCAAATTGAAGAAATCTCGACTCCGGGGCCCATTATCGGACTGCAGCTGAACACACAGTATCGGTCGGATGAACGTCTCCTGGAGAAACACGATCGCATCATCGTTTTCACCGACGGAATCATCGAACAATTCAACATGGAGAAAGAGGCCTTCGGGGAATCCCGGCTGCGCCGCATCCTGCTTGATTCGAGCGGCCAGGGGCTGACCCATTTTCGAGAACGACTGCTGGCAGAACTCGGCCGCCATCGGGCGGAAGTGCCCATCGAAGACGATCTGACCCTGGTTGCCGTCCAGGTCGGCGAAGAAAGCACGGCCGGAACCCCGGTTGACATTACGATTGCCAGCGACCACAATCACGAGCTCCACCTGGCCCTCCGGCAGGGCCGACTGCTCTACGCCCGCGCCGACTACGAAGGCTGCGCCCGGGTCTTTGTGGACATCGTCGAAACCCATCCCCAGCACACGGTCAGTTTTTACAATCTGGCCTTGATTCATCTGCGCCTGGGCAAACCCGAACAGGGATTGCGTTATCTGGAAAGCTATCTTGCTCAAAACCCACAAAGCAAGAAAGCGCGTGCTCTCAGAAACCGGCTGACACTCCTCCAGGAATCGCAGTGACGGCGGGCCTCATTGTGCTGTATGCCGCGGCATCGGTTCTCTGGCTCGGGCTTGCGCTGCTCTCGCCGGCCGGTCTGCAACGTCGCACTCTGCTTCTGGTTTTTCCGATGGGACTGGTGGCGGGTCCGGTGGCCGGCGCCATGACCGGCTGGATCGAAGCTCAGACCCTGGACGGCGCCGACTCCGGCCTCCTGCGAAACTTTCTGTTGTTTCTGTTGATTGTTGGCCCGATCGAGGAACTCGCCAAGCTTCTGGCGGCGTTTGTTGTGGTTCTGCGCCGGCTCGACTTCGGTCACGCCTATGGTGGTCTTTTGATCGGAGTGGCTGCCGGGCTTGGTTTTGCCTGCGGCGAAAACGTGCTCTATCTTCTGGCTCTGGGGCCGGAGCGCACACTGCCGCGCCTCGTGCTCACCAACCTCGGCCATGCGGCCTTTTCGGCGCTCTGGGGTTACGGCCTGGGAATTACCCTGAACGAAGATGCGGGTTACGGGGCCTTTCTTGCGAGCCTCGCCATCGCCGCTCTGGCCCACGGCGCCTACGACTTTCTGCTCACCCTCGGTACGCCGGGGGCCGTGCTGGCCCTGGCGCTACTGTTCATTATGGTTGCCGGCGTACTGCTCTTTTTGCGGGCCGAGCATGCGCGCCATCAGCCCCGGTCGACCTTCCGGAAACGGCCAGGCAGATAATGCATGAGAATGCCGATCTCCTTCAGACCCACCAGACGCCCCAAAAATAAGTACGTCAGCCCGCCACCAAACACGCCGAGCAGCACCGGACCAGCCGCAGCCACGTTTGCCGCATGGTCCGCCGAAACCCCCGGAAAAAGAGACAGCGCATAGTCCCGGATTTGCGGGTCGAACACGCGCAGCACCCACAGCACGAGGCCCAACCCCAACCAGGGCACCACCGAACGAAGCAAAAAGTTCCAGAGACCGCGCCCATCGATCTGAATCTTCTTGTAGCGAAGGAGGTACAACAGAAGCGCAATCGACGCCATCGAAGAAAGCGAGGTCGAAAGGGCGATGCCACCCTGAGCCATACTCTGCACCAGGCTCAGGTTCAGCGTCAGGTTCAGAATCACCGTGGTGACCATCGCAATCATGGGTGTTCGAGTGTCGCTATAGGCATAGTAGCTCGAAACCAATATCTTGTTGATGCTGAACGCCGGAACGCCCAGAGAATAGAAGAACAGAGCAGTCGAAGTTACGTTTGTGGATTCATCGTTCCAGAGTCCGCCGTGGTAAATCAGATTCAAAATGTCTTCGCCGAGCACCAATAGACCGATCGCCGCTGGAACCGTAAGAAACAGAGCAAAACGCAGCGCGCTTGCAAGTTCGTCGCTTTCGCCCTCCTCTCCCCGACGAATCGCCATGGCAAGCGCGGGCAGGATCGTGGTCGATAGCGCAACCCCGATCATGCCGGTGGGCAACTGCATCAAGCGGTGCGCGTAGCGCAGCGCGGGGATGGCGCCGGTTTCCTCCGGAATGAAGTAGCTGGCGATTGCGATATCTGCGAGCTGATTGATCTGAAAGAGACTCGCGCCAAGCACCGCCGGCGCCATCAAACTGAAAATCTTTCTGAGTGCAGGGTGCCGAATGCTCATGCCCGGGACGGGCGTCCAACCGTTCCAGACCACGTAAAAAAACTGGAGCATCAATTGCAGAACACCGCCAAGAACCACAACCCAGGCAAGCCGGCTCGCGTTGACTTCCGGGGTCCAATCCTGCCGTCCGATATATATAAATCCGACGATGAAAACCAGATTCAGAAGAATCGGAGAGAACGCGGGCAGCGAAAAGTGCTCGTGAGTGTTTGCAATGCCGGCCAGCACCGCCGTCAGAGACGCCGTAGCGATAAAAACAAACATGACCCGCGAGAGAGAGACCGTTAGCTCCACGGTTTCGGCCGACTGATTCTGAAGCCACAGGGGGATCAGGTAGGGAAAACTCAAAATGCCGCCGAGCACTATGAAACTCATGCCGAGCGATACCCAGGACAATATGATGCCGGCCACGCGACGCGCTTCAGCGGGCGAGGTCTTCAGGGCGTCCGCATACACCGGAATGAACGCCTGGGAAAGCACGCCCTCGGCAAGGAGATTGCGCAACATGTTTGGGAGCATGAAGGCGATCTCCCAGGCCGTTGATACAATGCCGGTGCCAAAAAAGATCGCCTGATAGCGGTCCCTGATGAGCCCGAAGATGCGCGAGAGAATCGTAAAGAGCGAGAGCTTTACGGAATTGCGGGTGGCTTTGCTCACAGCTTTTCGAAGTACGAAATGCTGCCGTCCCTTCCTACGTCAAATTCGATTCCACAACCCGGACACATGTGCAGACCGCTGCGATAGAGGCGCAGGCCGATCCCGCATTGCTCGCAGGCCAGCACACGCAGGCCGTCAAACTCAATGGCTTCGTGAGCCGTATCCCGCGCGCGCTCCTGTTCCGGCACCTGCTCTGGAGCAGATGCCGGAGATCCGGTCGGCGCCGCGGGCTCTTTTGGGCCCAAGGACGGCCCGGCGGGTACCGTCGCTTTGGCTTCCACCTCCAGGCTGAGCGGCTTCTCCGGAGGTCGGGCCACGATGGGCCGGGCCCGCACTTCGGGCTCGGGCCGTGGAATGCTTGCGGCCTGGCGCGTATCCTGCGGCGGGGACGCGGGATCCCGGGGCGCGACCCTGGTTCGTATGATACGTTCTTGTTTCAGTTCGAGGGACATGCGGACGCGCTGGATCTTTTCTTCGAGATAGCGCTGGGCGTTTTTCATGTCCTCGAAGGCGGGAAACGCCTGCATCAGACCGAAAAACTCAAACAAAAGGGCAACTTCGTCGTTCAAACCCACAACCACGGCGCCCCCACCGAGGCTCTTGAGACGGCGCACGAACTTCACGATAGAAGCAATGCCGGCGCTCGACACGTAATCCAGTTCGTGAGCCCGAAGCAGAAAGAAGCGCTCGCCCCGCTTTACCAGGTCTTCGAAGAAATCATCGAACTCGCGGGCTGTAAGCGTATCTATACGCCCCCGCAAATTTATGATAAATATGCGGGCTTCGATCGAACGGTCGGTGGCGATATCAAGCATACGTTCTCGAATGGTCAGTTATAGTGGTGCGGCCGGCGCGCCATGCGCGTCGAGATGTTTTCGAGCGGAATGGCATCCATCAACGGTGAAGTCGCATATGGGCGATCCGAAATGTTGCGGGCGGCCGGCTCCGCCGGAAGGGCGCCGACAGAGTCGCCCAGCAGCTCTTCATCGTGATCTTCTTCACGAATTTCGTCGGGAGAGTCCGGTATGGCCGGGCGCACCTCGTCACTGCTTTCGGTGTGTGCCGCCACCGTGGCCATGGTCTCGGGCGGCAGTTCAGCGCGAAAGCCAAGTATCATGAACAGAAACAACACCATTGTGACCAGAAAAATGAAGCCGGCAAGCATGGCAAGGGTCTCGACACTGTAGGTCTCCAGGCTCGTCACGTACTTGTTTACATTGTGAGCGGACGCAAACAGGTGCAGGCTGGCTCGCGGGACGTCTTGATTCGGAGAGAACACCGCCCGCGCGATATGGTACTTCGTATTCACGGCCGACGGGAACAGCGGGGCCATCCACTCTCCCAGAGCGGGAACAGCCTCCTGGATGGATTGGAAAAGCGCGATGTGCTCCACACTTTCCTGCCCGACCACGCGCACTATCGTGGGATCGCGTTCCGTGCGACCCAACACAGCAGTGTATTCTTCCGACGCAAAATCCGTTTCAGCGTCGTGGGCGACCAGCGCCACTTCATTGTGCGCAATCACTTCTCCGGACGCGCTCAAGAGCGCGACCTCATCCACAGTAAACGAAACGTTACGCTCATTGGAACGTCGAACCATCTCTGCCATCACGCTGGAGAGTTGCACCTGGCTGTCGCCCTCAAGCAGATCGACTTCGCTCGCCAGTTGGGCAATGGCAGCGGCCAGTTCCTCGCCACGCCCCCGGGTCAAGCGGGCGGATTCTTCGAGGCCCAGATTGCCGAGACGAAAGAAGATGTAGCCCGAAAGAAACAGCAATCCCACGGTCAATAGAAATGCCAGCAGTACTGCTCCGAGCAGGCTGCGCTGAAAGACGTTGGCCATAGTCAGGTCTCCGGGGCCGGTATTCGCCGGCGTTCCCTATATGATCGGCCAGCGTGGCCCGCCGCAAGAGGGGGCGTCCGGGGGGCATCCCGGGCTATCTATCTGTTAAGCAGACCTGTGCGAACCGGTCTGACCGAAGCCCGACGATAAATGAATTGCCGGTCTGTTCCAATGGGCGTTCGTGGACGGGCATGAACACCATGGGCGACAATCGATTTCGTAGCTGGTTGCCGCACGGCTTCGACTTTCGTGGTCCGTGGGAGACCCGTAGACAGCTTGAGCTCGCCACCCGCATCCGGGAACTGCTCTCCGGGAAGGGTTTCCAGGAGGTCGTGCCTCCGACCTTCGACTTTGCCCGCACGTTCCAGTTGACCAATCGTTCGGGTGTGCACTCACCCCTCTTTGAGTTGCGCGGTAGCGCCGGGGACCGGCTCGCCGTGCGCTCCGATCTGACAGTTCAGGTGATCAAGGCCGCCGCAAACGGACGCGTGGGCTCTGGCTTCCCGGCCCGCTTCGCCTATCTCCAGCCTGTGTTTCAGGACCGGGATTGGGGGAGCGGCCTGGCCCGCGAGTACCTTCAGGCCGGAGTCGAAATTATTGGCGAGGACGGGTCGGGCCGCGTTCGTGAAGTTCTGGAACTGGCGGTTTTGTGCCTGCAGGCGGCCGGAGTGGATTGCCGTGTGGTCTACGGTGACGTGCGCATTGTCGAAGCGATATCGGCAACGTTGCCGCAGAAGGCGCGACCGGAGTTTTCGACGGCGTTCTACAACAAGGATAGCGCGGCTCTCAAGCGCCTCGCCGCCCGTTGCGAACTTTCCCAGGACATGGCGAAGCTGCTGGTTGAACTGCCTTTCACATTCGGCGGGCCCGATATTCTTCCGGACCTGCGGGATCTGGCCCGACCGCTGCCCGCGCTTGCACCGTTGATTGAGGAAGCCAGCGCGATAGCAAATGTGATCTATGACTTCTCACTTGTCCGTGAACTCTCCTATTATACGGGGCCCGTATTTGAGGCATATCTTGTCGGTCACAATGAGCGAATCTTCACCGGGGGCGTGTACGACGATCTGTTCGGCGAATTTGCGGATGAATCGAAACCAGCCTGCGGTTTCGCGCTGAATTTGACCGTGTTGGTCGAGAATACAGAAGAACTGAATCGAGGTAAGGAATCATGAGCGCGACAATTGTGGTCGGAACCCAATGGGGTGACGAAGGGAAAGCCAAGTGTATTGATTACCTGAGTGAAAACATTGATTACATTGTGCGCTACCAGGGCGGCGCCAACGCCGGGCATACGGTTTCGGTGGATGGCGAAACCTACGTCTTTCATTTGATCCCTTCGGGAATTCTGTACCCGCGCACGATTTGTGTCATAGGAAATGGCGTCGTGCTCGATCCGGTTGCTTTCGAAGACGAAATCGAAGCACTGAAGAAACGTAATATCGATTCTGAGGGGCGGCTGATTCTATCCGAGGCCTGCCATCTGGTGCTGCCGGTTCATCGGGTCGTGGACGAAGCGCGCGAAAACCAGGCCGGACAAAGAAAAATCGGGACCACCAAGCGCGGCATTGGTGTATCCTACGGCGACAAGGTAACCCGCATCGGAATCCGCCTGGGGGACGTTTTTGAGCCCGCTTATCTCAAAGAAAGGCTCGATCATCTGCTCGATATTCGCAACCTGGAGCTGAAATCGTACGGACTGGAGCCGGTCGATAGCGCGGCCCTGCTGGACCAGCTGCTGGCCTTCGGCGAACGGGTGCGCCCCATGACGCGCAACACGTCCTTTCTTTTAAACGAAGCTCTGCGCGCAAAAAAAAGCGTGCTTTTGGAAGGCGCCCAGGGCACGGGACTCGACATCGATTTTGGCACCTACCCGTACGTCACCAGCAGCAACACCACCACGGGCGGCGCCCTGGCAGGCAGCGGAATCCAGTTTCAATACGTGGAAGAGGTCATCGGCATCTGCAAAGCCTACGTTTCGCGGGTCGGCGAAGGCCCCTTCCCGACCGAACTGAACGGTAGCGAAGGCGATCGCCTGCGAGAATTGGGCCACGAATACGGCGCGACTACCGGCCGTCCCCGGCGTTGCGGCTGGTTCGATGTGGAGCTCGTCCGTCATGCTGCGCGGGTCAATGGCCTGACGGGCCTGGCACTGACCAAGATCGACGTTCTGGCCGATTACGACGAAATTCCAATTGGCGTCGGCTACGAGCGCAACGGCGAACGCCTGGACGCCTTCCCCGCCAATCTGAGCGGCGTCAAAGTTGTGTACGAACGTATGCCCGGCTGGAAGTCCGATATCAGTGGAGCACGCACCCTGGCAGATTTGCCGAAGGCCTGCCGCTCCTACATTGATCGCCTGGAAGAGCTGACCGGCGTGCCGCCACGATTCATTTCCGTGGGGCCGGCCCGGGCTCACACGATCGTTGTGGACTGAACAACTCAGCTGCGAAAAGCCAGGTGCAGGAACTGTTCCCGATTGCCGCTCGCTCCCGGCACGGAAGAGTTAAAACTCCCGAGCAGTTCGTAACCGGTGGATTGGGCATAACCCTCCATGTCGGCGATGATCTGGCTGCGGAGCACGTCGTCGCGCAGCACTCCCCGGTCGGTAGCGCGCGAGTTCTCGAACTGGGGCTTAAGCAAGAACAAACCCTCTCCTAAAATCGAGGGCCCCGGCTGGCTTAAAAAAACCTGCCACGCATCCAGTATGCTGCGCAGCGAAAGAAAGGCGATGTCGCAGACCACCCGCAGAGTCCCGGCAAGCTCTTCGGCCCGAAACCACTCGCGGCTGATTTCGCGCACGTTGTGTCTCTCCAGCAATCGTACGCGCGCATCGTTTCGCAAGCGATAGTCAAAAATACCGTACGCTACATCGATCGCGACCACATGGACGGCCCCGGCTTCCAGAAGCACCTGAGTGAAACCGCCGTGAGCGCAACCCAGGTCGATGGCGTTGGCCGCCTGAACCCGCATGCCAGACTCATGCAGGGCTCCCCTCAATTTTGCAGCGGCGCGATTGATGTCCGGGGTTGGAATATCGAGCCGGACGCGATCGTTCGGCGTCAGGCGGAAGCCGGGTCGGTGCTCGCGAGTCTCGTTTACGAATACACGACCGCCCATGATGTGGGCCCGGGCCTCCTGCTCGGAAATGTCATATTCGGCCAGTACTCGTTCGATCAGGGATCGGCGGGTCGCTTTCATTGTGCGCGTTCGGCGACGAAAGCCGGTAGCGACGCAAACACCCTCCGGCTTTCGGGATCAATGTCGAGCGCAAGCGCCAGTTGCTCCGCCTGTGCGCAGAGTTCGGCCATGCGCGCACGGGTCCGGTCGATTCCATAGACTCCGGGATACGTCAGTTTTCCGGCGGCCGCATCGGCTCCGGTTTTTTTTCCCAGGGCTGTTTCGTCGCCAACGACATCGAGCAGATCATCTGCGACCTGAAACAGCAGCCCCAGCGTCTGGCCGTAGGCGGCAAAGGCGGTCCGGGGGCGGTCCTGAAGCACGGCCCCCATCTCGCAGGCCGCCGCGATCAGAGCCGCGGTTTTTCGGTTATGAATCTCGTCTAGAATCCCGCCAGGGGAGTCTCCGACCGACGCCTTTGACTGCTTCTCAAAGGTAAGGTCCAGCGCCTGGCCGGCGATCATGCCGGCCAGACCGCCGCCACGGGCCAGCACACGCACCAGATCCCCCAGGTGCGATTCGGGGCAGCCCCGGGCCAGTAGCTCAAATGCCAGGGTGTTCAACGCGTCGCCGGCCAGGATCGCAGCCCATTCGCTATACGCGCGGTGGCAACTCGGCCGGCCCCGCCGGAGGGCCGCATTGTCCATGGCGGGCAGGTCATCGTGAATCAGTGAGTAGGTGTGCAGGCACTCGATCGCAGCCCCGGCAAATAGAACCGGATCTGCAACCGGGCCGCTCTCTGGCATGCCGGCACTCAGATACACCAGAAAGGGCCGCAGACGCTTGCCACCCGCCGTGAGACTATAGGCAACGGGCTCAAAGACCGCCGGAACGGTTTCCGCCTGGATCAGCGGCAATACGCGGCTTCGAAGGAAAACGTCGAAGCCGGTTGAGAATTGAAGGATGTGCTGGTCGGGCGCCGGCTGGCTCACCCCGAAACCAGGTCGCTCTCCTTAAAGAAGAAGGCAATCTCGTTTTTGGCATTTTCCGGCGAGTCGGAACCGTGAACGGCATTTGCCTCTTTACTTTCGGCGAAGAGTTTGCGTATGGTTCCGTCAGCCGCCTCGGCCGGGTCGGTTGCTCCGATCAAGGTCCGCCACTTCTGCACGGCGCCTTCGGCGGCCAGAGCCGCCACCAGAATGGGGCCCTGGCTCATGAAGGAGCAGAGGCTACCATAAAACGGGCGTTCCTTGTGCACGGCGTAAAACTCGCGAGCCTGGTCCAGACTCAGTTTCGTGTAGCGTATACCCAATATCGTAAAATTTTCCTGTTCAATTCGCTTGATGATATCGCCCATGTGGCGGTTGCGCACGGCGTCTGGTTTGACAATGATAAGAGTTCGTTCCATCGCCAGACGGTTCCCTGCGGGGCGCCGCTCCGTCAAACAAGAAACGCCGGTCCGGCGCAAAACGTAAATCTGAATCGTCTCATGAAGCGGAGCCCGCAAGCGGCATGCAGATAGAAGAAAACGCGATCACATTCCTGTCCTTAAACGAGTTCGTTCGATTCAGCACGGACATGGGCCTGATTGGCCTCGTGCAACTGGAGGAACCCGTTCTCGACAACAGCGACAATGTACTCATCAAAGAGGGCGTTTTCGTGAAAGCGACCGCGCTCAGCCGACTGGAGGAGATGGAAGGACATTACCGGCCCCATTTCAAAGTGGCCATGAATAACAATCTGATTCGAGAGCTGCGCAAGTTCGTCGCCGGAGAGATGCTCGATCTTTTAAAAGAGAAGGACAATCGCTTCATTGCGCACCTGCTGGAAAAGTCGACACGCCGCTATCGTTCAATTATGGAATCGGCTTTTATCGGAACCCGTTTTCTTTTGCATATATACAGACTCAGTCAGGAAAACGGTTGCTTCTTCGCCCACATTTCTGAGCTCGCATTGCTGGCCCTGGGCCTCGCGCTCATATCACCGGTGAAAGAAAAATTCGTACACCGATTCTCTTTTCTGGCCGGCCTGGGTTGCGACCTCGACCTGGAAAGCGACGACGAATATCTAAACCGTGCCGAGGATTACGCCACGCGCAACGCCCTGAATCTGCGCTCCGCGCGAGCGGCAGACGGCTATGAATTGCCCGAAGCGGTCAGCGAAGCCATTGCCACCCACGCCATCGACTTTGACCGTCCGCATTACAAGCCCTTTCGAATGGAACCCGGGGCCGAGTTGCCGGAACCCGAGGAACCCGGGGAGGTTTCCATTCTCGATGAAGAGCCCCATCTCAGCGCCGCCCAACGGGAGTTCAGCAACGCCATCGTCACCGAACTTCTGCGTCTGGCGCGTTACGTACACGACACCTCCAAAAAACTGAGCGGCGAGGACTTCGCCGAACAACTTGTCTACATGATCGCCTACAATGGGGAACGGGGCTTTTTCCATCCCGACCTGACCATGACGGTTGTGAAGGTCTATCGCGAGTTCGAAGCGGGGGCCCGCAAAATGATGCGCATCGCGGCCATAGAAAAGAAGTGCCTGTTTCCTCCATCGGCCCTGGCCTACCCGAAACCCAAGGCCACCCAGATCCTGTGCCGCAACAATCACCAGGAGTGCAGCCTGATTGTGCGCGGATGGGATATGAATGTTGTGGCTCCGATGGAAGCCTATGGATGGCTGGGCGAAACCCTCGCGGTCGGCAGTTATCCGAAATGCATGCTCGCGGGCGAACTGGAAGATCACAGTGAAGGCAGGTCCCGAAAGAGCGCGGCCGCACCGGAGTGATTCGGCGTTTTCGTACAGCCTGACTCTCCTCAGAATAGTGACCAGACTGTCTGGCCTTCCAGCACCCGGCGAAACAGGCGGCTTTCGAGCGGAAAATACACCAGCAAGATGGCGCGCCCCAATCCGAACACCAGAAGAGCCGCCGTCAGGGCGAGCAGTATGGCTCCCAGAGAAGAACGCACCGCCAGAAACCAGTTATTAACGCGCCTGGAAAACGAACTGCCCACGAAAAACAAAATGGCGGCGGCGGCAAAAAAACCCATCGGATGATAGTAGTAGGCCGTACGAAATTCCATGTGAAATACGGACACCACCGAACGCGTCAGGCCGCAACCGGGACAGGGCAACCCGGTCAGGTTTCGAAACAGACAAAAGGAAACGCCGACGCCGTCCGCCGGCAACAGCAAGGCGGCCAGGAGTCCCACCCAGGCCAGCACCTGTAGCGTAAAAAGCTCGCGATCCCGGCGCTCAATGATCGGCAGTTCGCGCAGCCAGGACATTCAGTTTCCCGCCTGCCTGAACGTGGCAGGGTCACGGTATTTATCTTTGAGCTTGCAGTACTTCTCCGGAATGCTGCGAATCATCTCTTCTTCGGCCGGAGTGATTTCACGCACAAATTTCGCGGGAGCACCCATCCAGACGCTGCGGGGCGCAATCTTTTTGCCGGGCGTGACCAGGGCGCCGGCGGCAACCATGGCGAACTCGCCGACCTCACAATCGTCCATGACCGTTGCGCCTATACCGATAAAAGCGTGATCGTGGAGCGTGCATCCGTGCAACGTCACACGATGGCCCAGAGTACAGTCGTTTCCAATTTCGAGCGGAAATTTTCCACCGGTAACGTGGAGTACGCTGTGGTCCTGCACATTCGTTCGTTCGCCAATTCGGATGTAGTGCACGTCGCCCCGCACCAGAGAGCCAAACCAGATTCCGGACCCGGCCCCGATCTTTACATCCCCAATCACGACCGCGTCGGGCGCCACAAATACGTCTTCCGCCAGTTCTGGTTTAAGATCGCCCAGTTCGTAGATCATAGGTCTACCGATAGTCAGACGGGCTAATCCGCGCATTTCTTTTTTCTTGATACCGGGCCTGGAATCGTGGGCCCTGGCCTACCCGAAACTGCCGGCGTCGCGCCGGCCGGCCCTCAGCGGAAAAAAACAGCGCTGCTATACGTTAAAGCGAAAATAAGCGATGTCTCCGTCCTGGATCTCGTACTCTTTTCCTTCCAGACGCATGCGTCCGGCTTCGCGGGCAGGCACCAATCCGCCGTGTTTCTCGAAATCGGCATACGCTGTAATCTCGGCCCGGATGAAACCGCGTTCCATGTCGGAATGAATGGTTCCCGCGGCCTCGGGCGCGCTGGCGCCGCGACGTACAGTCCAGGCCCGGACTTCCTGTTCACCGGCGGTAAAAAAGGTGATCAAATCCAAAAGCGCAAAAGATGAGCGAATCATACGGTTCAGACCCGGCTCCGCCAGGCCCATCGTCTGCAGATATTCGACCTGCTCTTCCGGAGAAAGGGTAGCGATCTCTTCTTCAATGCTTCCGCAGATGCGGATCGCAAGCGAACCTTCCTTTTCGGCGAAGCTCTCCACGGCGCGGGACAATTCGTTGCCGGCCGCGACATCGGCCTCGCTGAGATTTAGAACGTACAGCACGGGACGGGCCGTAATCAGCTGAAACGTGCGCAGGAGGCGCGCTTCTTCTGCGGATACCTGCACACTGCGGGCCGGCTTTTCGTCTGCCAGGGCGGCCTGCAATCGCTCGCCAATCGCCACAAATTCCTTCGCCTCTTTGTCTCCGGACCGCGCCTTTTTCTGGAGACGATCGAGTTGCCGATCCAGAGACTCCATGTCCGCAAGGATCAGCTCCAGATTAATGATGCCCACGTCTTCCAGTGGACGCACCTGGCCGCGCACATGGACCACGTTGTCGTCCTCGAAGCAGCGTACGACATGGGCGATCGCCTGGGTCTCGCGTATGTGGGAAAGAAACTTGTTGCCCAGGCCCTCCCCTTTGCTTGCCCCCTCGACCAGACCGGCAATGTCGACGAACTCTGTGAAGGCGGGAACGACGCGCTGCGGCTTTACAATGCTCGCAATGTGATCCAGCCGGGCATCCGGAACGTCCACACGGCCGACATTGGGCTCGATAGTGCAGAACGGATAGTTCGCAGACTGCGCACCCGCCCGGGTGATGGCGTTAAAAATTGTGGACTTACCGACATTGGGCAATCCGACGATACCGCAGCGGAGGGACATGGCAGGTCGAATCCCGCAGCGGCTCTTTCCGATCTACTTAAATTTTTGAGTGCGATTGATGGTTGACCCCGTGGCCGGCCGCGGGCGACAGATACCAGAGTGAAGGTTCGTTTTTGGGGCGTGCGTGGCTCAATCGGTTCTCCGGTTCGGGGGCATTCGATTCGCGAAAAAGTGCGACGCATCCTGCTGTGTGCCTCCCCCGGAGACGTGCTCGATGACGATAGTGTCGACCGCTATCTGTCCACCCTGCCTTTCTCTCTGCTGCACACCTATGGCGGCAACACGACATGTCTGGAGGTTCGCAGCCAGCACGACGACCTGGTGATCGTGGACGCGGGAACCGGAATTCGTGACCTCGGCAATCGGCTTATGTCTGAAGGCTTTGCCCGGGGCCAGGGCTATGCAACGATGGTGTTCACTCACACACACTGGGATCATATTCAGGGGCTCCCGTTTTTCGGACCATTCTACATCCCCGGCAACGAATTCGATATTCATGCGGTTTCGGACGATATCGAAGGCCGGTTACGCTATCAGCACAGCGACCGGCATTTTCCCGTTCCCTTCGACGGTATGCAGTCAGTGAAAAGCTTCACGCAGCACGCGGTCGATGATGTTTGGGAACTGCATGGAATGCGCATATCGCACAAAGCCATGCGCCACCCGGGAAACTCGTACTCGTATCGATTCGAAGAGGACGGTCGAGTGCTGATCTTTGGCAGCGACGCAGAGTTCAAACTTGAAGACATGGACGACATCGGGACCTATCTGGACTATTTTCGCAACGCCGACGTCCTGATTTTTGACACCCAGTACACCTTCGAAGAACAGTTGCAGAAGATCGACTGGGGGCACAGCTCCGCATCGATCGCCACCGACATTGCGCTCAAGGCGGGTGTTAAGAAACTCGTTCTGTTCCACCACGATCCTTCGTACGACGACGAAAAGCTGGACGAGGTGCACCTGCGCGCCCTGCGTTACAAAGAGATGATGGACATCGCCGGACGCACAGACCTGGAAATCGTGATGGCCTACGAAGGCCTCGAAATCGAAATCTAAGACCGTTCGTTCTGCCCACGCAGGGGCTGCCCGGCCCTGATCCCCCCGGGGCGCCCGCGATTGAGCCAGGCAAACGCCGGTTACGCAAGCAACACCGGTCTCGCTTCGCACTCAACGATCTCGATCCGGCGCCACCGGCGGATTCGCGCGCCAAAGAGGGCTTTCTGGCGTCACGAAGGCAGTTTTTCGGACCCGACCCGATAAAAAGGATTGTCAGCGACCCGGAAAACCATTAGGGCTGCCTTACACCCGGAGGGCGTACGCTGGCATGGGAGTTTTTACATACATTCTATTGTTTCTGGTTCTTTTGGCCGTGGCGGCGGTGGTCGTTGGAATGTGGATGATTTTTGAAAAGGCCGGACGCCCCGGCTGGAAAGCCCTGATCCCGGTCTACAATCTCATTATCCTGCTCGATATCATTGGCCGCCCCCGCTGGTGGATCGTGTTTTATCTTTTGATCATCAGCGCCCCGATTGCGGCGCTGATCAATGCCATTGATCTGGGAACCCGTTTCGGCCAGGAGCGCGGATGGGGCGTTATCTGGCTGTGGCTCTTGAGCTTTGTTGGTTACCCGCGCCTGGCTTTTGGTCCTTATATCTACGCTCCGCCACCGGGCGAAGCGTAGCTCGAAATGAAAAGTGAATTACCAAAGACAAACCAAATAGCATTGAGGAGAAGTTAATGGGCGACAAACTCTCAGTGGGCACGCTGATCCAGAATGGCATCCAGCTTGCCCTGAAAAATTTCGTAGCGTTGATTGTGAACGGCATTCTGTTCGTGCTGACAATCTGGATTCCGTACATCAATATCGGAACCATGATCGGCATGTATACCCTGCCGGCAAAAATGGGGCGCGATCAGGGTATCTCGATGACCGAGATCTTCGACCCGGCAAATCGCAAATTCATGGGCGAGTTTTTTCTGGTCCTTGCGTTCAATACGATTGGCGTGCTTGTCGGCCTGGCCCTGTTTTACATCCCGGGCATCGTGATTGCGATTGCGTGGAGCCTGGGAATTCTGCTCGTGATTGACAAGAAGCTCGACCCGATTGCTGCGCTTCGCAAGAGCAACGACCTGACTTACGGAAACAAGTGGCCGATCTTTTTGGCCAGCCTCATCCCGATTGTGGGCCTTGTTGTCCTGGTTGGAATCGGAAATGTCATCCATCAATACCTGGGTGCTTTTTTGATGCTGGTCGGCTATATCGCGCTATTTCCGGTCCTGCTTGGAATCCAGGCCGAGATCTATCGCACCCTGGCCAAAAACGTCTGAGCATTCCACTTCACGAAAAGCCCCGGCTGCAGCGATCTGAGCCGGGGCTTCTTTTCTCACCCTAAATTTACTTGCCCTTCCCTGCCGGGTATTTCGATTTCCCCATGGCCAAAGACTTCATCATTGCTATTGATCAGGGAACGACCGGCTCGCGTGTGTTTTGCTTCGGCAAAGACGGCGCGGTGATCTCGTCCGTCTATCGGGAGTTTACGCAGCACTTTCCGAAACCGGGCTGGGTGGAGCACGACGCAGAAGAAATCTGGCAGGGAGTGCGTGACCTTTTGGGGCAGGCCCTTGAGAAAGGCGGACTGAAAGCATCCGAGGCGGCGGGCATCGGCATCACCAACCAGCGCGAAACTGCTGTAGTCTGGGAACGCTCTACGGGCAAACCCATCCACCGGGCCATTGTCTGGCAGTGCCGTCGGACTTCGGACCGTTGCGAGGAGCTAAAGAAGCAGGGCCACGAGGAGCTTGTTCGAAATCGCACCGGCCTCGTCATTGATGCTTACTTTTCCGGCACCAAATACGAGTGGATCCTGAATCAGGTCAGTGGCGCCCGAGCACGGGCCGAAAAAGGAGAGCTGTGCGCCGGCACCATCGATAGCTGGCTGCTCTTCAAACTCACCGGCGAATTCCGTTCCGACTATACGAACGCAAGCCGAACCATGCTTTATAATATAGAAAAGAAAGAGTGGGATGCGGAGCTCACGAAATTGCTCGGCATTGCTCCGGCAGCTCTCCCGGAAGTCGTAGCAAGCAGTAGCGAGTTCGGTCGAACCAAAGGCGTAGATGGCTTGCCCGATGGCGTGCCCGTGCTTTCCATGATTGGCGATCAGCAGGCCGCTCTGTTCGGCCAGTTGCGCGTAAACCCCGGCGAAGCCAAGAACACCTACGGCACGGGTTGCTTTTTACTTTTTAACACCGGCGACGAATTTTTGATCAGTCGCTCGGGTTTGATCACGACGCTGGCCTGCAACGCCAGAGGCGACGTTTGTTATGCCCTCGAAGGAGCGGTCTTTATTGGCGGCGCTGTGGTCCAGTGGCTACGCGACGCATTGAAGTTTTTTCCGAATGCTTCGGAGTCCGAAGAGCTGGCCCGGCAACTGGACGACGAACCCGACGAGATTGTCGTTGTGCCGGCCTTTGCGGGATTGGGCGCGCCGTACTGGGACATGAAAGCGCGCGGCGCCATTTTCGGAATCTCCCGCGACACGTCGCCGGCCCGCATCACGCGGGCGGCGCTCAAGTCCATCGCCCTGCAATCGTGCGATCTGGTGCGGGCCATGGAAAAAGACACCGGCAAAAAGATGGATCTCTTACGGGCCGACGGCGGGGCTGCGGCCAACCGCTATCTGCTGCAATACCAGGCCGACATACTGGACACCCCGGTGGAGCGACCCGCCAATCTGGACACAACCGCTCTGGGTGCGGCCTATCTGGCGGGCCTCAAGGCCGGTGTCTGGAAGGACGTTCCGGCGCTTCTGAAATTGCAGTCCGATCGCACGCGGGTGGAACCGAAGATGAAGGCCGCCGAGCGGGACCGGGAGTTGCGCTACTGGCACAAGGCGGTCGAACGCGTGCGTGGCTGGGTGGAATAGAGTCGCGCCGCGGCGCCGCCGGGCGCTCAGCGTTTCGGGTGCGGATCGGAAGCCCGGCCCGGTGCGCCGGCGATCGGAAGCGTAACGCGGAACTCGGCCCCTTTACCGGGTCCGGATTCGGCTTCAATGCGTCCGCCATGTTTTTCCACAATGCCTTTCACAATACCCAGACCAAGCCCGCTGCCCTCACCCTGATCTTTCGTCGTAAAAAAAGGATCCCAGATTCGCTCCAGGATCTCCGGTTTGATGCCCGGTCCGTTGTCTATGAAGCTGATTTCCACCGCGCGATCTTCAGCGCCCGGTCGGCGGCGGGTGCGCAGCCGGATTTTTGCGTCCGCCTGGCCCTTCATGGCCTGGTAAGCGTTTGTTATCAGGTTGGTCCAGACCTGGTTGAGTTCATCGGGATTGCAGACGACGGGGGGAATCTCACCGAAGTCGCGCTCTACTTCGACGTGCCCGCGCATCACGCTTCCGAGAATGATGAGCGTATTTTCCAGGCCTTCGTGCAGGTCCGATTCGACCATCGCGCCCTGGTCCAGATGGGAATAGTGTTTGAGGGCGCGTACAATGCGCACGATGTTCCGGATTGACTGGCGGATGTTGCGCAGATTTCGGGCGGAGTTGCCAACCTCGCGTAGAAACAAGAACACATCCCGGGCCCGCTCTTCGCTCAAATCTGTGCCCACGGTCGCGAGACTGCGCACCAGAACGGAATTCCCGAAGCGCTCTAATTCGGCCGGCTCGACGCCCGCCGCTCGATAGAGTCCGTGTTCTACGAAAAAGGCGGCCAGATCTTTTGCGGGGTGCAGGCCGCGCGTCTCAAGAAAAGCGCCCAGAGCACGCTTCCGGGAAAAGGCGCTCTGCTGCGAACTGATCTTGCGAGCGGCCATTGAGCGCAAGGCCACTATGCGCATCGCCCGGAAGAGTGAAGGTTCACGACCATCGGGCAAGTGGGTCAGGATCTCCCGGATCAAGCTCTGAATGCTCGCCAGGTTCTTTTCGATGTTATCGGCGCTGCCGCTGATCACGCTGGCGGGCGTGTTGACTTCATGGGCAATGCCGGCCACCATGATACCCAGCATGGCCATCTTCTCGCTCTGCACCAACTGGCTCTGGGCGTTTTCCAGTTCCCGGGTCCGTTCGCGAACCTTGTCTTCCAGATGCTGAAGAATACCTTCCAGGCGCGCGTAGAGCATCGCATTGGAAAGGGCCATAACGGCTAGAGAACGCACTTCGTCGATGGTCGCAGTCTGGGCCGGCGTCAGATCGCTATCGCTCGCACGACGCACGAAAACCAGAGCCACGAGGGACTGATTCAAAACCAACGGCACCAAAACATCCGCGCCGGAATCCTCAAAGAGACGATGCGCGTCCCGTGCGACCTCGGGCGGAATGGAACCGGACTTGAGCGTCTCACGGGTGTAGGGCCGATCGTGGTCGGTCACAAAAAGCACGAACGGATCAAAAATCATCAGGCGCAAAGTCGAATTCGAATCCGGAGGCCAGACAACGAAAGAGCCGGCCTGCTCTTCCCACAGCAGAATGCCGGCGTCGGTTGCCCGTAAATACCCCCGCAGATAGTCCACCGTGAGCCGGCAGACCTCAGGCGTCGGCCGCAACTGGATCATCGCCCGCTTGAAACGATCCAGCTCGGATTCCACGTCAAAGCTGCCAGGCGTCCGCTCATCGCTCATCAGTCTGCCGCCCTGTTTTGTGATTTACAGGCGCCGCAGAGGCGGAGAGATACCTGCACAACTCGCATGCGTCCGCGTCCCGCTCTGTATCGTACTTTCTGTTTCATATGTGTGCCGGTTGCCTTATTTATCGGTCAATGTGTCACCGAATCACCGGAACGACCGATCGTGATTACCGGCTCTCAGGTCTATCCGCCGGCCATCCTGTACGGAATCTGGCGTTCCGGAGAAAACCGCATGGCTTTTCAGCGCCCGCCGGCAAGCGCCGTGGCAACGCTGTCGGCCGACGGACGTGAGGAGGCCTTCGATATTGTGCGGGCCGAGGAGCAGCCCGGGGATACGATCCTTCTGATTCTGGTCCCGCGCGGCCTGGACGGACCGCGCCTGGAACGTCGCTTCCGAATTGACCGGCCTGGCGATCGCCTGATTGAACCGGGCAGCACAACGAATCGGGTCTGGATCCGGGAGCCGTGACCACCGACGAAGCCATTGTAAGCCGGGTGTATGGCGCCTATCAGGAACTCTGGCCCTGGCCCGGATTGGAGGAAGTGCTGCTCGGACGCCTGCGCGGCCGGCTGCGTCTGGAGAAGGCCCGCAGCCATGGCGATATGCGGCACCTTTTGATCGTTGGTGATCATGTAGAGTATACCCGGGACGCCAACAACCCGGCCGAAGCAAACATCGAAGGTCTATTGCCGCGCCGCAACGTTCTGGCCCGTTCGAGTGCGCACGAAATCCAGGCCCTGGGAGCAAATCTGGACCGCTCGGTGCTGATCGCGAGCCTGGCACGTCCGCGGCTCCGAACCGGCTTTATCGATCGTTTTCTGGTTTCAGCCCACGCCGGGCAGGTCTCGCCGGTGCTCCTGTTTACGAAACCCGATCTACTGGAAGCAGAGGAAAGGGAATTCATGGAAGAGGACCTGCAGTGCTACCGCGATCTGGGATACAGTGTGTTTGTCGCCAACCTGCTGGAACCGGAACCGGACGCGCTGAAGCCGCTTCTTGCTCTGATGTCCGAGGGAGTCACCTTGCTTGCCGGCCAATCCGGAACCGGAAAATCGACCTTTTTGAACCGCATCCTGGGCAGGGCCGTGCAGCCGACCGCCACGATCAGTCCGAGCAGCAAAAAAGGCCGCCATACGACCACGAACGCGGCACTGTTTCGACATCCGTCCGGCCGGGCATTGCTCATCGATTCTCCGGGGGTCAAAGAATGGGGCATCGGGCATTTGAGTCGGGACGATATCATCGCCGCCATGCCGGAGCTCGGGGCGGCTGCGCATCAATGCCAGTTTGCCGATTGCAAACACGAAAGCGGCAGCCGGGGTTGCGCCGTTCAGGAGATTCTGGTACAATCGCCGGAGAGCGGAGGCCTGACCGACGAGCGACTGCGGTCCTTCGAACAGATGCTGGCTTCCCTGAGCGAACCCGACCGCATCCGAACCGGCGACTACATCAAACCAACCGGGCGCATGCGCACCGGACGAAGACAGGCACCCTGAGTCCGAACAGTGCGTGGGGCCGCCCAGGTCCGGCCCCGCTCTGCCCGATAATGGATAGGATCACATGTTTCTGTCCGGCAAAGGCCTGCATGGAGTCGTAGCTACAACGGCTCTGTTTCTCTCTTTCGGGATACCCCGCGGGCTGCTCGCGAACTGCGATTCCGTGTACAGCGGGCAGCGGCATCTGGAACTGCGCCGCGGCTGGACCTACCAGGTTGGCGAAGGCGGAGCACTGTGGCAGCCGGCCCCCGACGGCGCGCCGGGGCTCTGGACCGACGACGGCATCGCTCCACCTCCCGGCACAAATGTCACCTACCGCTGCCGCATCTTTCTGTCCGGAAGGGCGCCCTCGGGCATCGCCATCGACCTCGGTCTGGTTCGCTCCATGGACGTAGCCTACTTCAACCATCAGGAGATCGGCCAGACGGGAGACCTGGATACAGGACGCGTCGACGTTGAGAAAACACGGCTGTACTCCATCCCTGATCGTTTGTGGCTGGAAGGGGAAAACATCCTGGAAGTGCGCATGCGGGGTGTCGAAAGTGTTTTTGGCTCCACCAGTTCCGACACCGGGTTTCACGACACGCCCGCCCTCACCGACGAACTCGACCGGGCGCGTTCCCTTTTTGTTCGTGATAGCCCCAAAATCGTGTTCAGTTGCGTATACATTCTCGTCGCGGCCTTCTTTGGTGTATTCTACGCTTTTTTCTGGCATCGCCGCGAGAATCTTTTCTTTTCTCTCTTCTCGTTGATGCTGGCCGCCTACAACCTGATCCGGACTGACCTGCGGTACGAGTTTTTCGATAGCTTTGAGGTTTCGTTTCAATCCGAGCTGCTCGCGCTGTTCTTCCTGCCGGTACTATTTCTCGAATATCTGCACAATCTCATCGACATGCGTCGGGCCCGCTCGCTCTGGATCGTGTATGGCGCCTACGCTGCCCTGATCATCGTAACGTTTCTCGTCGGTGCCCGACCGGAGTACTGGAGACTGTTGATTAATGTAAATCTGCTGCTGGTCACGATCGTTCTGGCGATTGTGGCGGCGATTTTCTATACACGCTACAGAGAGCACAGGCATCAGCTGCGCTATATCGCGTTTGGATTCGTGCTGGTGCTGCCCTTCGTTATCTACGATATCTTTGGCACGCTCGGAATCGCCCCCGGCTATCAGCTGTCGGTTTTTGGTTTTTTGCTTTTTTTGGGTTCCGTCTCTTTGCAGCTCAGCGATTCCATTCTTTCACTCTACAGCAGTATTCAGGAACAAGAGCAGGAGCTGCGCCAGCTCGAAAAGAAGAAGACACGCTCCATCTACAATATCTCAAGCGAGTTTCACAGAATTCTGACCGGGCTGCGCGAAGGACTCTCGGCGCTTTCGGAAAACGGCAATGGCCAATCGAAAGCAACCCGCAAAAAGGCCACCGCCAAACGCGCCGCATCAAACAATGGCGACCTGAAAAGCTCCTTCGCGAGCCTGGAGAATCTCGTAAACGACAGCACATTGCTTTCGCTTCTTGAGCAGGGCGATTACTCGGTCCGGCACGTGAACTTCAGTTTGCGGCGACTATGCGAAGACACCCTGGAGCGCGCGCTGCTGACCACCGGCCAACCCCGCAAACGCCTGGTCACGGATCTGCCGCCGGAAGAAGAAGAAATCGCCTCGGACCCCGACCTGCTCTCAGCCGCCATCTACCACCTCGTCGAAAACGGACTGCTCTACACCCTGGGCAAATTGGAGGTGGCGATCAAACTCCAACCCGGCCTGCTGCGCGTCTACGTGCGCGACGAAGGGCCCGGCATCGAGTCCTCTCAGAAGGATGTCGTTTTTCAGAAGTTCGTGCGCGGCAGTGATGATCCCTCGGCGCCGGTCGGTAGCGGCATCGGACTTGCGATTGTCGAATTGATTGCCGGAGAACTGGGCGGCGAAGTGCGTCTGGAAACCGGCGCCGGATTCTTTTCAACCTTCACCTTCGCGGTGCCTCTGTTATGAGAGTTATTTTGATTCACCAGCAACTGCCGGCGCTGGCCCTGGCGCTGTTTGCGGTTTTCGTGCCCGGGACGCTGTTTTCCCAGAACCTCGCGGGCAGCGGGCACACCTGGCGTGTCTCGACCATCGATCATCCGTCCAATGCCAGTCCCGAAATCGACGACAGCCGATGGGCCGAGCTACACCTGCCGGCGAACGTGGCAAAATCGGGTAGTTCCCTGGAACTGCGCGAGCGCTCTGCGATCTGGCTCCGCACCCGTGTCCGCCTCGAACCGGGCCGCACAAACCTGGCGCTGATTTTGGGCGAGGTCGCCGACCATGACGAAACCTATTTCAACGGCGAGCTGATCGGCCACTCCAATGCCTCCGGTTCGGTTGCCACCGGCTACAATCTATCGCGCGTGTACCTGATTCCCGATCGTCTGATTCGACCCAATCCGGACTTTCCGGGGGAGTACGACAACGTTATCGCTATTCGTATCCGGGGAAACTTTGCGGGCAGTCGTGGAATTACCGGTGGCCCCATCCGGATCTTACCGGCCATAGAAGCCGAACGTGAGTTCTGGACAGCGGAACGCACGCCGCTGATCTTCGCCGCGATCTATCTTGTGACGGGTATCTTCTTCTTGATTCTGTATCGTACGCTCGGTGAGTTCAAAGAGTACAAGTGGTTTGGGGCTTTTGCAATTCTGGTTGCGCTGCAGCAGTTTCTTGTAAACGAAATTCGATTTGAGGTGGCCGACTGGTTTTTGGCCTTTAAGCTCATTGAACAGTACTGCTATCTATTCATTCCGGTCGTATTCTTTTATTTCTTCACGCACTTTTTCAAGATCAAGAAACTTCCTTTCACGAGCCTTTCCCCCACCCGTGTCGCCATTGGCTATGGCCTGATCAACGCCGTGGTTGCGGTCCTGATGGCGGTTCTGATGGACCCCGTGAAATGGGACCGCATCATTACCTACTGGTTTCCAACCAACCTGCCCGTCTTTTTGTATTACATTCAGTTCTGCATGCGCCGGGCCGTTCGCGACCTGGATC
Organism: Spirochaetales bacterium; assembly: GCA_024233935.1. Taxonomy (GTDB): domain Bacteria; phylum Spirochaetota; class Leptospiria; order Leptospirales; family Leptonemataceae; genus JACKOY01. Next base: position 24,472 of record JACKOY010000002.1, on the reverse strand, counting down.
GTGACGCCATCATCCTTTCGGTTGGAACACTGGTGATGATCGGCGTCACATTTCATTTTTACGGCGTGGCGCGGGGCACCTTCGATGGGCCGGATTACTTTCACGTGGGCCTGGCAGCCTTTTATCTGATTATGGCATTCGCGCTGATGTATCGCCTGATAGATCTGCAGCTGGAAGTGGAACGCCGTCGCAAACGCATCGATTCCGTAAACGTTTTACGTGATCGTGTATTCCAGTATCTGAACACATTTCTGCGCAAACCCACTGAAAACATCGGAAACACGATCCGGACGCGGCTCAATCCCGAGGAGGCCGACTATTCACGCGCCAGCGTCCGAATTACGGTTCGAGAGTTGGGCAGCGAAATCGATCAGTTGCAGTCGAATCTCGACGATATTCTGGAGCTCAGTCGCCTCGAAGTCATCAGCGACCCCGAGTACCTTGAGACGGTAAACTTCCGGGATTTTATCACCGCCGTGATCCCGCGCGGCGAGATTACGCACCACATCAAAGTGAACCCGGATATTACACTGCGTACGAGCCTGGAACTGGTGAACTCTTTCGTGATCAGACTGATCGACTTTCCGGCCTTCCGCGAGTTCCGGCACATTGACCTGATTATCACTTCCGACCTGCATGGTCATGTCCACTTCCGATTCATGCTGTTTCACGAAAACGTCCGTAAGACGCGCCAATTTTACGAGCTTCTGACCGGCCTGAATCCGGACCTGGGTGGACTGTGGGTAAAGTGGGCCATTATCCGTGAGATTATTCGCATCTTACGCGGGCGGCTCGACGTGCGCATTGTGAACAAGAAATTCCTGACGATAGACATTGAGCTGGAAGCACATCTGCCCGGAGACTCACCATCCAGTCTGAAACGAAAGCAGGCCTACATTGAACTCAGCCCCACCGCCCGCACAGACGTTGTGGCTACCGAAGCGAGCCCTGCCCTGGAGGTAGAAGCGCGACCCCAGAAAGAAGCCAGTCGGCCAGCGCGACCCCTGCCCCGCCTGCACGCAAACATGAGCGTGACCGAGTTCATCGAATACGTTCGCCTTCGATTCCTTTCTCGCAACCGGTAAAAAAGAATTGCCTGGGCGCATTCGCGCGGGAGTCCTTCCGCTATGGAACCAGACAAGGCCACGCTCAGCTATGATGGACAGGATTACGCACTGCCGGTTGTTACCGGGTCGGATGGTAAACCGGCTCTGGACCTGACCGATCTTCGGCGCAAAACCGGTCTTCTGGCCTTCGACCCCAGCCTCATGAATACGGCGGTGACCCGGAGTGAGATCACCTGGATCGACTCGGAAAACGGAAAGCTACTCTATCGCGGCTACAGCGTAGAGCAACTGGTTCAGGAATCCAGCTATGTAGAAGTGGCCTACCTGCTCACGAATGGCGAGCTACCGACGCCCTCGCAGTATGCAGAATACAGCACAACGCTCTCCAAACACAGCCTGATCCACGAAGCGATGCGGAATTTCTTTGACGGCTTCCCCGGAACGGCTCATCCGCTGGCGATTCTCGCGACCATGGTCACGGCGCTTTCCAGCTACTATCCCGACACTTACGAGAGCCACAAAGAGCAAGGTGTCGACGTGAAGGCCCGCTTGCTGGCAAAAGTGCGCACTCTGGCTGCCATGGCATACAAGAAATCCATTGGCCAGCCGATTGTGTATCCTCGGGACGAGCTGCCCTACTGCGCCAACTTCCTGAACATGATGTTCGCAATTCCGGCCGAGGCTTACACCGTACCCGCGGACGACGAAAAAATCTTAAACCAGATTCTGATTCTCTACAGCGACCATGAGCAAAACGTCGCCACGTCAACCGTACGGCTACTGGGTTCCACCCGCGCGAATCTGTTCGTGTGTATCAATGCTGGCATCAGTGCGCTCTGGGGCTCCCGGGAAGCGTCCTACAGTCTGCATACGATCCCCATGCTGACGACTATGCTCAACAACCGGATGTCGCCAGAGCGTTTTTTTGAGAAGTTCATAAGCGGCCATGAACCTCTGAAATCCAGCGCGTTTGGCCACCGAAAGTACAAGACCGTCGATCCCAGGGCCCGCATCAGTCGGGAGCTCTTTCACGCCTATTACCGCACTCATGCTCAAAAGCGCGATCCGCTCATGGAAATCGCGCTGGAGGTCGAAGAGTTCACGCTCGGTCACACCTATTTCAAAGAACTGGGCTTCTATCCGAATCTTGATTTTTATTCTGCGCTCATATTCCGCCTCATGGGCATTCCGACCAACATGAACAACGTCATCCGTTGCATCGGCAAGCTGGCCGGCTGGCTGGCCCAGTGGTCCGAACAACGCGCCGAAACAAAACACCGACAGATGCGTCCCCAGCAGGTCTACAGCGGCATGATGGAAAGACCCTTTAAGCCCGTGAGCGAACGCTGAAAAGCGAGCGGACTTCTAACAAAGGACGATAGCGCACCACCGGTTGGTAGTGACTCGTGTCAGCGGCCCGAATTTGGCTTTGAGCTGGTTTTTTTCCGGGTGCCTGTGCGGGACGCGCGGCGGCCCAGAAAGCGACTGAGAATGGGGATGTGGACTCCGAGTCTTTCGAGCGCCCACAAAAGCACAAACGCCGCGATGCCGTCGTCAATAAAGCCGAACGGAAAGAATAGATCGGTCGGATCGGGCGTCCAGATGATCCAGGCGCCGCAGGCAATTGCAAGTAGAATCATGAGAATACGCGTGGCTCCCGTGACGGGTCGGGATCCCTCGTCGGGATCGGGCCCCGGTTGTTCTTCCCGGCCAACCACTTCCGGAATAATCACGCGTTCTTCGCTATCACTCATCGTAGAAACTTTCCTCAGCCGGTTCGTGCAAATCGCTTTCACCGACCAATCCCAGCTCATCCACCATCTTTCGAGCCAGATCGCTGCTGTGGCCACGCCTGCGTAACCAATGGTACCAGCGCTCGCGCTGATTGCCCACCAGTTTTTGAGACCCGCGTAACTTCCGGTCGAGCACTTCGCGAACCGCGATTGCGAAATCATCGGCTGCAGCTTCGAGCGCGTCCGCTACGACTTCGGATGGTAGCCCCAGGCGCATCAGCTCGGAGCGAATATACGCCGGGCCGTAACCGGCGCGTTGGCGGTACAGAACTCGTTCCCGGGCAAAACGGGCTTCATTGAGCCAGCCCAGATCGTACAGGCGGAGCACAACCGCATCTACATCTTCGGGGGCGCAAAGCCGCCTTCGCTTCATATAATCGCGCGCCTCGGATTCCGCGCGGTCACGCTGCAGGAGAAAACGCTCCATGCGGGAAACAATTTCGTCTACCGGGCAGGCAGAGCTCATGGCTCCTCCGACTGCAGATGAAAATTCCAGAGGTTTTGCGCCTCCGGGTTCTCCGAGTAGTCCCCCCCACGAGCACAAACACGCAGTCCGGCTTCGGAGACGGCGGCCAGGATTTCGGCTTCCTCGAAGAAGCGCTGGTGATGCGTTTCCAGAACGTATTCGCCGTTTCTCCGGAACTGCAGTTCTGAGACCAGAACCCGGCTGCGAGGTTCGTAGCGATTGCTCCAGGTAAGGCGGACCCCATTCAGATCGTACTCGGCCGTCTTCCCGTGAAAGTTGCGCATGATGTTTTTTAAGGACACAAAATCCACGCTGTAAAGCCCGCCCGGGCGAAGAAGGCGGCGGGCCGAACGCAGATGGACGACGAGCTGGTCATGATCGGGCAAATAGTTCAGGCTATCGTGGGTGCAGACCATCCAGGACACGCTGCCGGGCTCAAAAGGAAGAGTCGCTTCCAATCGGCCCGGCCGAAAATCCCCTCCCGGAAGCCGGGCCCGGGCGCGCCGGAGCATTTCCCGGGAACAATCCATTCCGCTGACCTGCCCCACCGACCCGTAAAGTTCTTCGAGTAGCGCCCCCGTGCCGCAGGCCAGGTCCAGCACGCGATCCGGTAGCCCGCCCAAGAGAGCCCGTGCCACGCCGACCAGGTACCGGGCCCACTGATCGTAGGGCACGTGGTCCATGTAGGCATCGTAGACCGCCGCAAAGGCGGCGTACGGAGGAACGGGCGCGCCGGCCCCCTCGCGGCCGGATGTTTTTTTTCTTGTCATCTGAATCCTGGCGGGGCTTTCTTACCAGTTTAATGTGACATAATCTAGAGCCGGGATCTGTTCCGACCAGCGGGTTTATGGGTATGACCTTCTTTCTTATTGCAATCAGTTTTCTGGGCTCAGTGGCCCTCACCCTGCTGCTACGACGGCTGGATCGCGGCATGTGGCGCTCGGCTCAGCTCAAACGGGTCGGGGAGACCCGGGAGCAACAGCTGGAAGCGGTCGCAAACCGCCACCTCCAGAGCATCAAAGACGCCGTACTCGACTTTGAGATGTTGGTGCGGCAGAGCCGGGACGTTCATGTCGCCCTGCAGTCGAGCCTGGAGGGGTATCAGGACCGGCTGGAGACCATCCGGGAAGACCGCACAATCGCAGACCGCATTCAGGAAGATCTGGGTCGGCTGGCGGGCAGCGCCTCTTCGGTGAGCGCTCAGGTCGAAAAACTGGATCGCGGGCTGGAGCGCCTGGGCCAGGCCGAATCATCCATCTATGAGTTGCATCATCGCGTGGAAGAGCTCGATCACGTGCTCAGTGACCGCAGCGCCGAGGCGGAAGCCACCCTGGGCGACGTGGTCGCACGGTTGATTCGCGAGACCGAAGAACGAACCCGCCAGTTTACGGAAAATGTACGCTCTGGTTTTCAGTTGCTGCAGGAAGAGATGCGGCAACTGGAACAGCGCCTGGACGACCAGACCCAGGACGTCGACACAATTACAGAACGTGTCTCGAATGTGGCAACCCGCCTGGAAGACCGCTGGATGGAGAACACCACTCAGTTCGACGAACGATTTAAGGAAACCGAGCGGCGCGTAGCCGAACGCATCGGTGCTCTGGAAAGCGGACTGGGCTCGATCCGCAGCAAAGCGGTCGAGTCCATGCAGAGCGACATCGCGCGCATCCGGGGCGAGATGGAAGACTTCAACCTGGCAACCATATCCCGGCGCGACGAGATCATGAACGAGACACGCCGCATGGGCGAACATTTGCAGGACGAAATGAAGAGCTTCCGCGAGAATTACCTGGCAGCGGAAAACAAACTCATTAAAGACGGCGAACGCTATAAAGAAGAAATGAAAGCGCAGCTTCTGGAGATGGAAAATGAATGGCGGGCACGAGACCAGGAGCGGGTCGAGGAACTCAAGAAGCGCGTGCAGGGCCTCGAACAATCCATAGAATCCGCACGCAAACAGGAATTGGATGTGCTCGGAACCGAAGCGGGCCGTCTGCGCGAAGAGATTCGCAGCTTCGGGCAAGAACTCACAACGCGATTGGATGAGCAGCTGGTCGGGGCTCAGGAGGCCGTGCGTCAGACCGTGCGCGAAGAAGAACGGAACCTGGTGGCCACCCGCGAAGAACTGTCACAGATTAAAGAGCACCTGAACTACCTCGGCCAGGAATTGAAAGCAGCCATTCGGGCCGAGACCGAACACGGAGTGACCCTGGTGCGTGAGGCACGGCGCAACGAAGAGGAAGAGCTGGCAAGCGCCCGTCAGGATCTGGAAGAGATCCGGGAGGCGGTCGAAGGCGGAATGGAGCGAGTCCAGGAGCACCTGCGGGAGGCCGGAAAGCTGGAAGCCCGCATGAACAAGGCCTGCGAAACCGGCCGCCAGGAACTGATCGAATCGGCCGACACCGCCACCCGCAACTTTACGAAGAAAGCCGAGAACTTCCTGCAGGAGCAGCGGGAGGCCCTGGAAGAGCTGCGCGATCGTTTTGAAGCGGATATGGATAGTCGCGTAGAAACGATCGAGGAACGGCTGGCGAAGGCCGGTGGAAAACTTGATCAGAATATGGAGGAACTCGCAAGCTCCAGACGGGCTCTCGAAGAGGACCTGCGTCGAATGCGCGGCAGCCTGCGAGAAGACGCCGATGGATTGTTGCGCGAAATCACCGACAACATCAGCGGGGAAAGCGAACGCATTGAGGAGACAGCCGAGAGAGCGCGGGGAGAACTGGAAGAGCGCGCCCGTGAGTTCTTCGCTGATCAGGACGACAAGCTGGGACGCCTGAGCGAGACCATTGACGAGAAGATATCCAAACAGTTGATCCTTCTGGCCGATCGCGGCCAGCTACAGATAGAAGAGCTCGAAAAGAGAACCGGCGGCACAATTCGCGAGGCGGCCCATCGCCTGGAGCAGAGCCTCGAAAGCGCAAAAGTGGAGTTCAAGTCCTTGCGCGACGAGATCGGATTGGAAGTCGATCAGACACGCCGCCTGAAAGACGACATACTCGAAGAGATTGATCAAGACCGCAAACGACTGATGACATTCCGCGAAGAAATGGAAGTCATCAATCGGGCGGACGAATACGTACACAAACTGGATACAACTGTGGAAGTGCTCACAGATCGACTGGCCCTGGCCCGCGAGGAGAACGCCCGGCTGGACGAGTATGTTCGTAACTTCGAACTGGCCCGTCAGAGCCGCAAAGAACTTGAGTCCGAACTCCGGCTACTGGAGACCCAGCGTTCGCGCCTCAAGGAAACCGAAGATCACTTTCATTCGATTGAAGCCCGGGTCGACGAACTGAACGAGCGCTTCAATGTTGTCGGCGAAGCCGAGGAACTGGCACGCAACATCGAAAAGCGGATCAAACAATTCCAGGACTTCAAGGATTCTTTCGAGAAATACTTTGGCGAACTGGGCGAACGGCGCAAGTTCGTGGAGGGGGCCATTCGGCACGTGGAGAAGGTCCGGGACGAAGCGAAAACGGCGCACGAAACCACGGACAAACTGCTCGACGCTGTGGAGCGGGCTGGCCTGCGCCAGGAGCACATCGGGACCTTTCTCAAGGATCTGGAATCACGGGCCAGTCTCCTGGGTCGTCTGGAAAAAGACTTTGTACAGGTCGAAGCCCGCTTTGAGCAGATGGATGGTCTCATGCTCGATCTCGAAGAACGGCAGCGCCAGATCGCTTCCATGTCCCGCAAGGTGGAGGATATACGCCTGCAAAACGAACATGTGCGCGAGGAGCTGGCCTCCCTGGTTTCCGAGGCCGACGAGAAGATGGATCGGCTGACCGCTTTTTACGAGACCCTGGACTCCTTTCTCGATGAAGGCCCCCGAATTGGCTCGACCGAGGACATCAAGGCTGAGAAGCTGGTTGTTGCAGGAGCCCGGGCTGGCGCCAACGGGGGTCGCCTGCCGGACCACAAACGCAACGGCATCCTGAGTCTGTATCTCAACCACAAGTGGGAACCGGACCTGATTGCCGAGCGTATGAAAGTGGATCCGGCGATTGTGCGAGCGGTAATCGCAAGCCACAACAAGTAGATCCGGTCGCCTTTCACGAGTGGGAATCACAGAGCGAAAAGAGCGCGAGAAAGCCGAGCGTCGCCGATCCATTCTCGACGCCGCGCGGGAAATCATTCGTTCCCGCCCGTACGAAGAGATTACCATGGAGGAGATCTCAAGCCGGCTCGAACTCTCCCGGGCCACGCTGTACCTGTATTTCAAGAACAAGAACGAGATCTATGCGACGCTGCTGGCCGAGGGCATGCTGGAGCTCGAGCGTGGCTACCACGATCTGCTATCCCGGGGTGTGAACGACCCGATCGAGAAGTTGCGCGGACTGGCCTTCGTTTTTTTACAGTTCTATGCCGAACACCATTCTTATTTCGACCTTATTGTAACCAAACGCGGCGAGCTTCTAAAAGACCTGAGCGACGAAACTCTGGAGTTGTTTCAGGACGCGGGCGCGCGGGTCATTAAGCCGCTGGTCGACGTGTACCGGGAAGGCATTTCTACCGGTGATTTTCCCGATCGACCGCCGGAAAAGATGGCCTGGCTTCTGCGGGCCGTTGGTATTGGCCTTGCCGTTGGGTTCAGAGAAGGCAATCTGGTGTTTCCCGATGACGTGGCATTGATGGAGGATTTGATCATGTATGGTCTGCGGGGTCGCGCTACATGAGCGAACAGGACCGGATGAACCGCTTCCATGTGGGGGAGCTTGTGTTCCATGTCCGCTACAACTACCGCGGCGTCATCTTTGCTTACGATACGGAATTTCGTGGCAGCGACGATTGGTACGCTTCCAACCGTTCCCAGCCCGCCCGGGATCAGCCCTGGTATCACGTGCTTGTCGATCAGGCCAACCACACGACCTACGTTGCCGAAGAGAACCTCATTGAGGACTCGGACCAGGGACCCATCCAGCACCCGCTCGTGGAGAAGTTTTTCGCGACCTTCCTCGACGGACATTACTACGTAAACAGCATGAACTGAAGAGCCTGGTACGCCCGGGCACCGGTTGCCCGGCGCAGGGACCGGGCCGAGCTCTCCAGGCCCTGTATCCAGAGGGCCGTGGCATCCCGCGCAATTCCCGCCCCGGCCGGCTCCCACCGGCCCCGCTATCGTGCTGACATGGTGTCAGAATATGAGTTGACGCTGTGTCACCTCCTGACGATACGTAACCTGAGGGATCCATCCCCGGGAAAATACCATGAAAGCCCAACCGACCAGCGCCCCGCCCTTTTCCAAACGAAGGGATCTGAGTCCCCTGACGGCACCGACCCACGATTTGATCATCGTCGGGGGTGGAATCACGGGGGCCACCCTGCTCTGGGACGCCAGCTTGCGGGGCCTGAAGGCGGTTTTGCTTGAGAAGAACGACTACGCCTCGGGCACGTCTCAGGCCACTTCCAAACTGATTCACGGCGGCCTGCGCTACCTGAAGAATGGAGAATTCGGCCTGGTGCGTGAATCCCTGCGAGAGCGGCGGTTGCTCGCGCGCATGGCGCCGCACGGGGTTCGCCCGGTGTCCTTTCTGATGCCGATCTACAGCGGCGCTCGCTTTGGACGCTGGCTGATGGGTCTGGCGCTCTGGATCTACGACCTTCTGTCTTTTGACCGCAATCGCGGATTGGGACGAGATCATCGCCTCCCCGGAGCGCGCTACATCGGCGCTGCTGAGGCACTTGCGGAAGAGCCCGGCCTGGATGCCCGGGGCCTCAAGGGCGCCTACATCTATTATGATTACGCCAACACCAACCCGGAACGTCTGTGCGTGGAATATATTCAGGGGGCGCGGGCCCACGGGGGGCAGGCCCGCAACTACACAAAGGTTCGTGGCTTCAAGAAAGATCCTTCCGGGTTCTACAATGTGAATGTGGAGGATACTCTCAGCGGAGAACGGGCGGTCTTGCGCGCAAGAACAGTCGTAAACGCGACCGGCCCCTGGGCGGACGGCCTGGAACAAATCCTGACCGGCCGAATTGAAAAGCACATTGTGCGCTCCAAGGGCATTCACCTGGTCACCCGCTCGGTTACAAACAATCGAACCGTGGTGCTCATGCGGCCGGATCATACGCATCTGTTTATCATTCCCTGGCGAGGGCGGAGCCTGATTGGAACCACGGACACTGCGTTTCGGAACGGCCCCGATCGCCTGCATATCAGTGAAGACGAGATCGAGGCCATTATCGCGGATATTAATTCGCTTTTTCCTGGCGCCGGGCTGCAACGCAGTGATGTCTATTACTCGTACGCCGGCCTGCGTCCCCTGGTCGGCGGTGACGCAAAAAAATCGACTTACGATCAATCCCGACGCAATGAAGTCATTGAACATGGCCAAAACGGCTTTGAGGGTTTCTTCACGGTGCTCGGAGGAAAGTACACAACCAGTCGCCTGCTTGCTGAGCAGGTCCTGGATCGGGTCGTCACCCGATTGGGAAAGCACGCGCACAGTGTGACTGACTCAAATCCCCTGCCCGCCGGCGGGTTCGGCAGTCGCTTCGAACTGCAGGCCCAACTGTGCGCCCGCTTTCCGAAGCAGGATGCGCGCAAGATTCGCGCTCTGGCCCAACGCTACGGACGCGAAGCGGAAAATATACTCAGGCGATCCCAGAAGGGATCCTGGAAACTGCCAAACGGGGAAGAATTCTACCCGGAGGAAATCGACCACATCGTGCTCAACGAGCAGGTCGAACAAATTGGCGATCTGTACTTTCGAAGATCGGGCCTGGGTACCGCAGGTCCACCATCCGAAACTGTGAATCGCGAAATCGTACGGCGGGTGGCAAAACTGCTCGGCTGGGGACGGTCCGAGCAGAAGAAAGCTCTCCAGGAACTCTACGAGCGGTTCGCAACCGGTGGCGGTGTACCATCCCGGACGACGGCTTGAGCTACGCGAGCTGGCCATAGCTCCGCCCGGACATTCCAGGAAAAAAGTCCCGCCGAACTCCTTCACCCCCGGTCGGGGGGCCCCCTTTCGAGCGTCAGGATGGCATGACGCTCAGTCCGGTGATTTTCCTCGACCCGCGCCTCCCAGAATCCAATATTTTTTAAACGATACGTCGGAGGATCTTCTGTGCTCTTAATCTTACCCGATTTTTCGATTTCCATCAGGATCACAAACATGTGGGTCATGGTTACGCCGCAACTTCCTGCGAGGCAGCGAAGCTCCGTCCATGTCGGCGCCGGAATGCGCACATGCCACTTCTCAAGCCCTTGCCCGGAGCGCTGGTAATAGCGGGTGGTGCGTTCCACCTTCGGAAGTAGACCGGCTGCTCGAAAAACGGCCGCCTTAAGCAGCAGATTTTGCAGGTAACGAACCACGCCGCCCTGCTTCCGTTTGCGACGCCGCAGGTAAGGTTCCAATCGCACCGGGACCAAAAGAGTACAGGCGGGCATGCCCGGTTCCTTCGCCCGGGATATCCATTCAAGCGTTGCTTCCATATAGGTGAAGAGGTCCCTCAAATGGAAATTGTTGCGCACGTTTTCAGGAAGATCGCAGTCTGCGGCGTCGCACCAGCAGCTTCTGGATGCGTTTGTGACGTAGATCGGTAAGGGGTGTCAGGGCAAAGAGCCCGGCCCCGACCAGAAAGAACAGGCCGACGACCGGCCCAAAGAGCACCGCCAGACGCCAGCCGACATCCGCTCCCACCGGCTCGCCGTTCTCGTAGCCCGCCCACCATAAGGCTACCATGGTGACCAAAAGCCCAATCAGGCGGGCCAACTTGGCGGCCATGCGCCAGGCCCCGAAATACACGCCCTCGCGATTTTGCCCGCTGCGAAGTTCGTCGTAGTCCACAACGTCCGCGACCAACGAATCAAACAGTATGATAGCGCCGCCGAGTATGCCGCCCACGAACGCGGCTATCAGGGGCCACCACGCGTTGCCGGCAGGAAACAACGGGTAGACAATGCAGGTCATCAAACCCAGCCCCGCGACTCCCCAGAAGGCCGGCCACTTCTTTCCAAGGCGGCGTGACAGATACACCCAGAGCAAAATCGAAAGCACGATAAACAAAAAGAAAGGCAATAGAATGTAGAGCTCGGTTGTGCTACGGGAAAGCTCCAGGCGCACCTCGTAATAGTATAGCGCGATCGAGGAATTCAGGGTCCGCCCGGCGGTGGCCACAATGAAAGCGCCGACCAACGGAACAAAGTAGCGGTTCTTCAGAGCTGAAATCAGGGCTCTCGTCGTTTCCGCGAAGGCCGTCGCGATCGTGAGCCGCGTCTGGTTTGGACTGGCATGGTCATGACCGGCCGTAGCGTAATAACTCGCCAGCGCCGAAAGAATGATTGGTATTACAAGCAGGAAGCTCGTATAACTTCTTACGGCCAGCAGGGACTCGTTACTCTGTCCGCCATAGGAATCCTGAATCAGGCCAGGTACGCTCACGCCGAGCATGAGCCCGATCGTACCGAAAAAGAGGCGCGTTCCATAAAGCTCAGTCCGTTCATCGCGATCAAAACTCAAATCGCCTCCAAGAGCGGTGTGAGGCACGGCCAAAATCGTCATCGCCGAGTTCACTGCGATGTACGAAAAAGCCAGGTAAAAAAACAGAAACGCCTGCGAGTCGGAATGAGGCGGGTTGAACAGCACAAGCACACTGGCGGCAAGCAAAACGGCGCCGGGAATCAGGTACACACGACGACGCCCCGCCGGTGAACGGGTTCGGTCCGAAACCAGACCCATCAAGGGATCGCTGATTGCGTCCCAGAATACGGCCACTCCAAGTGCACAACCGACCAGAAACTCGTTCAGGCCCACAACTACGTTGTAGAAATTGAAAAGATAGACCCAGAGCTGAATCTCAACAATCTGTATGCCCAGCTCGGCGGCGCCGTAACCAAACTTAACGCGACGCGGTAGACGGCCAACACTCATCAGGACAAGCGCTGGCGCGGCTCAGGGTACGGGTAATTCTTCAGCCCCTCGTTGTGTGGCCGGGAAAGCAACATCTGCACATCATTGATGTAGTTGGATCGAAAACCCACTTCACAAAACTGCAAATAATAGTTCCACTTCCGAATAAACGCGTCGTCAAAACCGAGCTCCTTTACGCGGCTCAGGTTGCTGTTGAAATTCCGACGCCAGTCGGAAAGCGTGCGCGCATAATGCTGACCGATCGATTCCAGATGATACAGGCTCAGCTGCCCGGTACGCCCCAGCGAGTTCAAGGTCTCACGAATGGAAAGCAACAGGGAGCCCGGGAAGATATGCTTTCGCGTGAAGTCCATGTCCTTCTTGTATCGTCCGTAGAAAGCGTCCGGAAACGTGATACATTGGATGACAATCAGGCCTTCTGGACCCAGAAGCTCACTACAGCGTCGAAAGAATGTATCAAGGTATTGTTCGCCGAGGGCCTCAACCATTTCGATCGAAACAATACGATCATAGTTCCCACCGATATCCCGGTAATCCTGGAATCGAATCTCGACGCGGTCCTCAAGGCCGGCCCGCGCCACCTGCCGGCGCGCATATTCAAGTTGCTCGCGGGAGATTGTTACGCCTGTGACCCGGCAACCATAACGCGAGGCAGCATAGATTGCAAAGCCGCCCCAACCGCATCCGATCTCGAGTAGATGATGCTCCGGACGAAGATCCAACTTGCGCGCTATAGTCTCGAATTTATGCATTTGCGCGGTATGGAGCGAGTCGCCCGGCTGACGGTATATGCCGGCGCTATAAGCCATGCTATCGTCCAGCATACAGGAAAAGAACTCATTCGAAAGATCATAGTGCTCGGAGATATTCCGCAGGCTTGTTCGCTTGCTGTTCGGGCGAAGCAGATAGGCGATGCGATCCAGGAAGCTCAGGGGCGCCGTAAAAATGCTCCGACCGAGCCGCTTCGCAAAAGTGGGCGTACTCTCAGCATTGTCCATGAACCACTGCAGCACCAGGTCGGGATGCTCGGAATCCCACCAGCCACAGACGAAAGCCTCTCCGAATCCGATATCACCTCGCAGCACAGCCGCCTTGAAGGCCCGCGCATCGTTGACCTGCATCAAGGCCGCAACACCTCCCGTGCCGGCCCCCAGCTGCACCGCAGAACCATCGCAAAGCCGTACTGTCAGAGAGCCGATCGCGTTATCCGAGACCGCCCGATAAAACATACGTTCATAAAAGCCGGCCTTTGTGGGCTTACCGTTTCTGGCTGCCGGCGCTTCGATTTGCTCAGTGGCAATTGCCGCTTTCATGCGAGTCTCTCCTGGTTCGTGCTGGCTTCTATTCGTATCTTTTCGTCGGTCGCCCGCTTCGGGAAGTGGGGCACCCCTTTCAGGAACAACCGAAAGGCCTGCCAGTGAATCGCCAGAATGACCCGGACGGTCATAAGAGGGAATCGCAGCAGGTAGAACAGGAGCCGGGCGTCCGATAGCGACCTTCGTTTCCCGCTCAGCCCCGCGCGCAACACCGATGATCCCGCGCTTTCCGAGTCGATCTGAATGCGCAGGGTTTCCGAAGGCACCCAATAGCGAAACGCAAAGTCCGTGTCATGAGTGATAAACGGTGAAACATAGAAGTGCTTCCGCTGCCGATCCTCGACGGCTGCCGCATGTTTCCCACCGCTTCCGACTGCGTTTACGAAAAACTTCTGCTCGCCATACGTATTGTTAACCTCTGTGACAACGTGACGCAGTTCGTTTTTCTCATCGTAACAAAAATAGAAGCTAACCGGATTAAATACGTAGCCAAAAATGCGAACATTCGTGAGCAGCTGAATGCGCGCCGGTCGATAGCGATGACCTCTCTGTTCCAGAACTTCCTCTACGCCCCGGCGCAAAAATGCCGGAACCGACTCGTTCCCTTCCGGCTTTACCCTGCCGCGGAAATGATCCTTTGCCGACAGGCGGTACGGTTTAAGAGGGCCGGTCCCGAACAAGAAACGGGCGCGGTTGGAACGGGCGATCTCGTCCAGCTCAAGCAGGAACATGAATATTCGGTATGTGAAGCGATGGGCCTTAACCGCCAACCGCTCATGCACCACCTGGCAATCATACAGAAACGACTGGTTCTCTTGCATGTCCCAACCTTTTCGCCGCCTGCAGTCCCGACCAGAGGGCGTCCTCGTGAAACCCGTACCGGAAATAACTACCGGCAAAAAACACGGGTCCACTTTCATTCAGGCGCGAAAGCTCATCCTGAGCCCGAACCGCTGCCAGATCGAAAAGTGGATGCTCGTAGTTGATGGTTCTGAGGATCCGGGACGGTTCCACGTCTTCGTAGTCGTTAATCGAAACAAAATAGTCCGTCGGCCCGGGTATATTTTGCAAGCGGTTCATATAGTAGACTGTCGCAGCGCGGCGCACACCATCCCGGCCGATTTGTGTCTTGTAATTCCAGGACGACCATACCCGTCGGAGTGGCGGCATAACGCCGGAATCCGTATGAAGGAGCGCCTGGTTGTTTTCATAACGAAAGCGGCCCAAAAGGGCGACTTCCAGAGCCGTGGGGTCTTTGAGCATAGCCAGGGCCTGATCGGCATGCGTTGCCACGAGTACGCGGTCGAACTCCTGCTGTCCGTTCTCGGTCCGAACCACGACCCGGTCGCCGTCCCGCTCCACGCTCCGGACCGGATCGTTTAGGTACGTGCGGGCCCCAACGGCCGCGCGAATGCGCTGCACATAATTGCGGGCGCCCCCCGAAACCGTGCGCCACTGCAGTTGCGTGTTCATACCGAGAAAGCCGTGATTGTGGAAGAAACGTATAAAGGTCGCGGCCGGGAAGTGCCGAACACGCCCGGGAGCGGTGGACCAGACCGCCGAGGCCATAGGATAGACGTAACTCTCGCGAAATCTTTCGCTATAGCCCCGCTCTATCAGATACTGTTCCAGCGGGCCCTCGGCCCGGCCCGCTTCCAGATGCTGAGGCGCGGTCACGTTGAAACGATTCGCTTCGGCAAGGAACTTCCAATGCGCCGGAGACAAGATCCTGCGGCGTTGGGCAAAAAGCGTCGAGACTGATTGTCCCGAAAACTGCAGGCCCGAGTCCTGATCGTGCATACTGAACGACATGTTACTCGGCTCGGTAGCTATCTGAAGATCACGAAACAAGCGCACCAGATTCGGATAGGTCTTCTCGTTGTAAACGATGAAGCCCGTATCGATCGACTGCGGTCCATGGCGACCGGCGACGTCCACCGTGTTTGTGTGGCCACCGGCGTAGTTGTTCTTTTCGAAGAGAGTGACTTCGTAGCGATCTTTCAGGTAATAGGCAGCTCCCAACCCGGCGATGCCTGTCCCAACTATTGCTAACCTTTGCATGCTTGAGATCTTCCTCGCGTCTTCCGATTCGTTTTCGTAAGGTAACTCCGGTAAGTTAGCATGCGACCGTGCACTGCCCATTTTTTTTTATGCAGTGCGAACAACCAGAGAAGTTTTTCATGGTTTTTTTTCTTCACGATCTTTATCTCTGGTAGACGCGCTTCACGGCGCGCGACCGGAAATGAAATTCATAACGTTAGTACAACGCTCCGCTAACCGAACTATGACGGGCCTCGGTTGTTAAGCGTGAGGATGTCCAATGATACTCGATAGACTACTGGAACGCGGACTGTTACCTGATTTTTTAATTCGATTGGGAATCCGATCGTTACTGCGGGTCAGGCTGCGACAAGAGCGACAACCCACGCTCGAACAGGAAGAAGAGCGCAATCAGGCATTGTTCGCAAAGCTGCGACAGAGTGCGATCGCGGTCCATACGCAGGACGCCAACGACCAGCATTACGAACTGCCGCCGGAATTCTTTGAGCTGGTGCTCGGGAAGAACCGAAAGTACAGCTCGGCCTACTACGAAGGCGCGCAAAGCCTGGACGCCGCCGAGGACCACATGCTGCGCCTGACGGCCGGGCGAGCGGACCTCAAAGATGGCCAGCAGATTCTGGAACTCGGCTGCGGCTGGGGTTCCCTTACCATCTTCATGGCCCGCTCCTTTCCGCGCGCGCGCATCACAGCCGTTTCCAACTCCGCCCCGCAACGGATCTACATCGAGCAGAAGCTGGCGGAGCAAGGACTCCAAAACGTCCGGGTCATCACGGCCGATATGAATGAATTCGCGGCCCCCGGCCGTTACGACCGGGTCGTGTCAGTTGAGATGTTCGAACACATGCGCAACTATGAGCTCCTGTTCGGAAGAATCGCGGAGTGGTTGAAGCCCGGAGGGAAGCTCTTCGTGCATATCTTCACGCACGCCGATCGTGCCTATCTCTTTGAGGACCAGGGCGAATCAGACTGGATGGCCCGCTACTTCTTTACCGGCGGCATCATGCCTTCCAAACACCTGCTGCTGGAATTTTGTTATCCGTTAAAGAGCGAGCGCATCTGGACTGTTGACGGTACGCACTACCAGAGAACCTCGGAAGACTGGCTGCGTAACATGGACCGACACAGGGACCAGATCATGCAGATCTTTGTGAAGACCTATGGCCCTGAGCAGGCCCGAAGGTGGTGGAACTACTGGCGTGTCTTTTTCATGTCCGTGGCGGAGCTTTTTGGATACGCTGGCGGCCGTGAGTGGCAGGTGAATCACTACCTGTTCAGCAAAGCGCCCTCACGAACTTCTCTCGGGTCGAAGCAGGGGAAAAAGAATGGTGTCGCGAATCGAAGGCGAGTTCGTCAGTAACATGACCAGTCGGTCGACTCCAATGCCCATGCCGCCTGTGGGCGGCATGCCAAATTCCAGCGCGCGTACGTAGTCTTCATCCATATAACCGCCCTCTCCGGCGCCGCTTTCGCGCTCGCGCACCTGTTCCAGGAAACGCTCACGCTGATCTTCCGGGTCGTTCAACTCGGTAAAAGCATTACCCATTTCCCGCCCGACAATGTAGGGCTCAAAGCGTTGCACCAGGTCGGGACGATCGGGCCAGGCCCGGGCCAGCGGCGATAGTTCGCGCGGATAGTCCGTCACAAACACCGGCTGAATCAGCCTGGCCTCGACGAATTC
Organism: Spirochaetales bacterium; assembly: GCA_024233935.1. Taxonomy (GTDB): domain Bacteria; phylum Spirochaetota; class Leptospiria; order Leptospirales; family Leptonemataceae; genus JACKOY01. Next base: position 7,209 of record JACKOY010000002.1, on the reverse strand, counting down.
ATCGAAGAGCAGTTCGGCCACCTGCCAGATGGAATGGCAATCTGCCAGCGCCTCTTCTTCCAGACCCGCCTTGCCACCAAGCTCGCGGGCCTCTTTCAGGTCCATGCCCGGTTCAATGCGTACGCCTGTATTCTCGGCAATTACGTCTGCGAAGGAAATGCGGCGCCAGGGTGGTGTCAGATCAATCGTGTGTTCTCCATACTCTACCTTAAGTGTACCGACAACGCTCTTTGCTACGTAGGCAATCATCTGCTGGCAGAGTTCAAGCATCGATTCCATATCCCCGTAAGCCTGATAGAGCTCCAGCATCGTAAATTCCGGATTGTGCTTTATGCTGATGCCTTCATTTCGGAAGTTACGATTGATCTCAAAAACCCGTTCGAAGCCTCCCACAATCAGGCGTTTCAAATAGAGCTCCGGCGCAATGCGCAAATACAAATCCTGGTCCAGGGCGTTGTGATGCGTAACGAAAGGACGCGCGGCCGCCCCTCCCGGAATGGGCTGCATCATGGGTGTTTCGACTTCAAGAAATCCCCGCTCCACCAGAAAGTGACGCAACTCACCAACGATGCGCGAACGGCGCACAAAGGTTTCCCGAACGTGGGGATTCACAATCAAATCCACGTAGCGCATCCGATAGCGGAGCTCCTTGTCGTGAAAAGAATCGAACACGCGACCATCGGCTTCTTTGACGACCGGCAACGGACGCAAACATTTGGCCAGAGGAACGAAAGAACGGATATGAAGAGTCGTCTGACCTGTACGGGTTACGAACAGGAAGCCTTCCAGACCGACGATGTCACCGAGATCCAGGGACCGGAAGATATCGAACTCCTCGTTTCCGAGATCTTTCTGACTTGCATAGATCTGAATGCGACCAGAGGAGTCCTCAACCTCCATGAAGGCGGCCTTGCCCATCAACCGCCGCGATCGGATTCGACCGGCGATTTGATAGTGCTGCGACTCCGAGAAGCTCTCGGTCGGTATGCTCAGGAGTTCCGCGACGTGGTTGTTCTGATTGAAGAGTTGAGCATATGGATCCTGTCCGGCGTCCTGCCATTCTTTCAATTTCCGAAGCCGATTTTCGTATAGATCGGAGCTATCGCTTTCAGTCCCACCGGATGGCTGCTTGTCGGTCATGCCGTTTGATTCTGGCGCGGGGCCCCCGCTGGCAATGAAATTCGTGTTTTGAAGGGGATTTGAGCGTGCACGCTATCGGGCCCTAATTCAATTGACACCCGCCTGGGACATAAACCTCTGACCGCAGGCGGATGCCCCTTGCTTCGAGAGTTCGCACAGAATCTGCTTCGAAACGTCGCGAAGCGCTTTCGACAAAAAGGCCAGGAAAGGCTGACGATTATGGTCATTCCTCACGGCCAGGATCGAATGTTCAGCCTGCAGCTGAATTGGTCCATGATCGCCTTTCTGGCCGGCACCGTTCTGCTGGCCGTCGGCCTCTCCGCGTATGGCGTCTACCACAATCGATTGCGCGCGCGCGAAGTGGAGCGCCTGCACGCCCTCTACGGCAGCAACTTTCGAGCGGCCATCGACCTGCAGCAAAGGACCGAACTGCTGCTGGACGAGAATCGTGAGCTACGTGAGAATATGCTTTCGATCGCCGAGCAGCTCGGCGTGCCGACCGGCGAACTGGAAATTATCCCGGACATGGACGTGGCCGCCAGCGGCGCCGAAAGAGCGCTCGAGCGCGAACTGATTCGACATCGCCAGGAGGTCGGCTTTCAGACCAGCTATCTGCCCCCCGTGCAGCTGCTGCGAACAGCGACCCGCACCCTGATCGGCGACGCCCCCCTGCTTCTGTTTCTTACGGAGAGCCTGGGAGAAGGCATCGGTGTCTATGCGAAGCTCCCGATTGGACGCCCCTTTCGCAGCATGAATGGCCTGCATGACACATCAGGCTACGGAGAGCGCTACAGTCCATTTGGGGGCTATGTGCGCGAATTCCATCCCGGTTACGACACCTCCGGACCGTACGGCACACCAGTTTATGCCACCGGCGAGGGAAGCGTGGTCTACTACTCCGGTGGCGGATATGGGCGTGCCCTGCTCGTAAAACACGATTTTGGTTTTTATTCCATGTATGCGCACCTGGCATCGATTGAGGTGCAGCCGGGCACCCATGTGCGCCGGGGCCAGCTTCTGGGTACAATGGGCTCGTCGGGCCTGTCCACCGGTCCTCATCTGCACTACGAGATCCGCATTGGCGAACTTCAGCACATGGATCCGAAACCGTACGTCTGTGCGACGGATTTTGAATCATCCGCCTGCCTGAGCGAAAACCGACCGAGCGTGTTTTGAGACGCTTGTAGACCATGCCACGCCGAGACGATATCAAGAGCATCCTGATCCCGGGCAGCGGTCCCATCGTCATCGGGCAGGCCTGCGAGTTTGACTACAGTGGCACCCAGGCCTGCAAGGCTCTCCGGAAAGAGGGCTACCGTACTATTCTCGTAAACTCCAATCCCGCCACCATCATGACCGACCCGGCCCTGGCGGACGCCACTTATGTGGAGCCGCTTACGGCGGAAACACTCATCAAAGTCATTGAGCGTGAACGTCCCGATGCAATTCTACCAACCGTTGGCGGGCAGACGGCTCTGAATCTCGTAATGGAACTTCACGGCCGCGGATACCTGGAAAGTTCGGGCGTCCAGCTGATCGGCGCGAACGTGGCAGCCATCCGCAAAGCGGAGAGTCGGAGCGAATTCAAGCAGGCCATGATTCGGATTGGCATGCGTGTTCCGGAGTCTGCTCTGTGTGGCTCCATGGAAGAGGCCCGGGCCTTTCGTTCCGAGCACGGTTTGCCACTGATCATTCGGCCGTCCTTTACCCTCGGTGGCGCCGGCGGCGGTATCGCCTTTGACGAGGACGACTTTGAAAACATCTGTCTGAATGGCCTCAGCCTTTCTCCGACTCGAGAGATTCTGCTCGAGGAGAGTGTGCTCGGCTGGAAGGAATACGAACTGGAGGTCATGCGTGACCTGGCCGACAACGTCGTAATCATCTGCAGCATCGAAAATCTGGATCCAATGGGTGTGCACACCGGTGATTCTATCACGATCGCCCCCCAGCAGACCTTGAGCGATCGACAGTATCAGGCCATGCGCGACGCAGCGATCAAGATCATTCGTGAGATCGGCGTCGAAACCGGGGGCTCAAACATTCAGTTTGCGGTCAATCCGGTCAACGGCGACATGATCGTCATCGAAATGAATCCGCGCGTCTCGCGCTCCTCGGCCCTGGCAAGCAAGGCCACCGGCTTTCCCATCGCCAAAATTGCCGCCCTGCTGGCCGTCGGTTACACCCTGGACGAGATTCCCAACGACATCACCCAGGAGACTCCCGCCAGTTTTGAGCCCACCATCGATTACGTCGTAACCAAGGTGCCGCGTTTCACTTTCGAAAAGTTCCCCGGCACGCCGAACACCCTCGGCAGCCAGATGAAATCGGTCGGGGAAACCATGAGCATCGCGCGCACGTTCAAGGAGTCTTTTCAAAAGGCGTTTCGTTCGCTGGAAACCTCGCGGGGGGGCCTGGGGGCGGATGGATTCTTACCGGAACTACAACGCCATCGGGAGCTACGCCAGCAGGGCGCCCAGGCATTTCGAAATTATCTGCAGAACAGCCTGCGGCGACCGCATCCCGAACGCATTTTTGACGTGCGGGCCGCGCTGGAGCTCAGCCTTGCGGGCGACGAAAGCGGGCTGACGGTCGCTGCGGTCCACGAGTTGACCGGGATAGATCCGTGGTTTCTGCGCCAGATCCTGGATTTGTTGCGGCTGGAGCAGGCTTACCGGGAGCTGGGCGCCCCGCTCGGCCCGGAAATCAAAGAACTCAAAAAAAACGGCTATTCTGACCGACAGATCGCCTACCTGCGCTCGGCGGGCGAAATCGAGGGCCTTCTGGCGGAACCCGGGATCACCGAGAATGAACGCCGCACGCGGGCCCTGAAACTTCTCTCGGAACGGGAGGCGGAAGTCCGTCGCTATCGCCGGGAAGAAAACCTGCTTCCGGTCTACAAGACCGTGGACACCTGCGCGGGCGAATTCGAAGCCCATACACCGTACCTCTACTCCACCTACGAAGATGAAAACGAGTCCGTTCCGGGCTCCGGCCAGAAAGTCATCATCCTGGGTGGAGGTCCCAATCGAATCGGTCAGGGCATCGAATTCGACTACTGCTGCTGCCATGCCTCCTTCGCCCTTCAGGATATGCAGTGCGAATCCATCATGGTGAACTCGAATCCCGAGACCGTCTCCACCGATTATGACACCTCCGATAAACTCTACTTCGAGCCGGTAACCCTGGAGGACGTGCTCCACATTTGCGAACTGGAAAAGCCGTCGGGTGTGATCGTTTCTTTTGGCGGCCAGACCCCGCTCAAACTGGCGCGGGGCCTGGAAAGCGCCGGAGTACCCATCCTGGGAACCTCGCCGGACGCGATCGACCGAGCGGAGGACCGTGACCGCTTCAGCGAACTCTTAAAAAAGCTCGATCTACGACAACCGGAGAACGGCCTGGCGTTCAGCCTGGACGAGGCACGCACGATTGTAGAGCGCATCGGCTATCCATGCCTGGTGCGACCAAGTTACGTTCTGGGCGGGCGCGCCATGGCCATCGTACACAACGACGAGAGCCTGATCGCGTTCATGAAGGAAGCCGCCGAAATCTCTCCCGAACACCCGGTGTTGATTGATCGCTTCCTGGTCGATGCGACCGAAATCGATGTGGATGCCCTGGCCGACGGTACGGACGTATTTGTTGCCGGAATCATGCAGCACATCGAAGAAGCCGGAGTGCATTCGGGCGACTCGGCCTGCGTGCTCCCACCAGTCGGCCTTGCCGCCCACAATGTTGCCGAAATACGAGCGGCCACCAAACGCATTGCTCTGGAACTGGGCGTTGTGGGGCTCTTGAACATTCAGTTCGCCATTCAGCGCGACGAGCTGTACGTGATTGAAGTGAACCCACGCGCGAGCCGCACCGTGCCCTTTGTGAGCAAAGCGATCGGGCTCCCTCTGGCGGGTCTCGCCACACGTGTCATGATGGGCAAGAAGATCGCCGACCTGGGTGTCGGAGACCGGGCGGAACCGACGCACATCTCCGTGAAAGAAGCGGTGCTTCCCTTTGCCCGTTTTCCCGGAACGGACATCATCCTCGGGCCGGAAATGAAGTCGACCGGCGAAGTCATGGGCATCGCCGATAGCGTGGGCGCAGCCTACATCAAGGCTCTTCTGGGCGCCGGCGACCGCGTGCCCCGCAAGGGCGGCGTCTTTTTCAGCGTGAACGATCAGGCCAAGGCTCAGCTTACAGACGAAGCCATCGCCCTGCAGGAAATGGGCTACATCATCTACGGCACCCACGGCACCGCAAACTGGTTGCGCGACCATGGCGTCGAAGCCATTCCGCTCCACAAGATGCGCGACGGCCTGCACCCGAACCCGCTCGATGAAATACGACGGGGCACGATTCAGATGATCTGCAACGTGCCGCACTCGGCCCGGACCCGGGATGACGCCTTCGCGATTCGCCAGGATGCCATCCGAAACCGTATTCTATGTGTGACCACTGTGGCTGGAGTGCGCGCCCTGGTAAACGGGCTGCGTGAACTCCGGGACGATGGGTTTTCGGTCCGTCCCCTGCAGGAACTGCACGCCCTGCCCCGCTGACGTGAAAAACCTTCGAATCCTGTTTCTGCCCGGGCTGGGTGGAGACCAGCGCATGTTTCAACCCCTTGGGGACGCTCTGGCTGCCCAGGGCGCCCCGGCCTCGCCAGTGGGTCCGGTGTACCCGCCTTTGCTTCCAGAAGAACAACGGCTGTCGGAGTACGCGGCCCGGCTGTTTCAAGCGCAACGCTTCGACCGATCCACTTTTGACATGGCTATTGGAGTATCGTTTGGCGGCCTGCTCCTGCAGGAATGGATTGCCGCCAACAAGGTGCGCTGCCGTGTGCTGGGACTCGCAAGCACGGCCTGGAGCGGCGCCGGCCTCACCCGCATCGCGAGCACCGGCGCAAGTCTGGTGGCCGCCATGCCGCACGGTTTTTGCCGACCGGCCCTGGACCTGCTGGCAGCCATCTACCCGATAGCGCGGCCGCGGCTTGCCCGGCGGCATGTCTACGCTGCAATGGCCCGGGACGCAGATGCGTCCTTGTTCTTTGGCGCAGGACGCCTGATAAAGCGTTGGCCGGGACAACCTGGTCTGCTCCATCAAACGGGAACCATCATCCAGATGCACGGAACGGCCGACCCCCTTTTCGATTTCGCTCACACGCGCCTCTATCGAACGCCCGAAATCGTGATCGCCGGCGGAGATCATCTCGTGTTTGCGCGCCATGCAGATCTTCTGGCGCGCCGTCTCCTGCTGGCACTATAAAGAGCCGATTCGCGTTGACTCGGGATTCAAGCGTGAGTTCGATCCGCAGATGAAGGACGCGTATGCCCGCACCCTTTTGGCCTGCACGTTCGTCGCTCTGACGACTGCCCCGGGCCTGCCGGCCCAGGCCGTGCAACGCCTGAGCGACATTTCGCAGATTCAATCTCTTAACGACGAAGCCCCGGGTAGCCACACCTGGTGGGTGCAGCGGAAGATCGCGGAGTCGCCCGAGTTGTTCCGGACCGATGCTCTTCAAAGCGATGCCCCGCCCGGGCCTGACTGGGAAGCCATCAGCCTGCCAGCCACGTTGCCTCCAAACGGATCCCGCCCCTTCGCCACTTTCCTGAAACGCTTCTGGCTTCCGACTGAAGCAGTAGGACCGCTGTCCATTCGCCTGGGAGAGATTGATGATCGCGATCGCACCTATCTGAACGGTGTTTTGATCGGACAAACCGGCGACTGGGATTCTCCGTTCGCTCAGGCCTACGACCGACTGCGCATCTATGATCCTCCCGAAGGCGCGTTCCGGCCCGGAGAGGTCAATGTGCTGGTGGTCCAGGTGCGCGGCTACTCGGCGACCGGGTTCGGGATCATCAGGGGCAGTCCACAAATCGGACCAACGGCGGAGATGCATCGACGGGAAGTTATCTCCGACTTCGTGGAAGTGCTCCTGCAGGCCGTCTACCTGGCAACGGGCCTCTATTTCCTTTTTCTGTTCATCCGCAGACGCAAGGAGCGCGAGAATCTCTTTTACGGGCTTTTCTCAGTTTGCTTTGCGCTTTGGGGCTTCCTTCGCACGCAGCTAAAATACGAATT
>JACKOY010000001.1 GCA_024233935.1 Spirochaetales bacterium | reverse complement strand
CGCAGAGGCGCGCGTTCATCGCTCACTCCCCTCGCGTAGCTGGCCTTCGCGATCGCAGGCGTCCCGGTCACCCTTTTCGCAAGCGCTTTGAAACAGTTCGAGCGCGCGCGTTCGTTCTCCGGCACGCGCGCTCACAACGGCCAGACAGACAATGGCATCGGTATCGTCGGGTTTCAAAGCGATATAGTCCGAGAACAGCTGCAGAGCCCCGGCGGTGTCGCCAAGATCGGCTATGATGTGAGCGTAGTTGTAGTGGGCGTCAGGATGCTCCGGCAAGAGCTGCCGGCTACGCTCAAAGTGAAAGCGCGCGAGCTGGAAATTCTGCTGACGTGCAAAGGCAAGACCGGCCCGGGCATGCGCCAGCCCATCGTCCGGGCGTAACTGCAAAGACTGTCGGTACGCGTTCCCGGCCTGCTCGTAGGCAGTCAGACCTTCGTAGGCAAGACCCAGATTGAACCAGGTATCCGCGTCGGTGGCGTCCAGTTCGATCGCGTGAACGTAGAACTCCCGGGCGCGCTCGAAATCCTCACGATAAAGGGCAATGTCCGCGCTGGCGCGCAGAGCCGGCAGGTCGTCGGGATTATTTGTGAGGCGGCGCGCCAGGGATTGCTCCGGACTCAACCGGGGCGCGCTGGCACAGGACGCGAACCCTGCTACGGCCGACGCCAGCGACAAAAAAAACGCAAGCAACCGGACGGTCGGGTCTAAACGGTTCACATTTGCAAGCGTGATACGGCTATTTGAAAATTGCAACAGTTTCACGGCTTCAGCATGGGTCTGCGCCCGCAGGATAAAGTCACACAGCGGCCAGAGCATCCAGTGTTGGCCCGCCGATGGTGACCACGGCCGACCGTGGAAAATCTCCGTCGGGCCAACGGCTGGTCGGATTGCTTTTGGAGCGCGTACGCGCTCCCGGATGCTGCACGGAAAGAAACAGTGTGCGACCGTCCGGCGCGAAACGCAAGCCCGTGAACTCGGCATCGTTCGGGGCGGAACCCATTTGAAAGACGGCGCCCGAATCCGGTCCATGAAGCGGAATGTAGAACAGGCCGTTGTTTCCAAAGGATTGGTAGGGCGCGGTCTCGCGATCGTGCTCAGAAATATCGCTGGCAAGCCAGAGATTGCCGCGGGGATCGAAAGCCATGTTGTCGGGACAGCTGAACTTTTCGCCGCCGGTAAAGAAGGTCCGCGTGGTGAATTGCAGCGCGAGCGGGTCTCCTCCCGCTTCGATCAACTTCAAGATGGAACCGTGATAGTTGGGTGGCTCACGACGTGTGTTGTTTGTTAACGAAATATACACGCTGCCGTCAGACGGATCGAGCTCAATGTCTTCCGGACGATCCTGAGGAGTGGCGCCGGCGAGCAGGGCAGCCTGCCGGGCATGAATCAGCACATTCAACTGAGTGTTGAATTCGCGCAACTCGGGACGCGCCACGTCCAATAGCTCCCAACGGCCGGTCCGGGTGTTGGCAGCATAGAGTTCCCCTTCCGCCAGACTGTTTGCGTCTCTTGAAAGAAATTTGTAGATGCAGCCGCCGATCGTGTCGTCGCCGCTGTAGACCGCGACGCGGCCGCTACGGTCCCGGGCCGGTGCCACCGTGGCGCACTCATGAAAGCAGCGACCGAGAGCGATTTGTTTTTGGGCGACACCGGTTTCGAGATTCACTTCGACCACCCAACCGTAGTGATCGGGATTGTTGGCACGAAACCGATGCCAATCCAGACGCTTGTGGTCACGCGGTTCGTAAAAGACCTCGCGTCGACCACCTGACCAACGTGTATCACCGAAATAATACAGATGATTCTCTTCACAGGTAAGCAGCGTACCCCAGGGCGTAACACCACCTGCGCAATTTCCCAGGGTGCCCTCCGCCTTTGTGGTGCCACCGATAGGCCGGCTCAGAGTTATTGGTGAAGCCGCATCCAGCCGAAAGTTCTGATCGTAGTTGGCGGCGAGCGACCATTGCCCGGACGATTCGCGTTCAATGGCAATACAACTCCCACCTACCGAAGCCCGTGATCGCTCGAACTCGGTTCGCGTTCGAGGGATCCAGAATACGCGCTCGCCGTCAAAAAGGCCGCAGGGCATCTCATGATTGACCCAGAGCAGGGCGCGGTCGGCGTCGGGCCCCGCAAAGAAGGCTATGAAGTCGTTGTTGGACCCAAAACGCAAATCGCCACGGGCCCCGGAGGAAATGCGATCCCCTTCACAGACCAGCACACGATAGCGCAAACCGGACGCAAGCACCAGCTCGTCTCTGTTCGTGGGACCGATCTCTGGCAAAGAGCCCGAACAGCGCACGGCAGCCGGACCGAGAGCGGAAACAAGCGCGCCCTGGCCCATGAACTTCAAAAACCTGCGGCGGGACCAGGACGGAGCCATACGGATCAACACAGGCCGCGCTATACGCCAACAAGCCAATTTCAAGCGAGAACTGCAACTATTGTGTTACAGTTAGGTTTTTTCGAGCGCAACATCGGCTGAACGCGGACGGTCCGGTTGCGGTCTGAAATTCAGAACCAATGGCGGTCCACTTACGCAAACGCCATCGTTCACCTGTCGAAACTTTGAAGGACGCCGCCGCGAAGCATTACCCATCCAACAACGGGCAAAAATGAAACGGTTTCTGACCGTGTCAGGCGAGGCCGGAAGCCTCACGATGCAACTGTTCCAGGGTGTTCGCGAACTGTTCATAAAGCGACGCCGATCGAAAGGCGTGGGCCGGAATGACAAGGGCGCTCCAGGAACTCAGATGCACGTAGAGGACCTGTTCCAGCTTTTCTACACGAAGAACAGCTGCCCAACGCAGGCGGATCTGCACGTTTTCGGTCGAGCGCTCAATCCACTCCCGTTCCACAACCAACCGGTGCCGACCGGTCCAGCCGATGCGCGGATTCTCATTCATGGAACGCCGGGTAGCCCGCCGGGCGATAAGACGCAGGTAGGATGGATAGAACAATGCAAACAGTACACAGGCGCCCAGCGGAATCAAAAGGCCGGCCGGCGTGCGATGGCGCGCGACCTGAGTCCAGAGAACGAACACCAGAATCAGAAGCAAACCGAACAAGAGCAGGCTGCGTCTTACGATGTAGCCTCTTTTCATCTGACGGGCGCTGAATTGCAGCACGTCTTCGTCACGGACATCGTATTCGATCTCAAAGGGAAGATCCAGGGGGGACTGGTCGCCGGTTTGGACCTTGCCCTGTTCGTGCCCGGCGGCGTACGGATTTTCAGGGATACTCATTGGATTTTGTTTTCTCCCTTCTGGCGGCGGGCGATCGTTCTTTCGATCTCTTTGCGAAAGTCGGGGTATCGTTCGAGGGCTTCATCGAACATGGAGCGACTCAAAGAGTACACATCACAGTACGTGCGCGCTCGAACCGTTGCGCTACGGTGGTCTGGTCGGATCAGTCGTCTAACAAGCACAACTACTGATGGAGGCGTGCTCCGTCCAGGTCAACCAATTGGCGGCGGGCAAAGCGCGATAGCGCAGCCGCACCCGGTGGGTTCTGCGATTGCGACCGGGTTTGGCCCGTTTTGAAAGGTCCTTTGCATTGACGGCCGCCCTGCAACCCGGTCCGCTGGCCCGCGCGGTCGCAAAGATGAGCGCGGGAATCATGCTACAATGCGCATAGAAATCGAACTTCCGGAGGTCTGGCATTTCGAAACCGAACTTGCGGTGCGGATATCGGACGTGAATTTTGGCGGGCACCTCGCGCACGACTCGGTGCTTTCGCTGGTGCACGAGGCCCGGGCCCGGTTCTTCCAGGCCCACGGTTGGTCGGAACTGAAAATTGAAGGCTGCGGAATCATCATGGCCGATGCGGCACTCGTCTACAAAGCGGAAGCTTTTTTCAGCGACCGCCTGCTGATTCAGCTGACCGCCCGCGACTTCACGACGAAGGGCTGTGATCTCGTGTACCTTCTGACCGGCGTAGGCTCAAAAACGGAGATTGCCCGGGCGAAGACAGGCATCGTGTTTTTTGATTATGAGCGGCGTGAGCCGGTAGAAATACCGGATGGGTTTCGCCGGATCTTTCTGGACGGAGCCGATTAGACGGGGTGCCTTTCTCACGGAAGCAGAATCATATTGTCGGCGATCTATATTTGCTCGGCGTGCGATGGCGCCCCTTCTTGCGAACCTTCGCGGGGTTTTTGCCTTTTGTCGGTCGCGAACACGCTGCAATGAGACCAACCAGTGTACGAAGATGTCCGCAACAAGATAGAAGCCAGCCGGAAGGGGCAGGCGCACTCGATTCGTCTGTCCGGACGATGGGTAGGCCTCACCGGTCCCATGCTCTTCAACGTATTGATGCCGATCTGGCGGTCACGCGTGCAAAATGTGACCGATGTTGTGAACCCGGAACGCATTTCTGGCTTGAGGGCGTTTTCTGCTGACGGCGATGCGGCCTTTGTCTACGGATTGCAGTGGTTCGGAGCGATCCCCGGCGATGCGATGGAAAGCGTCTTCGAAATGCTCTTCACCGACGGCACCCTGATCGAAACGGGGGCCGTGGACAGCTGCACGGAAACCGAACTGGAAATCAAGGTCTGGTCGCAGAAGCGGCCGGATCAACCGCTCATCAACGAGATAGAGAGCGCACTCCGTTCGCTTGCACGCGACTGAGAGCGGGACGCCCCTAGCGAGCCCCTGGAACGACATCGTGTTCGGGAAACGGATATTCCATATGCCTGGCTGTTGCCCTGGCAACTTCAAGTCCGTAAAATCGTTCCACGACTTTCAGCGAAAGGTCAATGCCGGCCGAGATACCGCCCGAGGTGGCCACGCGATCGTGCAGGATAAAACGTTTCTGCGAATCGAGAACTGTGTTCGGATACAAACGAAGCAACTCATCGAAGGCGGCGTGATGGGTGGTGGCCGGCAATCCTTCCAGAGCACCCGCCGCGGCCAGAAGAAACGCCCCGGTGCACACAGAAGCGAGCAGCTGCACGCGACGGCGCTCTTCACGAATCCAGTCCTGCACGTTCGCACGCAGATGCTCCCGGCGCGTTCCATAACCGCCAGGCACGATCAAAATATCAAGGGGGCTATGATTCTCAATGGAGGCATTGGGAGTCACGATCAGACCGCCGGTGGCCCGGACCGGCTGTCCGGTTCGGGAGATCAGCGAAACACGAAAGGGCGACTCACTTTCGCGACGGCGCTCCGGTTCAAGGCGCGTAACCGAAAGCACCTCGAAGGGGCCGGCAAAGTCCAGCACCTCGACTCCTTCGAACACATAAATGCCGACTGCGAGGCCGCCTTTGCTCATATCGGCTCAGTCTCTCTCGCGGGACGCCTGTGCGAAGGCTGTCCGGGCACCATCAGATTGCGCAGGTTTTTCAAACGCACCTTCGCCTGCGTGGGGTCAAATTCCAAACGATGGCGCGACTCCAGTTGCGCAAAGGCCTCCGCAATCAAAATCAAAAAATCGAGCACCAAATCCCGACTCACAAATGCAGGCGCAAAACCTCCTGCCGAAAAGCCCACGCGAAAACCGTCCCCGCAATCGTCCAGGCCAAAGCTATCTGCCAACCACTGCGCTTCATCGGGACTGAGCTTGCCGTTCGTGGTGTCTTCGAGAAAGCCAATCACTTCTGGAAAGTCAATGACCCAGACCCGCATACACACATCGCACAGAAAGGCCAGGCGCTCTTTTTCGGAATGCACCAGTAGCGCGCTGCCGGGATAAGACGACGGAGCTTCTTCGGTCGCCTCGTGAATCGTAAACCAGGTGCCCCGGATCTGCGCGCGGGCCAATTCCACAAAATCAGAAAAGCGATGTCTTTCGTCCGGAGTGCTGTTGAAGCGATTCTCGGCCGCGCGCAGGGCCTCAATCTCCCAGGCCTCAAGTCCTTCTTCCGACCCCGCCATCGTTCAGGTTGCTCCCCGGGGCGGCCGGTTGCCGTCCATTTCATCGTGCAGTTCAAAGTGCGCGAGAATCCTTTCCTGGATGGAAGCCGGAAGACGCACGCCGCAATCCTGTAAGCGCTCCTGGTATTTGCGCATGGAAAGATTATGCTGCTGGTTTCGAGAAAGGCTATCGAAGATCGCAAAGACATGCGGTTTCATGCCCTCGATCAGCTTACTATCACGGTGCAGCCTGCGCTGGTAAGGTCGCATCAACCTCGCATTTACCAGGCGACACACACTTCTATAAAACGCAAAACGAATCAGGACCGAAGACGTGGGATCCCCGCGCTCCAGTTCCTTTTCCAGCAGATTCAGGTTGATGCAATCGATGATCTGAACTTCGTAAGGCGTTTCGGCATAGGCCTGGACGAGGGTCCGCAAAAGCAGGTTCTCCACTTCCAGAAAGGGGCGGCATTCCCGGAGAGTGCATTCATCGTGCGAGTTCTCACAACGCAAATACATGATGATATCAACGTCTGACCCGGCCGTGGCCTGCCCGAAATTGATGGAGCCCACAAAATCAAATGCAACCTCCACGCCTGCCAGATCAATCACCCGAGCGTAGTGACGGAATTCGCGCATGCGGGAGCGCGAGTCGTCGGTTTCGTGTTGCCGAAAGTACTTCTTAATCTCGTTAAACTGCTGAACGAGCGGATGACTGGCAAACGGGGGGATCATTGCATAGGACTTCCGGACGAGTCGCGCACAATCATATCCAGGTTCAAATGGGATTTGTCACGATTCTCTTCGACGATTTTGCCCTGCAGAGTGTCGCCGTCACGTTCAATTTCCATAAGATGGTAGTGTTTGTCACCAATCAGGCGCATGAGATTGAGCTTCTGAACTTTCTTTTTTTCCAGATAGAGTTCCGCATAGGCTCCGCCGGCCTGCCAGCCGTAGGGAGAATCGACGCCGCCGAAATTTGAAGAGTTCAGAAGAATCGTGCCGTTGCGCAAACAGACGCCGTAGTCTTCGTGCACGTGCCCCGAAACCACCAGTTCCGGGTGGTGCACGTCCAGATAGTTGCGTATACCCAGCGAACCGACATGACCGATGCCCGGCACCTGGTCCAGGTAGCCGTAAGCCGGATTATGGATCACCATTACATCGGGTCGTTTGTCTTCGAAGAAATCCTCAGGGTCGGAGAAGAGTTTGCCGCCTTCCTGACTTTCATGATACACAACGGCCAGTTTCTCCGGTATGCCGGAAGTCGCGATGGGCGCCCCACCATAACCGGCGAATTCCAGGCCTTTGAGCCGTATTTCTTTTTGGTGCAAATCCCGGTCCCGAAGGGCCGTGTAACGCAGGTCAATGTCGTAGTTACCGGGAAGCATCAGACATTCTGCCTGTCCGTATTTCACGATCAAACTTTCGATGAGCGCGTACTTCTCTTTCATGGTCTTGGCGGCTTTCTCAAAGAGATGTCGGTAGTCGGCCGCCTTCTTTTGCAACTCGACATCGTCGTTGTAACGATCAGGGAACCGGAGAATGTCCGAGGCCAGGTCAAATGGATAGATCTTCTTTTTGAGGTTCCGCGCAAGGGTGTAGAATTCCTCCTGCAGACAAACGAACTGATAGGTCTTCTCGTCGTCGTAAAAGGCCTTGTACAAAATATCGCCCGATAGCAGATAGATATCGGCTTCGGTGGTGCTCAGAAGCACGCGCAGGTCCCGAAGCGCGTCGTGAATGTCTGTCAGATAAATGATCTTCATTCGTTTATGCTGCTCAGTGTAGTTAAAGGCCTGCCGCGATTCCGGCAAGGACTTAGCGGCCGGACGGCCCCTGGTCTAATAGTTTTCTCACTTCGGTCATCAGCTTGCGCTGGAAGGCTGCCCTGGTAAAGCGCCTGGCATTCTCCCGAAAATTGCGAACCGGAAAGTTCTTCTGTTCACTGTCCTGAACAGCACGTCGCAGGGCGCCGGCGTTTTGCTCGTCGAAGAACACGCCGGTCCGATTGCGTCGCACAGTTTCGAGCGCCCCGCCCCGCGCGTACGCAATCACCGGACAACCGCGCGCCTGGGCTTCCACCGGTACGATCCCGAAGTCTTCTTCGCCTGGAAAGATCAGGGCGCGCGCGCGGCCATACAGCTCCTGAATCTGCGCGCGTTCCAGACGGCCCGCAAACTCGACGTTGGTCGGGGCGTGTGCTTTCAAGCGGCGCTCTTCCGGCCCGGTCCCTACAATCACAAGACGCCGATCCAGATCTCTGAAGGCGTCGATTGCCAGATCGATGCGCTTGTAGGGTACCAGAGCGCTCACAACAAGGTAGAAATCGTCACGCTTTTTGCCGGGCTGCACACTCTTTTCCGATTCTATGCAGGGCGGATGAATTACAGTAGCCCGGGCGCCGTAGTAGCGCCGAATACGTTCAGCCACGAAAGCGCTGTTGCATGTGTACCGGTCTACGCGCGGAGTTGCGGCCGCATCCCACATGCGCAGGTAGTTTGCAAAAAAGGGAATCACAAAACGATTCGCAAAACCGGTCCGGGGGAAATACTCCTGGTACATGTCCCAGACATAACGCATGGGACTGTGTAGATAGCTGAGATGAGGCACACCCGGCGGAACAATGACGCCCCGGGCGACACAGTGGGAGCTCGAAATAACCAGATCGTATCCGTGAAGGTCAAAACTTTCGATTGCTGTGGGAAACAGGGGCAGGTAATGACGATAACGCGTCTTCTTGAACGGCAAGCGATCCACAAAACTTGTTACAATGCGTCGCCTGGCAATCTTTTCGCTGACGCTGCCTTCATTGTGCAGTAGAGTGTAAAGGTCGGCTTCTGGAAAAAGGTCCAGAATGGCTTCCAGCACGACTTCGCCACCGCGCATACCGGTCAGCCAATCATGTATGACGGCGACGTTAACTTGCCCGATGTCCTTCAATATGCTTTCCCGCGACATGGCGCTGGCCTGGCCGCGGGCAGCAGCTTTCGCGGCGCGGGCCGTGGCCGGAAGCCTTTTTTCAGGCGGCCCGGAACGGCTGCTCCCGCCGAAAAGGATTGAGCGAACACCGAACCAGCCGACGATGGCGCTATCGATACAGGCGCACGAACTCATGGGCAGAACAAAAGTAAGCGAGCTACAAGCATTGACGCCGGCCATGAAACAGTGGCGCCGGCAAATCCACGCCCACCCGGAAACGGCCTTCGAGGAGCGCAACACTGCTGCGCTGGTGGCCGACGTGCTGGCGGAGGCGGGCTTGCAAACCACCACCGGCTTCGCCCGCACCGGGGTCGTTGGCGTGCTCAAGAACGGCGACGGTCCGAGCCTGGGGCTGCGGGCGGACCTGGACGCGCTGAATCTCGAAGAAAGAAATGATTTCCAACACCGCTCGCGCATCCCCGGAAAGATGCACGCCTGCGGTCATGATGGTCACACGGCGATGTTGCTGGGCGCGGCCAGACATCTGGCCCGGACGAAACGCTTTCGCGGCACGGTGAACTTTATCTTTCAACCGGCGGAAGAAAACGACGGCGGCGGCCGCCTCATGGTCGACGAAGGTTTGTTTGAGAAGTTCCCCTGCGACGCCATCTTCGGCTTGCACAACTGGCCCGGATTGGAAGCCGGACGTTTTGCAATTCAGGCCGGGCCGGTCATGGCGGCTTACGACAACTTTGACGTCGAAATATGCGGCCAGGGAAGTCACGCGGCCATGCCCCATCAGGGCATCGACCCGGTTGTGATCGCCGCTCAGATTATCATGGCTCTACAGACTGTAGTCAGCCGCAACGATCCGCTGAAACCGGCGGTCGTTTCGGTTACGCGCGTGGAGGCCGGCTTCGCCTACAATGTGATCCCCGAAAAAACTACATTGAGAGGAACGGCCCGTTCGTTATTCCCGGAAACCCGGGATCACATCGAAAACTCAGTAAGGCGTATCGTCAAAGGGATTTGTGATTCCGCGGGCGCAACCGCCTCGGTTACGTATCGCCGGTCGTATCCGGCGACCATTAACAGCGAGCGCGAAACGGCGTTTGCACAACAGGTGGTGCGGGCTACCTTTGGAGAGGAACACCTGCTCACGGATTATCCGCCCAGCATGGGCAGCGAAGATTTTGCCTACATGCTCGAACACAAAGCCGGCTGCTATGTGAAGCTGGGCAATGGGCCGGGCACCGGCGGATGCACGCTGCACAACCCGCGGTACGACTTCAACGACGAGATCCTTTCGGCCGGTGCGGCCTACTGGGTTGCCCTGGCCGAGCACTACCTGCCCATCTGACGAACGGCATTTCCGCGCAAGATCAGCTTCTGCTTGCCCCGCCGCAACGGGCCGTGGCAGCCTGGCCCGATCTGTTTTGGGACTGCAATATGAAGTTGTCCAACCGCACCATTCTTATTACCGGCATCGGCGGCTTCATAGGCCGGCGGGCGGCTGAACGCGCACTGGCGTTGGGTATGCAGGTGCGTGGCCTGGAACGGGACTCCGAACGCGCCGCGCGAATCTCGAAAGAATTGGGAGTCCAGGTGCTGACCGGTTCCACAACCGATCCGGTCGCGGTCACTGCGGTGATGATCGGTTGCGATTACGTGCTGCATACCGCGGCGCGCGTGCGAGAAGACGGAACGTATCCGGAATTCTACGAAGCGAATGTTGCGGGCACCCGCAACGTGGGACAAGTTGCCCGCGCGGCAGAGGTGCGGGCGATGGTGCACCTGTCGAGCGTGATGGTGTACGGCTTTCGCTATCGGGCTTACGTGGGAGAAGCCGGGCCGCTCGATGGCAGTGAACATCCCTATTGCCGCACGAAAATCGAATCCGAAGACTGCCTGCGCGCCCTGGAACGACCTGGATCGTTCGACGTAATCATCCTTCGCCCCGGTGACGTGTATGGACCGGGATCGGACCCGTGGATCGTACGGCCGGTGCAACTCATGCAAAAAAGGCTTTTTGCCTTACCGGACGGCGGCCACGGCGCCATCAATCACTGTTACGTAGACAACCTGATCGACGCGGTTTTCTGGTCACTGCGGAGCGACCTGGGCGGGGCAACACTCACCATTACGGACGGACGCCACACCAGCGTGCGGAACTTCTACGAGGAACTGGCGCGGCGTTGTGGCCTGGGTGCGGTGCGCTCGCTCCCGGCCGTGATTCTGCGCCTGCTCTTGCGAATCAACAATACGCTTGCGGGAATGGTTCCCGGACTGGAACGCCTCGCAGAACCGGAGGGTGTGCAATTTTTGATGCGGCCCCATCCCTGCTCCATCGCCCGGGCGCGGGAATTGGGTTTTGTGCCCCGGGTGCAACTGCCGGAAGGACTCGATCGAACGATAGCGTGGCTGCGTAAAAGCAATAGGCTCGGGGCAGCTGACTAACTGCCCGGTCGAACGCGCGAATTAGACTCTTCCAGAAATTCGAAGATGCGCCTCGCCGTCGGAACTCCGTCCACAGACGGAGGCCAGACATGTCTTCCGCCAATGAGAGAAAAAAGTCGGATCTGCGTTCGACCGGAAGGATCCTGACAGCCACGCACGGTCAGGTCGGCGCGGGCGGAAAGGATCGGCAGGCGCAGGCATCCGGCCCGGCGCAGCCAGGGACGCATGGAAGAACGCACCGATTGCTTGGAGCGAGAAAAAGGCGATTCGCTGCCACGCCCGCCGCCGTAAGGTACATTTCGGTCGGCAGTGCCGTGAACGACCATAAGCGACATGGCGTGACTCAGTTCACATGGTTCGATTTCGCGCGACCCGGCTACAACGGCGATGCCGCTGAAGAGATCCGGATACTGACAGGCCATGCGGTAGGCCATCATTCCACCGTTGGAATAGCCGACGACGTAGATGCGACCGGGATCCACGTCCGCGATTTCGGTAATCCACGCAATCATACGACGCAGAAACAAACTGTCCCGCACGTGCGTATCCCGCGCAAACCCGCAGCAACCGCCGGCGTTCCAGGCGGCGATTCCCCCGCGCGGCGCGATCGAATTGGGGTAGGCCACCAGGAATCGATTCTGATCCGCAAGGGGGCTGAAGGCGCTGGTAGCCGCGATCTGGGCGCCACTTGAGTAGGCGCCGTGAATCACAACAACCAGAGGCACCGCCGCCGATCGTTCGTAGTAGGTTGCCGGCACATGCAAACGAAAACTGCGCTCAAGGCCGGACACGCGCAAGCGTTCTTCAAAATCGCCGGAAAGCACTTCGGCATCCTGCTGCTGGGCGTTTAGTCCTTTCATGAACGGCAAAGCGAAGTGCATCAAACCCGAGAGCGCCAGAACACAAACAATCCGATAAGCACGCGCACCTCGCATTGGTGGCGATCGGATCATGCCCGGTGAATACGTCCAGCATTCCGAAACAAAGCAAAGAGTTTCAACGCTCCAGGCTGCCGCCCACTTCAAGCAGGTGGATGCGATTGGGATTCAGGCCGCGCTCCGCGACCGAGCGACTTACGCGTTCGAGGGGTTCGGTGAGGGGTTCGTCGGCCAGGTCAAATGTTCCCCAGTGAATGCCAAGAAATTCGGTCGCGCCGAGATCCTGGTAAGCCTGCAACCCCTCTTCGGGAGTTACATGCACTTCGCGCATGAACCAGCGCGGTTGGTAGGCACCCACGGGAATCATCGCCAGGTCGGGCGAACCCAGACGATGAGCGATGTCGGAAAAGAACGACGCGTATCCCGTGTCCCCGCCAAAGTACACGCGTGTGCCGCTCGTTCGATCTTCAATGGCCCAGCTGGCCCACAGGGTTTCGTTGCGATCGAAAGGGCTGCGACTCGAGAAGTGCTGGGCCGGTGTGCAGGTGTAGATCACGCCATCGACCTCGACGTACTGCCACCAGTCCAGTTCCAGCACATGGGCTGCGCCCCAGGACTCGACCAACGCCTTGAGTCCCAGCGGAACCAGGTACAACGGCTGACGCAGACGGCTGAGTTCTGTGATACTGGCCTGATCCAGGTGATCGTAGTGATTGTGGGAAATGATGACCACGTCCGGCATCGGGATCTGGTCGAGCCGGAGCGGCAAAGGCGTGATACGTTCCGGACCGGCAAAGCCCACCGGTGAAGCCCGAGGCGAAAACATGGGATCCGTGAGGACCAGACTATCGCCAATGCGCATGAGCGCGGAAGAATGCCCCATCCAGTAGACCCGAAAGTGGTTCACGGGTTCGGCCATTTTTCTTTCGAGCTCAGCCGGATCCAGCTGACGATGCGCAATCGGTTCAAAGCTGCGTCCGGTGAAGGCCCGTCCCAAAAGCCAGCCTGCGGCCTTCATGGTCGCATACTCGTTCGGCGGCTGCCAGATGTTGTGAAAACCACCTCCGTCCGGATTGTGATGACGGGTGTCGTACCAGGCGTGCGCCTGCACCACGGGCAGCTCGAAGGAATGCTGGCCCAGCATCGCCATGTCCCCGGACTGACAGGTGCAGGCCGAAAGCGCAAGGAGCGCGGGCAACCAGAAAGGCCGCAGGCGTCGCCCGCGATCATGTGCTTCGTATGACCTTCTGCTCAAGCCTGGCCTCCCGGCAAAAAAAATCGCCCTTTCAGGGATAGCGTCTCGGGCAGTAGTCGACCGCCTTTTTTAGGGACGGGAAGAAGGCTTGAACAACCGTCGAAGCTCGTCTTTCGAGATACCACGTCGTTGCGCTTCTTCTTCGAAACGCTTGCGGCGCGGTTTGTAGCTCTCTTGAAGCGGAATTTCGATCCGGGCCGAAGTTTCGTTGTATTCCGGATTGGTTGCGAGCGTAAAACAATGCCGATCAATGCCACTCTGGTCGAGCAGGATTCCCACCATGGTGATTCCGAGCCCTTCACCCTCGGTGTTGTCCCCGTGGTGCGTATAGAAATCCAGAAGATCCGAAAACTTGTTTGCGCGGGCAAAAGTTTCCCGAATGCGCCGTTCTTCCTCCGGGTACAGCCGGAAGTTGTTTTTGACTTTGATGTTCAGGACCTGGGGATCGTAGTAGAAGGTCGCGATCACAGGATAACCGTTCTCAACGAAACGGTCTTTGTACTGACGAATCTTCTGCTCCACCAGCTGGGCCTTGAAGGTGTTCATAACTTCTTCGTAATCCTGGGCGTCTTCGGGATCAAGCCCGCGCTCGTGAAAGACGATGCGTTTCACGTTGGCCTTGGTTGCGTTCATGATCAGTTCTTTGGCCGCCGTGTACACGACTTCCATAAGATCAGGACGACCGAAACGATGCAGGATCTCACCGGCGACAATCTTGAGCACCATCTCGCCGTAGTCGCTGAGATAGTATGTTTTGAGGCTGATGATCTTGTTTTCGGCAACACCGTTGCGCACCAGATCGATCAGCTCTTCTTGAGTCATGGCCATAAAAACATCTCCCGCTGAATTCGCCGCCGGGCGACACTGCTCACTATGCTAAATTAGACGGACTTTTCGCGCCCTGCCGTAATAAAAAAACGTGAGCGAGCTCCACCGACATCTAAGCCTGGACGCGGCCCGAAACCAATTAAGAAACGTCCCGTAGCGCCCCCTGTTCGGGGGGTTTCGCATTCTTTGTTAGAGAAGTGCTAGCTTTTCCGCCATGCGGCAACCCCGTCAGGTCGACCCAGAAAGGCGCGACGCGCGCCCGGGGCAAACGGATGGGGCAATGGCCTTCATCGGTTCCGCTGACCGCCCCGGCCCGGCAGGACGCGCCGCCCACAACGCCCGGTGGCAAGGCCCGCGGCACGAGAACATTTTTGTAAAAAAGTTGAACCTAATGCCGGGCGAAGCAGACAAATACCTCCAATGGCGACAGACAGAGTCGTGTGGAATCGCAACGTTCGCCCGGCCGGGAGTCGCGAAACGCAACCGCGTTGCTCGCAAGCAGACCACGGCCGGCCTGAAGTTGCCATACTATATATGTTTATATTGATTTACTTACTGTCTGTTCCCGGCAGACTCGCCAACTAACCGGTTCGATCGGAGAATTCCATGAAACGCATTGCTTCCGCCTCACTGCTACTGCTCTTTCCCCTGGCCCTGCTGGCCCAGGAGCCGGAAGAACCAACCCCGCCTCCGATCGAACCCGAGCAGGCCACGCCTTCAAAAGAACTCAGTTATTTTTTTGTGCGCCACAAGATTGTGGATTGGGACAGCACCGCTCTGCGCTTTGCGCACCAGCTTTTGAACAGCCGGCTTCTGAACAGCAACTCGACCGGGACCGGGCTTGCGGCCTTTACACCAGACCCGGGCGGCTATCGGGTTCACAGCGCCGCCGGAGTGGACCTGGGTTTCAGCTTTGGCGGAGACTCCCGCGGCAACCTGACCCTGGGTTATGTAACCGCGAACTCGGGCGGGCAGTCCACCTTCCAGCGCACGACCACCACTTCGGGTTCCGGCAGCACCGCTACCGCGCTCGATCAGGTGGAGCTGTTCGAGTACGATCCGGCCCGCATGAATCGCTACACGCTGGGCTACGACCACGAAATCTACTTTTTCGATAACAACGCCTTCATGGCGGGCCTGGGCTTTCGCATCGGGCTCGTATTGCAACACGACGACATTTCGCTCGACCGAACCGCCTTTCGTCAGGGTTCGCTTTCAACCAGCAGCACGACCTTTCCTTTGACCGGCATCAGCGAGCTGGCAAGTCTGGATCATACGCAGAGTTCGGCCAATATTCTGGCGGGCCTTGTGCACCGTTTCGATATTACCGACGCAATTGCGACCGATGTCAGCGTGGAGTATCGCTACGGCGTTGGCATCGGCACGCACAAACTCAAGGGGAGTACGTTTACAACCATCGGTTCGTTCACTCTGCCCGGAGAGGTCAAAGAGGAACGCGGTTTCGCCCTGGAATCCACCGGATATGCGGCCGGCATCGGGCTTGCGTATCGCCTGAACGACAATATTGCCGTGCGCGTTTACTACAGCGACGTTTCGATGAAGGTCACCGCGATCCGTGTCATTTCCGACACGGCCACCGAACAGAGCAATGCGCTCTTGATCGGCACACTTTCCGGAAGCACCAGCAGCCTGGCCAACGCCCTGGCGGTCTCTTCCCTCGACGATCAGGGGCCCATCCCGCCTCCAGCCTACGATCGTATGCGTTCGGGCGGCGTGGAGTTTCAGATTCTGTTTTAGGGCCGGCGGCCGAACAACGACAACGTGCAACGCCTTCTCGAAGCAGGGCCGCAATTTTTTAGGTAGCGGCCTTCTTTCGTTTCGAGGCGCGCTTGCGAGGGCGCGCCGTAGGGCATCACGGAATGAATCATGCTTCCGCCCCGGTGCGCGGTCAACCTGCCGGCGTGCTTAAAGCCAGTTTGGCGTCACGGCCGTGTTGTTCGAGCAGCGCCCTTCTTTCGTTTCGGAGCGCGCTTGCGAGGGCGCGCTTTCCGGGGAGGCGTCGCATCAGGATCAATCACGATCGGCTCTTCAATAAGAAAGGGATCGATCCTTTGGTAGGCGATCGACCGTTCCCCGGCAGGCGAGTAGCTTTCTTTGCGGTCCCATTCGATGAGATCCACCAACGCCTGGTCTTTTTCTTCGCCGCGTAAGCCGCGGATCGCTGCCCGATCGGATTCGTCGAGCAGACTCAAATCCCAGGTCGAAGGATCCAGTTCTTCGCGCGCCGGATGCGTATACGTAACGGGCTTTTCAAAGCCGATCGGAAAGATCGTAAGCCGACCGCCCTCCTCGATCCGCAGCCTCAGAAAGTTCTTGTGAGTGTTCAGGCTGGCGTGGGCAAAGGCGTCGTTGTGGTTGTCCCGAAACACATTTAAGTACACGAAAAACGATAGCCCCAACACAAAAGTGCCCAGAGCCCCCGCGATGGCAAACTGTGCCAGCGGCAATGCAATGCGTTGAAAGGCCGGCAGGGTCGCTTTCTGCATCATGGCTTCACTGGCGCAGAAGTAGCTGTGAATCGGCCCGGTCCAGGAAAACACCGGCAAATCGCAGCCATGACAGTAGAGGGTTGCGTAGAACTCCGCACCCCAGGGCGAATAGAACAAATCAAAGAGCGCTCCATAAACACCAAATACGATGATCAGCTGAATAAGCCCGTGACCAAAACCGGCCAGGTTCACCAGGCGCATCTCCCGAAAGCGCCGCACAGGATTGGGCCACAGCGTCAGACCAATCAAAAGCCCGATGCTCACGACGACCGTGGATACCGGCAGAGTTTGCACGAAGGCCGGAAGGGTCGCCATGAAGTCCGCCATCGACGCGAAGGACACGCGTGAGTCATGCAGCATGTCCTTGATGGTGCGCCCCATAAAGGCAAACAAGAGCCCGATGTTCGCCGCGAGCAGCTTATTATTGAAGTAGAACAGCAGTGCGCTTTTGAGCGAGAGCCAGAAGGACTCACGCTCTTCCGGGAAACGCTTCACAAGTTCATAATGATCGGCGATGGGAACTTCGGCAATGCGCTCGTCCGATTCGCGACCCAACCGGTCCGACCAACGCGGAATCGCACGCATCCAGCGCCTTGTGTCCCCATGATTGGGATGCAAAAACGCCCCGCCCCCGCCGGACACGATCTTGTGACGTTCATAGTAGTTCTCGGCGATATGTTCCAGTTCCCGTTCGGCCGGTCTGGTGTCGACAGAACCGCTTTTCAACCACCGACGAAACAGGCGCCGCCGCAAAAGCAGGATAAACCGGGACCGAATTTCCTTGAGCGGAAGCCGGCGGTAATGCTGATAATTGTGAATGTCGCCGGAAAGATTGAGCCAGATGCGGGGCGGCTTTTCTCCACGCGTCTCGAACACTTCGTTCAATCGGCGCTCGAGCATCTGGTAAAGCCGGTAGACCTTGTTGTTCTGCACGCCTCCGAAGACCCAGTCCGGTTCCGCAGCCACAAGTATAATGCGATGCGCGGACGTAAGGCCGGAAACAACCTCCGTAAAGTAGTTGAACTGCTCATTATCAAGAGTGTGATCGAGGCCCGTATCGATCGCAAGCAGCATCCATTTCTCGGGCAGCGAAATCGCAAAGTAACTTCGACTTTGATCCGTGCGCCAGAGTCCAACCAGACGCGGGTTATCCGAATTGCAGAAGCGCGCCCGAAACGCGCTCAGGCAATCGTACCAGTCGTGGTTCCCGGGGATGGCGTAGATGCGCGGTTCCTGGGCGGGTTTGAGATAGCCGGGTCCCGCTTCGCCTTCGAGGGCCGTGCCGCGGCGCCAGAACCATTCCCAGGCGTAGGCGAAGGGCCGCACAAAACGACTCCGGTACTCGTCATCGTCCGCGGTCGGGTAGACCAGATCCCCGCCGATCACCACAAAGGCGCCGCGCGGCAAAAATCGCGCGTGGGTCGAGTCCCTGAGCCGACGCACGCGAAGACGATCGCGGGCCAGAAGGCTGGCCACGCTGTAGGTCGAATCCCATCCGTCGCCGGTGTCCGCCAGAAAGTCGAAATAGAACTCTCCGGAAGCCGGCATCTTATATGCGCGCACACTGCCTTCGGCGGACGACGACCCGCCCCGATGCTGTCTTTCCGAAACAACCTGTAGCTCGCGGGTATCGATCTGGGTATCGACAATCCAGGACTTGAACAGGTCTACGGCCGTGAGCACCAGCACCCAGGGATTAAACCAGGGCACCATGGGTCGCCGAATTCCCGCGGCCGGAAAATAACGCCGCCGAATGCCGCCCCGCGGAACGGACCGTTGGGACGAACGTGCCTTTCGTTTTTTGCGTGCCATCTTGCTCGGAATTCAGTGCAACCCGGCGTCGGGCTCAATGGCGGTAAGCTCATGGGCCACACGCTCACTGAGAGCCGCTATGGTCAGAGCCGGATTGGCGCCGACCGCCACAGGGCACAGAGCACCATCGGCGACGTACAGGGATTCGTAACCAAACAACGCACCGAACCGCCCGGGCGTAACATCAGCAACGGCGTGCACGGGATCTTTACCCAGAGCGCATCCACCGAGGGCGTGCACGGTAACCGCGCGCCGATACGGCCAGGCGTACCCCGGAACAAAACGGGCTTTGGCACCCACCACGCGCGCAAAGTTGCGAGTCTCACGGACCATGGCGCGGTACAACCTGCGATTCTTAAAAGCCGGGAAGCGCAAACGCGGCCGTCCCCTGCGATCAAGACCCATGACGCCGTTTGAATCATCCAGGCCCATGCACAGATGGATCGCCATACGACTGGTGGCGCCGGCTGCCATGAGCCCGGAAAGAAACTGGCCGGGACCAGCGCGACGAAAGAGCAAAGCGGCAATACGTGCCAGCGTCCTGGGCCCGGGGGCGCGCAAACGCCATCCCTCCGCGTACCAGGCAAGCATCGGGGGCATGGCGGCGTCCTCCATAATAAACGGCGCGGGTCCGTTTTCAAACAGGCCAAAGTCAATCGCCCGCGTGATGACCGGACCGGCTACGGCTTCGGTTACGTCTTCGTGGCCCAGACTCACGCCCGCAAAGTCGCCGTTACCGGACATCGCCTGGCCCAACGTTGCGCTGAGGTACGGCAGGCTGCCCTCGCGATCGCGGCAACGCAACAGGAAGGCCGTGGTGCCGGTGGCGCCGCAGGAAAGCACAACACGCCTGGCGTCGTAATGGTGACGCTGGCCGTCGCGCAGGACAAAAACCCGAAATCCGTGGGCGCCCCGTTCGCGACTGTCGATTTCGCCGCGGGCGTTCAAAGGCACGAGGTCCGTGGCCTCATGTCCCGTCAGCATACTCACGCCGTGCTTGTGCTCCGCCACGAAAAGATAGTTCAGGTCAAGCGTGTTCTTCGCGTGCAGATTACACCCGATGTCACACTCCCCGCAATACGTGCAGCCGCTCTGGGAGGCGCCGTACCGATTCTGCACGCTTTCCCCCGGCGCAGCAAAATTCACAGCGACATCGACCGCGAGCGCAGGGCGCCCCAGGGCCGCGGCGGCCTTTTCAAAAAGCTCTGTGCGACCATGGCCTTGCGGAACCGGCCTGACATTGAGCACCGAACGGACAACATCATAGTACCTTCGCAAAGCCGGGGGTCCTCCGACCGGCTGCCAGGCGCTCTGATTCAAAACGTGGGGAGGTGGTTCGAGCATCACGTTGGCATAAATAAGCGAGCCCCCGCCAAAACCGGAAGCGCGCACCACGTCCAGGCCCGAATGCTGCTCCACATCGAAAAGGCCGTCGTTCCCGGGCGTGCGAAAGTTGCGACTCCAGGCGCCGGGTTCGCGGGCGAACTCCCCGGGACCGTAACGTCGCCCGCGTTCGAGCAGTGCGACCGCGCCGGGCCAGCGACGACCCAGACGCGCCGCCATGACTGCCCCGCCAAATCCACTGCCGACAATCAGCGCCTCCAGCATGGTCCCGCATGCTGAGGCCGGCGCGATTCAGGGCAAGAATGTTTGGGTTTGACGCAAGGTGCGGCAGGATTTTTTTCATGAGATGCCGCTCTCCCGCACCCGCGTCCGTCAGGTACTTTCCCTGTCGTTACCCATCATGGGGGGCATGCTCTCTCAGAATATTTTGAATCTGGTCGACACCGCGATGGTCGGTCGCGTGGGAGAAGGAACGGAAGGTACGATTGCGCAGGCTGCGGTCGGTTACGGAAGCTTCGCGAACTTCTTAAGCATTGCTTTTATTATGGGCCTGTCCGTCGGAGTGCAGGCCATCGCCGCGCGACGCATGGGCGAAGGACGGCCCGATGTGGCGGCGGTGCCCCTGAACGGAGGCATCCTGCTTTCGATACTGATCGGAGTTCCGCTTTCGATCTTGCTGTATTGGGCCACTCCTCTCTTCTTTCCGTTTTTTATTGATGATCCGGCGGTGATCGCCGCCGGCGTCCCTTATCTGCGGGCGCGGTTGATTGCGGCTGCCCTGGTCGGCGTCAACTTCTCGTTTCGTGGCTTCTGGAATGGAATCAAGAAGTCCCACATTTACATGGGGACGATTGTCATTATGCACATGGTCAACATCGGCTGTAACTACGCGTTTATTTTTGGAAACTGGGGCGCGCCGGAGCTGGGCGCCGAGGGCGCCGGCGTGGCATCGGCCATTTCGATTGCGTGCGGAAGCGCGATCTATTTCGGAATGGGACTTACGCAAATGCGTGGTTTCGGTTTTCTCTCGGCCTGGCCATCGGCCGAAGTCCTGCGGGGACTCATCCGGCTCGCCTTGCCGAACGGCGTGCAGCAGGTATTTTTTTCGGGCGGTATGCTCGCCATGTTCATTATTCTCGGACTGGTTGGTCGTGACGAGGCGGCGGCGGCAAACATCATGATCACCCTGCTCTTGTTTGCTTATCTGCCCGGCATGGGACTCGGCATGGGCGCCGCAACTCTGGTCGGCGAAAGCCTGGGACGGAAAGATCCAGGCGAAGCCATGAATTGGGGCTTCGACGTGGCGCGCATCGGCATGATGTTTCTGGCCTTTCTGGGTTTGCCGATGGTTGTTTTCCCGGAGCTCTTGCTACGCATCTTCACCCAGGATCCGAATGTTATTACGATTGCCCTGATCCCATTGCGCATCACCGGCGCCGTCATGTTTCTGGAGGGTGTTTCTCTGGTTCTGATGCACTCGCTTTTCGGTGCGGGGGACAACAAGCGTGTGATGCTGGCCGCAGTGGCCTATCAATGGCTGTTTTTTTTGCCCGCGGCTTTCATCATTGTGCAGTTTTTGAACGGCGGACTTCTGGCAGTCTGGCTCGCCAACCTGGCCTATCGTAGTCTTCTGGGGTTGACGTTCTTTTTTCTCTGGAAACGCGGAGAGTGGCAAAGCATCAAACTCTGAGCGGGAGTGCAAAAAGTGCAAAGTGACCTGCCCGACATCGGGGACCTGCTCTTCGGAAAGCAACCGCCCGTACTTGCTGATGAAGTGGTGCGTCTGGAGCCCCTGGTAAAAACACATCAAGCCGGAATGAGTCTCGCGACTGCCGAGCCGGAACTCTGGAAGCACCTCCCTTTTGCGCTCACCGATCGATCCAGCGTTGCGCTTTTGGTTGAACGCGCCCTTCAATTGCGCGAACAACGCGAGCACCAGCCCTTCGCGATTGTATCCCGGTCCAATGGCGAATTTATTGGCGCCACACACTACATGGACATTGTCATTGAGCACCGCCGGCTGGAAATCGGTTCCACCTGGATCCGGAAGGACTTTCAGGGAACCGCCGTCAACTCACGCTGCAAGCTCTTGCTCTTGAACTACGCATTCGATGTCTTAAGGCTCAATCGAGTCTCTTTAAAAACGGATATTCTGAATACACGCTCGCAGCGGGCCATCGAGGCCATCGGCGCCACGCAGGAAGGCGTGTTCCGCCGACACATGGTTCGACGCGACGGATCGTTGCGCGACACAGTTTACTACAGTTTCATCGCCGAGGAATGGCCGCAGAAACGCAAAGCTCTGGAAGGACGCATACGCGCGAAGGATGCAGGTGCTTAGGAACTGCAAGGAGGCCTGCAAGCGGTACGTTCGACCGTTAGAGAGGTATTCGAAAAGCAACTCGCGCCACGGGACGTTCAGTTTGCGGATCGTAACCAAGAAGAAGTTCTGGAATCGCCGCATCTCTGCCCGACTCGTCAGCGGCCAGAAAAGAAAGCGGGCTGTGACCCAGATACGCGTCCAGGGCGCTGTAAATGTAAAGCCCGAAGAACAGCGTGCTCCAGAGAGTTGCGTCCGAGGCCGCCACCTGCTTTTCATTGCGCGCTTCGTTTGCAAGCAAGAATGCGCCCGCTATGGCTCCTGAGTTTCCCGTTCCGGCGGCCAGCAGTGAAAGCGTGGAGTTTTCTTCAAATGAAGTTGTGGCTACCTGATAGTCGCCGTCGGCGCGGTACCAGAGAAATGCCGTCAGAAAAGCCGCACCCATGAAGACGCCGCCCTTGACGGTTTCGCCGCGATGGTACTGACCCCAGCCCGGCCAGACCAGGCTACGCCAGCGTGACTCTTCGTACAGGGCCTCGGCCTGGGCGGCCCGGGTTTCTGACTCGCGCATGTGAGCGCGTTCTTCTTCTAAGGCGGAACGCTCGGCTTCCAGAGTTTCACGCTGTTCTTGTAGCTCGGACTGCAGTTGCTGGACCTGTTCTTCGAGAGCAGCTTCTTCGCGTTGTCTCGCCAGGTACTGGGCCTCTTCCTCCTCATCGTAGGAAATACGGCTCACGTTGTCTTTTTCGACGGTGCGCAGGCCCTGGCTGGTGCGCAGGCGGATGATGCGCGGAGACTGGTACTCGATCTCCCCGACCAGGACTTCGCCGCCACGCAGGAAAATCATGTCCGCATGGGCAGCGCCAGGCGTCAGGACCAGCAGGGCCAGTCCGAGCATCAGGAGCACTCGACTGAGAAAAGAGCCGCTGGCAGAAAGGCCCAACATAGTTCAGGATATTTGGAAAGCCGACCACGTTGTCAAGCCCGGCGTGGTCCGTTTTCGGCGCCCGGAACGGGCTTCAGGGCTATTCCGGAGGCGCTCTCAACGATCCGGAGACAGGAGCATGACGATGCCGACATTCAGATTCGCGCTCGCCAGGCTGCGGCTCGAGAACTGATCGGCCTGCAAACGCCGCTCCAGCGCGATCGCTTCTATGGAAAACGCAAACTCCGGACGCACGTGATACAGAAGGCCCACACCGCCACCGTAGATCCAGCCCCTGCCATTCGAAACGCCGCTGACCCTCTGTTCGTAATCCAGATCAATTTCGCGATGGGCGTCGCCGCCGTAAAAGGTCACGCCCCCACGCACCTTGATGAACGGATCCCAGACGCTGTTTGAGACAAAATGCCAGGCGGCACTGAAAGTTAGAAAACCTTCGTGGTAGATGTCACGCAGCTGTCGACGCTCCAGAATCTGGCTGCCGGTATACAAATAGGCGCGCGAAATATCCTGGCGGCGTGAGTTGATCTCGCTGTACCCCGAAGAAAATCCGATTCCGAAATGGTCGGTGATGGCCTGTTCGTACTCGAACAGGAAGAGCCCACGCTGTTCGTAAGTGGGGCCGACATAGTAGGCCGGAAGCCCGTACTCATCGCGGCTAATCGTACCAATATTGATTTTGTCGCGCAGGCGCTGGTCGTACAGTTTCTCGTGTTTGATGTAGCTGCCCGCCGGGTTCGAGAGACTGGGACCGGCCGAAAAAAACAGCAAGCGTACGCCTTCGCGATATCCCGGTTCTGGCCGGCCGGTGCTGGTGGTCCCGGCGCCCGGTCGTGCCTCGACATTGCCAACCGGCGGTTCGGCCTCCTGGGCGAGAAGCCCGCTGGCTGAAAAGAAGAGCAGAGCGGGAAACAGCAAACGATATCGACACATGGCAATCACCGGGACTTTCTGGGAGAACCTGCTGGTTGGACGAGTCCGCCCGGTCATTTGTTCAGCGTCGTCCGGAGTGCACAACATAGAACCGACGGGTCCAGGGGTCGTAAACCAGAGTCTGCTCCTGCACCCTCGGGCCGCCAAAGCGCGATGCGCCACTTCCGGAAATCTGGCCCAGAGCAAAGCGCGCATAAACAAAACCGCCAACGAGCCCACCCAAATGGCCCAGATGAGAGATGCCGCCGCCATCGCCCACGAGGCTGAAAAGCAAGGAGAAGACCGCAAAGCCAATCGCAGCTGTACGCGCCCGAACCGGAAAAAAGAACACCAGGAGCCGGGCTTCCGGATCGCGCAGCGCCAGAGCCGCCAGCAAACCCGCAAGCGCGCCGGAGGCGCCCACGTTGGGCATGTTGGGGTCGCCCTGGAAGAGGATCACAAACAGCGAGCCCGTTAGACCCGAAATCAGATAGAGCCACAGGTAGCGGCCGCGTCCAAGGGAACGTTCCAGAAGTCCGCCCAGACTCCAGATGCCGATCATGTTTACCAGCAGGTGCAGGAATGATCCGTGCACAAAAAGACTGGTGAACGGCTGCCAGACGGCGCCGCTCCAGAAGGCCGCCGGGGAAAGTCCCAGAACACCAAAGGCTGCTTGAAGCGCGGCAAAGCCGCCCATGAGCAATAACCCGAGGTGCAAAACGACATGCACAATGACGTTTGCGAAGACGATCAGGTGGGTTGCCGAAAATCGGCTGTTGAGTCGGTCGATCATTTCAGAAGGGACGTTGCAAGGAGCGTACCGTATTGTTCATGGCGGACACTGCCCAACCTGAGGTGGCGAAACTGCAATTCTGGCAGTGTCTTGACAGGGCGGCAGCTGGCCCGGAACGGGCAGGTCGACTCGCCGCTGCCACAGCTTTAGTGGGGTCCGGGCCGGAACACTCAAGGAAGGGACAGCCCGGCCGATGGAGAACTCATAGATGAAACACTCAAGAAGCTTCACGCAATTGGGCAGCATAGCCATAAAGGTCGCCATAGGCCTCAGCCTGGTCCCGGCGCTCTCGGGCCCGACCAACCGGCTGTGGGCCGAGGCCGACCCCTCGCCGATTCGTGACCAACAGCGGGCCACTTCGGCCTTTGCCATCCAGGAAAGCTTTCATCGGATTTACGAGTTATATAAGAACAGAGTCGTCTTTATCAGCACCGAGCGCACTGTGCAGGCCCAGCCCAATCCGATGCTCAACGATCCGTTGTTCCGGCGTTTCTTCCGGGTTCCGGAGGGATCTCAGACCCAGCGGCAGACGGGACTGGGGTCGGGTTTCATCGTCTCGGCCGATGGTTATGTCTGCACGAACCACCATGTGGTCGCCGACGTGGATTCTGTCACCGTCCGCATCGACGATCATGAGTACGAAGCCGAGGTCATAGGCTCCGACGAACTGACCGACATCGCTCTTCTAAAAATCCAGGCCCCGGGACCCTTCGAATCCGTGTTCATGGGGAACTCCGATCGGGTGCAGGTGGGTGACTGGGCAATTGCGATTGGAAATCCGTTTGGCCTCGACCGCACGTTTACGGTCGGTGTTGTAAGCGCCGTTGCACGCACGGAACTCGACCCCCTGGGCAACGCCCACATCCAGACCGATGCGTCGATCAACCCGGGAAATTCCGGTGGCCCGCTTCTGAACCTGGACGGCGAAGTGATCGGCGTGAACCGGATGATCTACAGCCAGACCGGCGGCAGCATGGGAATTGGGTTTGCGATTCCGATCAACACCGTACACGCCGTCCTGGACCAGCTGCGCGAGCACGGAAAAGTACGCCGGGCCTACATCGGGGCGCAGATCGCGCCGGTAAGCCAGGACGTCGCCCGGCAACTGGGGCTTCCGAATACAAACGGGGCCATCATTGCCCAGGTCCTGCCGAACAGTCCGGCTGCGCAAGCCGGTCTGCGTCCCAACGACGTGATACTGAAAGTGGCCGGAGAAGTTGTGGAAGGCCCGGCCGAACTCATTCGAAAAATATCGGTCATACCGATCGGGCAGAACGTGGCGTTTGAGGTCTGGCGCGAAGGCCGTGTGGTCCAGCTCAGCATCACGCTCCAGGAGCGACCGTAGGGGCGGAAACCTGCCCGGGGAATACGAAGCCGGCCGAACAGAGGCTAAAGCCGCGTACCCACCGGACCAAAGAACAGGCCTCAAAAAGGGCTTGTGTCAGTCCCGGCATGTCGCCTCTTCTGCGCTTGCGTTGCCGTTGTTGATTAAAGGTTCTTGAAACGCGTGAGGCGGCGTCCAGCGAATCAAAGCCCAACGACGACAATTCACTTCCGAAAGTGGGCCGGGGCGCGTCGATGAGGACTGAGCCTCAGGTTACACACGAACAGGCACATAATTGAACGTCGAAAACATTAGAGAAGTCATCGGTCTGACCATGGCGGGCGCTATCTCATTTCCGGAGGTCGTAGGGCGATTGATGTCCGATGGCATTGAAGCTTACCATGTGGACTACGTACGATCGGAAAACCGGTACTACTGGCCAAATGGTGAGAGCCATGTCGAACAGGTGCCCCACAAGTTCTCCGCTCCGGCCCAGGAGTTCTCTGCCGAAGCGGTAAGATCGTCTCTAAAACGAGTGCAGGCCGGCGAAATTGACTACGCCCGGTTTTCGGAAGAAATACTTAACGCCGGATGCGTGTTCTATATCGCTTACCTTGTGGGCCGACGCGTGACCTACCTGGGTCGAAAAGGCGATTTTCACATTGAACATTTTCCCCGGAAGTAAGCTTCGCGGCGCGTCCGGCGTCTCGAACGGAAGTTTCAAACTTCGCCTTCACGGAATACAGCGCAGGCGAACTCCCTCCCCGTAGCGCACCGGTGTCCTACTCCCGCATGTCGAGGGGCCCGAAAAAAGCCGGCTCGGTGTCGCTCCAGAAACGTTCGAGGCTACGGCGAACGTCACGGCAGGCGGTGCTCAGGGCTTCGCTGTTCGTCTGCATGCAGGAATAGAGAGCCTGCGGGTCCGTGCGATATGGAACGCAGAGGCGCCTCTCGTCAGGACCGCAGTGGCGGCGATACTGACTGGCGTAGCTTCGAAGCTGCCCGCGCAGGCCCTGAACGTAACTACGACAGGGCGATTCTAAGGCCGGCAGAGTGGCCACCAGGCAGCTGTAGATGTCGCGTGGCTCGGCCATGCCGGCACAATAAGTCCCGCTATCGGCCAGACAGACGCCCCGGGGAGTTGGGGCAGCCCCGGAGACCGGCAGAAACAGGCTCAGCCCCAAAAGACCTGCCAGGGCTAAGAAGTACTTGAAAAATATCCACTTAAAGAGTGTTAAGTGGTCCAGCTTCGCAATATCGAGGAGCCTCATGGCAAAATACTTCATAACCGGCGGCGCGGGCTTTCTGGGAATCAATCTGGTTCGTTACCTGCTCGACAAACGCCACACCTGTGTATCGTACGACTTCGCCGACTTCGATTATCCTGAGAAGGATGACCGGCGCGTCAAGATTGTAAAAGGCGACATTCGTGATTTCGAAAGCCTGAAGAAGGCTATGAAAGGTTGCGAGGTCGTGATCCACTGCGCGGCGGCGCTTCCACTTTACACTGAAGAAGACATCATGACCACCGACGTGGACGGCACAAAGAACGTGCTCGAAGCGGCGAAGCAGCTGAAGATCAAGCGCGTGGTCCACGTTTCTTCAACCGCCGTTTACGGCATTCCCGATCACCATCCCCTTTACGAAGACGACAAGAAACACGGCGTGGGTCCGTATGGCGAAGCCAAGATTCTGGCCGAGAAAGCCTGCGAAGAGTACCGTCAAAAGAAGATGATCGTGCCCGTGATTCGGCCGAAGTCCTTTATCGGGCCGGAGCGCCTGGGCGTATTCGCCATGTTCTTCGATTGGGCCCGGGACGGTCACGGCTTCCCGATGCTGGGCAACGGACGCAACCGCTACCAGCTACTCGACGTGGAAGACCTCTGCGACGCGATCTATCTGTGCGCGAAAGGGCCCGCGACCAAAGTCAACGACACGTTTAATATTGGCGCCAAAGAATTCACGACGATGAAAGAGGATTTTCAGGCGGTTCTGGACGCGGCCGGCTACGGCAAAAAGATCCGCACCTTCCCGGCCGGCCCGCTTATTTTCGTGCTGCGCATTCTGGAAAAATTGGGCTGGTCTCCGCTTTACAAGTGGGTCTACGAAACGGCGAGCACGGACTCCTTTGTTTCGATCGAAAAGGCGGAAAAAATCCTCCGCTACAAGCCCAAATATTCAAACAAAGACGCGCTCGTACGGAACTACCAGTGGTATCTTGAGAATGAGCACAATTTTAGAGAGGCATCGGGCATTTCGCATCGGGTGCCGTGGAAACAGGGAATCCTGCGCCTGGCGAAGGTGTTTTTCTAGGACGAAACGGGCCCGGACTGCCATTCCCGGAAGGCAGTTTCGGCTACTGCCGGCCAAAAGAGTGCTCGATATTATATATATAGATGGAGCAAGCGTATGAAACGCACAGAGATAGAACGAATCGAACGCGAATTGAAGCGAACTGAAAAGAAAGAAGCCCGTGTGGACACCGACCGCAATGGAAATAGTGTGGGTGGGTACATCGAACGGCTCGCGTCTCTGTTTCGATACGATCAAAACGAGATCTTTAACGCCGCCACCGATGAGGCGATTCTGGAAGTGCTCGAAGAATTGAAAGAACACATCCCGGAAAAGAAATGGGACGATGTGTTGCGTAAGTCCGTGAAGAAAACCGGTGTGCGCGAAAAAGACAAAGCCGTCGAAGAATTGCGCGGCCTCCTTGTAGGCTGAGCATTGTCGCGTCCACGCAAGGCGATACTGGCCGGAACCATCGTTCTGGTCACCCTGTATGCTGGAGCCAGCGCCTACTTTGCGGGCATCATCGTTGCCTTTAACACAAACAGCCTGGAGCAAGATCGCCAGAACCTCGGCATAGAGGGTCCGGCCCAGTTTGGACTGCCGGAACCGGAGGATGTGCGTGTAGATACCGGGGGCGCCGTGCTTGCGGGCTGGCTGTTTCGCAACCCGGCCCGAAAACGTTGCGCGGTCATCATTTCCCATGGCCATACCGGTACGCGTTATGGCGCCCTGAAGTACGCGCCGATTTTTTTCGAGCGCGGCTGCGCCGTGCTGACCCTGGACGCGCGCCATCACGGTGAATCCACCGGCGAATACGGCACGTACGGTTACTACGAAAGTCAGGATCTCGCGGAAGCGACGGGATGGCTGGCGCAGCAGCTGGGTATTACGACGCAAGAGATCGGACTGGTCGGTGAATCCATGGGGGCGTCCATTTCGATGCTCGCCGCCGCACGCCTGCCGGACGGGCCGGCGTTTGTGCTGGCGGATTCGTGCTTCCGAAGTCTACCGGCCATACTGAGCTATCAGGGCGAAAAACAATACGGACCGGTAGTGCTCGGCCTTTTGCCGGGCGCTCTTTTGATCGCAGATCTGCGGGCCGACTTCGACGCCTCGGAGGTGTCGCCCGAGGACGCGGCGGCAAAGCTGCATGTTCCCGTTATTTTGATCCATTCGTCGTCGGACGAGTACACGCCGCCAGAACACAGTGCAGCAATTTTCGAACGCCTTCCCGACGAGCGTAAGGCCCTGCACATAACGAACTGGGGGGCCACTCACGGTCGCTCGATCGACACGAACTATGGCAGCTATGCCGCTCTGGTCAGCGCCTTTCTGGATCAGTATGTGCCCGCCTTTGCTCGTCCGCAGGCCCTGGCCCGGTAGGCGAAGCCGCGCACCCCATCGAGATTGATCATCCCATGCTCTACTACGAAGATTTCCAGTCCGGCCAGGAGTTCAGGCTCGGCGAATACACGGTCAGCCGGGAAGAGATTCTCGACTTCGCCAGGCAGTACGATCCCCAGCCGTTTCATATCGACGAAGAGCAAGCCCGGGATTCGATGTTCGGCGGACTCATCGCCAGCGGCTGGCATACGGCGAGCATCTGCATGCGACTCTACGTGGACGCCGTCTTAAACGGCGCCGCAAGCCTGGGTTCCCCCGGAGTTGATGAGTTGCGCTGGAAGCGACCGGTCCGTCCCGGCGATCGCTTGAGTGGAGTGTTCCGAATTCTGGAATGCCGGCCCTTCCGCAAGGGCGTCGGCCTGGTGCGGGGACGCGCCAATCTACAAAACCAGGATGGCAAGCTGGTCATGACCTTCGTGGGCGAGGGCATGTTCGCGACCAGGCCGGAGCTATGAGAATCCCGCTCTTTCAGGTCGACGCGTTCACCCGCCGGGTCTTTGGCGGAAATCCGGCGGCAGTCTGCCCCCTTGAGGTCTGGCTTCCGACCGAGACCATGCAGAAGATCGCGGCCGAGAACAATCTATCGGAGACGGTATTTTTCGTTCGGTCCGGCGACTCCTACGAGATCCGCTGGTTTTCGCCCCTGGCCGAGCTCGACCTGGCAGGCCACCCAACTCTCGCAGCCGCCTACGTGATCGCGCACATGCTTGAACCGGGCACCCAAAGCATTCGCTTTGAGTCTCACCTGAGCGGCAGTCTGTACGCTGCAATCAAGGACGATGTCATTTGCCTGGACTTTCCGGCCCGGCCGCCGCAGAAAGGAACGGTGCCTGCGGCTTTGTTCGAGTGCATGAGCGCCCGACCAACCGAGGTGCTTCTGGGTCGCGATGCGTTCGCCGTTTTTGAGCGGGCGAGCGACGTTCGCAAGCTGACGGTCGACGAGCGACTGTTAACCACGGTAGATCTGCAGGGCTTGATTGCGACCGCCCCCGGCGAGGAACCTTTTGATTTTGTATCGCGCTACTTCGCCCCGCGCATCGGCATAGCAGAAGATCCGGTAACGGGCAGCGCACACGCGACCCTGACCCCGTACTGGGCCGAGCGCTTGAATCGCAAAGTTCTTCGGGCCTACCAGGCCTCCCGGCGTGGTGGAGAATTGCTGTGCGAACTTCAGGGGGAGCGGGTCCTGATCAGCGGCAGTTGCGCGCTCTTTTTGCAGGGAGAAATCGTCGCCGATCTATAAGCAGCCCGCATTGTTTTGAACATTTGGACCGGCGCAATGTGATTTTTTGCTGGAGCCTTCCGCAAAGGCGCCTGAAAAGGTGCCGGGTCGGCGGGAGAGTCCCGCGGGCCCGGTCAGAGCCATGGGTCAGGAAGTCGATCGCAGTCACTTTTATCAGAAGGATTTTCGGGCCTTCGAAGAGCGCCTGGGCGAAGAAACCGCACTCTTAAAGAGCTGGTTCGATCGCGGCGCCTTCGACTCCCAGGCCGGCCTGATCGGCTTTGAACTCGAGGCCTGGCTGATGGATCGGGAGGCGCGCCCGTGTCCTCAAAACGTCGCCTTTCTGGAAGCTCTGAACGACCCGATGGTTGTGCCGGAACTGGCGCAATTCAACATTGAACTCAATTCGACTCCTTGTACGACCGGAGGCGATTTTCTTTCCAGGTTGTACCAGGAACTCACGACGACCCTTCAGAAAACGCGCGCAGCAGCGAAAGATTTCGATGCGGAAGTCATTCTTACAGGCATTTTGCCAACCGTGCGAAACGAGGAACTGACACTCGAAAATATGTCACGCATGGTGCGTTATCGGGCGCTCAACGAGCAGATCATGCGCATGCGGCGGGGTTTGCCGCTCACTCTTGACATTCAGGGCGAGGAGAAGCTGTTGGCCGTGCATAAGGATGTTATGCTGGAAGCGGCCGCAACTTCGCTCCAGATTCACCTGCAGGTATCGGGCAGCGACGCTGTACGTTTTTACAATGCTTCGAAGATTACCTCGGGGCCGCAAGTGGCCCTGGCTGCGAACTCTCCCTTTCTATTTGGTCGAAATCTATGGGCGGAGACACGTATCCCACTTTTTGAACAGGCCGTGGCCGTTCACGACGGGCGCGAGATGGACCCGGGTTCTAAGCGGGTGACCTTCGGCGCCGGTTACATCAGCGAGTCCCTTTTCGAATGCTTTGAGCAGAACCAGGCACGTTATGGTGTGCTGCTTCCGATTCTTTTTGAAGACGCTCCAGAACACATGCGGCACGTGGCGCTCCACAACGGCACCATCTGGCGCTGGAATCGCCCGCTCGTGGGAGGCAACGGCCTCAAGCCTCATTTGCGGATTGAAAATCGGGTTTGCGCCGCCGGACCAACGCCAGGCGACGTCATCGCCAACATGGCTTTTTACGTGGGTTTGGTACACGAGCTTGCGCTCCGCGCTGAACCACCCGAAGCGAAACTCTCCTTTGAGAAGGCACGACGCAACTTTTACGAAGCGGCGCGCCGTGGGCTGGAAGCCGAGCTTTTCTGGCTTGATGGGCGCCGTCATCGCGCTGCGGCGCTGCTCCCGCAGTTGATTGAGCTTTCGCACACGGGCTTGAGCCGGTTGAATGTGCATGCGAACGATATCGATCACTTTCTGGGTACAGTCCGGGCCCGGGTCGAAAAGCATCAGAACGGCGCGCTCTGGCAGAGAGGTTACGCGCAAAAATGCGGGGGTGACATGGTCCGTCTGACCCGGGCCTACTCCGAACGGGCGACCGACGGAGAACCGGTACACACCTGGAACCTGGAATGATGCTTACAGTACTGGAAAATCTACCGGCCGGGCTGCTCGATCTACC
The DNA here is from genome assembly GCA_024233935.1 of Spirochaetales bacterium. Lineage (GTDB taxonomy): Bacteria > Spirochaetota > Leptospiria > Leptospirales > Leptonemataceae > JACKOY01. The sequence goes on along the minus strand of JACKOY010000001.1, from coordinate 517,268 downwards.
GGCCACGGAGTTGGGCAATCACCTGGCCGGACCGACCTTAATCCATTTACCCGGGCGCATGGCGGAGCCGCTCTTTGTGTCGGTGCTCCTGCACGGCAATGAAACCACCGGCTGGCTCGCCGTGCGGGAATTTCTGGCGCGCAACCTGCCCGGGGGTCTAAATCGCAGGCTGAGCCTCCTGCTCGGCAATGTGCAGGCCGCCCGGGCCGGATTGCGCATGCTGGAGAATGGCCCGGACTTCAATCGAATCTGGGAAGGCGCGCCGGAACATCCGGCGGCCGAAAAAATGGTGCAGCAGATTCTCGACGAGATGCGCAGACGGCGAGTTTTTGCGAGCATCGATATACACAACAACACCGGACGCAATCCGCACTATGCCTGCGTAAATCGGCTCCATCCGGCCTACCTGCAATTGGCGCGGGGATTCGGCAATACGGTCGTCTATTTCCTGCGCCCCCGCGGCGTTCAATCGCGAGCCTTTTCAACTCTGTGCCCGGCAGTGACGGTAGAATGCGGGCAACCCGGTGAAGCGCCCGGCACAAAACACGCCCGGGAATATCTGGAATGGGCATCACGACAGACCTCCTTTGGGGATCAAAGACCGACCGATCTGGATATCTATCACACGGTCGCCATAGTCAGGGTTCCAGAGAGCTACAGTTTTGCTTTTGACGGCGAAGACGTAGACCTTCGGTTTCATCCCGATCTGGACCACATGAACTTCGTGGAGTTGCCGGCCGGAACGACGCTGGCCCATGTGCCGACCGACCGCCCGTTGCGCTTGCACGTTACCGATGAGAGCGGCGCCGATGTCTACGAGCGCTTTCTTGCGATCGCGAACGGACAACTACGGACCCGCGTACCGGTTATTCCTTCTATGTTTACGCGTGACGCCCGCATTATCCGGCAGGATTGTCTGGGATACCTGATGGAACGCTATCCGATAGAATCAGAACCCATTTGAGAAACACGACTTCTGAGTACCCACTCTGCGGCTCTCGAAATTCGAGCACGGTGACGCCTCCGCGAGTCTCCGGAGGCCAGCTACTGCTCCACCGAGAACAGGTGCCGTGAACGCATCGGTCGACTACGCTATCGTTCAGCTACCGCAGCAGCCGGACCCGACTCGAAGCCCGCAGCGAGACCATCCGGGCCAAGGCCGAGGGGCATCGCCAGGTAATTGTAGTAGTTCTCGATGGCATTTACCCAGGTGATTTCAACGATCTGCTCTTCGGAAAAGAACTTGCGCAATGTTTCGAACACCGGATCGGAACAGCTTCGGCTGCTCTGAATCTCATCGAGATAGGCCAGCATGGAGCGCTCGTTTTCGCTGAAGGCGGGGCTGCGAGCGTAATCCGCCAGATCGCGGAAGGCAGCCTTGCCCAGCTTCAGCTGGTGAGCGCGGGCCAGACTCAGATCCTGACAGAACCCACAGCCGTTGCGGAGCGAGGTAAAGGCTTTGATGAGATACACAAGCCGTGGTTCGATAAGCAAACCTTTCCGCTCGATTGACTCAATCCTCATGGCGAGCCAGAGCAAAGCAGGCTTGCGAGAATACAAAAAGCGCAGCGGCGATAGCACCCGCCCAAATCGCCGTCGGCTCACCAGGTAGGCGAATCGTAAAAACAGGCTCCGGGGTCTTTCGATAGGGGCCAGGCGGAGGCCGCCGACATGTTTGGCAAGGCTCGGTGTGTTCATGAAGTTCAGTCGAGCTTCAGTCGGACTTTGTGACACTGGTGCCAAAAAACGTCCCGATGGAGTTCCTGCACCGATGGAGTTCCTGCACCGACGGAGTTCCGACACCGACGGAGTTCCGACACCGACGGAGTTCCTACACCGACGGAGTTCCTACACCGACGGAGTTCCTACTGGAGAATTACGTCCTGAAGCAGAAGTTTCTCGGCCGCGTCGAAGTAGTCCGCATATTCCGCCAGAATACGCTCGGCCATGGAGCGGCTCATATAATCGATCGTGCGCGTGTAGGCGGTTTGGTTGTAGGGTTCGTACCACTGGAATATCAAACCACCGTTGAGTTCCCATACGTCGGCGCCATCGTGTTTGTTGGGGTCCACAGTGGAGCTGGTATTGCGGCCAAACTTTTCGACCAATTTCTCTTTGATCAGGTCCGAGCGAATAAATGGCAGGATGACCTTCACATGAAACAATAGCGCCTCTTCCTGATCGTGCTCTTCTTCCGTAAGGTCATGGCGCTGCAGGCGCGCGACCGGATAGGGTGTCCGGTAGAAGCTATAACGATACAGAATGCCGTTTCGACGCACCAGAATGTGATCGTTCTCGACCTGATTTACAATTTCTACCGTTTCGCTACCGGAGGCCGAAGTTGCCAGAGCCCGAAAGCGGGTCCTCGCTTCGCTGAAACTCGTCTCCCAGGGGATCTCCGCAAAGCCATTGAGGGCTGGCGTGCCCTGCCCGAAGCGCATCTGGTCCGGTTCATTCTGGGCTACCTGAAAATAGTCCGGCTCCATTTCGGTGCCGTAGCTTTCGCCAGCGGCCGGCTGCCCAAACAGCCCACCATCCCCTTCATAACCCGTCTGTGCCCGAAGGGCCGCCGGAGGGGCCAGAAAGAGAAGGCTGCTCAGGATCGAGAAACAGAGGCTCGGAGACACGCGCATAGTATAACTTCGGACTCCCGGGAGCGTGGATTGACGGCTGCCGACTCAAGAAAGAAAGCCATGCACTGCCTTCAGGGCTGCCCGGACGCCGGCGTCTCCGGGGGCTCGGTCGGCGACTCGCTTTCCTCCGGCGCAGATTGTTCGACCGGCCTGGTTTCCGGAGGGGTGCTTTCGGCGTCCGGGCGTTCGAGCACGTTTTCCTCACCTTCCGGACCGCTCGCGGGAGCAACGCTTCCTGTATCGCTCACGCAACGTACGTAGGCGTTTCGGGTAAGCAGTTCCCCCCGGGCATCCCCGTGAAAGAAGTCCACAATCCAGGCGCTTCGATCGCTGCCCTGGTAGGCCAGGGAAGTCCAGTAGTCCGCAGCAGGTGTTCCCGGAAATTCCGCCGTGGAGATCAGCGGCAGGACCGGCCGATCCGACCACAGGATGCCCTTGAGTTCCTCCGGTAGCGGCAAACGCCAGGCGAAACCCGCCAGGCCCAAACTGCCACAGAAATCGTTGGCCTGATACCAATTCAGGGAGCGAGCTTCTCCCGTGCAAAAATAGTCCGTGTCACCCACCCGGACGCTGACGCCCGCAGAACGCAGAAGCAGAGCGGCCTGGTCCCCCTCAAGCGCACTTTGACCGTAAGAACATTGCTGCCAGCGCAGGGGACCCACGACGACCGTAGCCTCTTCGACGACCGTCCGGACCCCCCACTCGGCCGCCTCGTCGGGCACGGCCGGCAAATCAATCTCGGTGGAACTGGAGCAGCCCATGCCAATCAGAGCGATGATAATCGAAATTCTACGAAACATGATTTGTGCCACTCCGGCCCGAAGCCGGCCGGTAGGGTCTACGACTCAAATTTCAACAAGGAGGCGAAATTGGGTCAATCAGTAATCCTGGCGCTCCAGATCGATCGGTTCCGGTTCCGGAAAGTCCGCATAGCCATCTTCGTCTTCGGGCAACTCGTCTTCATAGTATTCATCACGCGGACCGGCCGATCGGGCTTCGTTCAGGCGATAACCGGCGTAGCCCAAAAGCAAAATGGCGTTGGGCAGACAGAACAGAAAGCTCATTTCGTGATAGATGCCCCAGAGCCCCAAATTCAAAGCGGCCAGGGTCGTGCACAGGCCGTAGAAGTAGGGCACTTCCGAGTCAAGGAGGCGGCCCAGAAAGTTGTCCTGACCGCGATCGATCGCCAGCTCCTTCATGGAAGGCCAGGCGATGTGCATCACCAGAGCAAAAAAGGGCGACTGAAAAAAGTAGTTCGTAAAGTGGCCCGAGCCGTAGTGCATGCCTGGCGAGAAGAGCCCGCCCAGCAAAGCCAGAGCCCACCCGGAAACTACGCCGAGGCCAATGGCCAGGTAGCCCGCCATCGGCTCGTCAGGGTCGATCACACGATCGATCTCACCCCGGATGATCGTGTAAAAGTCGAGCAGCTCATTGCGGGTGTATTGATCCCGCTCCTGAAAAAGGCCGACCCAGTAATGCACGACGACAACGACGCCCGCAAAAATGGAAAACAATATGATCCATACCAGAAGATCGAGACCCATCAGATGGTTTGTCCTCCGCTGCGTCTACTTACGTCAGGACCGTGCGAACGGGCCATATGCTCCAGTAGAGGAGTAAACCGATCGGGCTCGCCGGGAGGGGGATACTCTGCGAAGGTCTTTACGACCGGAAAGGCGATGCTGAACAAGGCACCACGATGCAGGCGCGGTATCGTGACTCCGGTCTCGGTGGTCTGCCAGTCCTCCATTGTAAATTCGACGCCCTGGATCGGGATCACGGAAACCCACATCTGCCATCGTTCCGGACGATCATTCTGGTCGGCAATTATCAGGTAGCGATCCCCGGGCGTCACACCCCCGCTCTCGAAGCTTAAGAGCAAGGCCCGCTCCCCGGCCAGACCGCGCTTCGCCCCCGGAGAGCGCAACGACGCAAGCGGCTGGAACCAGAAGTAGTCGTTCACGTGATACTTGTACGCGCTTTCAAACGCGTTTCTTGCAGCGGCACCGCTGAGTTCTTCCGCGCCAAGAAAGGCAACGTAGTCCCAGCTGCGGCTATCATACTGCACACGATACCCAGGATCTTCGCCCCAGGTCACCTCTACAAGGTGCCGATCCAGATCGATAAAATGATCGCTGGTGCGGGTTCCTTCGAAGCGGAACATTACGGCCGCGGTGTCGTCCCAGTGCTGCATACCGACAGCCGCTTCCATACGCCGGGCCAGAGCCTCGGCTGCTTCCCCTTCCGGAGCCGTCGGAGGTTCGCCTTTACTCAAGAAGAATAGAGTTCCGCCTATAACGAGAATTCCGACGGTCAACATGCCGAGCAGGGCCAGAGCAATTTTTCTAATCACAAATTCTCACCTTTCTTGCCGTTACGTTTCTCAATGCGCGCCAGTTCTTCGCGCTCCACCAGTTCGCGGTAGTCTCGCCAGACCACCCGAAGCGAGTCAATTGCATCCTGAAGATTCAGGCGGATGGGGTTACCCCGGCGTGCGGTACGCTCTATCACGATGTGACTGCGTTCGTCCACGTCGGCTTCATAATCGGGCAGAAGATTGATCGCACGCAGAATAATATCGCGAGCCCGGGCTTCATCGAATTCGCCCAGATCCGCCTCGACAATTTCCAGATCCTGCCGCAGGGAGTGAAAGAGAACCAGAGCCTGCGCGCGTACGTCCGCCCGGCCGGGATCAGCTGTTTCGGATGCATCGGACATACAGTACGGAGTCTTTCTGGGTCGTGCTGAATTCGCCGAACGTATTGGTCGCAAAATTCACAGAATAGGCTTCCGAACCGTTGGATTGGCCGGAATTTCCATCCCGGGTCCAGAAGCTCTTGTCATCAGGGGTTTGCGGAAATAGCAACAGGAAGCTCGTCCGGTTCAAGCCGGAGGCAAGCGAGACCAACTCCGACTGCCCGGGCATACGCCAATCGGAAAAGCCGGCGAACACCAGATTGTCGCAGGAGGTAAAGGCCGGTCCCGACGTTGCCGTCGGCGTCGTGGCGTCGGAAGTCGTGCAGTCCGCATAGCTGCCGGTCAGGGTGCTGCAGAATTGCAGACTGACCGCGCCGTACGTTGTGCCGCCCCCGGTCCCGGCGCAATTGTTCAGGGACGCATTCCAGACCTGCCCCTGAGCGCACTTCAACCAGGTCAGGCCCTGCCCGTTGAGGATATGGCTCACGGTTCCGTTGCCGTTGTCGGTTAGAGTTCCGTTTACCAGCGGCAGGATTGAGTCAATGTCCAACTCCTCTTCTTCTGCCTTGCAGGCCAAAAGCCCCACGAAAAGCACCGGCAGGAGCAGTACGATGGTTTTTGAGAGCCTGAACATGTTCATATCAGCTTCTGATCTATTGTCGTCCATAGAAGAAGATCTGTCCATAGGTTTATGACGGCCGGAATCGGTCGGGAAAGCAGAATTTTTGACCCCCCGGCGGGAACCGAGAACAATGGTTCGCTGGTGCAGGCGGGGTGAACCGATCCTGGTTATGGATTGGAAAGCAGCCCGGCTTCACGCAAAAGAGCCCGGTAGGACTCGTCTGCATGGTAGGACGAACGCACCAGCGGCCCGGACTCCACGTGCCGAAAGCCCAGCCCGCGGGCGTAATCTCCGAGCTCTTCGAAAACCCGAGGCTCAATGTACTCCCGGAGAGGGGCATGGTCCGGCGAAGGCTGCAGGTATTGTCCGATGGTAACCATCGAAACCCCGGCCGCCCGCAGATCTCCCAGAACCGAGCGCACCTCATCTGGAGCTTCGCCCAGGCCCAAAATGAGTCCGCTTTTGGTCAAAAAGCCCTGCCCGGTCGACTCACGAAGAACGTGCAGGGAAGTCTCATACCGGGATTGCGGACAGATCGTAGCAAACAGGGAAGGCACGGTCTCCACGTTGTGATTGATGACGTGGGGCTTTGCGTCCCAGATGCGCTCCAGGTTTTCGCGGCGCCCCTTGAAGTCGGGAATCAAGACTTCGATCGAGGTAGATGGATTTTTGGAGCGGATGGCCCGGATCGCCGCCGCAAAATGCGCACTACCGCAATCGCTCAGGTCATCCCGATCAACCGAGGTCACCACCACATGGCTGAGTCCCATTCGTCGAATCGTCTCAGACAGTCTGGCCGGCTCGGTGAGATCAAGATCGAAGGGCCGCGCCGTATCGACGTCGCAAAAACCGCAACGTCGCGTGCAGCGACTTCCCATGATCATGAACGTCGCAGTTCCCCGGGACCAGCAATGACCGAGATTGGGACAGCTCGCCTCCTGACACACAGTCACCAGACCGGATTCACGCACCGCCGCCTTCACCTGACCACCGGCCGACGGCTCGGGCGTGGCCAAAGGCAAACGCACCTTCATCCAGGGCGGCGCGGGGGGTGGTTGGGAAGCAGGATAGCGCACGATGACCTGCTTTAGAAGAGGACCAGGCCCCGCACTTTCAAGCCTTTTTCCCCAATCGGCGTAGCCGGGGCGAAATTGCTTTTCGTCCTTCGCCGACCTCCACACGCTGGCTGACCACCTGCCCATTTGCGGCCTCGTCTTTCCGGGAGAAGATTATGTCAAAAGTAGAACGCCTACCGCTCAGCAAACAAATCGCCTACGCGATTGGCCAGTTGGGATGGGCGACGCTGATCAGTATGGTCAACCTGACTCTGGTCTACTTCTATATTCCACCGGCTGAGGCGGATTTACCGGTTTTCGTTACCCAGGCGCCCTTCTTCGTCGTACTGAATGTGATCACGCTTCTGGCGGCGAGCGGACGCATTTTTGACGCTGTGACCGATCCTATTATCGCCAGCCTGAGCGACCGCTCGACGAATCCGCGCGGAAGGCGCATTCCGTTTCTGTTGTACGGTTCGGTGCCCGCGACTGTGTTTTGTGTTTTGATGTTCTTTCCCATTACGAACGAAGAGTCTGTTCTGAATATTCTGTGGTTGGGCGGCACTCAGTTTCTGTTCTTCCTGTTTATAACAGTGTACGTTACCCCGTTCTTCGCACTGATTGCGGAGCTGGGCCACACTCCAAAAGAGCGCCTGGATCTTTCCACGTATATCTCCGTTACCTACGCACTTGGCATTGTAATTGCTTCCCAGATACCGGGCATCGCCGGCCTTGTGGGTGGCATTCTTGAATTGAACGCGTTACAAAGTCTTCAGGCCGCGACAATCATCATCGGGATCGTAGCGTGTTTGTTGATGTTTGTTCCGGTGATCTTCATTGATGAGAAGCGCTACTGCGAATCTGTTCCTTCCAATATCCCGGTCATGGAATCTTTGAAAACCTGCCTGAAGAACCGGAACTTCATCCCTTATGTAGCTTCCGACCTGGTCTACTTCATGGGCCTGACCCTGATCCAAACCGGGATGTTGTACTATATTACCGTACTGCTTCGCCTGGGTGAAGAATGGTTCCAGCTCGCGATGACATTGGTTGTTTTGAGTTCATTCCTGTTTTATCCGGCGGTCAATCTGCTGGCGAAGAAAGCCGGCAAGAAGAAGGTCGTGCTGTTTGCATTTGTTTGGTTTGCCGGCGTTTTCCTGACGGTCTTTTTTCTGGGCCGCATGCCGATCCCGTCGGAAGCCCAGGCACTTGCAGTTGCCGGACTTGCCGCCATGCCGATGGCGTTTCTGGGGGTTCTGCCAAATGCAATTCTCGCCGATATCGCCGAGCACGATGCGCTTCGGACTGGAGTAAGAAAAGAAGGCATGTACTATGGGGCTCGAACGTTCTTGCAGAAAATTGGCGTCACGGGCGGCATCGTGGTTTTTGCGGGCCTTACGAACTTTGGCAAGGACGTGGCCACGGAGCTAGCCCCCTGGGCGGACCTGGGTATTCGGCTGAGTGGTGTGGCCGGTTGCGTACTCTGTCTGGGGGCGTTCCTGGTCTTCCTGCGTTACAATGAAAAGCAGGTGCTCGAAGAAATCGCAAGCATGGAAGCCGCCCGCGCGGGAGGCACTGCTTGAGGGTCGCAGTATACCCCGGTTCGTTCGATCCAATTACGAACGGCCACCTGGATATCATCGAGCGGGCGAGCCGCATGTTCGATGAGTTGCTCGTGGCAATCGCGCGCAACTCATCGAAAGAGGGATTGTTCTCGTTCGATGAGCGGGCCGATCTGATCCAGAAAGTCACGGCTGGTATTTCAAATGTTCGGGTCACATCGTTTGAGGGTTTACTGGTGGACTTTGTGCGCGAGACTTCCGCTCAATTCATTGTGCGGGGCTTGCGTGCGGTCAGTGACTTCGACTACGAGTACGCCATGTACCAGATGAACTACGAGATGAGTGGCGGCGCAGATACAATATTTCTTCTGGCTTCGCGGGATTACTCCTATCTTTCCAGCACCATTATCAAAGAGTTCGCGCGTCACGGTCGCGACGTCGCTGAGTACACACCGGCCCAGGTAAACGCCGCCCTGTTGAATAAATTCGGCCATAAGAAGTAAGTGCGAAGTCCCTCTCGAAAACTACTCGATTCCGTTTTTGAGATCCCCGCGCCCGAATACATTGTCTTCCGCCACGAGCCGGCCGGCCCCTGGTCACGTATGCTCGCAGTCGCAATCGACCAGTTCACGATTCTCGCGACCATGTTTGCGCTTACCATGGCGCTCATCGTGCTTGCGATCTTTCTTTCTCTATTGCCCGAGGGCATGGATGCGGAGCGCATGGTTTCGGGTCTGGGCCTATTTTTGATCATGGTGCTTTTCTTTGCCATCAACTGGCTGTATTTCTCTCTGTTTGAATGGCTGAACCGGGGGCGCACCGTCGGCAAAATGGCGCTCGGACTGCGGGTGGTTTCGGTAGATGGGACCGCCGTGGACATGGGTCAGGTCTTTATCAGAAACCTGCTGCGGGTCGCCGACATGACCCCGGCTTTCTCACTCTGGGTTTTCTATCTGTTGCCGGCCTACGCGGTCGGCGCCGCCTCACTTTTTGCCACCGGTCGTTCCTGGCAGCGACTGGGTGATCTCGCGGCCGGGACCCTGGTGGTTCGCGATCGACGCAAACGCACCCGCGATGTGATTGTCGAAGAAGGCGATCGTATTCGCGCGCTCTCGGCCGAGCTCAACCCGCGCACACTGCCATCCCCGGTCCTGACGCAGGGCCTGAACGATTTCGTTTCCCGGTGGCGGGCGCTCAACCCCGCGCGGGCCGAAGAAATCGCCCGCGGGATTGAGGAACACCTGCGGCGTATGTTCGGGGCGCGCCACCTGAACTGCAACGCCCTTGAGCTGGTGCTGGCCTGCCACTACCACCTCTACAGCATGTCCCGCAGAGACCACACGCAACTGCAGGGAGCCACTGCTCAATGACGCCGGCCCAGTTCATTCAAAAGAGGCAGCCGGGCTGGAAGGAACTGGAAGCGCTCATCGATCAAATGGAGTCGGCCCCCGATCGCTCGGTGCCGGCAGCTATGCAGTTGCGTTTCGGACAGCTCTATCGCTCGGCCTGCACCGACCTGAGTCTGAGCCAGGCCTGGCGGTTGCCACGGGAACTGCAATTGTACCTCGAAGGCCTGGTTTCGCGCAGTCACAGCAATCTCTACAGTCAACCCCGCAAGCGCTGGAACGAAGTGAAGCAGTTCTTCGTCGAGACAATCCCGCGCCTGGTCTTCTCGGACGTTAATGTGCGTATCTGCACGGCGTTGTTCTATGTAACTTTTCTGCTCTGTGGTGTGCTGGCCTTTAACTCCCGTGAATTCGCCGCGGATGTGGTGGGCGAGTCGGTGCTGGAGAGCTACGAGCAAATGCACGCCGACATGGAAGAGGCCGAGCTGGGCGACATGATCGCGGGCACGGGATTTTATATTCTGAACAACGTTTCCATAGATTTGATGACCTTTGGAATGGGCATTCTGGGTGGCATTGGCTCCATCTTTGCCGTTGTGTTTAACGCAGTGCATCTGGGCACAGTGATTGGCTTTCTAATGACGACACCAGCTGGGCCCAACATCACACGCTGGGTGATAGCGCATGCTCCCTTTGAGTTGACCGCCATTGGCATCAGCGCCGGGGCCGGGTTGCGCATCGGCTACTCGCTGATTTCTGCGGGTGGTCGGTCGCGTCTGCGCGCTCTACGCGAGGAAGCCCGGGCCGCCATACCGATCATTGCGGCGGCCGCTCTGCTCACTTTGATCGCCGGATTTATCGAAGCTTTTCTGGGTCCTGCAAAAGATGGCATAGGTCTTGTGCTGAAGTATGTCGTCGGAGCGCTCAGCGTCGTCTTTCTCATTCTGTACTTTCTGGTGCTGGGCTTTATCCAAACGCGACGCTATCGGCGGGGTGTTTTGCGCTGATGGATATCCGTAATATTCAGTACGAACTGCGCGACCGCAGTCTCAGTGAAATTTTCGATTTCGGGGCGTTGGTTGTGCGTGAGAATCTGCGCCCGTTTCTCGCAATGCTCGGTCTGGCTCTGCTTGTCTTTTTGCCACTCAACGCATGGATTCTATTCAGCAATCATGCAAGCGAAGGTGAGCCGGAGTGGTGGTCAGGACTGCATCTGGCTCTGCTGGGACTGGTACTGATCGAAGACTCGATCTTGAACTTTGCACTTGTGCTTCTGAACGGCAACCTGCTCTTCCACCACTCTCCACCGCTCCGGGAAGTGCTGGCGGGATCACGTCCACTGTTCTGGCGTTATATCTGGCACCAGGTCGCCCTCCGCACATTCTATCTCATCCTGCTGCCCTGGGCGTTGGTGACAGTCTGGCGTAGCCTGATCGTGCACCTGTTCAAGGGCGAGGTGCTCCTGCTCGAGAAGCTCAAAGGCAGCCAGGCGCGCGAGCGGCTCGCTGCCATGAACGCCGGCCAGAGTGATCGTTCGATGCTGTTTCAACTCATGGCATTGCTTGCCCTCGGCGCCTTTGTACTGGTGGGGGCTTACGCCTGGAATAGTCTGATAGAAATCTTCCGGCTGGCCGACCGATTCTGGTGGTTGGAGATGGACTTCTCCCTGCGGCGACCGCTGACCCACGTGTTGATCTTTGCGTTCAGCGCATATTACTCCGTGGTACGGTTCCTCTATTACATTGATACGCGCTCGCACCGTGAAGGCTGGGACGTGGAGCTGGCCCTGACGCGCGGAGTTCGAGAGACCGAGGAGATCGTCTGAACGCTTCTCGAACAAGTCAGAGTCGGCTTTCCCGGGGCCTGCCCGCGCGCATGGTCCGGGGGCTCCTGGTTGCGTTGTTGATGGCCGGTCCGGCCTTCTCCCCGATGACCGCCGACTCTGAAACCGACGCGGTGCGCGAGAGCCTGCGCTCGAGTCCGTGGTTTGAATATGAGCAGGACAACTACCACGAGTACACACCCGATGAGATTGATGTGCCCGAAAAGCGGCAGCGCGATACGAGCATGGGCGCGCCGCCCTCTGCCTCCGGCGCGGGCGCTCTGGTCACGCAACTGTTCTATGCCTTGCTGGTCGGCTCCATTGCGCTTCTGATTGTCTATCTGATCGTTTTGATTGTTCGACAGCGCGCAGAATCCCGGGAACTCGCCATTGAAGAGGCGGAAAATCCGAGCATCGAACACTCCGAATTGCCGGCCGAGCTCGGACTTGATACCAGCGCGCCACTCAACCGTCAGCGATTGATCGAATTGATTGAAGCTGCCCTGCGGGCCGGAGACATGCGACGGGCCTGCATCTACTGCTTTTTGTACGGGCTGCTTCACCTGCAAACGACAACGGGGCTTGAAATCCGCAAGGATATGACGGCCCGCGAATATCTGCGTCAACTGCAAAGCGATGCTGGCGAAGCGAACACGTCTTTTCAGAACCTTTTCGCACGCCTCGTGCGCGAATTCGAATACGCTCTGTACGGCGACGGCGGCCGCGATCCCATCGGAATTCCGGAGATCTGGAAGGAACTCAGTGCTTTGACGAACACGGGGGGCCCACGTTGAGGTTTGCTATCGGCCTGATTCTGTTTGCCCTGTGCACTGTGTCCTGCCAGGGGTTGGTGGACGAAAGCTATGCCACCCGCGAGAAAAAGAGCATCAACGGCACCGATGCGTTTTACGCCATACTTGAGGAAACCGGCGAAACCTTCAGCGCGGCCTCACTCAGCGACCGGGTCCTGAAGCAGGCTGACCTGCTCGTATATTTCGAGGATCCGGTTGGAGACGAACAATCGGCGCTGAACTTTCAAAAGAAGTTTGAAGCGTGGGCTTTCGACCTGGATCCGGAGAGTTTGCCGGACGAGGCCCGGGAGGTCGCAAGCCGGATGGGTGAAAACCCCACCCTTGCGGGTGCAGACGAGCCCGGCCCGTTGGAGGGAGAGAATCGCGATCGTACGCTTCTATTCTTTATCGCTGATACTACTTCCGGCACTTCGTTCTGGGAACGTACGGCAACCCAAATGGAGGACTATCAAGAGCAGCGCGACTATTGTCTCGCCCATCTGGAGTCACGCCGCTACGAACGTTCGCGCCCGCTGGCGACTAACGCGACACTGTTCGGCTTTCGACAGTTGCGCTACGAGGGGGGACCCGTCGTACAGAGCCTGCGCGCGGACCGGGTTGCTTTTCCCCACGGCGTGTCAGGTTTTCCCGTGCGCTACGTGCCGGGTCCCATCACGACTCACTTTGCGCCGGAAGAAATCAACCCCGTGTCCCGTAGCCTGCTTGAGACCGGCCGGGGCGAGGACCTCGTCCGCGAGATACGCACACCCCGCGCGCGTTTGATTGTGGTGTACAACTCCGAGCCGTTTCTGAATTACAACCTGGTGCGACCATCCGGGCGGAACATGGCCAGAGACCTGGTACATTACGCCGCCCGTTCGCCGACGCACGCTGGAAGCCGACCGACGATTGCGTTCATCACCGGCCTTCCGCTTCCGAGCGCGACTGCAGCCGAAGACGAAAATCCGTACGCCATGTTTCTGGTTTATCCGCTTAATATCATCTTTATCCACGCCGGCCTGCTCTTGGTCCTGTTTTTGGTTTCGCGCTGGCCGCACCACCGCCCGCCCCTCAAAGCACGGCCGGCCGGCACACGCGAATTCCTGGAGCACATCAATGCTCTGGGCCTGAAGCTGATGCGTTCCAAGGAATCGCACAAAGCCCTTGAGCCGCTGCTTACTATTCGGCGGCGTTCCGGACTTGAGCCGGATACGATCGAAGAAACCGCTGCAACAATGAACTCAAATACCCGGGAAACAAAATGACACAGGCACTCTCAAAGAAAATCGAAGCGCTGGCTCAGACCCTCCAGGACATCCGAAGCGAAGTGGCGCGCGTCTTCATCGGTCAGGATGAGCTCGTGACCGGCACCCTGGCGGCCCTTTTCTCCCGGGGGCATGTGCTCATTGAGGGTGTGCCCGGTCTGGGCAAGACGTTGCTGGTTCGCACGCTCGGGAAGATTCTGGGCGCACACTTCGCGCGCATCCAATTCACTCCCGACCTGATGCCTTCGGACATCACCGGCTCTCATATCTACAACCAGAAAGAACAGAAGTTCGTCTTCGTTCGAGGGCCCATTTTTACAAATCTTCTCCTGGCCGATGAAATCAATCGTTCACCGGCCAAGACCCACTCGGCGTTGCTGGAAATTATGCAGGAAACGCAGGTGACGATCGACAATCGCCGTTATGTGATAGAGCCACCTTTCTTTGTCCTGGCCACCCAGAATCCGGTCGAGTCAGAAGGCACGTACGCTCTTCCGGAAGCACAGCTGGATCGCTTCTTGCTGAAGCTCTTGATCAACTACCCCGGTGAAGCCGACGAGGAAAAAATACTGCGCATGCATGCCAGTGCAGAGCAGTTCGATCTGATTGAGAACGTTAAGGCGCTGCTCACGTCCAAAAAGATCCTGGAAGTGACCGATGTTGCGACACAGATCCAGATCTCTGATCCGATTATCAAGTACATCAACCGGCTCGTGCGCCAGACCCGCGGGCACCGCGATATTTATCTGGGTTGCTCACCGCGAGCGGGCATCGCCCTTCTGCGCACGGCGCGGGTGCTGGCGCTCATGGAAGGTCGTGAATTCGTTATTCCGGATGATGTCAAATTGCTGGTCGCCCCGGCCTTTCGCCATCGCATTGTTCTGACTCCGGAAGCGGAGGTCGAGGGTCGCACACCGGACGAAGTAATTCGCGACGTCGTGGGGAGCGTCGAAGTTCCCCGCTCGGACGGCCAGGCGATCTAAGTGCGCTATCCGACTTCCCGGTTTCTGTACCTGCTGCTGCTGCCGCTCGCGGCGTCGCTGCTATTGCCTCCGATCGCTTATTATAGCGACGCCGAAGTCGTACAGTCCAGCCGGGAGTTCTTGATTCCGTCGATCGTCGCGGTGGATCTGCTATTATTCTTATTGTTCTTGATCGACGGCTTTACGATCCCCCGTCGCAAGCGCTTTGAGGCCCGTCGCACAACCGATCGCGTGTATTCGGTCGGATTCGCGCACCGCGTGAAACTGGACATCCTGGTACGACCCGGGCTGATCAATCGCATACGCACACTGGCTTACGACGATGCAACCGAAGTAATGGAAGTGATTCGTTTTCCGAATCGACTGATGCTTCTCACAGGAAAAAACTCCATTCAGTATCGGCTACGCATCAACAAGCGCGGCAACTATACGCTCGCGTACACCTTCATCACGTGCTATTCCATGCTGGGACTTGCCCGGCGTGTGTACCGATTGCCCTGCGAAAGTCAAATCCGCGTCTATCCGGACCTGAAGGCGGTCAGCCGCTACGCTCTGCTTGCACGCAAGTCACACCTGGGCCTGCTGGGAATTCGGCGCGCCCGCCGTGCCGGAGGGGACAACGACTTTGAAAGATTGCGGGACTATCAGCCCGATGATGAGTTCCGACACATAGACTGGAAAGCTACTGCACGCCAGAACAACCTGATCGTCCGCACCTATCAGATGAACCAGAATCAAACCATTATCTTTCTTCTGGACTGTGGCCGAATGATGACCGCGGAGTTTGAAGGGCGGTCAAATCTGGACTACGCCTTAAACAGCGTTCTGTTGCTGGCCCATGTTGCGCTCCGCCAGGGCGATCGGGTCGGGTTGCTTGCATTCTCGAGTGGTGTGCGACGCTACGTAAAGCCCGGGTCGGGCGCGAACTATCATCGGCGTCTGGTTCAGGCGGCCTACGACTTGAAAGCAGAGCACAGCGAGAGCAACTTCGACCTGGCCTTTCAGTACCTGAACACGGTAAGCCGCAAGCGCAGCCTGGTCTGTCTCATTACCAACGTGATAGACGAAATGAACAGCGAAATGATCCGGGCTTATCTGGGGTCCCTGGCAGGCCGACACCTGCCTTTCGCGGTGCTCATGAAACAACGGGAGATTCACGCCCTGCTGGAAGAGGAGGCACTCAGCCGCGAACTGCTGTTTCAGCAAGCAGCCGCGGCCGATTTTGTGCTGTGGCGGGACAATGTGATTCAGACTCTGGGCAACCACGGAGTGCTGACGCTTGAGGCTTTCCCGGACCAACTCGACGCGGCACTCATCAACGAATACCTGAAAATCAAGGCGCGCAAACTGCTCTGAGCTCTTACAGACCCAGCACGCGAATTTCATTCACCATCGGGTCCGCGGTTCCCTGTAGCCGACAATTGTGTTCTTTCAGGATGGTAATGTAATCGATAATATCGTGCGTCAGTCGTTCCCCCGGGCAGACTACCGGAATGCCCGGTGGATACGCCATCACCATCTCCCCGCTGATCTCGTTGGCCGCACGATGCAATGGCACACTTTTCTTGTGCGAATGAAACGCATCGCGCGGAATAACGATCGTTTCCGGCATATCGGGCATGAGCGTAACGCGGTGAAAGTCCTGGATGCGACACTTTCCTGCAATGCTCTTGAGGGCATTCACGAGATGCGCTACTTGCTCCTGCGTATCACCGATCGTAATCATCGCCAGAATGTTGTTCATATCGGAAAGCTCAACCTGCACACGGTACTCCTGACGCAGGCGGCGTTCCATCTCAAAGCCTGTCATTCCGAGCTTTCGCACGTGCACGCAGAGTTTCGTTTCGTCAAAGGCGTGAATGTCCTGGTTATCGACCAATTCCGGTCCGAAAGCATGCAGGCCATCTATTTTGTTTATTTCGTCCCTGGCATGTCTGGCCAGATGGAGTACCTCACTCATTAAGTCCTTGCCGCGAGTGGCGAGTTGCCTTCGGGCCACATCAATGGAAGCCATGAGCAGGTACGAGGCGCTCGTCGTGCGCAGCATGCTGAGTGTGTTGAGAATACGCGCCCGTTCCACGCTGCTCGTTTTCTGAAGCAGGATCGAGCTTTGCGTAAGAGAGCCACAGGTCTTGTGGGTGCTCACGCAACTCATGTCTGCGCCGACATCCATTGCCGTAAAAGGAAAATCGTCATGAAAGTACATATGTCCGCCGTGCGCCTCGTCAACCAGCACACGCGCCTCCCACTCACGCGCCAGCTGCATGACTCCGCGCAGATCGCCGGTCAAACCGTAGTAGTTCGGATTGAGCAAGAAGACTGCGGTGGCCTGGGGCGCCCGCTCAAAGGCCCGGGCAAAGCTCTGCACGGTCGGATTAGTCGCTATGCCCAGGTCGGGATTGATTTCGACCTTCGCGTAAACCGGCACCGCTCCGGAGAGAATCAGCCCACTGAAAGCCGACTTGTGACAATTGCGCGGGAGGATAATGCGATCACCGGGGCGCAAAGATGAGATCATCATGGCGTGAATGCCCGAAGTCGTACCGTTAATCAGAAAATATGCATGCGCTGCATTGAAGGCCTCGGCGCACAGCCGTTGCGCTTCGTCAATGACCGAGATCGGGTTGGAAAGGTCGTCAACGTCATCCATTGAGTTGACGTCAAGCGCCAGAGTGCGCTCGCCCAG
Organism: Spirochaetales bacterium; assembly: GCA_024233935.1. Taxonomy (GTDB): domain Bacteria; phylum Spirochaetota; class Leptospiria; order Leptospirales; family Leptonemataceae; genus JACKOY01. Next base: position 499,806 of record JACKOY010000001.1, on the reverse strand, counting down.
GTAGTCACGCATTTCCTGTAGCCCCTGGCCGTGCTTGTGCGCGGGAACGTGAAAGGGGACCACGTTCTCGTCTACGTGTCGTTGTAGCGCTTCAAAAAGGGGCGAACGATCCTGTCCTGTCATGCGTGGTCTTTTCCTCTCAGGCTGGCGTTGCGAAACCAGCAACATTGCACTCTGTGCCCGGCCTTTCGCTGCCGTGCCACAAAAAAATCCCTTGCGAACGATCGCCGGGAAGCAGTTATATTGGCTTGCCTCCCTGTCCGGAACCGTTCCACTGACCCGGCGGGGTTAACCCGGCCTCTGGATTCTCGAAACGCTATATGGGAAGGCTCCTGATTATTGGCGCAGGCGGCGTGGGCCGCGTGGTTGTTCATAAATGTGCAGGGCTTCCCGATATCTTTGAGCAAATCACGCTGGCAAGTCGCACCCTTGAAAAATGCGAAAAGATCCGGGATTCTGTTAAGCGTCCGATTGATGTCCGCCGCGTAGATGCAGACCAAATCGAAGAGGTTCGCGCGCTGATAGAAGAGACCGGCGCGGAGCTGGTTGTGAACGTAGCCCTCCCCTACCAGGATCTGACGATCATGGAAGCATGCCTGCAGGCGGGCGTTAACTACCTGGACACTGCCAACTACGAATCCCCCGACGAAAGCCACTTTGAATACAGCCAGCAGTGGGCTTTCCACGAGCGCTTCGCGGAGCGCGGCATCACCGGACTGCTGGGTAGCGGTTTCGATCCCGGCGCAACGAACGTATTCTGCGCTTATGCACAGAAGCACTATTTTGACGAGATCCACAGCGTGGACATCCTCGACTGCAACGGAGGCAGCCACGGTCATGCCTTCGCAACGAACTTCAATCCCGAGATAAACATCCGCGAGATTACGCAAGAGGGCAAGTACTGGGAAGACGGTCAGTGGAAAACCATTCCCGCCATGTCCTACATGATGTCCTGGGATTATCCGGAAATCGGACCGCGCGATTCCTACCTGCTGTACCACGAAGAGCTGGAGTCTCTGGTCAAACATCTGCGGGGCTTGAGGAGAATCCGTTTTTTCATGACGTTTGGCCAGGAGTATCTTACCCACCTGCGTGTATTGGGGAATGTTGGCATGACTTCGATTGAGCCGATCGACTACGAAGGGCACCCGGTGATTCCACTTAAGTTCCTCAAGCAGCTCCTTCCGGACCCCTCCAGCCTTGCGCCAACTTACAGTGGCAAGACCAATATTGGTTGCTTGTTCGACGGCATCAAAGATGGACAGAAACGGCGGATCTACATCTACAATGTCTGCGACCACGCAGCGTGTTATCGGGAGGTGGGCGCCCAGGCAGTGTCCTACACCACGGGCGTGCCGGCCATGATCGGGGCCGCCATGTTGATGCGGGGCACATGGAAAGGACCCGGCGTTTTCAACATGGAACAATTTGATCCGGATCCGTTCATGGACTGGCTAAATCAACACGGCCTCCCCTGGACTGTGAAGGAACTCTGAATCGATTTTCCATGGATTGGTCGGCATTCCGCAAACTGAACCTTTCTGCGGTTCGCACGCCCATCCATATCATAGATGAGGGCGCCCTGCGCCGCAACATGGAGATATTGAGCCGGGTACAACGCGAGTCCGGCGCAAAGATTATCCATGCATTGAAAGCGTTTGCCCAACATAGTGTCTTCCCCGTTATGCGTGAGTACCTACCGGGAGCTACTGCAAGTTCCCTCCATGAAGCCAGACTGGCCCGCGAGGAATTCGGGGGTGAAGTGCATGTCTGTGCTCCGGCCTATGTGGCAGAAGAGTTTTCCGACCTGCTGGAACTGGCCGACCACCTGGTGTTTAATAGCGCTTCCCAATGGGAAACGTTTCGGGAGCGAACGCTGGCGTCAAAGCAAACTATAGAATGCGGCCTCCGTATCAATCCCCAGCATTCGGAAGTGAAGACGCGCCTGTATGACCCGTGTGCTCCCGGCAGTCGATTGGGGGTAACGGCCGAACATATGACTGAAAAACTCATGCGGGGCCTGAGCGGAATTCATTTTCATACGCTGTGCGAAATGGGCCTTGAGCCCCTGGTTCGCACACTTGAAGTGGTTGAGAAAAAATTCAACAAATGGTTTGATCGAATACAATGGATCAACTTCGGCGGAGGCCATCATATTACACGCCCGGATTACGACACGGACGGATTGATCGAACTGATCCGTGCTTTCCGCCAGAAGTATGGCCTCACGGTTTATATGGAACCGGGTGAGGCGTCGGTCATTCGAACGGGAGTGCTGGTGGCACGGGTACTTGACGTGATTCCGGGTTCCCCGCCGATCGCCATGCTCGACGTGTCAGCAACGGCACACATGCCGGACACTCTCGAGATGCCATACCGACCCGACATTTTGGACGCATCCGAACCCGAGGAACGCTCCTACACCTACGCTCTCGGTGGCCCCACCTGCCTGGCCGGAGACGCCATCGGCCATTACTCCTTTGACAACCGACTCGAAGTGGGCAGCCTGCTCTTCTTCCTGGACATGTCGCACTATACCATGGTAAAGAACACACAGTTCAACGGCGTTCGCTTGCCATCCATTGCGATTGCGGACACGAAAACCGGAAGGCTCGAAGTGGTGCGTGAGTTCGGCTACGAAGATTTTCGCGCGCGCCTGTCCTGATTTATCCTCAAATCGTTATCTGATTCATCTGGCGATCGATTTCGGCAAAGATTTCGGCTGCCCGGGCCGAACCTTGCTGGCCAAATAATTCGCAGGCATCCTTAATAATTTTCAGTTCAGTGAAGGTAAGCGACGCGATCGCAAACTCCTTCTTATCGCCTTTCATCTTCATTATCTTCATCTGCTTCTCCTCAATGGAAGCCTCCTCTTGTTTGCCCGAGGGGGCAATCAAGAAAGCCGCTTCGGCGGGGCGCGCTCCAATACCAAAACAATATGGCGCTCAGTCCTTAGCTGGTCCTCGACCCTGGCCTCCCAAAATCCAACATTTTTCCAGATCAAGGTCGGAGGATCGTCGGTGGCGGTTCGGTCAGGTCGAAATTTTTTGGACTTTTCGATTTCAATCAGGATTGCGAACATGTGGGTCATCGTTACGCCGCAACCACCGGCCAGACAACGTAGCTCGGTCCAGTGATGCGCGGGCACACGGACGTGCCACCGGTCCAGAGCCTGCCCGGAGCGCTGATAGTAGCGTGTGGTGCGTTCCACTTTTGGCAGAAGCCCGGCGCGACGATATTGCGGCGCCCGTGCGAGCAAGAACTTGAGGTACTTAACAACGCCTCCGCACTGCTTTTTTCGGCGCGTCAGGTATTGCAAAAGCCGTGCTGGTATTAGAAAAGTGCAGGCCGGCGTTGAGGGCCTGGTCGCGTTTGAGATCCACTCCAGAGTCGTTTCCATACAAGGAAGAGGTCGCTCGAATGAGATCTGTTGCACGTTTTTTTATACATTTCTCAGCTGTGGTTCCTGCATGGTCATGCAATGGATCGCGCCACCTTCGAGAATCATCAAACCGGCGTAGATGGGGACGATGCGACGCCCTTCGAAGCACCTCGCAATGCTTTCGAGTGCGGGCGCATCCGTGTCTTCGTTGTAGACCGGCGCCAGAACCGACCCGTTGGTAACGTAGAAATTTAAGTGCGTCCGCGGTAATATGCGACCAGCGAACTCCTTTGCCGGGGGCGCGGGCACCGGCACGATAGCGTAATCAGGCAACTCCCGCTCCAGGGTGGCGCGCGCTCGCTTCAGAGCTTCGAAGTGCGCGTGGCCTGCAGGCGCCTGACCCACAAGCAATCGGCGTCCCGGTGCAAATCTGGCGAACATATCTATGTGGCCGTCCGTATCGTCGAACGGCAGACCCGACTCCAACCAGACGACCCGCTTCGCTCCAAGTTCATGTCGGAAGACCGTCGTCCATTGGTTCTCGCTGAGGTCATTGCCGCGGTTGGGGTTCAGCGCACAGGAGCGGGTGCTCAGGACGATATCATCGCCGTTCCCCTCGATCGCGCCCCCTTCGAAGACCAAACCGCTATTCTCTTCAGGATGGCCCGTCTGGTCCAGGATGGCCTTGCCGGCCGACCGGTCCTGTGACCAGGGCCGGTATTTGTCGCCCCAACCGTTGAATAAAAAACGGAGCGCGGTCGGAACTCCGTCGCGCCAGATGGGACCGTAGTCGCGCATCCAGGCGTCATCGGTTGGGATCTGGTAGATCTGCAGCCGGTCTTCCGCAAGCCCACTGCGTCGCCGAACCTCGTTTCGCGTACCAGCATCGTTCACGAGCAGCGCGACGGGCTCATCGCGCGCGATGGCGTGAATGATCTCGATCCAGGTGTCCTGAATCTCCGGCAAACGTCCGTCCCACAGTTCGGGTCGCGCCGGCCAGGCCAGCCAGGTGCGGGCATGGGGTTCCCACTCGGCCGGCCAGCGCACAACCGGCGCTCTGGACCCGGACTCCTGCGCTTGCACTGGCATCTGCGCGATCGCAAAGCAGGACTGTTTCGCTTCAACGACAAAAGCAGACAGTCTGGAAAATCCTTGCTGGGCGCTTCGGAGCCGGTTCATTGGGGCCATGGCAAAGAAAGCCGACAAAGCGAAACAAGGTCCGATCAGGAAAACGCAAAAGGGAAGCGAGCCGGCCAGCCCCGAGCCAGCCGAATCAGAAACGATCCCGGGAATGCCGCGCCTTGCGCTACTCTGGTTCGCGCTCCTGTTCGTCGGGCTGGTGTTCCTGCTGGTGGTAATGGCCTGGCCCTTTAAGACCCCCATCATCTTCGCCCTGATTGTCGGAGGGGCTTTCTATCCGGTAATGGATTATCTGGCAACGCGCCGCCGCTGGAATCGAACGCTTGCGGCCAGTGTCGTCTGCCTGCTGATATTGCTGGTCGTGTTGTTGCCCACGATTTTTATCGCAGCCCGCCTTGTCTCGGAGGTGAACTATGTAATCGAAACAGTAAAAACTGAGTTTACGGTGCAGCAGTCCGATGGCATCGACGCCCAGGGGAACCCAATAACCCGCGAAGAGTTCACCGTCGACTCGCTTCGCACCTACATGTTTGGCGATACTCCCGTGGCAGATTTTGGCCGCGAAGTCTTCGAAGTCCTGGGCGAGGAATACACACCCGAAAACGTACGGGATCAGATTGTCAGCCGCGCTCAATCCATCAGTGAGCCGGCAATGGACGCCCTGAACAGCATTCTAAAAAACACGCTTAACTTCCTGTTTCAGTTCTTCATGATGTTGCTTGTGATATTCGCGGTCTTACAGCAAGGGCCGCGCCTGAAGGAATTTCTCCTGGCCCTATCACCGTTGCCGCGCGAAGACGAACAGCTGCTTATCGATCGCTTCAACCAGATGAATTTTGTGACGATGGTTTGCAATGGCCTGGGCGGAGTGATTCAGGGCTGCCTGGCAGGCATTGGCTTTTTTGCTGCGGGCTTTCGGTCAAGCCTGCTCTGGACGGTGGTCATGATCGTTCTGGCCTTTGTTCCGTTGGTTGGCATATCCTTCGTTTATGTGCCCGCCTGCATCTATCTGATCATCAAGGGCGAATACCTGGCCTGCGGACTTCTGTTTGCATGGTGCACTCTCGTCGCGCTCTGGACCGAAAACTGGTTCAAGCCCCGATTCATGGGAAACCGCGTCAGCATCAACAGTATGCTCGTGTTTTTGAGCATCATCGGCGGCATGAGCGTCTTCGGGGTCGCCGGAATCTTCTACGGGCCCCTCATAGTCATAATCTTCCTTACTTTCGTGGAACTCTACCACGAGAAGTACGCCCGACGTATCAATTCCTGAGATTCGTGATGATCATCGATTCTTTCCGGCGATGTTGTTCAGAGCGCGTTCGAATACAGGCTGGCGAATCAGTTCACTGGCCAGTCGCACGTCTTCCGCTTCATCACGCTCTATATCCCGTAATACGGCCTTGCGATAGAGCATTCGCGTTGGCAAGAACGAGTCCTGCTCCAGCCGCAGAATCTGCTCCATCCGCTTAATGCACATCTGCCGCAGTCTGTCACGGTCCTCCGCCACACCGTCGATAAGGCCTATCGCAAGCGCCTCTTCAGGTTTCAATGCGGCCCCTTCAATCAACGAACGCACCGCCGACGGCTGCACGATCCGGTGCATACCATGGGCATAACAAACCGGCAGGGGAAGCCCTACGGCCAGTTCCGAGAAACCGATGCGCCCTCCGCCTTTCAGCATGAAGCGGTAGTCGGCCGCCGTTGAGATAACAGCGCCACCGGCCATCGCGTAGCCGGCGATTTCCACTATCCAGGGCTTGCCAAAGGCCATCAGCTTCCCGTAAGCCAGAATCATTTCCCGGATCGTCTCTTCACGCACCGTCATGCTGGATTCCAGCAGGGTTTTTCCATCCAGACCATTGGAGAAAAAGCGTTCATGGGCGGATCGCACGATAACGCCGTCGGCCGTTTTGCCCAGCTCATAAAGCGTTTGGATAAAGCCGCGCAACAGCTCGAGATTCAGCGTATTGTTGGGCTCAATTCCGGCGATCGTCAGAAAACCGATGCGCCCTTTTTTGCCTTCCTGAACCTCAGTCGCGAAGCCGGGTTGAATCGTGGACATGCCGCAGAGGACGGCGCCAGGAACCTGGCAACAAGCAAAAAACTGCCGGTCACTTGAGAAACCCGGCGCTTCAGATCAACGCGATCAAGAGGCGCGAGCAAGCCCCCGACACCGGGATATGTAGACCTGTGCCGTGGGGTCGTCCGGGTTACGTTTGATGACCTGCTCAAAGGCGGCCATCGCATCACCGAAACGACCGCTCTGAAAGATGTGAACCGCATTCTCGAAGTCGACGCGGGTATCAATCTTCTTTGCCTTTTCCTCGTTCGTGTCCGCGTCCAGAATCTCAAAGACTTTGATCGCTACGGCCTTTCCCTTGACGCGAACGCGACCCAGGAAACGCGACTCGAAGTTGCCGTGAGAGTCCTTGATGACCTGTTCGCTAACCAGAACCCGGCATCCGAATTTTTTCGTCAGGCCTTCCAGCCGCGAGGCCAGGTTTACCGCGTCCGAGATCACGGTCCCTTCCATGCGCTTTCTTTCGCCGACGGTCCCCAGCATCAATTTTCCATTATGGAGCCCAACCCCGATGTTGACCGGCAGCTGTCCGCTCCCCAGGCGGCTCTGATTATAGTCGCGCAGTTCAGCATGCACGTCTACAGAGCACTTGATTGCATCGTTCACGTCGGTCGGGAAAAGGGCCATCACGGCATCCCCGATGTATTTATCGATAAAGCCGTGATTCTTGCGAATAATCGGACTGACCGTTCCCAGGTAGCTGTTCAGGAAGTTGAAGTTGTCCGCCGGCGTCATTCGTTCTGACAACGTCGTGAAAGATCTTATGTCCGAGAAAAATACGGTCATCTCCCGTTGCACCTGATCGCCCAACTGCACGTCGATAATGCTCTTGCGCTCAAGATATTCCAGAAACTCGCGCGGCACAAAGCGATAGTACGCCTGACTCAGGTCTTCGAGACCCTGGGCGTACTCCCGAATCTCCGTGACCATTCCATTGAAGGTGTTTGCCAGAAGGCCAAATTCGTCGCTCGTCTTAACTTCAATCTGCGTGCTGAAGTCTCGCTCGCGAACTCGCTCGGCGCCTTCTCGCAACTTCTGGATAGGACGGTTCATAAGATACGCCAGGAAAAAAGCGACGCCAACCGACAGAACCAAACTGGCCGCAATCAGCCCAACACAGAGATACAGAAGCGCCTCAAGCTTGTTCGCTTCGCTGGTCACCAGATAGTCCAGACCCAGCACAGCGATGACATTGCCTTCGGCGTCCTTGATCGGAATCGCAGCCGAGAGAAACGTGCCCCACTGATCTCCATACCAGTTACGGGTAACATGCATGTTTCCCGTCTGAAACGGCTGCCAGAAGGCCGGTCGATCGCGGGGCGGTGAATAGAGATTGCCGGTCGGGTTGGCCTCTTCGTCGGCGGAAATCACTCCATCGCCGTCCTCATCCACAGGAATGAAGTTCGTGTCCGCAAGCATGACGACAGTCGAGTAGTCCGGGCTCTCCGGAATGGGCGCGTACAGGTACGCAAAATTGATATCGGGCTTGGCATCGTCTTCCGGGACGTTCTCGTCATATTCCCGCAGGGGTTCAATCAAGGTGCTGCTGCCGGCCCGAATGGTGCGCAACACCTGTACCAAACGCAGAAAGGCCGGGCTCTCCTGAATCTCATCTCGCAAGGATGGCGGCAGGCTCTCGCCAAAGTCTCCGGGCTCCATCGACTGCATGCGTTCTGTGCGGTCAGCGCTCCCGTCCAAAACCCGGGCCCGAATCGAATAAATGGCCGCTCGCTCTTCGGGCCCGAAAAGAAAAGAACCGGTGTGCCCGACATCAAGCAGACGACGCTTCATCTGATTGAGCACGGTTTCTTTGGTATTCAAGTAGAAGATCGTAACAGCAGAGGTCGTCACGCCCACGGCGAGCGTCGAGATTGCCAGGCCCAACTTCAGTCCAAATGGAAATCTCATGCTTCGCCTGTTCTGTCAGCTCTCGCGCCCACCGATAAAGCTATTTTACGATGGGAACTCGGAACTTTTTTGTTTGCAACTTTCATGGAATAATCCGGAAGTTCGTCTGTTAGGTTAGCAGACCCGAAGAAGAAGATTTCGCCACGCGCAAATGGTTGTCCATTTCTTTTCCACGCGCGCAAAATACCGGAATCACTGTTTCGGTTATGTCGCCTCGGTGGGGGCGTCGCTGGTCAGGGGGGAAGCATGCTGGGTGACATACTGGGCTACGTCGCGGGTTTAACGGGCTGTTTCCTGCTCTGGACCTTCATCATCTACTGGTTACATCGCATCGGCCACATCAGCCATCCCTGGAACCCGCTCTACGAGTTGCACAAGGCGCATCACAAGATAAACTATTTCCGGCAGGATGCATCGCCCTGGCCCGATTTGGGCCAATTCTTCTTCTGGCTGGGTGATTGGAAGACAAGCCTGGACGTTTTTCTGGTCATGACAGTACCGCTTTTGGGAATCACCTGGCTCTGGCCGGCTTTTGGGCTTCCTTTGTTAGTTTTCCATTACGTTTACGAGGTCTTCCTGAGCGAAGCCATGCTGGATCACAACGCCAATATCCGCGGGTTCACGACCCGGTATTTCGCCTGGGGGAACTTCCATCTCTACCACCACGTTGATCAGAAGACAAACTACTCGCTCATGACGACGCTCTGGGACTGGGTTTTCGGCTCGGCGGTCATGCCGGCCCGTGAATTCCCCGATCACCTGATCGAGAGGGCCCGGGCGCGCATGATCACGAAGCGTCCGGACATCGAACCTGTTCCAGGGACCCACGTGCCGGAAAAGCGCGCAGCACACGCATCCTGAAGCCTCGTCGCTGGTTTCAGCCGGGTTCGAAACCGATGATAGATAGGGGAAATCCCTGCTTCGCCGGCGGCGGGAGCGCCTCCGGCGGGCCCGCGGATCGGATCGGTTCAGGCGGAAAATCGGAACCAACCCGGTGCTCAATAATTTTGCAACCTACTTAGGCGTCACGATCGGTGAGCGACGGCGGCTGCTTTCGATGGCCGCGCTTTTTCTGATCCTGATGATCGCGACCACCCTTGCGCGCGCGGTCCGGGATGCGGTGTTCGTCAAGCTGGCGGGACCGGACCAACTCCCCCTGATGTACATTGCCAACTCGGTGCTGGCCGTGCTGTTAACCGCGCTGTATGCGCGGGTCGTAGATCGACTGCCGCGCCACCAATTGATGATCGTCCTGCTGGTGGTGTTTGCAGCGTCCTTTGTAGCACTCTGGGTCATCTACCCGCGGGGCTATCGATGGTTTCCGTACGCCCTGTTCGCCACGTCCGAGATCTACACTCTGCTCTTCTTGATCCATTTCTGGACTCTGGCGAACAGCGTCTTCGACCCCCGGGAGGGCAAGCGTCTGTTTCCCCTCGTCGGCGGGGCCGGCCTGGTCGGCGTCATTCTGGGCGGTGGACTCACGCACCTCGCGGCTCGGTCCCTCGGAACGATCAACCTGCTTCTCATCACGGTGGTGTTGCTTCTCCTGGGCGCACCCCTGGCGTCCTGGGTGCGTCGTAGTCATCACGGCGAAGAGCTTTCCTTCGGCCTCGCACGCCGGGAGGGGTATTTCGCGACCCTGCGTAGCGTGTGGAGCTACGCCCTGGTGCGCCGACTGGCTTACCTGTCCTTGCCCATGTGGCTGGTGATCTATTTGGTCGAGTACCAGTTCTACTCCGCCATGGATGACATTTTTCCCGGCCCCGATCGCTTGAGTTCTTTTCTTGGCATCTACAACAGCGCGGTGTCGCTGACCGGGCTTCTGCTACAGCTATTCATTTCTGGCCGCTTGCTGCAGCGCTTCGGCGCCGGGACCATGGTGCTCGCGCATCCGGGCAGCCTGCTCATTGGAACCGGCGCTTTGATGTTGCGCGGTCTGCTACCGGCCACGCCAGCGCCTGGACCACTGTCCATGCGTCCATCTCTGGCAATTCTGGCCCGGTTCAGCGATGAAACCATGTTCACCTCCCTGGGAGACTCAGCGATGCAGCTGTCGTTTAACTCCCTGCCGGAGGAAATCCGCGGACGCAGCCGGGCGTTCATCACGGGCACGGTGGAGCCTTTGTGCACCGTGCTGGCCGGATTGCTTCTGCTTCTTCTGACCCGCACCGGCGCGCCGGACTTTCTTTTGGCTATTTCCGCTTTCGGCCTGTGTCTGGCCTGGCTTGCGATTGCGCTACGCGTGCGACGCGACTATCTGGAAACGCTGGTTGATAATCTGAGCTCTCGCAATGTCGATGTGCGGCGGACAGCGCTTACGACACTGCACCAACGCGGAGCCGGAGTCTCCCGGGACTCGTTGCTGCGCTCTTTGGAATCCGGCGAGTACGATGTGGCCTTGTTCGCGCTGAACGTTCTTGAGTCCGTAGAACAGGGAGAGGCCCTGGGCGCCATGCTCATTCCGGCCCTCGGCACAGCCAGGGACGATGTGCGGGTCGAGATTCTGGGGGTCCTGGCCCGAAACGGCAGCCCTGCTCTGGTCCCTCCGGTGGCCAACCACCTGGAGTCGAACGACGCCGAAGTGCGCGCGGCGGCCGCCCGTGCCATCGGACACCTGGACAGTTCTGCGGCTGCCGGGCTCCTCTTGCCCATGCTCAAGGATCACTCGCCGGATGTGCGGACCGAGTCTGTGATCGCCCTGCTACGCAACCGGGAGCGGTTCGACCGCCGCAATCCCGCGGTGCAGGCGCTCTATCATTTTGCGGAGAGCCGCCGACCTGCGGACCGTATCCGGGCCGCCCACATCATCCAGGAAGTACCGCGCGTGCAGCTGCTTCCCATACTGCTCCGTCTGCTTCGCGCGCGGCGGGATGACGTACTGCTGAGCGCCATCGAAGCCATCGGTCATGTTCCCGACGAGGATCTGGTCGAACACCTGCTCCCGTTTTTGGGACGTGAGCGGCTGGGACTCAAGGCCGTGGAGACCATCAGTTCTCAGGGCCTGGCGGCTCTGGCAGCGCTTCACATAGCCCTCCTGCACGGTAACCACAACGACCAGACCAAGGCCAACATCATTGCCTGCCTGGGAAACATCGGCAGCACCGCCAGCATATCGGTCCTGGCCGACCTGCTGGCGGGCACCACGGTGCGCGTGGAAGACGCGGCTCTCGACGCGCTTACGCGGGTAAAGACGGCGGTGCTCACCGAAGATGGCGACCTGGCCCTCGAAAACCTGGCGCGCTATTTCCCAAAGGAACTGCTCGATCGCATCACGCGCTCTTTCCAGGCAATCGTTGCAAATATCGGGGAAGAGCTGAGGTATCTGACCGCGCTCGAAGCGCACCGCAACACCCAGGCCGTCAGCCTCCTGGTGGATGCGTTGCGCCGCGAATCGGATCGTCGCGAGTCGGTAGCCCTCAAGTGCCTGGAACTACTGGGTGACCCCTTCTCCATTCGGGCTGCGGCGCGCGACCTGCGCTCGGCAGATCCTCGATCACGGGCCGAAGCGCTTGAGGCAATCGAAGGCAGCACGCCCGACGCCAAACCACTTGTCATATTGCTGGAACAAAAACATATAAAAGACCGGTCCGGCCTGAACCTTCCCGATTTGCGTCTCGTACTTGAGGCGCTTACCGAACGCCGCTATTCGTACTGGCTTCGGGGATGCGCGGCCTTCGCCATCGGTCAGCTGCGCATGCGTGAGTTGGGGCCCAGGCTCCAGGAAATCTCGAGCAGCCGGAGCTTGTTTGTTCGTCGCAACGCGCTTTACGCCCTGCACTTGCTGGGTCAAACTGTCGGTGCAAAAATGCGCCGTCCGGAGGCGAAAGCCATGAAGAACCAGATGGAAAGACTTCTCTTTTTGCGCAGCGTTCCCCTGTTCGAGGATGTGGACGGGGAAGATCTGCAATGGATCAACGACATCGCGCGGGAACGCAGCTTTCGGTCCGGCCAGACCATATTTCATGAGAACGATCCGGGCGACGCCCTTTACATTATCATTCGGGGTAAGGTCCGCGTGTTTCGCGGTAGCAACATAACGCTGCAAATTCTGGAGGAGCGCGATTGTTTCGGAGAAATGTCGATTCTGGACCACGAACCGCGTTCTGCTTCGGTGGAAGTTCAAAAGCCCGCGACTCTGCTGGCAATCAAACGAGACGATTTTCAACGCCTGCTTCTGGCTCGACCGCAAATCGCCTTCGCGCTCTTCAAAACCATCAGTCGACGGTTGCGCGAAGCGACGCTGAAGTTGACCTACCAGCAGGAAGGCCCGCCCGATGCCGAGAGTTCACCCTCAGGGTTGCGAAAGAACCGGATTCTCCGCTAGCTCAACGCGATAGCTGATCTGTCGCGGTGTGCCGGCTCCCTGCCGCACAACCAGGAAATACTCACCCGGTTCGCTCAGGCGAACACTCTCGTAGCCGGTGTGGCCGTTCAGGTCCGAGTCGTAGTTCTGAACTTCGTAAGTATCGTCCGCGTTCCGACGGTAGACCGTCAGAAGCAGGTCCCCGGAATCAGCCATCAAACCGGAACCCTTCACATCCAGGACCATCGGAGTATTGAAAGTAATCTGCATGCGATACAGTCGCAGGTCGTCCGGATGCAACGAATGATCGAGAAACTGGCCCGGTTGCAGATTGTGCAAGGCCATAGGATCCGCCCGGACCACGTAGGGAATGGGTTCTTCACCTACGTAGCGGCTGTACTGCACGGTCAGGTCGTAAATCCCGGGGTACGGAAGGACCAGAAGCTCGTGGCCGCGTTCCTTGCCCACATCGAAGTCCGCCCGATACGAAAAGACCCCGCTGACCTGGATGGACAGATCGTGATCGCCCCCATTTACGTCGATGAGCAGCGGTTCCAGGCCCACTTCAATGCGGTGCCGACGACGGGGTAACTCCGGTGTCAGTTGTTCCTGCACTGGACGGCCCGGAGTGAGGGCCGCGCCACCGGTGGTCTCCCGCATGTCGATCGGCTCGCCGTCTTTGGCGGCCACCACGCTGTGATAGTCCCCCTCCGGGGGCGAGTAGGCCACCCCGGGTTCCAGAAGTGCGATCGTGTAGCCGGCCTGCCCGCGTGAGGCACCCCGCTCGCGAACGGCCGCAAAGTAGAAACCGGGAGCCATGCCGCTGAGAAGGAAGCGCTCGGCCGATCCGTTTCCGTTATCGTTCTCATCCCGGGCGATGGGCTCGCCTTCCAGGTCCACCAGCACCAGCTCCAGATTGCGGTCGGTCTCTTCACCCAGAAGCACCAGTTGTCGATCCTGACCTGCCAGCTCAAAGCCAAAGAAGTCCGAATGGAACTCGCCGCCGGTCTGGCCGCTGATCACGGCGCCCGTTTCCAGCCCGGTTGCCTCAACACGCTTCAGGGAAAGAGAGATGGGCAACGCCACCGGGGGGTCATTCAACTGAAACACCTCGACCCGATAACTGCCCGATTCCCGGAACAGCAGTTCCTCCCGCTGGTAGCTGGCGCCCAGGTCGCTATCCACCGTCGGTCCCCGCGCCGGTTCCATCAACCGCAGGCCGATATCGGCATGGGAAGGTCCCTGTCCCTCGACCAATAGCTGAAACAGAGCCGGGACGCCCGGTTCGGCGGCCGGGATCTCCACGTAGACCTCCAGCCCCATGCGGCGGGCGGGAATGCGCAATTGCTCGCTCTCTCCTTCGGAGAGGCGCACCGAGAGCGGCTCGCCGGTCTCTTGAGCCGGAAGCGCCAGGGGCACCAGGCCCAAAACCAGGGCCAGGCGCGCAATCAGGCTACGGGGAACGGGCCCCGAGGGCCGGGAAAGGGGACTCATGCCAGAGAAACCTCCATCCGACCCTCGAATGGGGTCGAAAAAAGAGCACCAGAGCAGTTTGCCACTTCCGGGGGGCTTCGGCAAGTCCTAAATCGACTCGGACTTCAAATCTCGCGACATAAGATCTTTGGTCACCTGGAGCGGATCCTTGTCCTCGTAGAGCAGCTTGTAGACCTGCTCCGTAATGGCCATTTCCACCTTGAGTTTCTGGCTCAGCTGATAGGCCGCATCGGCCGTGTAGACGCCCTCCACGACCTGATTCATCTCCGCCAGGGCATCCTTGAGCTTCTTGCCCTGGCCGAGTTTCATGCCCACGGTGCGATTCCGGCTCAAATCGCCGGTACAGGTCAGGACCAGGTCGCCCATTCCGGCCAGCCCCAAAAAGGTAATGGGATTGGCCCCCTTGGCGACACCGAGTCGACTGATTTCGGTCAGCCCACGGGTGATGAGCGCCGCCCGGGTATTCAGGCCGAAACCCAGGCCATCCGATACCCCGGCAGCGATGGCGATCACGTTTTTGAGCGCCCCCCCCACCTCCACGCCGATCACGTCCTCGGTCCGGTAGGTTCGGAAATACTGGTTATAAAACGCGTGCTGCACACGGGTGGCGCCTTCGGAATTCCGGGACGCAATGCTCACCACGGTTGGAATGCGCTGGATCATCTCTTTGGCAAAGCTCGGCCCGCTGAGATAGCTCAAATACGGATGGTACTTACCTGGAAGCTCTTCTTCGAAGATTTCGGAAACCAGGCGCAGGGTACCCTCCTCGACTCCCTTGGCCGCACCCACGATCGCGGCCCCGGCTGGAAGAAGCGGCCCGTATTGACGCAAAACGCCGGAGATCTGCTGGGCCGGAATGGCAATCACCACCATTTCCGCCCCGCTCAGGACGGCCTCAATGTCGGTCGCGGCCTTCAGGCCTTCCGGCAGCGGCAGGTCGGGGAAGTAACGGCTGTTGCGGTGTTGTTTTGTAATCGCTTCCGCCAGATCCGCGTGGCGGGTCCAGATGGTAACGTCGTGATCCTTTTTGTCCGCCAGGACGCTGGCGAGGGCAGTGCCAAATGTACCCGATCCTAGAACTGCTACTTTCATCGCTTCCTCTGGTTTGCGGCCCAATGCGGACCGTGTTCGCGCCAACGAAAGCCCTGCTCAACCAGCCTTGCCAACCATTAATTTTTTGATCCCTTTTCGGCGGGCAGGCGCGGCAATATTTCATTGCCCCACCTGAGTCCGCGTGGCGGCCTGTGCGCCATGCAGTGGCTGAGCGACCTGAACGAGTTTGCCAATCCGCTCTCCACGCGAATGTACAAGGTCGTGTTGTCTCTCGACGCCCTGGGCCCGGCCCTGGATCGGTACGTGGCGCGGCGTTCGGACCTGCTTCACACGCTCGCAGTCTCGTCCGACGAAGGCACCGCTCACTTCAATGGCATCTACTTGCCGCGTCCCGCCGACAGGCTCTTCTCCCTGGGCTACCAGCGTGTTGAATTTCGTTCCGACTTCACCGTATCGGGCACAATCCGGAACCTCGTGCGACTGCATGCCCGTCGCTTTCGCCTGTACGACCCCGAGGCCACGGTCGACCTGATGCGGATCGCCTCCAAACTCATTCCGGGCATACAGCGCCGATTCGTTCGGGCTTTGTGCACAAGCACGCCGCACATTTTTCAGACCGCGGAAATTGCGGATGAGGTGCTATTGAACATCGAGTACTTCCTGGAGAAAGTGCCCGCTTTCATGAACGCCTTCGGCGAAATCAGCCTGGCCCGGGTCAGGATTATCGAGAACAATCGCGTGGCCTTTTATGTGCAAACGAATCTGTTTTTGGTGCGCATGGTCGATTTCTTCGGCCCCGAGTACCTGAGCCTGGAAGAAATCCAGGATCGGGATACAATGGAGATGTTATGGGAAAGCCCTCCTTGAAAATTACCGAACTCACTCTGGATAGCGCCCTTGCACACGAGGTCATCAAAGGCGAACGTTTGCGGTGCCGCATTCTGCTGAGTATTTTCGCTTTCGGTCTCACGGCCTGGACGATAGCGTTCTTGTTTTTTAGAGCTGCTATTGAAGAGCAACTGGGAGGACGCTTCCCCTTCGGTGTCGTGATCGTCGCGCTGGCCGTCGCCACGGCCTATGAATTGTTTCTACAGTTTGCCCTGACCCGCGCCATCCGATCCCGCCGCCACTTCCCGGAATTTGGTCGTTTCATAAACGCATTCGTGGAGACTTCGCTGCCAACCGCGATTTTGTTTTTTGCGGCCGATGTGATCGGTCCCATTCCGGCTCTCTATGCACCTGGCTTTTTGATCTATTTCGCTTTCATCATGCTTTCGATTGTGCGACTGCGATTCGGGCTCAGCGTGTTCACGAGCCTGGTTGCGGCGGTCGAATACGGCCTGCTGGCCTATTATCTTACGAATTTGCCGGACTACAATCCGGACCTTGCTCCGACGTACCTTACTGCGCGTCCCTGGCTTGTGGCGCGTTGCGTTCTGCTTGCGGCCGCGGGTGTTGTGGCCGGCTTTGTGTCGAGTGAACTGGCGAAGCGGCTGCAGGCTTCTGTAAACTTGCTTCGCGAGCGGGATGACATTGTCGGTCTTTTTGGGCAGTACGTTTCGCCCCAGGTGGTGGATCGTTTGCTTTCCCAGCGGCTCGATCTACCGGCCGAAATGCGCCACGTGTGCATTCTATTTCTCGACATTCGTAACTTCACGGGTTTTTCTGAGCACCGTTCGCCGGCCGAAGTCATTGAGTATCTGAACGCGCTCTTTGCGCCATTGATCGATATCGTAAACCAGCACAATGGCATCGTGAACAAATTTTTGGGGGACGGCTTCATGGCCGTTTTTGGCGCGCCCATCTCGGACGAAAACGGAGACGTGCGCAACGCCGTCCGGGCTGCTCGCGCCATCAGCGCCCGGGTACAGGACCTGGTGGCGCAGGGCATTGTACCCGAAACGCGCATCGGCATTGGCATCCACGCCGGAGAGGCGATGACGGGCAACGTGGGCTCCAATGATAGAAAGGAATACACCATCATCGGGGACATCGTGAACCTCGCTTCGCGCGTAGAGGCTTTGAATAAAGAGTACGGCTCTACCGTTTTGGTCACAGAGGCCGTCGCCAGCGTGATCGCCGACCGTGAACAGGCTCATCGCATTGCAGAGATCCCGATCCGCGGAAGAAAGCAACCGGTCGCCATCTACCGTCTGGTTTGATCGCTGATGGAACCGGACTCCAGATCGTTCTGGAAGGGCTTCGCGCCGGCGTACGACCGCAAGCGCAGGCGTCCGGAAAAACGCCGCCGGCCCGTCGACTCCCGTCATTCCGCACCATCTCAAAAAGTGAGACCTTGATCACGGGGCCGCCGGCCGGTAGGCCTGCTCAAAGGCGTCGCGAACCTCACGTTCGAGCTCTTCCACCTGGTCAGGCGGCAGGTTCGACTCACGCAATCGTCGGAACAGATGGTCCACCCGGGATCGGTTCCGAAGCACGATATGCAATCGAAGCAAGAAGATCAGGTTTTCCTGGTTGCCCGGTTCCCGAATGTAAACCCGCTCGCTGAAGTCCGTGGCGGCCTGGGGATCGTTGTCTTCCTGGCACGCCCGGGCAGCCTCCTCCAGAATGAAGGTGGCTTCCGGATGCAGGTGTGAGTAACGCACGGCCAACTCCCGCGCCTGACCCGGCTTTTTGCGTCGGCGCAACACCTGCATCGCAAGGCGCATCAGTTCACCAAGCGCCTCGTTAAGCTCACCGACTTCTGAATAGCCCGAGTTCACTACGTCCTCGGCGACGGGCAGGATTGTCTTTTCGGCTTTTGCAAGACGTTTCGCGGAAAGATGTTTGCGTGTCTCTTCGAGCAAATTCCGAACGATCGCCAGGTCCAGGTGAACGGGGGCTCCTGGCGTGGTATTGTGATAACCGATGCGCAGCAGGGATAGGTCGTCGGTGAGGGTGCCGGTATTTTGCAGCAGGCGGTGCACCTCGTCCAGTTCTCCCCGGGCTTCTTCCACGACGCGCAGGAACAAGTCTTCGTCCGTGTTCATGCCGGGCGTTCTTTCCCCGCCGGCCCGAATCATGATGTCTTCGCGGCCATCGGAACCGGTAATCAAGAAGTCCCCGGGCTCCATGCGAAACAGCGCCACCGAAACACGCAATTGCCCCAGGAGAAAGCCCAGTTTCTGTATCTTGTGTGGCGGCTTCAGAAATTCGGCCTTACCGTCGCGCAAAAGAACCGGTGGAGGGTGTTCCGCGTTGATGTAATAAACCAGGCCCGTGTTGTCGTCGATCAGGGCCACAAAGCTGGTGATGTACATACTGCCGTCGAAGGCCCGGAAGATATTGTCCAGGTCCCGATAGGCGTTTTTGAGCCACTGTTCCGGGTATTGGTACCTGGACTCCGGCGTGCGATCGACAATGTTTCTAAAGACCGAACCAAGCACGAGTATGCCGCCGGCTCCCTGCAACGACTTGCCCATGGCGTCCGCATTTAAAACCGCGGTGTAGGGACGGTCCCCCAGTCGAAGGCTGTAACCCAGGCAAAGATCGCCCCCTATTTCGCAGGTCCATCTCATATAGGGAAAACGTTTCTTCTGCCGGGTAATCTCCACAACTTCGACGGTTTCGCTGTTGACGTGAATACCGGTCAGGGGTTCGACCAGGTTCGAAGTCAGATAGTAGTCCAAATCCTGCTGGGCCTTCAATTGCTGCACTTCGGCAAGGCTCTGCTCGGCCATCATGCGGGAGAGTTCGCTTTCCGCATGCAGGTGGGAGTTGTTGATCGCCCCGGCGATCTGCTGGCAAAACCCGGTAATGCTATCGATCTCCTTTCGGGATAGACGCAGCTTTTCGTGGTAACGGGTGAACGATATAACGGCCACAACCCGGTCTCCGATCAGGAGCGGCACGTAGAGCGCAGATTCGATATTCAGAACATCCACATGGGTCTGATCGACAGCGTACTTAAAGGAGCGCGGTCGCTTCGCAAGATAGAAGGGCCGCTTGCGGGCATAAACGTCGTAGGCAATGCCACCCTCGGGTCCCAGGGGTACGCGCAGATTGCGAATATAGTCGAGTTGGTCGCGGCTCAGCAGGTCCTTTGTATTCTTGTAAGTATACAGCTCATTGTTGTCGCTGTCGATGAACTGCAGCCAGATGCCCTCGATCCCGTAGTGCTCTCTTATATAGGAAAAGATTTTATCCAGAATCACGTCCAGCTGGCTGGTCGCATTGATGGTGCGTGAGAATTGATTCAGACGACGAATCTCTTCGCGCGATTCTTCGATTTCCCGACGCGCTTCTTCTGCATGCCGCTGGGCCTCCCGTGCCTCATGGATCAATAGCGAGCTCTGCACAGCGCCCGCAATCTGTTCGCAGAAAGCCCGGATGCTGTCAATATCGGAACGTGTAAGTCGGAGCGGCCGGTTGTAGTTCGAGAAATCGATCATGCCAAAGACGCGGTCGCGCACGACAAGGGGCACAATCAGTATCGATTTGATCTGCATACGATCGGTGATGGTCTTTTCGAAATGCGTCAATGAATCGCGGATCCGCAAGAAGTACACGTAACGCCGCTTCTGAAATACGGCGGAATGAATGCCGCCTTCCTCGCCGTGCATCGGAATACGAATCTCGCGTACGGTTTGAACATCTTCTTCCGCAAAGCTATCCGGAAAGTTGGACTTATAATGGTAGAGTTTGTCCTGTTTTTCGTCGTACAGGTAAAGAATGTTGCCTTCGATGTTGAAGTTCTCCTGTATGTAGGCGAATATTTGATCGATGACCTCATCGATCGACTCGGTTGAGTTGAGTTTCCGGGAGAATTCGTTGTAAGCTTCAACTTCAAAGCGCGCCTTTTCGGCGAGCACCATCGCCATCACAGACTGCTCGGTCTCCGTTTCGGCAGCGGCCAGCGCGGCAGTCATCCCATTGTAAAGGCCGTAAATCACAAAATGCACCAGCAGGCTGGCGCCGAGCAAAAACACCGGAGCCGCTACGCCGTAGGCCCGACTGTATTCGTAGCGGGGAGTGAGCAGGTTGATGTCGGGCACAAGCCCCAGACCGACCAGGGCGCTGAGCAACCCCAGGCACAGCGCGCCGCCAAAAGCAGCGAAAAGGCCGATCTGCCTTTTTTCTTTGATAGAACTCAACGCCGTAACGACGACGTAAACCATGATCAGGAAAGAATGAACATTCCCGGTCAGATGCACAAAGAGTGTCAGGCCCAGAAGGTCAATGCTCGTGCGAAAATAGGAACTGCTTCGCGAGGCGGCGGCGGAAGAAAGCTGATTACGTCGCTCCACGACGATCGCCCACGCCAGAGAGAGGCTCAGGGCGAAAAGACCCAATAGAGAGAGCAGCGCATAGCCCGTAAAAAACGTCAGCGCAACAAAGCTCGCGGCTCCACCCAGCCGCACCGTGTAGGATAGGCGCTGCGTTAGGATTTCATTATGGCGCGTTTTTACTGCCATTGCATCTAGAAGCCAAACGCCGGGACCGGCCCGGCGTCCGCGACCCACGACGGCTTTTGATCATCGATCTGGACCGGGCGTCGATCGGGGCGCAATCAAAATGTTTTCAGAGTCCCTCACCCGCGTCCCCTCCCAACAGACGCCCCCCGCGCTCCTGAACAATAGAGCGGTACTCGTCTATGCTCTTGCCCTCCCGGGCGGCTTCGCGCTCAAAACGCACGCGCTTGGGAACGTAGTCTTCGGAGAGCGGGATTTCCATACGCGCAATCGTCTCCTGATATAAATCACTCGAATAAATGGAAAACAGATGCCGGTCAATGCCGCTCTGGTTCAGCAGGATGCAGACCAGAGTGAGGCCCAGACCGGCGCCTTCGGTCTCGTCGCCATGATGCATGTAGAATTCCAGCAGATCCGAATACTGAACGGCGCTCTTGAACTTCTCACGGATGCGCTCTTCTTCCTGAGGCAACAGCGTGAAGTTGTTTTTGATCTTGATCTTGAGAGCTTTATTGGCCTCGTAATAGAAACTCACGGTAACCTGTAGGTCGTACTCCTTGAAACGTCGTTTCCACTTGCTGATTTGCCGCTCCGGCAGATTTGCCTTGAATCGCCGCATGATTTCTTCATAGTCGCCTGGCTTGCCGGGGTCGAGGCCCGAATCGCGTATAATGGCTCGCTTCAGGTTGGCCTTTCCGGCGTTGATCACGAGCTCCTTGAGGGACGTATATAGAACATCGAGCAGGTCCGCACGATCGAATATCTCCAGCAGACGCTCGCTGATGGTGTTTAATACCATCTCGCCGTAATCGCTCAGGTAGGCCGTGACCAGTGAAATGACCTGATTACGCTCCACCGCTCTGTCTACAAGGGCGGTAACTTCTTCTCGGGTATAGGCCATCGGCTTATTTGCGGCCACGGGGCGCGGCACACTCTATCAGATTATCGTTCCCCTTTCACGCAGTAAATCAGGCGCGCGCCGCGTTTTTGTGAAAAAACAAAAACGCCCGGGCCAAA
This sequence comes from Spirochaetales bacterium, assembly GCA_024233935.1. GTDB lineage: Bacteria > Spirochaetota > Leptospiria > Leptospirales > Leptonemataceae > JACKOY01. The sequence goes on along the minus strand of JACKOY010000001.1, from coordinate 478,015 downwards.
GCCCGGGCGTCGCGCTGAATAAGCAGTAGATCCTGGATCAGGGCTGTACCGAGATCACCTCGTCACGATTCACAAGATTCACGACGTGTTTGTATTCTGCGGATTCCTTACCGTATTTCAGTTCGGCTGCGCGCAGGAGATGCACGTTCTTCTTGTAACGGAACCGGAACATTTGATCCTCAGTGCCGACACCGTAGCGACGGATCATCATTTCCTGGAAAGCGTAGCACTGGGCCAGATACTTGTGCGCCGGATACTCCTTCTCGTTCTCATCGATTTCGATATAGAGCTCAAGGATTGGGATGCACTGCGGCAGGTTACCCAGGTCAAACTGGTACATTACCCAGTTGCGGTAGACAGCTGACAGCAAACGCTTGAAAGCCGGCTTTTCGCGCAGGTCGGGGTTCTCGATCTCGTCCAGATGGTTAATGGCCCGCGTAAAGTAAGTGACCGCTTCGAGTTTCGCCCGACGTTTCATTTGGTTGATGATCCGTTCTTCGCGCGCTCGGCGGTCCACAATCTGCCAGTACCATTTCTCGCCCATGTTACGGGCTTCAGCGCTCTGCTTGCGGAACAGCTCCACTTCATCGCGCATCTTGATGATGGTGTTTACGCCGGACTGGTAGGCGGAAAGGGCCAGGCGGTATTTGTTGTTTGCGAAAGCCCACGAAAGGCGATGCAGTTCGCTGAAAGCGCTGTTGTAGTCGCGGTAGTCCGCGTTCTTCCAGAGCTCCTCGGCCCGCAGGTTTCGGTTGCGGATCTGCAACTCATTGCCTTCGAGCGTGCGGTCTTCTTCTTCAGAGACCAACTCCCCCGGAGCTTCTTCAAACGGAGTGGGGTTATTGGGGCTCCCGACCTGTTGCTGCTGTTGCGGCTGGCCCCAGACCGGAACCAGGGACACCAGCATCACTAATATTACTAAGCCAATCGTTTGTTTCATCTTACGCACCTGCTTATTCAGAGCTGTTTTTCCGGAAAAGCGAGCAAAAAACGCGGACGCGCTCCTCCAGAAACCTTATCGGGATTGTTGGCTGGTCAATAAACCCTTCCCTCAAAATATTTGTGTCAATCACCCGTGCCCCTCAGGATTATGTCGGTTTTTTTCTTCCCCTGGGGAGGCCTTTTTGCGCCGATGTGGTTCGCCCGTCGCCTTCCAGGAACCCCGCGGACGGAAGGCAGCCGGTCAAACGGTGGAAAACCCAATGCGACTGAAAGAGAGCGAAAGCACAGCCGACCAGGCCCAGATCCGCATCTTCGACGAAATGATGCGCGACATACGCTCGGAAGCGGGGCCCCCCCGGTGCCTGGATTGCCTGGATCTGGGCATACTCTACTATCGGGACGAGGCCCGCAGCGCCGGATTTGGGCTGTGTCACTGCCAGCAGGCCATCTCGCGCTGTGATGGGCGCCCACCCTTCGAGTACTACGACGAAAAGCAAAAAGCAATGGTGCCCTGCCCTTCGCGCCCGGCGCGCATTGCCCTGAAACGGGTGCTCCTCCTCGAGAGCCGCTCCGGGATCCCGAGCCGTTTTCGGGGCAAGTTCCTGGACGACATCAATCAGAGCGATCCCTATAATCCCTCCCTGAGTCTGGCGGTGGGGCGGGCCTCAAGCACTGTGGTCCAGTTTGGCCAGAAGAGCGCGCCCGGGCTGTACCTCTGGGGAGGCACCGGTTGCGGCAAGACCCTGACTTCCTGTGCCGTGCTGAACGAGCTCTTGCGTATTCGGCACAGCGAGGTGCGCTACGCCAAGATCAGCCGCGATATTCTCGGGAAGTTGCGGGCGTCCTTCAACCCCAACAGCGAAATCTATGGCGAAGGCAAGGCCATTGAGGAAGAACTGGCCACCGTGCCCGCCCTGGTCATTGATGATTTCGGTGTGCATCGGGAAACCGCCTGGGTCAACCAGGTGCTGTACGACCTCATTGATGCGCGCTACGAACACGGACTGCTGACGATCATCACATCCAACGAGCCCATGGAATCCTGGCGGGAGATCTCCGGGGGCCGGATCTACAGCCGTCTGCGCCAGATGACCACGGAAATCGAGATTGACGCCCCGGATTATCGACTCAGAACCCAGGGCAGGTAACGAAACGCTTATGACCGGTTCGGTGCGGGTCCTGCTTTCGCTGGGCTCGAACCAGGGCGATCGCGAGTCTTACCTGGCGCGGGCCCGGGACCGCCTGGCAGCCCTGCCCGATTTTGAGATAGCGCGCATGAGCTTTGTGCTGGAGAACCCGGCTATACTGCACGAGGATCAGCCCGACTTCCTAAATCAGGTATTGGAGGCGCAAACTTCTCTTGAAGCCCACGAGCTACTTGGAAAACTCAAAGATATTGAACAAAGGCTCGGGCGGGTCCACCGCTTTCGCTTCGGACCGCGAGAGATCGACCTGGACATTTTGACTTATGGGAGACAGCGAATGCAGACCGCCGAACTGACCCTGCCGCATCCGGGGCTGAGCGAACGCGTGTACCTGCGGACGCTCCTGGCGGACCTGGGTCTAACACCGGAGCAACTGCTTGAGGAAGGGCGATGAGCACTGCCAGTCGTATTCCGGTCATTGGCCGTCTGTTTCGCAAGCGCAAGAGCGAAGCCCGCATATACCGCGGCATTCAATCGGTTCGGCGTGACGCCCGGCCACTCTACTATTTGATCCGGGCCTTTTTCAAGCTGGTGATTCAGACCCAGCATAGTGAGATCCGTGCAATTGGTCTTGAGAACATCCCGCCGGATGGTTCTGTGCTTCTGGTCGGCAATCATCCCAACTCGTATCTGGACTATTTCAATCTCTTGCATGTGATCCGTCATCCGGTGGCCACGGCGGCCAAAGACACGATCACCAGCTGGTTTCTTCTGGGTCCCCTTCTGCGAAACCATATGCTGATGGTGCCGATCGCACGCCGCCAGGATCAGGACGAGACCGGCGCGAGCGAAGAAGATCGGCGCGAAGCGAACGAAAAAGCGGTGCGCGAAGCGGTCGAGCTATTGGTTCAGGGACGACTGTTCAACATCTTTGCCGAAGGGCGCAGCACGGACAGCCGCAAGCTCAACAAGATCAAGATGGGCTTCATGCATATGGCGATTCTCGCGGAAAAAGAATACAACTTCAAGTTGAATCTGCGCATCGTGCCGTTCGGTTTCTTCTACGACCGCATCAACAAGTTTCAAAACAGTGTCGTGATTGCTTTTGGCAAACCCATGAAGTTGAAGGATCTTGTCGATTTGCCGGAAGATTTCCTGTCTCTGCCCGATGGCGAGCGCTCGGCCCTGGAAAAAAGGATCATGCTGGCGGGAAAGAACCGCATGCAAACCGACATCGAAGATCTGATCATTTCCATACGCGACAAAAACCTGGTTGATCTGATCGACGATATCACCGCGCTGTATGTGAAAAGCCCGTTCAAGTACATGGGCCCATTTAACAATATCGCAGAAAAATATCGCTTGAGCAAAATCATCTCCGACTCGATTCAGATTGCCCGGGACCGTCCGGAGGGGCGCGAAAAACTCGAGACCCTGAAGCGGCAGATGTCCGCCTATCGCAAAGAACTGAAAAAGAGCGGCCTGCGCGACGCGGTCATTCGACGAGAACACACCTGGGCGGAACTCGGCTATCACCTGCGCGTCCTGATCAAGGGCGTGCTTTTTGCGCCCTTTATTCTCTACGGACACCTCGCGAATTTTCTACCGCGCATGATGGGCCGCTTTATGCGCTACTACGTAATCGAAGTCAAGAAACGGGCAAAGGTCGATGGTGACGAACAGGCAATCATAGGCGCCGTCGTAACGGGACTCATCACATATCCGATCCTGGGAGTTGGGATCTTTGTCCTCTTGCGGGACTATGTCCTGGGGCCGGCCTTTGAGTTGATCCACAACCTCATAGGCCCCAGCCCGATCGTCGATGTTCTGGCCGGGCACCCCGTTGCCACGTCGGCCGGGCTTGCGATCCTTTCTGTCTATTTAATGGCCCGGCTCTGGCGATTTTCACTATACCACGGCCAACAGCTTAAGGACGCATACTACTGGAGCAAAGACAGCCTGGTCGAAATTCTTCGTGGCCGGGATGTGCGGCGCCTGCGTGAGATGCGATACGACATCATAGACACAATGGACTTTGTGATCGGCGATTGCTACTGAGATCCGGACGGGCCAATGAAAGCCTATCGCCTAACCGAGCGTGAATCCATCCTGCGGGCTCTCCGCAAAGCAGCGGACCGGCCGGCCGAGACTTCCAGTGGACCGGTGCGCATTACTGCCATCGATGAAGCCAGCAACGTCAGCGATCGCATCCTGATCCAGACCGATCGTCCGGTTAAAGACAGCCTGCTTTTTAAGTTCAACGCGAGCAGCATGCAGGTCCGGGTGGAAGAACTGGCCGAGGGCCAGTACAGCATCAAGGACGTAGTGCTCGAGAGCCCCGAGCGCGGAGCCCAGCGTGTTTCGGAGCTGGAAAACCGGATTGTTCGCAACGTGCTTGTGCATCCGCCGGTCGACATCGCCTCGGGGGTGGCCCTGTACGGAAAGACCGCGGTTATCGCCCGGGCCTGCCAGATGATGCGCATGCTTCTGCAGAATCATCTCAACGCCCACGGCTTCATGATCGCTGATTGCGAAATTGGTTTTTTCTACAACGCGGACGATGCAATTCATCTGGCGGTGGAAGCTCAGGCGAAAAGTTTTCTATTAATTGACGCTCTCAGCCGGAAGGTTTGCAGCCTTGAGGCTTTTTGCGACCCGCTTTCCGAACTCGAAGCCGGGAAGTTGGAGAATCGTTTTCAGCGCTTTACGCGCGGTGGTCTGCGTTCTCAGCTGATCTACCCCTTTGGCGATTCGGTCGGCAACTTGATGGGCTTCATGCGCTTCGAGTCCACAATGCCCGGGCTGGGCAACCCCGGACTTGCGGACGCAAATCATAATCCAGCCGCAGCCCGACTCTTTTTGAATTTTCTTCGCGATCGGGCCGAGGAACTGGTCTTCGACATGGAAATCGGCATGATCAAGAGTTGGGCGAAGGCGGCAGATAAAGAGGTCCTGCTCGATATCAGCCAGAACGCCCGCGGCTGCCGCATCACGCTGCACCAAACGGTCAACGAACGAATCCTGCGCCGGGGTTCCAAGTTGCAGTTCCAGATGGACCTGGGCCAGGCCGGGGTGCATACGTTCTTCTGCACCGTGCGCAACCTCACGCCCGAAGAAAACCGGACATCGGTAGGACTGCGCATCAACCGCGGTGGACAGCAGAACTCGATCGAAAGCCTGGCGCGGCTTGCGAGCGCCGAACGGCCCGACGTCGAATGACGGCGCTCTTCGGCGCCGCCTGGCAGATTACGATCCTGGTCCTGCCGGCATGGTGGCTTGCCCGCGGTCAGTGGCCGAGGGCGCTTCTGACGGCTACGTTCGCGCTGGCGCTGGCCTGGTGGTGCTCCTTTGCCATTGGGGTCTACAACCCGACCGTCGCAACGCTGACCCTGCTTGCGGTGTACGGCGCTGTCTACATCACAGTGGGCCGCGGGCCGGCAGCGTCCGCCCGGCAAACCGACCCGGGCGCGCTCCCGAAGGTGGCCTCGATTCTCGTGTTCGCCATCGTTCTTCTCAGCGCGCTGGTGGTCTTACACGCACCAGTCGCCGGTTGGGATGCTCTGACCTATCATCTGGAATTCCCGGCCCAGTGGATTGCCAACGGCGCAATCAAACGCGGCGCTACGGATTGGGGAGACCTTTCGCCGGCGTACTACCCGCAGCTCGCCGCAATTTTCTACGGCTGGTTTTTTCTGGCTCCAGGGGGACACGCAGCGGCGCGCGCGCTGCCGTTCTTGTGGTGGCTGGGCATCTTCGTTCTCAGCAGGGCCTGGCTGCGGGAAGGCGCCGGTAGCGAAACGGAACGACACCGGGCCGATCTGGCGGCATTGGTCGTGGCGACCTTGCCCGAGTCATGGTCCGGGCTCCTGGCCACCGGGAACGATCTGGCTCTGACGTTCTGGTTTTTGGGAACAGCCTATCTGCTGCGCCGCCTGGGAAGCCCCATGAATGCACGCCTGCGCCTGGAAACCTGGATCGGAGTGGGGCTTGCGAGCGGCGCACTGATAGGCACCAAATACACAGGGCTGGTATACCTGCTCACTCTGCTTGCAGCAAATCTGGCTTTTGAGCTACTGTGGCGGCGCGAAAAATCGCTGCTCCTGGAGAACGTGCGAAACCACCCGGGAGGAATCGCTGTCGCGTTTCTTCTGGCCCTGCCCCTGGGGCCGGCCTTTTATCTACTGAATTGGTTGCAATGCGGCAATCCGGTCTATCCGGCCGCGTTGGAACTCGGCCCGCTTCGTTTGCCGGGCTATTACCCGCCGGAGTTTCTTTCGGGCCATGAGTTCGCCCGGAGCACGGCGCTCTGGCGGCATCCAGGCTATCTGGTCTTCTTTGGGCTGCTCCTCTTGTGCATGCCCCGGCTCACTCTTGCGGTACGTCACGGCGGGCTATCGAAGGACACCGCACGGGCCGGGTGGCTGGCTCTGGCGACGCTGCTTTCGTTTTTGTTCGTGATCCCCTTTCACCATGCCCGTTTGATGCTGCCCTGCGTCGTGCTTGCGGCCCCCCTGCTCGGGCAACTGCCCGAAAAGCCGGGGCGCACGTTATTGTGGGGCGCGCTTCTGGCACACTGCGCCATCGTGCTCATGCGCCTGGCGGAGCACGTCGGGCCTTTGCTCGAACCGGCTCTGAGTTTCCGGGAGCTGACAACGCTAACTCTTAAAGAAACTCTGTCGGATCCGCTTCCCGCACTCCAGATGTTTGTTGCCTTCGCCGGCATCGCCCTTCTGGTCGCTGCGGCCCGTTGCCTTCCTTCTTACCGCTGGAAGGGGTTGATCACAATACTCATTACACTGACCTTGATGTGGATTGGCGGCCGACCGGATTGGGAAATGTACGAGCGTTCTGAAAGGCCAATCGCGCGGGATTGGGCTGCAGCCGACGTCTTTCTCCAAACGACCGATCGGCTGGCCTTAATCGGCTCGAACGCGCCGTACGCGTGGCGGGGCCGCTCCCAGGTGCGCCGGGTGTTTCTCGCAAACGCGCGGCCGGGCGGTCTGCAACCGCTGCACCAGCAGTCCCGTCGGATCACGCGCCGGAACAATACGTGGCAGGAACTCGGCCCCGCTCCGGCAGCGCCGTTTCTCGGCCAGAACCTGGCGGACCTGGAAGTTGACGCCGTGATAGTGACGCGCTTGCCCCGCGGAGATTGGCCGGTAGAGCGCCGCTGGCTGCTGGACGACCCGGAGCTCCGGTCAGCCTTTCCCTATCGTGTCACCTTAGAGGAGAGTGAAATTTTCTTTCGTTCAAAGACCTTCCAGAAGAGGGGTATCTCACACCATGACCGCAGAATCTGAAACGCAGAACGGATCTCCCTTTGAGATCGTAACACGTCACATTGTAATGGAACGCGACTTAAACGCGTTCGGAAATCTGTTTGGCGGCATTATGCTGGCCTGGCTGGACGAAGCAAGCGCGCTCTACGTCATGGATAAGATCGGCTTTGCCGATTTCGTTACAGTCAGTCTGGATAACGTGAACTTTCGCACACCGGCGCGACGGGGAGACGCCGTCGTTCTTTACAGTCGCATTCAAAAAGTGGGGCGGTCTTCCATCACGATTCAATCGCGCGCGCTCGTCCATGAACCGGTCACCGGAAAGAAGGAGGAGATCATCGATTGTCGCATTACCTTCGTCTGCCTGAAAGATGGGAAGCCTTTCGCCTACTTCGAGACTCCGGCCTATCGACGGTGGACCGAACGACAGCAAAGTTCTGGACAATGAGACGCAGCCCCACCGAACCTGCCCCATGAGTGACGCGCTTCTGGGTTATGTATTTCTGGTAACGGCGCTGGCCTTCAACGCCACCGCAAACATTCTTATGAAGCTGGGCGCCCGTCGCCTGGACGGACTGGAAGGCTTGAGCCCCGTCGATAAAGTCTGGGCATTGGCCACGAACCCTTTTCTGGTGATCGGCATTATTCTGTTCGCTTCGAACGTGCTCTTTTACATCGTCGCGCTGAAACGCATCAATCTTTCGGTTGCCTACCCGATCATGGCTTCGGGCGGAGTGCTTGTGATCGCTGCGTTCTCTGTGTTCTATCTGCGCGAAACCCTGCACCTGCTCCAGATGGTGGGCGTCGGCTGCATTGCGGTCGGCATCTTTCTTGTGGCGTACTACGTCGATGGCTGAAACTGGCAGGTGAGACCCGGCGCAAATGCCTGCTCGGGCTGTTCAATGCGTTCGGTTGAGTTGTCGTCGTAAATGATCTGTATGGCATCAATCGGCGTCACGCACGCCACCTGGCGGCTGTAGTAAGCGCCCTGGGAGCTCAACACGAAGTGTTCACCTGCCGGTAGATCTTCCACCCGGACGGTGTATTCGGCGCTGCGGCGAATGTTGCAGGGCGCCGGCTGACCGGATCGATTGTAGGCGCGAAAAACGAACAGCACGAGTTTTATGGTGCGGTTGCTGACATTTTGCACGTCAAGATCCAGATCGACGCCCCCGACCGCGTTTGGCGGACGAAGTTCAAGGTTTCCCACGAACACCGGCAAACCGGCCGAGCGCGCTTCAGCCGGGGAGTCGATGGTAGCAGACCCTGCAGGGAGCGTGCCGCCGGGGGCCGAAGACCGGCAGCCGCCGAACAAAAACAGAAGCAGCCCGCAGACGCCCGCCGCCAATCGGGCGGGCCGCAAAAAAACACTACGGCGGATAAAGACACGGGTCTGGGCGTGGGTCAACATGCGTAGCCACCAGTGCAGCCGGGGGAAGCGATGGGGCTATTGCAGCGGGGGCACCGAGAGCGAACCCTCGCCTTCGACCAGTTTTGCTTCCGCATCGAAGAGGTCCTCGAGATAAATCGAGGTGATTTCCATAAGCGCCCCATCTTCCGGACGGCGCACAACCCAAGAACTGTACTCGGACTTGCCCAGCACGTCCAGCACAAACTCGTGTTCATCGGTGATGTTATCGCGTCCACGATAGGTCAAACGCAGTTCCAGGGCCCGGCTTCGATCCAGATCGGCCGGGGGTGCTTCGGGGAATTCCGAGGCCTTCCAGCCCGCGATGTCACGCAACAGACTCTCGACCGCCTGGGTGCGGGCGGCGTTCAGGACCGGCTGCAACATTTGCCAGGCCCCCGTCTGGTGGCGCAATTCCACAGCGCCCCCGCTGGCAAAACGGGCCGAAAGGCCGGTAATCAGGTCGGCCTGCAAATGATCGGGAAAAACCCGACGGTTACGAAAATAGTAGGGCTCGCCAGACCCGGTAGCGCTGCGCAGATTCGCCTGTACCAGATAGACTTCATCGTCTTCGTTCAGGCGCACGTATGACTCGGTGCCGCGACTGGCCGAGCGGCCTACGTAGAGCACCTGAGGCTCGGACTCGCCTTCTTCAAAAAGACGAATTTGCAGACATTCGTAACGGCCGTTGGAATTGCGCGCCATGCCCAACTCGCGGTCCTGCTCGGGGCTGCGCGGCAAAGCATAATAGTCGCGAACTTCACGCAGGTCCATGAAGAACTGGGCTACCCGATCGGCGTCGGCAGCAAAACTTTCCGAAGCTTCGGGCGCCGCTTTTTGCCAGCTCATCGACCAGCCATACCGCGGTCCTGCCTCGGGCGGTGTCGGCGCATCGTCTTGCTCTTCCGGGCGCTGCGGCGCAAGACGGTCGCCCCGTTCGAGCACAATCGCCTGGCCGTCTGTATCCCGATCGACGATCTCAATGCGCACGACATCGGACTGATCGACTTCCAGAACGGGATCCGCCGCGGCATATCCGGTCTGGAAGATGTTGAAAGGATTCAACTGCAGAATCAGTACGATCACCAGGCCGGCATTCAGCAAGAAGATCGCCAGGCCGGGAGCGGCCTTGAGTTGGGCCAAAAGCGATTTCATTTCACTTCATCCCCGCCACCGACATCCTGAACGCCGCGTCGCCGATGCCGCCCGGTCAGGCGCACGAAGCCGTAGATCCCCGCAAGCAACGGAAGCAAGAGCACGTGCAGCCAGGTCCAAAAAACCTGCCAGCCTTCTCCTTCGATGAGCATGCGCGGAACCGATTGCACCCGCGAACGAGCGGCCAAAAGGTCTGTATCACCTTCCATGGCCTCAAGCAGGTTCATGAGGAAAGCCAGATTGATCTGGTAGTAGAACTGGTTGGCCTGACCATAGATCAAAAGGTCGCTGACCAGGTAGGGAGTGCTCACCACAGCCAGCTTGCCTGGCCGACCGCTCAACTGGCCCGGACGAAAATCCCCGACATCGATCGGTTCCCCATCAGAATCCACCGGAAGCGTTTCGGCGCTGAACGCGCTTCGGAAGTCGCCGGTCGCAAGCACCGCAACCGGAGCGGGCTCCACAAGATAGTCTTCACCCGGTTCGCGACCAACCTCGTTTGCTTCCTGGAAATCCAGGCCCCCGGTCGTGCGCCGGATGGCGCCCGCCGACGTCTGCACCAGCACATCAAAATCCACGCCCGTCTGAGTCGCATTACGCACATCCAGAGTCGAAAACCAGGGGAAGACAAGTTCGCTGAGACCCGCCAGGGCCGGGTGGTTACTCACGATCTGCCCGTTCTGTCTGGTGTAAGGCGCCCAGGGCGGATACGGCAGGGCGTAGGGCGTACGGCCGAGGGGGTCATTGATGCGCAGGCCGAGACCCGGCTCAAAAATCACGTCGCCGTTTATCAGGATTCCGTACTGACCAAGCCAGGAGTTCAGGGATTGGTTCTCATCGGCGCTTACGGAAGCAAAACCCATGCTGCCCCCGCCCCCCGGCATGCCCGGAATATTTCGCGCCGGCTGCATGAAAAAATCAAAACCGTTCGTCATGACCAGCAGGTTGCCGCCGCCCAACAAAAACTGATCCAGATGGTATTCTTCGAGCTCCGTCAGTCGCGGGTGTCCGGCCAACACGATCGTGCGGATGCGCTCCGGAACCGGTCGGTCAAGCGCCAGTTCCTCAACCTCGCCCTTTTCTTCTTCAATAACACGCTTGAATATGTACAGCCCGTCCTTCGAAGGCAGTTGACCGCGCTGGGGCGGGGCCAGGCTGGAGGAACCCGGAACCGCTGCGAAGGCCAGACCGCTGATCTCGCTGGTGCGGTTCATCTTTTTGATTTCTTTCAGAACGCGGTACTCCAGATCCTGGATGAAACCGTTTTCGTACAGATTGATCACCGCACTGCGATCGCCCTGCTGCAGGAACAAACCGAAGTACCCCACGCGACTCGAAAACTCCACACCGCGCGCCTGGTCAATGTTAAGACCCTCAATGCCGCGTTGCTCGGCCTGCTGGCGGGTCTGGTCGCTGTCGGGATTAATGATTCTCAGATCAATGTGGTCGCCGCCGACACGGTCCATAGCCCTGAGAATCGAAACGTGGGGCGCAAGCATCGCAACAACCTGGCCCGGGACGTCCCGTGAAATATAAGCTTCAATCAAAACCGGCTCGCGCACCTTTTCCAGAACCTGACGCGTACTGTCGGAAATGGAGTTCCGTTGGTCGCGCGAGAAATCGAGCTGGCAGTTCATGCGCGAAATAGCGCCGTTGGCCAGGAAAAAAAGCGCGATGACGTTGCCGTACAGAAAGGCGCGCGAACTGAAAACCGCCGGCAGCTTCATCGTTTCCTCCGCAGGAACCAGACGTTGATGGCCAGCATGAATAGAATAAAACTCACGTAATAAAACAAATCGCCCAGATCGATGACGCCGCGCGCGAAGGTCTCATAATGATAACTATGCGAGAAGAATCCGAGCACCGGCGCCCAGGACGGAGGCAGATGCTGACTGATCACGAAGTAGTTGATCGCAAACATGAACACGCTTGCAAAAAAAGTCAGAATAAATGCCACAATCTGCTCGCGTGTAAAACTCGAAAGCAGCATGCCTGTGCTTACGTACGCTCCGGCCATCAGTATGGAACCCACGTACATTGTAAACGTGCTGCCGGGATCGAAGTTCTCACCGAACAGCCATATGAATAAGGCCAGCGGCACGGAGGCCAGGACGAGCAGACTCACATAAGACCAGGCGGCCAAAAACTTTGCCGCCACGATGTCGACATCCCTCAAAGGCAGGGCTACCAGGGTTTCTATTGTGCCCGATTTGTACTCTTCGGACCAGATGCGCATGGTGATGGCCGGAACCAGGAAGATAAACGTCACCGGCAACAGAGTCATGTAACCTTCGACCGAGGCGCGGCCCGACTCCCAGAAAGCCGGCACCAGATCGGCAAAGCCCAGAAAGAAAAACAGGAAATTCACAAACAGGCTCGCGACGGCGAACACATACCCAATGGGCGTATTGAAATAGCCGCTCAACTCACGTCGATAAATCAAACGCCACTCCGGTTGCAGGTACGCCATCAGTTGGTCGCCCCCTCTTCGCCGGTCAATTCGCGGAATATATCTTCGAGGGCGCGGGTCGCCGGGCGAAACTCCCGCACCTCAAGGCCCTGCTGGGCCACGAACTTAAACAAATCTTCGGGCCGATCTTCGGTCAGCTCGCAGGTATAGCTCTGAAAACCCTGCGGGTGTTCCGCCGCCGGCCCGACCTGGACCCGGCGCACCAGAGTATTTCCGGAAAGCGTATCGGAAATACCGGAACCGCGGGCGACCACCACGCACGAACCCGCGCTGCGCAGAGTCTCGGTGGCGTCATCGGCCACAACCCGACCCCGACTGATGATGATGACACGATCGCAGATGTCCTCGACCTCCTGCAAAATGTGGGTCGAAAGTATGAGCAGGCTCTTCTGGCCCAGTTCGCGAATGATGCTCCGGATGTGCGCAATCTGGTTGGGGTCGAGCCCTGAAGTGGGTTCGTCCAGAATCACATAGTCCGGTTCGTGAATGAGAGTGCCTGCCAGAGCAATTCGCTGTCGGAATCCTTTGGACAGAATCGCGATGGGCGAGTACAGATGGGAACCGAGTTCCAATCGTTCGATCATCTCGCGGGCACGCGCTTCCAGGCCCGGCCCGGAAAGGCCGCGCACGCGGCCCATGAATTCCAGATACTCGGAAACCAGCATCTCGGGATACAGAGCGGTCGATTCGGGAAGATAGCCGATGCGTCGGTTGGTCTTCAGGCGAACGGCCGGATCGGAGACATCCTCGCCATCGAAACGAATGCTTCCCGCGGATGCTTCCAGGTAGCCCGTCAGCAAACGCATGGCAGTGGTCTTGCCGGCCCCGTTGGGGCCCAGGAGGGCCGTGATCCCGTGATCGCGGGAGATGGAAAATGCCAGCTGGTGGAGTGCCCGGAAATGACCGAAGTCTTTCGTGAGCCCGTCTACCTCAATCACGGCGTCACAACTCTAATCTGGGGGGGCCCACGCAATCGAATTTTTCGATCCGGTCCCGCGGGCCGCTATCTGAGAGTGTAGTAAATTACTTGCACCCATAGTAACGAACCGCCCCCGTGAAGGTAGGCATCGCCTGGAAATCACAGCATCGTGACTCCCCTGACGAAGATTGAAAAACACGCACCGCCCGCGGGGGCCCGTGTTTATAAGCTGAGCGCTCCCTTCGAGTCGACCGTGCTGGATGCGTACCGCCTGACTTCCGAAGGCAGCCTGGACGACGTGCAACACCTGGTGCTCGACATTGCCGGTAGTGGCATGAAGCCCATCGAAGGACAGTCCATCGGCGTGCTGCCGCCCGGCAATCAACCCAACGGCAAACCGCACAAGCTGCGCCTCTACTCGATCGCATCTTCGCGTCAGGGCGAAGGCGACGACCCCGACCGGCTTGCGATTTGCGTCAAGCGTCTGATTGAAGTTCGCCCGGATGGCGGTATCTATAATGGTATCGCGTCGAACTTCCTGTGTGATCTCAAGCCCGGCGATCGGCTCAGACTGACGGGTCCGGTCGGCCCTACTTTCGTCCTGCCACGCAATCCCGAAACCAATCTGGTATTGATTGCAACCGGAACAGGCATCGCCCCTTTTCGCGCTTTTTTGAAGTACATCTACAGCGACCTGGAGAACTGGCGCGGCGAAGTGATGCTTATTTTTGGGGCCAAGACGCAGAAGGAACTGCTCTACCTGAACGATTGCAATAGCGACCTGATGCTTCCCCGGGAAAGGGCGAACTACCACCTTTTGACCGCACGGTCGCGCGAAGAAACCCGACCCGACGGCGCCAAACTCTACGTTCAGGACCGCGTGCAACAGAGTCGTGATCGCCTGCTCACCCTGATGAAGGGCGATGAGACCGCAGTTTATATTTGCGGCCTGAAGGGTATGGAGGCGGGGCTGGAACCGGTATTTGCCGGCATCGCGGAAGAGCTCGGTCGCTCCTGGGACGAATGGAAGCGCGAACTGAAGCAACAGGGCAAGTGGAACATCGAGGTCTACTAGCCCGCGGTAAAATCGCTTGACCAGGCTCAGGGTTGGGTCAGGATTCTGCATGTCCTTTCCAGCGGGATACGCATGACCGACTCCGAGCAAAAACTCCGGGAGACCATCGCCTCCCAAAAAGAAATCATCAATGGGCTGGAGCGAATCCTCCGTTTGAACGAAGAGGAACTGGCCAATGCCAGCGAGATGCTCCAGATGTACGAGCAGATCAGCGAGTTCGCCCGGGACGAGCAATTGCAGGCCCGGGAGTCAATCAAGGCCAGCGAGGCAGTCTCCCAGCTGAGTCGCGAGGAACTGAGCACCGCTTTTAAGCGCATCAAAGAATTGGAAAACGCAAACCAGCGCCTGCGGGAAGAGGCGCAGCGCCTGAAAGCCCGTTGAGTCGTTTCGTAAGCCTTGACGGATCGGGCGTCAGTCTCGCATATGTCGTCTACACACTATAAATCCATTTTGGCCCGACGGGGCCGGGTACCCATGCGCGCTCTAAAAAACAAAGTCTCTTTCTCGCCAGACTCTCTCGCCGAGGTGCTCGGAACAACCGACATCAGCAAGATCTGCGGCGTCACAACCCAGACCGTGCAGAGCTGGATCGACCGCGGCATACTCGATGCATTTCGCACCCCGGGCGGGCACCGCCGGGTAAAGAAACAGGACTTCCTGGAGTTCTTGAATCGTTTCCAGTTCCCCGCAGCCCAGGAACTCGAAAACGGCCGGTTCAGCATTTTGATCGCCGATGACATGGCCGAATTGCGAACCTCGCTTTCCGAAGTTCTGGCCGCCCGTCGCCCCGATGCCCGTGTAACGTTGTGTGATTCGGGACCCGCCGCGTTGATCCAGTTGGGCATTTCGCGTCCCGATGTGGCCATCCTGGACGTTTTTATGCCGGGCATGACCGGGATTGAGATTCTGGATGTGATTCGCCGCAAACCGGAACTGAAGCATATGGCCGTGATCATCATCACCGCCCACCAGGACCGCGTCTCCCGGGACGAGTTGCTCGAACGCGGAGCGCGGGCTGTGCTCATCAAACCCTTTGGCACCGCTGAGTTGCTGGAAGAGCTGGAAAAGATCAACACGCCGGCCATGCGCGCCAATTGATTCGCGGTGGCGGATCAAAGCCCCAGCTATCGCATCGGCGTTGATCTAGGCGGAACGAAAACCGAGTCGATACTGCTTTCGGCGACCGGCGACGAGCTTTTTCGCAAGCGTCTCCCCACTCCCCGTCAATCCGGCTACCGCGCGATTATAGAAAACATCGCCGCGCTCGTCGAAGAAACGCGTTCGCAGATCCCGGGCAACGCCGCCTGCACCCTCGGCCTCGGAATTCCGGGAGTGCTCGATCGCGAATTGGGCACGGTGCAAAATGCAAATACGACAGAACTGATCGATCATAGCCTGGGCGCTGACCTGGAAGAACTCATTGGCCAGCCGATTGCGATCGAAAACGATGCGAACTGTTTCACGATGGCGGAATGCAGGGCCGGCGCTGCCCGAGGCTACGACCTGGTCTTTGGCGTCATTATGGGAACGGGCTGCGGAGGCGGGCTGTTCATCAACGGTCGCGTGCGCACCGGGCCCCATGGAATTGCCGGCGAGTGGGGTCACGTATCGATTGATCCGGCCGGGCCTCCCTGGTGGTCGGGCATACCGGGCCCGGTTGAATCCAAAATCAGCGGTTCGGGCGTGGAAGCGGCCTACGAACGTCGCTTCGGCGAAAAACGAAAGATGCAGGATATCGTCGACGCGTACCGACAGGGCGAAAACAAAGCCGGAGAGGTCTTTCGTCAGTTCCTGGACGACTACGGCCGGGCGCTGGCGATGATCGTAAATATTCTCGATCCGGATGCCATCGTTCTGGGTGGCGGCCTTTCGAACATTCAAGAGCTTTACGAAGAGGGGAACCGTCTGGTCCGGCGCTACGCCTTCCATCGCTCGTTGCGCACTCCCATATTGAAGAATCAACTAGGCGACTCGGCCGGCGTGTTCGGTGCGGCCTGGATCGGCCATTAAAGCTACCAAAGACCGAAAAAGGTTTGAGGCATTCAGCTTTACGTGCGTCCCTTCTGATTATGTGGACCCGGGCCGGCGCTGTTGTCTTTGCACTGGCCTGTCTGGCCTGCAACGAGGGCGCAGCCCCGGATCTCGTGAATTTGAGCCAGTGCGACTGGCTGGCGAGCGAAGTTGGCGGGGAGTTCTCCCCGGGTCGGGTTCCGGCCGACGCGATCGTGGCCGGTCGCCCGCCGATTGCATTGCACAGCCTTTTTAATACACCCGCCGGCGACTCGGTCGGCGAATACGCGATCTATTGCACCTTCTCGATTCCGGCCGCGCCGCCCGAAGAGTCTCTCGGGCTGTACCTTCCCGGAATCGGCGACAACTGGGCCGCCTACATGAATGGCGAGTTGCTGCACGATGACGTTCACCTGGGAGATTCCGGTGCGATCGAGGTACGCCGCACCGTGATCGGCGCTCTGGTTCCCATCAATCCCCGAAGTTTGCACCCGGGACCCAATCTCTTGACGCTTCGCATTCTGGGCGAAGGCCCCGTAAGCGGAAAACAATCCGCAGTTCCCGGGCTTTTCTACTCGAACGGTTTCCGGATTGCCGACCTGGAGCAACTGCATCGAACGAACGATGAAACATTCTCCATAGCCCTTTTGCTGGTCTGCCTGGGGTTCGGTTGCTACCACCTGCTGCTTTTCTGGCGGCGCCGCAGCGAGCGCTACGGTCTGTATTTCTTTTTGTTCAGTGTCGCCATCACGACATTTTCGCTTTCCCGCACCAGGTACGCTTACGAACGCGTTTTCGACACCAGCATCCTTACTCTGCTGGAGAATGTTTCTCTTTGTTTGCTCTTGCCCTTTTTCATGCTTTTCCTGGATCACTATTTTCGAAGGCAGCGGCCGCCGGCGATCTGGGTTCGAGCGATCACGATCCTGGGAGCCGGCTTCTCCATTGCAGTACTTGCGGTGCCTTTTCGTTACTTGAGCAACATCGTTGACATCTGGAAATATGTGCACCTGCCCATTTTGCTTCTGGTTCCGCCGATCTACATGGCCGTAGCCATTCGGCGGCGTTATCCCGATGCCCTGCGCATGTGCCTGGCGATGGCCGTGCTCTATCTGACGGCTTCCTGGGACATTGTAAACAGCATTCTTAACCTGCAACCGATGGATCCACTTTTCCCTTACGGTTTCTTTGTGTTTCTGTTTTTGCCGGTGGCCACAATGGCGAACAGCTTTGTCAGCCGCTTTAACGAGATCGATCGACTGAACGAAACCCTCGACCATCAAAATGCCCGCCTTCAGGAAGCCGACCAGCTCAAAGACCAATTCCTGACCACGACCTCTCACGAACTTCGCACACCGTTACACGGAATCATCGGCGTTGGGGAAACTCTGCTGGCCGGATCCTCGGGGGAACTACCGGAAACAGCATTGCGCGACATACGCACGGTGATTGCGAGTGCGCGTCGGCTTTCCGATCTGGTCGATGAGATGCTCGACTTTTCCCAGTTACAGGAAGGCGGAGTTCGTCTCGAAACACGACCGATCAATCTCTATCGGGCGGCCGAATCGGTCATCGAAGTCCTGCGACACACGGTTCAAGACGGTGAGCTGAGTCTGGAAAACCGCGTACCCATTGATCTGCCCCCAATCGTGGCCGACGAGAATCGACTGCAGCAAATCCTCATCAATCTGGTTGGCAATGCGATCAAATTCACGCGGGCGGGAACTGTAAGCGTGGAAGCCAGGGCGCGTCCGGATGGACTGGTTGAAATCTCCGTGCGCGACACGGGCATCGGAATACCGGCAGAGCACCTCGATAGCATCTTCGAACCATTTCGCCAGGCGAGCTCCTCGCTTACCAGGCGATTTGGCGGCTACGGTCTGGGCCTGAGCATAGCGCGACAACTCGTGCAGCTGCATGGAAGCAAACTCACCGTGCAATCAACGCCGGGTCAGGGTAGCTCCTTTCACTTCAACCTGCCCGCGCTGGCCGCCGCCTCAAGTCCCATTGTCGGGCGACCCACGCTCGGGACAGAACGTCGCCGGGAACCTCCGCAAAAGTCCGCGCCGGCGCCGGTTTCCGTCGGCCCCGGACCGCTGATTCTGGCAGTGGACGATGAGCCGATTAACCTGCAGGTGCTGGAGGGGCTTTTGAATCCGGTCGGTTATCGGGTGCGAACCGCAACAAACGCGCAGGAGGCTCTCTCCATCATCACGGAAGGACCACTTCCCGATGTGGTACTTTTGGACGTCATGCTTTCCGGCATGTCCGGTCTCGAGTTGTGTGAGTTCTTACGCCAGATGCATGGCCCGACAGATTTGCCGATCATCATCGTCACGGCGCGGGCACGAACCGACGATTTGGTCTCCGGTTTGCGAGCCGGTGCAAACGACTATTTAAGAAAACCTTTTGAGCGCATGGAGCTGCTTGCCCGGGTCCAGACTCTCGCGGAACTCAAGCGTACCAGTCTCGATCGGGACCGCCTCCTGACCCTGGAGCAGGAACTGCGAATCGCCCGTCGAATCCAGGGAACGCTTTTGCCCGACGCACCTCCCAACGTACCGGGGCTCAAACTATTCGCGCGCTGCTTCCCCCACGGAGAAGTGGGCGGGGACATCTACGACTTTCAGACCATGGAAGACGGAAGCCTGGGCATCCTGATCGCAGATGTAACCGGTCACGGCATCCCTGCAGCGCTCGTAGCAGCGATGGTAAAAATTGCGTTTCACGTAAGCATCGCGCAGAGTGCCCATCCTGCCCGCCTGCTCGAATCCATGAATCGTGTGCTGCTCAATCAGATTGAGCATCAGTTCATTACGGCAGCCTATCTGCACCTGGACCCGAAAGCCGGCCGGGCGCGATTCGCACGGGCCGGACATGTGCCGATGTTACACGTCAGCGCTTCCAATGGCCGCCACAAGATCGACCACGTGACGCCGCGCGGCAGAGTCATTGGTTGTTTCCAGGATATTGCACTTTCTGAAATCGAGATCGCAATTCAACCTGGCGATCGATTCATTTTGCTGACAGATGGCTTTACCGAACTGCGCGATGAGCGGGGCAATGAAATGCAACGCGATCTTTTGTTAAAAACCCTGGCCCTGAATCCAGACGCCCCGGGCGAGCAGCTACTGGCCACCGTATTTGAGAAGGCCAAGCGCCCTGACGTGCACGGACTTGAGGACGATGCGGCAATCATCATCGTGGATAGCGTCCGGATGGGCTGAGACCATTTGCTCTGGAAACCGCAGCCGATCAGGTCTGCCCCGCCATGCGACGCACCTCGTCCCAGAAACTATGCAAAGTCAGGTCCTCGGATTGCTTAAAAAAATCTGCGAGAACCTCCCGGGCCAAAAGCAGGTGCTCTTTTCGCAGTGCCGGGGCCGCGCGGGCCGCAACCAGATCGTCCTCGCGCGCGTCGGCCCGGGCACGATTATGAAAACGCAGCATCGCGAAGGAAAGCAGGGCCAGACTCGTGAGTTCGCGCATGGGAATCTGCAGGCCGGTTCTCCGGTATTCTGCCAGGGTCAGAGTGCGCACGTCGCGTTTTTCAAGTTGCACGTCGCCGCGCACACGAAAGTGATCGACAACGCTGCCATCGGTGCGACGGAAACGCACCGACTCCTGGTCACGGCTGACCCAGTCCTGCTCGCCGGAACGAAGTACGCGTGTCAAAGCCAGTCGATCCTCGAAGCGGGCGACAACGACCACAAGCTCGCACGACATCACGTAGCTCTTTTCGAAGTGTAAAAAATAGCCTTCGTGCGCCCGCTTGAGGCTTGAATTCAGGTTCTCGATCCGACCCCGCCAGCCCTGCTCCGCAATCGCAAAAGCAATTGGCCGGGGCTCTCTCACAAAGTCCGCCCAGGCCTCCGGCCAGAGCTGACGCAGGGCGAAACAGGGAACGTTCCACTGCACCATCTCTGGAATCACGTCATCGACGCGGCCTGTCGCTTGCAGTCTGCTCTGCAACTGCCGGATAAGCGAAACCTCTTCTATGGTGTCGGGTTGGTCCAGTAGCATGATTTAAGAAGGAAAGTCACGGGCACGAAAGTCGCCCTCAAACACCAGGCGGGCCTGGCCGGTCATAAGAATGGAGCCGGGATTCGTGGCCTCGCCCTGCCAGGTCAGATCCAGAACTCCCCCGCGTAAGCGAATCGAAGCGGACCGCGCACTGCGACCGGTCAGCACTGCCGCAGCCAGTACGGCGCAGGCCCCGCTGCCGCAGGCCAGAGTCTCCCCGCTACCGCGTTCAAAAGTACGCTGATAGAAAGATGCGCCGTTGCCCTGCCTGGAAACAAACTCCACGTTCGCGCGTTCCGGGAAAGCGGCATGCCTTTCCAGAAGCGGGCCCAATTCTCGAAGATCCACGTCGTCCGCTCGCTCTACAAAAATCACGCAATGCGGGTTGCCCATGGACACGAGGCTTGCTCGAAACTGCTGATCCTGGATCGTCAACGGAACGTCCAGCCAGGGACCGGCCCGTTCTTTGAGCCCCAGCGCTTCGGGATTAAAAGGAATGTCGGAAGCCTCGAAACGGGGCAAACCCATGTCCACCTCCACACGCGCCGAACGGCTTTCGGCATCGAGCACACGACAGGCATGCGTTCCGACGGCGCTTTCGATTGTGAATTGGTCCTCGGCCCCCGCCCGATGCAGAAATAGGGCAATGCAACGCAGGGCATTGCCGCACATATCCGAGGCAGAGCCATCGGCGTTCCACATGTGCATACGGGCGAGGGAGCCGGGCCGGGAAGGCGCGCCAATCAGAACCAACCCATCGGCTCCTATGCCGCGGTGGCGGTCGCAGAGCAAGGGCAACGCCGCTTTCAGGTCATCCGGAAGCAGAACCCGGTCGTCCCGCCGGTCAACAAAGATGTAGTCGTTGGCTGTGCCTTCCATCTTGAAGAAATGATAGTATTGCTCCTGACTCATTTTTTGCCCGCAAACGACCGTTCGGTGGTTTCTTGTGAAAAAGTGACACGATCGGCCCGCACGTCGCTAAAAAAAAGCGGGACAGATCGCAAACCGGCGACCCCTTCCACTTCGAGGGGACACGATGACCGGCACCGTATACCGCCTGCGCGAAATTGATATCGAATCACTGCACGACCATTCCATCTGGACGGGTAGTCGCCAGCGCTTTCTGGAGGGAGCAACACCTTTTGTGATTGCATACACCCGGGCCCGGCTTGCTCGCGATGCCGACCTTGTAGGAGACTTCTATGTGCATTTCTGTGAACGCGTGGAGCTGTGCATGGAACTTTACCGCGAGCGCCAGCACATTCCGGTGCGCGCGTTTCTGGCAACGTTCCTCCGCCACGAGTTCATGAATTTCATACGGAAACGACGGAGACGTACGCTGAAGGAGGAACGACACCGGGCGCCGGTCTACGATCGAGATGCGGGTGGCCTGCCCGGCCTTATCGCGCTTCAGCGCTCTCTTAGAAAGCTCGACGAAAACGATCGCCTGCTGGTCAAGCTACAGTACGGCCTGGACCCTGAGCTGGATGATTTGAAAGTGCTCGTCAGCCTGGCCGGGGGGCCGCTCGCGATCGATACCTTAAGGCGCTTTCGGGAACGCAAGCTCGCGTGTAATGATCGGGCACGCCGATTGCAGGATCGGGCGTCGTACCTCGGGCAACTGCTGGGAAGGGGTGGCTCGCCCGAACAAGCCCAAAACTGGCGCCGCTGGAAAACCAGAATCGCCCGATCGCTGCGAAGGGACGGTGGCCTGTTCACATTTGCCGAACTGGAAGAGATCTTCGGCATTGGTCGCTCCAGCGTCTGGCGCCGCCTTGCCAGGGCCCTGCAAATCCTCAAGGAGACTGAAAGATGAAAATACCGCAAGAACCCTCTGATTCACAACTGAAGCGATCCCTGGACCTTCTGGAAGACGCCCTTTTTCAAACAGACGATCAGGCCGCCGATGCGCTCCTTCGCCTGACTCCCTATGAATTCCGTGAAGCGATGATGATCCTTGAGGACCTGACAATCGCACAGGACTGCGCGGGTTCTGAGACGCGCGAAAGACGCTCGTTTGCAGTTCGCTCCGGGGCAATTGTGGATTTGAGTGCTGGTTTTCAGCCTGCGACAGCAACGACCTTTCGTTCCCGGGAACGACCGGTCCTTTTTGCAGACATAGTACCGGTTGATGAACGTTACGTGCTGATCGAGCTGGGTGGACACGCGACCGAACTATGTCTCCGACTGGAAAGCGCAGGAAAAAATGGGGACCCCGTGTGGATTTCGCTTTACAGAGCCGGCGAGATCGTGGACAAAATGCTCCTGCGTAAGAGAGCGTCCTGGCAACTTGGCGGGCTTCGACCCGGCGAGTATTGCCTGCAACTAAACGAGACGCGGGCTCTTCAATTCAGCATCCAGGAATGAAGGTGAAGGTCGTCACTAAGGGAGAGGTACACATTGTTCGCATTGAAGGCGCGATCAAGTCCGGCGATGAATACAATCTGGCCGATCGTATGGAAAAATACATCAAACCTGGTGTGGCGCCCAAGTTTATCATCGACATGAAAAAAGTGCCCTTCGTGAATTCCGCGGCTCTGGGCGTATTCTTGAATATCTTCAAGCATGTTGAGAATCTGAATGGTCGCATCGTCTTCGCGGGCCTGAACGCCGATGTCGAAAACCTGATGGAGATTACGAAACTCTCATCGGTTTTTGAGATTTTTCGTACTGTCGATGAAGCGCTGGAAAGCTACGACTTCTAACCGCCCGGGCTACGCTCATTCTTCGTAGTAAAACTGGCCGGTTTGAGGATTGTAGAGTAGCCGCCGTTGTTGCTCACCCGGGCCGGGGGGGCTTTGGGGGGGTTGTGGGCGGTCGTCGGCGACCGGTGGCAAAGGCCGCTTTTCCGCGCTTTCGTCTGAGGCGGTGGCACCACGAGCGCGCTCCAGCAGGTCCAGCACACGGGAAGCCTCGGTTTTCCGGGAGCGGGCAACCCCAAAAGGATTGAGGTCGCGGTACTTCGCCCCGATTTCTTCGGAGCCCACTTCGAGCTTCAGCGCAAAACGGGCGTACAGAACGCCGCCCACCAGTCCTCCCAGGTGCGCCAGATGTGCGATTGTGTCGAGCCAGCCGTTTGCCCGGGCCAGAATCGAAAGCACACCCAAGCCGATCGCGAGTTGCCAGGCGCGAATCGGGATCAAAAATAAGAACTGCAAACGTACGCGGGGATAAAAGACGGCCAGAGAACCGAGCAGACCGAACAGGGCCGCAGAAGCGCCCATGGCAGGTCGGAGCTCGTGCATGGGAAAGATCATAAAAAGCGCGCCGCAAAGGCCGGAAATGATGTAGAGCCAGGCGAAGCGTCGGGAACCCAGAGTCAATTCCATGGGTGTGCCGATCCCGAAGAGGACCATCATGTTCACCAGGAAATGAAAGGGCGATATATGCAAAAACATTGAGGTGAGCGGCTGCCAGACGTACTGGTGCTCCCAGAAATCTTCCGGTATAAGGGCCAGATAGCGAAACACCTCCCCGTGCAGAGTTCCGATCGGCGGCTCCGACATTGGGAGTAACACACCTTCCAGGACAGAGCCGGAGTAGAAAAACGCAAAAACAACCGCGTTTAAGGCAAAGATCAGAAAGGTCGCGGGGGGTGTGTATCGCCGTAGCATCGATTCGTGCCGCTCGAAAGAATCATACTCTTCGAACGGCCCTCGAGTGCCATCAAAATTGCGGAGTTCTGGCGTCCGTGTCCACGGGCTTTTTGGGGCCTTCTTCCCGAAGCAGCCAATCATCCAGAGCACGCTTCAGGCCCATGGAAACGGGACTCAGGTCATCCTCGCCGCGGAGCACAAGCGCGTTCCAGCGGATGAGCACCCGGGCCGCGTTCCAGCGGACAAAGTCCTCAACCGTGCGAGTCAGCCCGATGGCGGCGTCGGTGAAATCCCGGAGCATGGCCTGGCGATCTTCGTTTACAAACATTGGTCACAACCTCCGCAATGTCTCTTCCGACAATGCTTGCCGAATGCTCCCCCAAGTACAATAACATTCCGGGCGAGGGGCGACGATGAGAAAGCGCATCAAGATCTGGATTCTGATAGTGCTGGGGGTCGCCGTGTTTTTGGCCGGCTGGGCCAAGCTGAGACAGACTATCCAGCGCATGGTGCCCCCTGTGACCGCCGACCAGCTTGCCCGGGCTGCCCGGGTTGAGATCATCCGGGACGAATGGGGAGTGCCGCACGTGCACGGTCAAACCGATGCCGATACGGCCTTTGGGTTGGCCTACGCGCACAGCGAAGACGACTGGCCTTTGATTGCCGGCGGCATCATTGCGGCCCGGGGCGATCTGGCCCGGCTGGTACTCAGCGAGCAGGCCATCGGGAACGACTTTTACGTGCGGCTATTTCGAGTCCGTGCGGAGGCCGAGGAGCTCTACGAAACTCTGGCGCCGGACACCCGGGCGCTTCTGGAAGGTTATGCTCAGGGGCTCAATTATTACGCGGCTTTACATCCCGATGAGGCGGACGGAAGATTCCTGCCTTTCACCGGCATTGATCTGGCGGCGACGCTCATTCACAAGCTGCCGCTCTTTTACCGGGTGGACTTCGCCTTAAAACGCATCATGGACGATGCGCCCCTCGAGGTAGGAGACCCGCTCCCCGGGCCCATCCGCTCGGACGCGCCGGAAGCGGTGACTGAGCAGGCCGGGCGCGCTATCCACCGGGATTCCACACCGGTCTTTCTGGCGTCCAACGCGCACGCCGTAGGAAGAACACGTTCGGCCGACGGCATCGTACGCATCAACATCAACTCGCATCAGCCCTGGGAGGGACCGGTGGCCTGGTACGAGGCCCATCTGAGTTCCGACGAAGGCTGGAATATGGAAGGCGGCACGTTTCCCGGCGGCCCGCTGATTTTTCACGGGCACAACGAAAACGTCGCCTGGGCGCACACCGTCAACAGCCCGGACCTGTGGGATGTCTACAAACTGGAGATGAGCGACGAAACGCATTACATCGTGGATGGCGAAACGCTTGAGCTGGAAGTGTTCGAGGATGCCATCCGTGTCGAGCTACCCTGGCTTGAGATTTCCGTCCCGCGCACGTTCTATCGAAGCATCTTCGGCCCGACGGTTGTCACCGATCACGGAACCTACGCGATCCGCTACGCGGGCATGGGGCGACTGATAGGGGCCATAGAGCAATGGTACCGCATGAATCGCGCCCGAAACCTGGACGAATGGCGAACGGCCATGCGTATTCATGCAATTCCCATGTTCAACACGGTTTACGCTGACTCCGCCAATATCGGCTACGTCTACAACGCGCTTCTGCCGCTACGCGCCGACGGCTACGACTACACCGCAGTTCTTCCGGGCAACACCCGCGGCGCGCTCTGGAACGACTATCTGCCCTACGACCGCCTGCCGCGCGTAGAAAATCCACCGTCGGGTTTCGTGCAGAATTGCAACAGCACCCCCTTTCGCACCACGACCGGTCCCGGCAATCCGCAACCGCAAGAATATCCGGCGAACATGGGCATCGATGAACGCATGTCCAACCGCGCCCTGCGTTCGCTTCACCTGTTTGGAGACGATGCGGCTATTACACGGGCCGAATTCTTGCGCTACAAATGGGATCGCCATTACGAGGAAGACGCACCCATCTACTCAGAAGCAATCCGTCCCCTGCTGGCAGAGTATCAACCACGCAACCAGACTGAACGCCGCGCCCTGGACATGTTGCGGCTCTGGGATGGCAACACGGACGAAGAAAGCCCTATCGCTGCACTGGCGTTGTTGACCTGGAGACCCATCTGGCATGCCCGAATCGTTGACCGGGCGATAGAAATTCCGGCGCCGGCTTTGTGCTTTCAGGATGCCATGCAGTTTCTGCTGAGCAACTACGGTCGCTTTGATGTGCCCCTCGGCGAAGTTCAGCGGCTGGTGCGGGGCGATGTCAATATTGGAGTCGGCGGTGGAGCGGACGTGCTGAATGCCGTGCACGGCACCATCGACGGTGACATCTACCGTGGCTGGGCCGGCGACTCCTATATACTCATCGTGGAATTTCAGCCGGAGGGACCACGCTCCTGGTCGCTGCACCAGTACGGAAATGTGAACCGCGAAGGCAGCCCGCACTACAGCGACCAGGCGTTGTTGTTTCAACGCCGGCAGCTTCGCCCGACGCTCTTTTATCGCGAGGACCTGCTCGACCGTGTCGAAAGTCGCTATCGACCGGGAAACGAGATCGACCCGCTCTGAGGATTGCAGTTCGGATTTTTACTTGCCAGGACCTGCATCCCGCCTCTCCTGGGAGCGTTCTTGAGCCATGATTCCCGACGATCGCACGTACCCCGAGTTTGACAATATGACCGGACGCGAGATTCGCGTCCGGCTGGACGCGTTGTCAAACCTGCTCGATCGAGAGCTCGAAGCGGAGTACACAAAGAACCGCGTGGCGCCACAACCGCGGGAACCGGAACGGGGGAGGACCGACGAAAAACCCACCGGCCGCTACGATGACTTCATGGTAATTGCCCATCGCGGCTGGAGCGGCTCCTACCCCGAGAACACGCTGATCGGAATGCGCGAAGCCATCAAGATCGGTTGTGACATGATCGAATTCGATGTGGCCCTGACCAGGGATCGCCGACCGATCATCATTCACGACAATACGCTCAGTCGCACGACAAACGGCTGCGGGCAGGTAAACGAATTCACCTTTTCTGAATTGCGCGAATTAGACGCGGGCAGTTGGTTTCATCCCAAATATTCCGGCGCCCGTCTGCCCTCTCTCGATGAGATTCTTTTGATTTCTAAGGGCTCCGGCATTATGGTCAATATCGAAATCAAGAAAGAATGCTGGGACGATGAAGAGCTGGAAGACAACATCGAAAACCAGATCATGGAAGCGATCGAACGCTACCAGGTGCGCGACCGGGTTGTAATTTCTTCGTTTCGGTGGGGTTTCATCGAACGCATTCATCGCGCGGACCCGGGTCTGAAAACTGCGCTCTTGCATTACAAAGACGTCGGCAAGTTGCGCCCGGACGAATTGAAAGACCGCTACGGCGCTTACAGTTTTAATCCGCACAGTCACGAGCTAACGCGCAAGTTTGTGGACAAGTGCCACGAAGTTGACCTCAAGGTCCTGCCCTTCACAATCAATTCGTATCAGGACATGGAGACGTTTATCGACATGGGCGTCGATGGCATTTTCACAAACCACCCGAACCGGGTGATGCGATTTCTCCGGGAACATGGCGCGCACATGCGGCAACTGGAACAAAAGGAAGAGCACGAAAACTCGGCCGATGTAGAGGCCGCGATCCGGCGCCTGGAAGAAGACGAAGTCGAAAAGGCCCGCAAGCGAGCGCGCTGGCGCGCGAAGCGCATGATTCTGGAAGCGAAACGCGCCCGTAGCCGATAGCGCTCAGGCGAAGTCCGCCAGACGGACCGGCTTTCTCCTGGAACCCCAGCGCCCCGGCGGGCCCTCAAAAACGCCTGCAATGCGCGTGCCGCAACTCCGACAAAAACCCGAAGCGTCGAGACCGTAGTCCGAAAGTTCGTACCAATCCCGACCGATGACGAGATCGCCACATCCCGGACAGTAGGTGCTCTGACCGGAAAAGTCGTGAACATTGCCGGTGTAACAGAAATGCAACCCGGCACGTCGGGCTATATCGCGCGCGCGGGCCAGGGTATCTACAGGCGTGCCGGGTCGATCGGTAAGTTTGTAATCCGGATGGAAGGCCGTAAAGTGCAACGGCACGTCAGGTCCCAGGTTTTTCATGACCCAGGCAGTGAGCGCCTGCAATTCTTCGTCGGAATCGTTTGCACCAGGAATCAACAGCGTTGTAATCTCAAACCAGACCTTTGTCTCGTGCTTCAGGTACACGAGCGTATCGAGAACGGGAGCAAGTTGTCCGGCACACAGATCGTGGTAGAATTTTTCCGTAAAGCCCTTCAGGTCGATGTTGGCGGCATCCATGTGCGCATAGAACTCTTTGCGCGGCTCTGGATTGACGTAACCCGCGCTCACGGCCACGGTTTTGATTCCGATCTCATGACAGGCCCGGGCAACGTCGATCGCGTACTCCAGAAAAATCACAGGATCGTTGTAGGTGAAGGCGACACTCCGGCAACCAAGAGACCGGGCGGCCCGCGCGATGGTCTCAGGAGCCGCGCTATCCGCAAGGGTGTGCATCTCCCGTGACTTCGAGATGTCCCAGTTCTGGCAAAAGCGGCAGGAGAGATTGCAGCCGGCTGTTCCAAAAGAAAGAACCGGCGTGCCCGGCAAGAAATGATTGAGAGGCTTCTTTTCAATCGGGTCAATGCAGTAGCCACTGGACCGGCCGTAAGTAGTCAGTACCACGGCATCCGCTTCGTTGGCCCGCACGAAACACAGACCCCGTTGACCGCTTTTCAGCTTACAGGCGCGCGGGCAGACGTCGCATTGAACGCGCCCGTCATCGAGCTTGTGCCAGTATTTGGTGGATACGGTGCTCATGGTTTTTTTGGCCGTTTTAGCCGCTGACGTTCGCGGGTCTGCAAGCGTACACCGGGCAGCAAACTGCGCTTCGCACCCTGCTTTTGGATGTCCGCTACAGTAAACTTCTTGATTCTCCGCCGTTTTTCAACTTCTATCTTAAGTATGATCCGGGTGCGCCCACCGGCTGTCGCGGGGTTATTTTACCCCGATGATGCCGAAGAACTCAAGCAAATGGTGCTCGGTTTTCTCGGGAGTGCAAGGGCTTCTGCCCACCCGCTGCCCCGGGGCATCATTGCACCCCACGCCGGGTACCGCTATTCGGGCCCAATCGCGGCGAGTGCGTACGCGCCCTTTTTCGGCCAGGACAATGGCCGCTATCGACGAATCGTGCTTCTGGGCCCGTCCCACCGGGTCGGATTCCAGGGGCTCGCGCTCCCGGAGGCAAGAGCCTTTCAGACACCCCTGGGCGTTGTCCAGATCGATGGTCCGGCCGCGGAGGAACTGCTGAAGTTGCCGGGAGTGATCGAAAGCGATGAAGCCCACGCCCGTGAACACAGTCTGGAGGTGCATCTGCCCTTTGTACAATTGCTATTCCCCGGAGCGCGCATTGTGCCGGTCCTGACGGGCCGTCCCGCACCGGGCCAGGTCCGTCAGGCCATTAGGACGCTTCTCAAAGACGATGGGGACCTGCTGGTCGTCAGCAGCGACCTCAGCCACTACCTGAGCTACGAGGGAGCAAAAGCACGGGACAGGCAGACCGCCAGTACAATCGAAAGCCTCAGGAGTGAAGCCCTCTCGTACGAAGACGCCTGCGGTCGCGACGCGGTGGTGGGTCTCATGGACTACATGCGTGAAGCCGGAGGCATGCGCCTGAGCGAGGTCGATTTGCGCAATTCGGGAGACACGTCTGGAGATCGCAGTCGCGTTGTGGGGTACGGTGCTTTCCATGCAGTTCGAAACTGAAGTCGAACCGTTGCGCGTGGAAATCGCTTCGGATCACCGTCGATTGCTCCTGCAACTGGCCGCAGGGTCGGTTCGGGCTACAGCCAGCGGGCACAACTTTCCGCTTCCGGAAGACCTGCCCTCCGCGATTCTCCATCACGCGGCGACCTTCGTGACCATCAAACGGGATCAACAACTGCGCGGTTGCATCGGTAGCCTGGAACCGCGCCTGCCCCTCGCCGAAGATGTGCGCCGAAACGCCCGTCGGGCCAGTCGGTCCGATCCCAGATTTCCGCCCCTGGCAACGGCAGAGCTTGCTGGATTGACAGTGTCTGTTTCCGTGCTTGGCCCAACGCGAGCCTTCGCCCCGTCATCCCAGCATGAATTGCTCACGGAGCTCGGTCGACTACGACCAGGGCTCATTCTTGAGTTCGGTCCCAAAAGGGCCACCTTCCTGCCGGCGGTCTGGGAACAGGTCCCGGAACCCCACGAATTCCTCTCCCTGCTGAAACGAAAAGCGGGCCTGCCCGTTGACTTCTGGTCGCCGGAGCTTTCGTTTCAGCTATATGGAACGCTGCAGTTTGAACGTAATATAGTCGGGGATGATTTCCTCGGTATGAAAAGTTAGTTGACGTCTGAAGTTACGTTTCTATACCTTCCGATTATTCACTGATGGCGGGCAGCAACAACTTCAGCTTTGGCTCAGGCCAGGAAAACCCCGATGGTCTGCAATTAAAGCTCACCTTCGACGAAGATACCCGTACCGTGTACGGTGAGTATCGTTGCCCGCCCAAATTTCAAGGTGACGAAAGCACAATTCATCCGGGCGTTCTGTCTGTAATCCTCGATGAAATCATGAGCCAGATAAACGAGGCCATGAATTTCGACACAACTACCGGAGAACTCACAATCCGCTATTTACAGCCGGCCATGCTCGGCGAAAACCTGTACCTGCGTGGTTGGTTCGTAAAGAAGAACCGACGCGTGGTCGAAAATCGCGCCGAAATCGAAAACGAGATCGGAAAGATAGTCGCCCGCGGCAAAGGCAAGTACATCGAAAAAGAAGAAGAGTAACTTCTTATTGCCGCCCGGTGAGGGCCGGCGAAGTGCATTCCAGAGCGCGCGCTTTCATACGCGCAACCTGCTCACGCCCCACGCCGCGCCAGCCGGCCACCATTTCGAGTTCCGCCTCAAGCCCGGTGGCCAGAATGCCTGGATCGTCGGCTCCAATCACGGTCGGCAATTCGGCCTCCAGAAAGCGCGCCAGGGGATGCCAGTCTGGACTGCCCAGCCCGGCTATGCGCAGGTTTGAGGAAGGACAACTTTCGATGATGGCCCCCGTTTCGCGGACCGCCTGCATGGCCCAATCCTGAAAAGCTCGAGCCCGCCCGATGCGCGCCGAATCGTAGTGAACATCAATGGACCGGCCCGGGTCGGTCGCACTCAGTTCCTGCGCTTCTTTTTCCAGGGCGGCCCGATCAATATCGTATCCGGCCCGGGCCAGTTGCGCCGCCTCACGCAATTCGAAGTCTATTTGATCCAAACGCTCGCAGGCAAGCTCACGGCGGGTCGTGCCCAGGTAGAACTCGGGCGGAACTCCGAGCGCCACGCAGTGGCCCAGGCGGTGCGCCCCCAGCCGGGCCGCTTCCACGACCCAGCGGGCGGCGCTTTCCAGACTCTTGTCTTCGAAACTTTCTCCCACATGATAGAGAATGGCAAGCGCCTGCTCCGGACGCTTGCGATTGTCAGAGATAATTTCGTCAAAAAGAGACGCCTTGTCCCTGGGACGGTACCCTTCCTCGATGGCGCAAAAATCAATGGCGACGAGGCGATCCTGGACGATGCGTTTCGCAGCCTGGCATTCGCGCAGGACCCGGTACAGCTCCCGGCCCGTAGCCGGATCGCGGGGAAGCGACATTGCAAGCCGGGCATCGCGGCCGGTGATTTTGGAAGCGAGCTCAAGCCCCTGACAGAGCGCGATCAGTTTCTCACGAAAGCTTTCATGGGTCTCCCGGGGGGAAAGCAACATGCGATACTCGGCATACGCCGATTCCTGGCGTCCGACCACACGCCGGGTGATTTCCAGCAGTTCTTCCGGGTCCGTTCGCGAAAGCGCGATCACCAGGTCAAAGGCACACTGGAAGGCCGCGAAGTTGCCGGGGCGCAGAAAGTAGTACGTGGCCGCAAGACGCTGACGGGATTCCGCAGTACCCTCAAAAAGGCCGCTGATGTTTGGTTCGGAATTGTAAGCGCGGCGGTAGGACTCAATGAAGATCGGCCAGCGCGGTTCGTTGCGGGCCGCAAGCCACTCCAGATCTTCCAGGGCGAGGCCCCCGTACAGGTGGGTGTGCAATTCCACCAGCATAGATCGGTTCAATTCTGCGACGGCGGTGCGATCCGGGCCGTGCCTTCTTCGTCGTCCCGCAGTCGGGAGGCCCCGCTGCGAATCTCGAGTTCGGTCCGCAACACTTCGGCATGGTCGGGCCTGTCGGAGAACTGCTGAAGCTGTTTCTTGATTTCGGCGACGGACATGCGACGTACGCTACGCTGAATCGCGTTTAACTCACGACGATGCAGTTCACCTTCGAGAATCTCAAGGACCTCGGGATAGTCCTTGATCGTAAACCGAAAGCATTCGATCTGATACTTTATGAAGTCCGGGGACCATTCGCGCGCCCTGGCGCGCATTTGGGCCAGATAGTGAGGGGTTATGTAGAATACGCGGAGATCCTCCCCGGATTCGTGCGGTTTGAGCGACCTTTCGAGCATCAATCGGCTTTTACACTTTCATCATGCACATCAATTTCGATCGCCACTTCTTCACGAACGCCCGAATCCGGGGCGGCTGCTTCTTCCGTTTCCTTCTTCCTGTCGCCCATTCTTCCCCCACAATCAGTCTAACACGTGGGTTCCGCCTCCACAAGCAGAAATCGACCGATGACGGGGCCAGGGCCGCAGGCGCTCGAGAATCACAGATTGCAGGATGACCTGCCCGGCCCGTAGAGAACCGCGAAAAGTAGAGCTTACTTTGCTCCGGCCCGCCTGCCGGCGACGGTAGGCGACCGGCAATTCCTGAATGCGCAGGCCTTCTCGCACAGCGCGGATCTGCATTTCCACCGTCCAGCCGTAGTTGCGATCCTCCATGTGCAGGCGCTCCAGAGCCTGCCAGCGAATGGCCCGTAATGGGCCCAGGTCCTGGTATGGAAAACCGTAGAGCAAACGCACAAGAGCGGTCACCAATCGATTGCCCAGTCGTTGATGCCCCTGCAGGGCCCCGGACTCGGCCAGGTCCGAGCGCCTCGCCGCGAGCGCCAGATCGAATTCGTCCGAGACCACCGGCGAAAGAATCGAGGGAATTGAGGCCGGATCGTCAGCCCCGTCCGCGTCGGCAAAAAGCACAACGTCACAGCCTCCGTTTCGCCGCAAATGGTCAAGGGCCGCCAGGCAGGTGGCGCCGTAACCCCGCTCCGGGCAATGGGTCACAGTAGCCCCCGCCGCGGCCGCAATTTGCGCGGACGCGTCGCTGCTGCCATTGTCGGCGCAAATGATCTCGCGAAAGTAATTCAGTTTAAATAGATCTCTAAGAACTCCAGGCAGGCTTTCTTCTTCATTCAGAACAGGCAGTATGACGCGCAGATCGGGGAACAGGTCCCGGGCGAAACAGCCCGGCTCTTCTTTCCACTGTGCGAAGTCGTCGAAGGTGTCGATGTCGCACAGTTCGGGCGCAAGACGCACCGAAAAACCCAGTGCCCGCAGTTGTTCTTCTTGTTGTTTTCGTGTTTGTTCGCTCGACCAGGCGATGCCCTCAAAGACGCTCGCAACCCGGTCGCGGTTGCGCAGGTCTCCGGCCAGCATTCCGACCAGATAATAGCCGCCGTCGTTGGTCGGGCCCAACACGCAGGTCCCGGACGATAGCAGGGCCGCGCTTTGCCGACCGATGGCCGCGCCATAGCCGGGGATGTCGGTGCCGCAA
Organism: Spirochaetales bacterium; assembly: GCA_024233935.1. GTDB lineage: Bacteria > Spirochaetota > Leptospiria > Leptospirales > Leptonemataceae > JACKOY01. The sequence continues at coordinate 444,239 of JACKOY010000001.1, read as the reverse complement.
AGAATTACCGGTGTTTCATCCGGAAGCGGAGCGGCCGCTTCGCACAGCGCATGGGCCATACGCGCACCCAGGTCACCTTCGGCCTGCACCCGCACCTGCAGACCCGAAGCCAGCGCCTCCAAAACGTGCCTGTCTTCGCCCGTCGCCGAATGAATTTCGAGCGCGACATCGGGTTGCCGCAGTTCGCGCAGGCTGTGTTCCAGCAATCGCCTGTAGAGCGTGGCGGCGCCCTGGGGTCCGAGAAACGCGGCCAGTCTGGTTTTCACTTTGCCCGGAACCGGCGGTCGGGCAAAGAGGATTTGCAACCAGCCGTTCAAATGCTGTGTTTCTTGTCGAAGATATCGTAGAAGTAATCTTCTTCTTCGTACTCCAGATGGCGGTTCGGAAAGGCCTGCTCGTAGAACAGGGCCGCGAGGATTTCAAATCGCTCGTCGTAATCCAGCCCGTGTTGCTCCCAGTAGTCGTTGCGCTTCTTAATGAAGTAGGCGATCGTCTTGTCGGACGCGGCAAACTCAATGCCCAGCGTGTTCATAGCACGGGTCAACCAGTTCAGATCCCAGGCAAGAAATTCCCCCAAGAACTGCAAAGACGCGATCGTAGGCTCATACTCGGTCAGGGCTTCGCATAAATAGAACGCAGATTTATAGGCTTCTTCATTTCCCGAAAGGGCGGCGTTGAAAGAGCGCGACAGAGATTCATAGAGATTCATAGTGGAACCGTACGATTCCAGAATGTCGGTAATGTGGACCGGAAATTGATTCATAAGATCAATCAGATCAATGAATCGGTTTTGTTCAATGTGGCTGCGCAGGATCTTATCGTCCGGGTCTGTGCGGGGCTCCGGGTCGATCAGCGGTATGTACAGAAAACGACGCTCGGTCGCGAATCTTGATTCGCGCGGAATGTAGTACTCAATGCGTACCGGCTCCACATAGTAGTTGATGTACTCTCCCGGAGGCAGCTTGGGTTCAATGGTCAGCGACTTCAGCTTCTTGATATCGTCGGTGACAACCTGTTGTCCTTCGTGCCGCAGGCGGGCCCGCTTGATGCGCTTCAATTCCGAAAGCGACGTCAGCTCCCGTGATTTCAGGGCCGCTTCCGAAGAAAGCACCTGCTCCATGCCCTTAAAAGGGTCGCGACGACGACGACGGCCAGCCGCGGGTTCAGACGCGGCGGGCGCCCCCGAAGAAGGTTCGCCGAGGTCCAACTCTCCGAGACCCTGGGGACCATCGCTGGCGGTCAGATCAATTTTGTCGTCTTCTGTGGCCATAGGAGCACGCTTCGCCCTTATCGGCCCCCCGACTGAAGCAGTTGACGGGCCTGCCTGGAAATTACCGGATCGGGCGCCCCGGATTCCAGTTCACCGAGGGCCTGCACGGCTGCCGGCGAGCGGTTCCGCGACAACGCCAGAACTGCAGCGCTACGCACCTCGTAGCTCTCCCGTTCGCGCACGGCCGCCGCCCTGAGTGACTCGATCGCGCGGTCGTCTCGCAACTCACCGAGCGCGCCGGCTGCTTCGATCCGCACCCGCTCGGCCCCGTCCTCGTCCAGAGCGCGAACAAGGGCCGGTACACCGACCCGCTCTCCCAGCACGCCCAGCGCCAGAGCAGCCCGGGCCCGCACTTCCGGTGCGTTATCGCCTTCCAGCAGACGGACCAGGCCGAGGCCCCCGCCGCTTCGACCCAGTTCCATTAAAACATCTGTGCCCAGTATTTTCAAGTCCCGATCCACTTCATTGGTTAGCTGTTGGGAAATTGGATAGGCCGCGCTACGATCCGGAATTGTGCGGGCGGCCATCAGGGCAGCCCGCCTCACCAGGGCGGAATCGTCGGCGAGGCCCCGGTGTATCAGAAAGGCCTGGCCCACCCAGCGCTCTCTTCCGACCACTTCGAGTATGCGCTCGCGCACTTCCGGATCGGGCTCCGTCTGATAGCGCTGCACAAGAGTGCCCACCAGTTCCCCGGCCCCGGGACTGGCCGCGATCGCCTCGACAGCAAAGATGCGCACCGATTTGCTTTCGTCGCGCACCGACTGCGCCAGAAACTGGGTCAGGCGCCGATCGCTGTAGAGCGCAAACCCTTCGAGGGCATACATGCGCTGCAACGGCTCCCCTTCGTTCAGCAGCCTCAGCAAGACCGGGATCAGGGTGTCGTTTCCGAGATCGGAGAGGGCCGCGTAAGCCTTCAGGCGCACCCGACGACGCGGGTGGTCGGCCAGGCGGGTCAGGGCGAAGACCAACCGGTGTTCGCGAAAAAACGTGACTCGATCGATGCAGGCGACCAGTACATCGGGATCCACATCGTGGGTGACAAAGCGGTCGAGAATGTCCACCCAGTTCGGCAGGTGGCGTTCTAGCGCGGCTCCGTAGGCTCGAAAAACATTCAGGATCGCGGCGTGGTCCTGGCTGTCATCGCTCTTGAAGAGATATTCGGCCACTTCCGGTAGCAGTTCATCGCGATGTTCCTGGTATACATACCACATTGCCTGACGGCGCGCGACGCCACCGGAGGCGAGGTCGGCGCGCAGTGTCTGGTCGCGATTCTGCGCACCCAGTGGCGCGCCCAAAAGACAAAACGCGACCGAAACAAACAGAGTCGCAAGAAGACCCTTCGGGCAAAGCCGAAAGCCAGCCATCGGCTTTGCCTCTGGCGAAAGGTTGGCGGAAACGTGTTTCGTCGGGCCGGTGACGCGACCAGGGTCAGAGGCTGCTTTCGTAGGCGTTTGCAGCCACGCGCTGATTTTGGTACGCCTCGGCATTGGAAGGGTCAAGCTGAACCGCCGCGTCAAAACTGGCAAGCGCCTCCCGGTACTCCCCGTTCTGCATGTACGCCAGGCCCAGCAGGTTGTGGGCCTTTGAAGCGAGGTCCGCGGGAACGTCCGAACGCGTTACGGCCACCAGAATTTCAATGGCCTTTTCCCGGTCCACCATCGAACCGGTCTCCATCATAATCGAAGCCTGCACAAGCCTGGCCTGTTGATCCAGCGGGTCCAGGCGCACGGCCTGGTTTATGCTGGTTCGGGCCTGCTCCACGTTGGCCTGACCGCCGATGCGTCCGTAGGCGACAGCCCGTTGCAGGAGGGCGTCACGCCGCATCTCCACCGGCGTACTGCGCGCTTCAATCACCTGGTCCAGGGAAGCCACCGCATTGCGATAATCCATCAAAGACATGTAGGTCATCGCGATTTCGTAATCCAGTTCCGGATCTTCTACCCGGGCCGGGGGCTCCTGATTGCGCTCCCGAACGACTCGATATTGCTGCAGAGCCAATTCGTAGCCACCTTCCCTGCGGTACACGTCCGCCAGAGCCAGGCGAATTTCGCGCTCCTGATCCCGCGTCAGTGGTTCCACGGCGCGATCCCGGGGAGTGCTGAGCGCGCGGCGCCAGGTTTCGATCGCAAGGCCCCGGCGCCCTGCTCGGTCATACACCAGACCCAGTTCGTAATAGACCCGCGGATTGCCCGGCCGCAACTGTTCGGCTCGTTCCAGCATGTCGATGGCGTCGTTGTGGCGCTCCATCTGCATATAGATTCCGGACAGGGCGATGAGCGCCTCCTGGGTGTTTGTATCCCCCGGCGTGATGTTCACGATGCGCTTGTAGGCTTCGGCAGCGCCTAACAAATCGTTCTGTCTGCGAAACAATTCGGCCTGAGCGAACAGGCTATCGATATCGTTAGGGTTCATGTAGAGCGCTTTTTCCAGCGCCCGAATCGCAAGCGTCGGCTGATTCAGCCGTTCAAAAGCGCGCGCCAGGGCCCGGTACACCAGGGCCTCGTTGGTGCCGGCCTGCAGAGCCTGCTCGAAAGAGCGTAACGCGCGATCGTTCTGGTTCATGCGCAGACGCACGACGCCCAGGTTGTAGTGGTACTTCCCGTTGTCCGGAGCCAGACGCACGGCCTGCGAAAGGTGATCGGCCGCAAGTTCCAGATTGTTCTGGTTAAAATAAATCTGACCGAGGTGAGCATGCGATTGAACCGCGACGCTACCGGCGCCGGCAACCTGGATCGCCTTCGAAAAGTTCAGAATCGCTTCTTCGTAGCGCTCGGTGCGCATGAGTACCAGCGCCTTATTGTAATAGAAAAACGGATCGTCCGGATTGCTGGCTATGCCTTCTTCGTAGGCGGCGATGGCCTGTCCCGGATCCTGGCCCTCGGCATAGATGTTGCCCAGCAACAATTGCACTTCGGCGTTACCCGGAGCAAGTTGACGGGCCTTAAGAGCCAGCCGTTCGGCCTCCTGTTGGTTGCCCAGACGGCGTTCCAGAATCGCCAGGTTCACAAGCGCCGGTACACTTTCCGAATCGAACTCAAGGGCACGCGTTAGCAGCAGCCGGGCCCGGTCGAAACGCTCCGTGCGAATATTCATCAAAGCCAGATAAACGAGGGCGGCCGCTTTCTCGGAGTCGGCGGCGCTGGAAGTCAAAATGCCTTCGAAAAGCGCCTGCGCTCGGTGCGTTTCATAATCGCGATACAGTGCAACCGCCCGATTGAATTCGTCGCTGAACTCGCCCGACGGCAGATAATAACGATCCTGGAATACCTGTTCTACCCGTTCGAAACCCTGGCCGCCGTCGGCGGTATCTTCGGAACCGGGGGCGTAATAACGAAAGTAGTAGAAAACGGCCGCACCGACGGCCAAAAGGAGCAAAAGCAGGCCGGCGCCCATGAAGAGACGCAACCCGAATCGGCGCCGATAGGTGCGCTCGGGCTCATCAATATAGATCGTTTCCCCGCTGTAACCAACGCTTTCCGGGTCGTCGGCATGCGCGAATTTTACGGGACGCTCCGCCGGAGCATCCAGGCTGAATCGGTTTCGTCCGCTGGGCATAACTTCTATTCCGGAGAATCCGGCGACGCACTTCGTCGGGAGGCGGCATCCAGTATGCCGTTTACAAATGCCACAGATTCCTCCCCGTCGTAAGTCCGGGTCAAATTCAATAAATCGTCTATTATAACTTCGGCCGGAACCTGAGCGCGGCCCATCTCGAAAATTCCGATCGCCAGAATGGATCGAATGACCATCGAAACCTGGGTGAAGTCCTTGTGGGAGTGCTCCCGAATGACCGCCTCCAGCAGGGGACGGCCAGCATGCACCCCGCGCACGAGTTCGTCGAAGTAGCTGCGGGCGCTTTCCTCCATGGGTGAGTTCAACCAGCGCAGGGCGAGCACCTCTTCCAGAGTATACCCGCCCACCTCAAGCTGGTAGAGCGCCTGCAGGGCAACTTCCCGGGCGTGGGTGTGCGGGTGCTTGGGGCCCCGACGCTTCTTTCTGGAATTTGCGGCAACCATGAGGCAAAGCGTGCTACTACCGGACACTGACCCGGACCAGCCGGGCAAGTAAAGCACGATGCTTTCCAAAACGAAGACCCCCCTGGAACGCAGGTTGGACCAAAAGGACTCGAAAGAACCCTTCAGTCTGAGATCCGACCCGAATTTTTTTGGGCCATCACGATAAGAAAACACACCGGGACTATTGACAGGAACCCCAAAATGCAATACAGAGCGCCCCATATGGGGCCGGGCAACCGGTCCCCGGAATCCGGGAGGATTTCAAGATGAAGACCCTTTTGTTGCCCCTCATCCGGGGTGGCTCCACCCTCGCCCTCCTGCTTGTTCTGGGCTGCGTAAGCACATCCCGCTTTGAACAGGCCGAGAGAGAACGAGACCAGGCCCGCGCGGAAGCCTCGGCGCTGGAAGCAGAACGCAGTCGCCTGGCCAGCCAGCGCGACGATCTCGATCAGGAACGAAACCGCCTGCAGACCGAACTCGCCGGAATCAATGGTGAGATGGCCTTAATCCGATCACAGAACGCGGAAGCTCAAGAACGCATCGCGCATTTGCAGCAGGAAAACGCCAACGCGAGCGATCAATTAGACGCAAGCCGAACCGAGCGCAACCGGGAGCGCACGCGATTGCAGATGCGTATTGCGGAACTCGAGTCGCGTCTGGGACAGCTGGACGCGCGTTCCCGGCGGCTCCTGGACGAACTGCGATCCATTCAACACAACCGGGAAATGGCCGAGCGTGATCTGGATATCGTACTGGATAGTCTGGTGGTGAACCTAGAAAACGAACTCAGTACCGGCGATGTCACGGTCAGTCGAGTCGAAGGCATGGTGCGCCTCTCTTTTCGCGAAACGGCACTCTTTGAATCCGGACAGGCAAACATCGATGCACGTGGCCGACGCGCGCTGGCCAATATCGCCGAAGTGCTGCGACGCATGCCCGGCATGACATTTTATGTAGAAGGGCATACCGATAGCCGTCGCATCGGTTCCGGACTGGTGCGTCGTTATCCGACAAACTGGGAACTGGGCGCAGCGCGGGCAGTAACCGTCGTCCGGCACCTGACAGAAAGGGAAGGCATTGATGCTTCGCGACTCGCGGCCGTGACCCACGGCCAGCACCGACCCATTGCGGACAACAGCAACCCCGCCGGTCGGGCTCAAAACCGCCGCATCGAAATCGCGTTGTTGCGCGCACCGACCGCTCTGAGCCAACCAGGATCATCGGCGGCTGCCATGTCCGTAGCGCCGGTAGCAGACATGAAGGGCGATCAGGAAATCGAGTCGGCCAGCACATACTAAAGCTCGATTCGCAGTAAGGCCGCGTGCACGGCGAAAAAAACGGCGCGCACGCGACACGCCGGCAGCTTTATGTCCCTTCGTCCGGATAAATTCTCGGGCGACCTCTTGACAGAAAATTTCGCGAACCTACAATCCTTGCGAGTAGCGTGCGAGGCCCTGCTCAGGCTTGTTGCGTACAAATCACCGGAGAAATCATGATCAACATAAGAAACGCGGTAGTGACCCCCATACTGATGCTCGCGCTGGCTTTTTTTGCCGGCTGCGTGAGCGCATCTCGACTTGAAGAGGCCGAAAAGCAGCGCGACGAAGCTCAAGCTCGGGCGACCGACCTGGAAGGCGAACGCGACGAACTTCAATCCGAACGAGACCGGTTGAGTTCGGAACTCGAAAGAGTTCAGGCGGAACTTGACCGCGTGAAACGCGAGAACACTGCGGCCAATCAGAGGCTCGCGAATCTGCAGCAGGAAAACGCAGACACATCCACCGAATTGGAGACCGTGCAGCAGGAGCGCACACGTTTGCAGCAACGAATCGCCGAACTCGAAGGTCGGATCAACGATCTGGACGCGCGCTCGCGTCGCCTGCTCGATGAACTTCGTTCGATTCAGCGCAGTCGCGACCTGGCGAATCAAGAACTCGACGCGGCGCTCGACGAGTTGATTGTGGCGCTTGAAGAACAGCTGTCGGCGGGCGATTTAAGTGTGCGTCGTATGGATGGCATGATTCGCCTTTCGTTCAAGGAAACGGCTCTGTTTTCTTCGGGCCAGGCAGGCCTCGACGCACGCGGCAGGCAGGTGCTTGCGAACATCGCGACGGTACTGAAAAAGATGCCGGCCATGACCTTTTACGTGGAAGGTCACACGGATTCGCGCGGCATAGGCCCCAACCTGGTGCGACGTTATCCTTCAAACTGGGAACTGGGAGCCGCACGAGCCATCACCGTTGTGCGCCATCTGACCGAACAAGAAGGCATCGATGCAAGCCGTATGGCGGCCGTCTCTCGCGGACCGCACCAGCCGGTCGCGGAAAACTCAAGTGCGACCGGACGTGCACAGAACCGGCGCATTGAGATTACCCTCCTGCGCTCGGCGCCGCAGAACATGAGCGCCGGTGAGGCTCAGAACCAGACACAAAGTCCGACACAAAGCCAATCACAGACGCGTCCCAACACGGCTGTGCAGACCGACACAACGGGTGCGGAACGCCCTATGAATCAGGAATCGGCGCAGTAATGATCTGCTGATCTAAGTTGCTTATTAAAGGCCCGGCCCGATAGAAATATCGGCCGGGTTTTTTTGTGGCGTAACGTACGCTCAGTAAGAGCGAGCCTTGCGATCCAGGAGCAAGGCGAATCAGAGCTGGCGGTAGACGTTGACCAGTTCGATGGCGGCCACAGCGCTTTCGTAACCTTTGTTGCCGGCTTTGGTTCCGGCTCGCTCAATCGCCTGTTCGATCGTGTCGGTCGTGAGCACTCCAAAGATCACCGGAAGGCCCGTCTCGTACGAGGCCTGCGCGATCAGGCGGGCTGCCTGGCCGGCTACGTGGTCAAAGTGTGCGGTCGCGCCCCGAATGACACAACCCAGGCAGGTGATCGCATCGTAGCGACCGGTCTGGGCAGCGCGCCGCGCCGCGGGGCCCAATTCGTACGACCCGGGCACATGAATGACATCCACGCTCTCCGAATCCACTCCGTGATCTTGCAACGCCGCCAGGGCTCCCTTCAGCAGAGCGGACGTAATAAAATCATTCCACTCGCTGACCAGGACCGCGTGGCGCTGACCGGATCCGTTCTTTCCGCCGCGTATCTCCGCCATCTCAGCGCGCCTCGTCGGGATGGCGGCGTCGAAAGTCTTCGATCGCAGCCGCGCCTTCTTTTTGTATAACCAGCGCGTCCAGAACCTGGATAAAAGCGCGGGTCGATGGCGTGCCCGCCGGCAACATACGGCCGTTTACAATCACGGTTGGTGTCGAGTTGATTTCAAAGGCCAGGGCCTGATTGATATCCCGCAAAAGCTTCTGATCGGTCGCCGGATCCTGCATGCAACGCTGCATTTCCGTCCAATCCCCGCCGAACTCCTGCACGATCGATTGCACGACCGCCGGCTCAATCATGATCTGACGCTCCTGAAGATCGAACAGGGCGTGATACAAGGCCGGGAAAATATTTTGCGCCGGAGCGCACAGGGCCGCGCGTGCGCCCGTGCAGGAATAGCCAGGCCACTCTCGCGTTGGGTCGCGTCGCATGGCCGGGTTGCAACTCCCATCCAGCGGGAAGTGACGGTAGTAAACCCGAATGCGGCCGGGCCAGCGTTGCAGCGCATACTGAAGAAGCTGGCTCATGTGCAAACAATGCGGGCAGCGAAAATCAGCCCACTTATGAATCACAATGTAACCGTCCGGCGAGCCCTCGATCGAATCCAGACCCGCTTCGGAAACGCCAACCGGTTTGGTCTCACGTTCGAAGTCCGCAAGTACTGCGGGCACCTGCTCGGGGTTCAACAGTGGAACGCCACGATCGGCCGTGTTGCCACCGGCGGAAGAGGCGGCCGCCACAAGCGAGATAATCACCGCCAGCGTTGCGAGAACCGAGCCCAGGTACTGGGGCCAGGCCGAAAGCAAAGAGCGACCGAGAGTGTCCAGCGTGCCGACTTCGCGGTTTGCTTTGCTTTCGATGGAAAACAAAGCGCCGGACAGGACCAGAATCAGGGCCTGGCAAACGTAAGTATAAAAGCAGAGCAGACAGGGCACAATCAAGACCATGAAGTTCCGGTAGGCCAGAAACCCGTCGATGACGACACCGAACACAACCGCTGTCATCAAAAGTGTCACGGTGCGGGCGGATTGGTCCCGGGGCGCTTTGAAGAGCAGACGCGCGAAGCAGGCCAACACGAAGGCATAGTAGAACACGCCGAAGAAGGCGATCGGGATGCCCAGAAAGCGGGACATCTCGCTACGGCCCAGCTCAGCGCAACCGTCGGTGCCATCGATCAGGCAGCCAACCGAAGACTGACAGATGCCGGCATGCTTGCACGCCAGGTAGGCCGAGAGTAGAAAAGCCACACACGCGATAATCAGGCCGGACCAGATAATGGGGCGGCGAATGCTGGAGTTGGTCATAGGATTCCGGGATAAAGCCAGTCTAAGTCGCTTGCGCGTCCAATCTGGCTCAGTCAACCAAATTAACTTGCCACCGCCCGCGCCGGGTAGAGACTGCCTCCACTGTGCATCCGGTGCGCCTCCTCTTTTTTCTCGCGCTGCTTCCCGGTTTCTGGACGTGCAAACGCCCGGCCGCCCCTCCCCCGGAAATCGTGCAGCGCTATCAGGCCGATGCCGATCGTTTTTGCCGGGCGGTGCTGGCCTGCATGAAAGCGGATGTGGAAGAGCGCCTCTCAAACAGCCCCGAGCGGCGTGATATGGTAACCCGCCGCATGGATCGGGACCTCTGCGTGGAGAACCAGTACAACCTGATTGGTGAACTGAGTGTCGATCCGCGGGACGCCCAGGCAGCCGACTACGAACCGGAATTGTACGAAGCCTATGGCGAGTGTTCCCGCGTAGTCGCCGAAAGCACCGACTGCGAAACCCTGCGTGGCAACTACCGCGATCATCCGGCCTGCCGGCGCCTGCATGGCAACCCCGCCGGCGGATCCTGAATTCGGTGGGCACGCCGAAAGCAAAAAGAATCGATCAGTTCTGCGCCGGTTTTGCCCGCGGCGATGCGATCTCTGCCGAGGCCATGGTCCTCCAGGACTATCTGCGGGGACGCGGCTTTGAATCGAACATCTATTCGCAACACTTCCCCGAGCGCGATAGCGATCGCGTAAGACATTTCCGCGAATACCGCGAGAACAAAAACAACATTCTAATCTATCATCACTCCTTTTGGTCCGAATTTCTTCTGCAATTGCCGAGACTCAAAGCCCGCAAAGCGCTGATCTTTCACAATATGACGCCGCCCGACTTCGTGGCGCCCTATAACCGTTTGATCGCGGAACAATTGACCGTGACCGGCCGTCTGCTGGGTGAACTGGCCGGTGAGTTCGAATTGAATCTCGCGGATTCCGACTACAATGCTGCAGAATTGCGGGAGATGGGCTACGCGGATGTTTCCGTGATGCCGGTGGCCTTTCAAATGGACCACGCGCCGGTTGACCTACTGCCCCGGCACCTGGAGTATCTCGACGACGGTTGCATCAACATCCTGTTTGTCGGTCGGGTGTTTCCGAACAAGCGGCATCAAGACCTCCTGAAGGCCTTCTACTTCTTCCGAAAGATCCACAGCCGTTCCAGGCTTCTGATTGTTGGTTCGTTTCACCCGGGAGTACGCGGCTACACCGCTGAACTCTTCAACCTGACCAGAGAACTGGATCTGAAAGATCACGTCGTATTCACCGGCATGGTTTCGCCCTCAGAGATCATGACCTTCTATCGAAAAAGCCATCTGTTCCTTTCGATGAGTGAGCACGAAGGTTTCTTTGTGCCGCTTGTGGAGTGCATGCACCTTGACGTCCCGGTGCTCGCTTTCGGTTCGTCAGTCATTCCGGAAACCCTCGGCGACAGTGGCGTGATCTTTTTCCAGAAGGACTATTCGCGGGTCGCAGAACTCATGAGCCTCATTGTTCACGATGGCAATGTCCGGCAGCGCGTACTGGAAGCCCAGCGCCGTCGACGCGCGTTCTTCGCTCCCGAACGCACGCTGATGGCCTTTGAAGACGCGCTTTCGAGGATCGGCGTGGCTCCGTCGCTGAACGCCCCGCATTCGGCCTGACTCTCACATCAAGTGCCTGCCCGGGCGGCGCCATACAATGCATTCGATTGGTGGGTACTTCGATCCCGTGTTTGCAACCGAAACATGACGTCGGTACTTGATCCAGGCCAGGAACAAAAAAAAGGGCCCCGCTTACGCGAGGCCCGGCCTGAATCAATTTAGCGGCCATCACGAAGCGGCCGCGTGGAGGAAGACATCTAGCCGATTGCTTCGTTGCCCCGTTCTCCGGTTCGGATGCGAATCGCATCCTTTAAGTCCAAAATGAAAATCTTGCCATCGCCGATGTTTCCGGTTCTTGCGCCGTCGACGATCGCTTTGACCGTCGGTTCGACGAAATCTTCGTTCACACCGATCTCGATGACTGTCTTTTTCAGAAGATTCACTTCGTGGATTACACCACGATAGCCTTCTGAAAATCCCTTCTGTTGACCGCATCCCAGCGCGCTGGTCACGGTCATCTTGGTGACACCCGCTTTTGCCAGGGACTGCTTTACGTCCGTGAGCTTGTGCGGTTGAATTACAGCATGGATCAATTTCATTGTTTTGCTCCTTATCAACCGTGACTCAGGTCACATCAAATACCTGGAATCCGGCATAGGCCTCCTGGCCATGTTCACCGATATCCAGACCCTTAAGCTCTTCTTCACGCGGCACACGAATGCCCAGAGTGAATTTCAAAATTGTGAAGAGCAACAGTGCGAACGGGAACGCAAGCGCGCCCGCTGCGGCGATTCCCGCCAGCTGAGCGCCCACCTGGCCGGTCTCATCTATACGGAAGAATGAGAGTCCGGTGGCAAGCGTGCCCCAGATACCGCACGTAAGGTGAACGGAAACCGCACCCACCGGGTCGTCCAGTTTCAGTTTATCCAGCAGGATTACTGAAAGCACGACCACAGCGCCGGCAATAGTTCCGATCAGGATGGCACCGGTGATGGTCACAGCATCCGCGCCAGCCGTAATTCCAACCAGACCGGCAAGCGATCCGTTCAGAGCCATCGAGAGGTCGGGATTCTTGGTGATAATCGTCGAAACGATCACGGCGCTCACGATTCCCGCCGCAGCGGCAAGTGAGGTCGTCACGAGCACATAGGAAACTCCGCCCGCATCGGCGCTGAGCACCGAACCACCGTTAAACCCGAACCAACCCAGCCAGAGCAAGAACATACCGATCGTCGCGAGCGGCATGCTGTGTCCCAGAATGGGTTTGGTTCCGGTCGGCGTATATTTGCCGATACGCGGTCCGAGCATCAAGATGCCCGCCAGGGCGCCCCAACCACCAACCGAGTGCACGAGGGTGGAACCGGCGAAGTCGGAAAATCCGAGCTCACTCAGGAATCCGCCGCCCCACTGCCAGCTGCCAATAATCGGGTAGGCAATCGAAACATAGATCACCGTAAAAATCAGAAACGAGTGCAGTTTCACCCGTTCCGCCACGGCGCCCGAGACGATTGTTGCAGCCGTAGCTGCAAACATGCCCTGGAACAAGAAGTCGGTCCAGTACGTGTAGCCGGTGTTGTAGTTTTGAGTCAGCCCCGCTGCGTCAGTCGAGAGACCAAAACCTGCGAAACCCAGGTATCCGTTAAAATCGCCCGGATACATGAGGTTGAATCCCATAAGCGCGTAGGTCAAAAGACCGATAGCGACAATCATGGTATTCTTAAACAGAATGTTGACCGTGTTCTTTGCCTGGGTCAGCCCGCTTTCGATCATCGCGAAGCCAAGGTGCATGATGAAGACCAGAAAGGTCGACACCATCATCCAGACATTGTTCACAGTGAACATCTCGTCCGACACTCCGGTCGCCTCCGCAGGGGTTTGCGTCACTGTTTCCACTGCCATTTCCGCCTCCTGGGCGTGGAGCGGCGAGTCGATCAGTGACAGCGTTGCGAAGATGACGGGAGTGAGGAGACAGACGGCCATCGGCAACGACAGCCACTTGTTTCTGCGCGTCATACAATACTCCTTCACGTCGTTTCTTTAACTGCTGCCTGTCATTCATCCCTGCGGCGGCCCGGACAGGCTCCGGTTCAGCGCGCCCTGATTGGTTGCGCTTTAACGCCCGGCGAGGGCCGGGGATGACAGGGAAGCATTGCAAGAGCTGTACCAGGGTGTGATTGCCCGTTTTTCGGGCAGGCTGACTCCTGAGGGCGAGCGCAGCCGCTTCCTCCGCCGTCCAGGGTGTATATTTCTTAGGCATTTAGGCTGGATAATCAGCCACTTGACCATCGAAGAGTCGGCCCCGGATCGGATCCGGCGCGGGACACATCGGGAAATTCGCTCTTGTCGGTCACGGAGCCGTGCGAATTCCGTAGTGCGTGACGAAAAAGAAACCTGCAGCGGCCCCCCTGTTTGAGGCTCGCGACCTGACCCGCGTGTACCACCTGGGAGAAGTGGAGGTACACGCACTGCGGGGCGTGAACCTGGAGCTCTTTGCAGGCGAGTTCGTTGTGCTTTTGGGACCGTCCGGAAGCGGAAAATCCACATTGCTGAACATTCTGGGTGGGCTGGATACTCCCACCAGCGGGAGCGTCACGTACCGGGGGCGCAATCTGGCCGGCCTCTCCGAGCTGGATCTAACCATGTTTCGGCGCGAGCACGTGGGTTTCGTGTTTCAGTTTTATAATTTGATCCCGAGCCTGACCGCCCGCGAAAACGTAGCGCTGGTAACCGAAATCAGCAAAGACCCCATGACCCCGCTGGAAGCCCTGGCCCTGGTCGACCTTGAGGATCGGGCCGATCATTTTCCTTCTCAGATGTCCGGCGGGGAACAGCAACGTGTGGCCATCGCTCGCGGCATTGCCCGTCGCCCGGCGGTTCTGTTCTGCGATGAGCCGACCGGCGCCCTCGACTATCAGACCGGTAAACTGGTGCTGGAAGCCATCGATCGCGCAAATCGCGAATTAAGCACCACAACCGTTGTGATCACCCACAACGCTTCGATAGCGCTGATGGCGGACCGCGTACTGGGCCTGAGTGATGGGCGCATTGCACGCGAAGAGCGCAACCGGCACAAAAAGGCGCCGGCGGAGATTACGTGGTAAGTCCCCTGGCCCGAAAGACTCTGCGCGACCTCGGCCAGATGTGGGCCCAGGTCCTTACGATGGCGCTGGTGGTTGCGGCCGGAGTGTCCGTGTTGATTGCCTCTCTCGGGGCCTACAGATCGCTTCGTGACGCACGTGATCGTTTCTACCGGGAGTCTCGCTTTGCCGACGCCTTTACATTTTTCAAACGCGCGCCCCGCACGCTGCTCGACGAACTGAACACAATCGATGGCGTGACGTTTTCGGAAGGGCGAATCGTTTACGAGGCGCCGCTTGAACTGGCGGGCGGCGAACCCGCCATGGGGCGCTTTGTATCCTTGCCCGACCAGGGGAGTCTGGTTTTGAACCGCGTGTATGTGCGCCGCGGTCGTTTGCCCGAATCGTACCGCGCCGACGAGGTCTTCGTAAACGAAACCTTTGCGGAAGCGAACGCCCTGAACCCGGGCGATAGTGTGACCGCAATACTCAACGGAAGGCGCCGCGAGTTTCGCATCGTCGGTACCGGCCTTTCGCCCGAGTTCGTTTATGCCTTTGGCGCCCAGAGCCCCCTTCCCGATTTCAAACACAACGCCATCTGCTGGATTCCGGAGTCCGTGCTTGCGGCGGCGGTGGACATGGAAGGGGCGATCAACAGCGCCGTGTTCACGTTGAGCCATGGCGGGTCCGAACGCACGGTGTTGCGCCGAATCGACGAAACGACGGAAGCCTACGGCGGACTCGATAGCTTTGGCCGCGACCGCCAGACATCCAACATGTTCCTGCGCGACGACATCAACCAGATGCGCGCGCTGGCGATTATGATTCCGGGCATCTTTTTGGGTGTGGCGGCCTTTCTTCTCCACGTGGTCATCAATCGCCTGGTAGCCCGGCAGCGCGGTCAGGTGGCGACGCTTAAGGCCCTGGGTTATCGCAACGGCAGCATAGCCGTGCACTATCTGGTACTTGTGAACGTCA
Source organism: Spirochaetales bacterium (assembly GCA_024233935.1). Taxonomy (GTDB): domain Bacteria; phylum Spirochaetota; class Leptospiria; order Leptospirales; family Leptonemataceae; genus JACKOY01. Next base: position 428,892 of record JACKOY010000001.1, on the reverse strand, counting down.
TCGCCCTGGCCGGGGCGCTACCGGCCATTGCCACCGGTATCTGGATGGGCGGAGCGATGACCGGGCTCTATCGCATTTACTATCGTTTCCCGGTTCTGGAATATGAAACCACCCTGCCTCTGGTGATCGGGGGACTCTTAAGTGCAGTCGCAGCTGCCACCGGCGGCGCCCTGCTTGCGGTCCGGCGGGCCGTCACACTGGCCCCGGCCGAAGCGATGCGACCGCCCAGCCCGCCGGTTTTTCGTCGCGGATTGCTTGAGGTGCTTCTGGAACGCCTGCCCCTCGTAACACGCATGATGATTCGCAATTTGACCCGAAAGCCCATCAGCGCGGCTCTGGGAGTGATCGGCATCGCGTTTTCGGTGCAAATTCTCGTGATTGGTTTTTTCTGGGACGACGCGATGGATTACATGATGCAGATGCAGTTTCGCTACGTACAGCGCGAAGATTTGATTGTGAACTTCGAAAATCCGGTCCCGCGACGGGCTCTTTCCGAAATCCAGGCCGAACAGGGTGTAATCTATGCCGAGGGCTATCGCACGGTTCCGGTACGGCTGCGCTTTGCTCATCGTCACAAAGACGCGGTCATTCAGGCTTTTCCTTTCGACGCCCGGCTGCGGCGTATCATCGACGACCAGGGACGGCGCGTTCAACTACCGCCGGCGGGCCTGCTTTTGGGACGCCGGCTGGCAGAGCAGCTGGGAATTCGGCCGGGCCAGGAACTGGAGGTCGAACTCCTTGAGGCGGATCGCCGCCGTTTCGTCATCGCCCTGACCGGCACCGTTCAAGAACTCCTGGGTTCCGGAGCGTACATGGATCTGGGCGACCTCATGCAGGTGTTGGGCGAGCAAACAGCCTTTACTTCCGTTGCTCTCAGCGCCGAAGCAAACCAGATGGATCGCATTGAGCGCGAACTGATCCAGAGGCCCCGGGTGGCCAGTGTCACGCCCCGCGATCGGGCCATCTCCACGTTCGAGCAAACCAGCTCGGAGTTGATCACGATTTACGCCGCCATACTCGTTGGCTTTGCCGGTGTAATCGCCTTCGGAGTCATCTACAATACCGCAATGGTTTCCCTTTCTGAACGAGCCTGGGAACTGGGCAGTCTGCGTGTGCTGGGCTTTACGAGGCAGGAAGTGTTCTGGATGCTCACCGGTGAGTTGATACTGCAGATGATCCCCGGACTGCCCCTGGGTTGCCTGTTTGGTTACGGACTGGCGTACCTCTCGCTGCAATCGATCGAGGTGGAAGGATTCGACATCCCCTTGATCATCGAACCCGCTTCGTTCATGTACGCCATGCTGATTGTGGTTGTGGCCGGCATCTTCAGCGCGTTCGCAATTCGAAGAAAGATCAACCGCCTGGACATGTTGTCCACGCTCAAGGTACGGGAGTAAACATGATATCGATTCCTGGAAATCTGGCAGAGTGGCGAGCGCTGGCAACACGCCGCAATATTCTCTTCGCCCTGGGTGTGCTTGCAGCAGGCTGGATTGTCGTCATGGCCCTGCTACCGGAGGCCGCGCCGGCCGAAACCGCTCTGGTCGAACGAGGCCGGTTTGAACAGGTCGTCCAGGAGGATGGGGTCACAAGCATTCGCGAACGCTACACTGTTCTTTCTCCGGTCAGCGGAGTTCTGGAGCGCGTTCAATTGCACGCCGGCGACTCGGTCGGGACCGGCGCGGTGCTGGCGCGCGTCCGCTGGGATACTCTGCGGCCCATCCGCGCGCCGGCAGCAGGGCAGGTTTTGCGCGTGCATCGGGAAGACGCCGGGCCGATTGAAATGGGCCAGCCGATCATGGACGTGGGCAATACCGCGTCGCTTGAAATCCACGTGGACGTGCTCTCGACCGATGCGGTAAATATAAGAGCGGGAGCTCCGGTCACGGTGGAACGCTGGGGCGGACCACGCCCGCTCGAAGCCCGGGTGCGTAGCGTGGAACCGGCCGCCGCGACAACCCTGAGCGCCCTCGGCGTGGAGGAGCAACGGGTGCGCGTGATCGTCGATATCCTCTCACCGCACGAAGAGTGGTCCACCCTGGGCGACAACTTCCGCGTCGAGTGTCGGATTGTCGTTTTTGCAACCGACGATGCGATTACGGTTCCAACTGGCGCACTGTTCCGGCGGGGCGAAGGCTGGGCGCTGTTTGCTGTTCGCGACGGACGCGCGGTCGAAACAGAAGTGGAACTGATTCGGCGCGGCCCGGTTGAGTCAATGGTGGGCGCGGGCGTAGAACCCGGCGATGAGGTCGTACTGTACCCGGCCGACACCGTGACCGATGGCGTGCGCATTGACCGCATTGAAGACGCCCGCTGAGACTACTCCAGGGAGAACAGATCGATCGGGCGCAACCCAACGGAAATCGGAGCGGCGGTGATCGGCACGTCTCCACGCCGGGTATCGTAAACGCTGATTCCCGGCGCGTTCAAATCAACGTTGCCGGTAAAGAGACGCGACCCGTCCGGGGAAAGCTCAAGCCCACTGATGAAGCCGGAGTCGGCCGGAAAAAACGCAAGCACGGCCGTTCGCTGCCCGGTTATTGGATCGAAGCGCTGCAGGGTCTTGTTAAAGGCGGCATCCAGAACTGAAGCATACGCGCGGTTCTGATCCAGGAATACCACATCCAGAATGTCTCCGCCCGCCGCCACTTCTCCGTACAAGAGCCCGGGACGAAAGCTCCGCGTCACGAGATTGAAAGCCTGGACCCCGCCATCCAGCGCTGAGATGAAACCCAGGCGATTCGGGCAGGCGATGGCAATGTGCGGAACACCTCCCAGGTTCACCGGACGAAAGCGACCAAAGGGATTGCGGCTATCGGGAAACGTGTGCGCAGCCACAATGGTGTCGGTCGCGGTGTCGATCTCCAGCAAAATTGAGGGGCTGTTCGGTGGCAACTTACCGGACGGGTCATTGCGATCCAGACGCTGCAGAGCTACGTACAGGCTGCCTCCGTCAATGTAAAGCGCACTGGCCTCCGGAATGCCGTCGGCGTCGGCGTAAGCCGCCAGGCTGATGCTGCCGATGATCGCGCCGACCGTCGGATTCACGACCAAAAGATAGTTTCGTTCGTAAAGCGAAACGTAGGCCTTCGCGCTGGAAGCGATCGCGATGTCGTGCGGATTGGAACCTGCGCCGACGGAGAATTCAAGCACTGTTAGAAACGCGAGCGAGGGTTGCAGGACCTGGATGTTGTCCCGATTGAGTCGATTCACAATATACACGCGGCCATCGTGGAAACGACCGACCGCGTCCGAATGAACTCCGGTCAACGTTGAAAACGGCAAACCATCCAGAGATACGGTGCTGAAGCGACCGGCGCTGCCCAGATCGGAAGAAATCACGCCAACCCGGCCTGCCGTCTGCGTATTCAAAAGCAGGTCCGCAAATATATCCGGTTTCTCAATGTCGGCGCAGAAGGCCAGAGCCGGAGCCACACAAGCCAGCAGGGGCAACAAAAGAAGACATCGAAAGCTTCGCAATGGTCGTCGGTCTGGTTTCATAGCTAAAAGCGGTACGTGAGCGTGCCATATACCGTGCGCCCCGGCAAGGGAAAACCCACGATATCCGAAACGCGCGTGTTCATGATGTTTTTGACTTCGATCGTCGCAAGCAGCTCTTCCTGGTCGCGGTGGCTTCGCCCGAAAAAGGAGTACGAAAGATGCGCATTAAATATCCAGCGGCTGGCCTCGTAATTTGTGGTCTCGTTGGTTCGATCCTTGAATACGGCGCCGACGAAAAGGCCCTCGCTCCCGGCTGCCCAGTGTTCGAAGGTCAGATCTAAACCGGTGTGGAATTCGTGCAACGGACGCAAGGGCAGATAGTTGCCGTTCAGGTAATCCACTTCGCTGGTGTTGACGGCGCGCTGGTACGTATAGTCCACTTGAAAGTCCAGCGTGTCGAGATAGCTAATACGTGCACTGCCCTCGGCGCCGGCGATCTCGGCCGAGTCCACATTCTCGGGACGCAGGCTGAATTGCGAGTTGGGCACAAAAAGAATCATGTCCTCAACCTCACGCGCAAAGGCGACCACTTCGCCGGAAAACATGAAATCGGGTGTGCGGATTGTGGCGCCCGGGCCGAACTCCCCGCCCCGGGAACGTTCGGGAAGGAGTTCCGTATTGCCAATCACGCTGCCCTGCTCCCCGAATAATTCAAAAAAAGTCGGAACGCGCTGGGCCTCTTCGTACTGACCCCGCAAATAGAATTCAAAGCGGGAGTCGCGCAGAACCGCCAGGCGGATCCCGAACTCGGCATTCGTGAATTCGGTCAGGGCGCGGTGTCCGTTGGGCTCGAAGGTGGCCGGACCGCTGGCCGCCGGATCGTTGAAACGGTCCACGTAACGCTCGTGTCGGATGCCGGGAATGAAAAGCAAACGCCGATCGAAAAATCCGATCTCATCCTGTAGCGCCAGCGTGGTATGGCTGCGAAACTTTCGAGGAATTGTGTCCGTGCGATCGTGGAATCGATCGCGTCGCACACGCTGAAAAGTCTCACGCTCTACTGCCACAAATGGACGCAAAATCTGGTAATAGTCGAGCAAATACAGTTCCGGAATCAGATGGGCGCCATAGCTCTGATAACGCGTCGACGCGTTTGGGCTTCCGAACGAAAATTCCTGCCGCGGATCAAAAAACTGCTCGCGGCCTTCCGTATAGAAGGCCCGCGTTTTCAATCGCAGCTCATCAATCAGCAGGCCGGCCGAATCGGTGCCGATCCCTGTCGTGTTGCGCCAGAATTCGCGTTCGGTCTTTTCGGTCTGGTTGTTACCTGGCCCGGGTACTCCGTGTAGTCGATAGCGGTAATCGTTCAGCAGCTTGAATTCGGTGCTGCTACCCGGCAAAAAGGAAACATAACCCGTCGCCCCGAAATCCCGAAACTGCGCGTTCTGACGAATATCATCGAAGTCGTCCGATGTGTTGATGACCGGGGTTCCGTTGTTGTTGCGAAAACGAAAGTCCTGATCGGAACGTTGATAACCCAGGCCCACCGACCAGGCCGGCTTTTGACTTTCCCCGCCATCGTCCCAGGCGCGAGCCTGCAGATGGTACGTGCCGTACGACCCCCCGCTCCCGGTCAGTCGAACGCCGCTCTGGCCTTCACCTTTGAAAGGCACGAGGTTGACCGCGCCGCCAATGCCGGAACGACTGAATTCGCCTGGCGCGCCCGAACGATAGACCTGAATCGACTGCAGCTGATCCGTGTTGAAATCGCTGAGGTTCACCTCGGCCGACTGAGCCGTATTCAGGGGAATGCCGTCCAGATACACATTCACCTGATTGGCGTTGCTTCCGCGAATGGAAAGCGTCGTGTACGAACCGAGCCCACCGTAGCGTTGCACACGAACACCGGCCGCCCGTTCGAGAATCTCGTCGAGGGTTTGAAAGCGCCCGCGATAGCTTTGAGTTTCGAATTCGACGGCTGAACCGCCCGCGCTCAGTTCGCGCGAGGGGCGCGGAGCAACCACATCGACCGGAGCAATCTCTTCTGGTTGCGAAAGCAGCGAAGAAGCGATGGTCAGAAAAACAAAGACCACGAGCAGCGAGGCCCGTGGTCTCTTTTTGCTTTTCTCAGATGCCGGTTGCAGAGCCACCGTCGACGCGAATCACGTTTCCGGTGATGTAGCCAGAATCTTCTGAACAGAGGAAGCGCACGACACGCGAAATATCTTTGACCTGGCCTGCACGACCGACCGGAATCATCTTCTTGAGTTCTTCCTGAACTTTCTCGTCCAGGCTGCCGGTCATGTCGGTTTGAATGAAGCCGGGGCAGATAGCGTTGCAGAGTATGCCTTTCGACGCGTACTCCCGGGCAACAACGCGCGTGAAGCCCAGAAGGCCGGCCTTGCTTGAAGAGTAGTTGGCCTGGCCAACCTGCCCCAGAAGACCCGAAACGGAGCTGATGTTCACAACGCGAGCCGGTTCGGCCTTCATGAGCAAGCGCAGGAATGCCTGAGTCATTACGAAGGGACCCTTCAGATTCACGTCGATCACCAGATCCCATTCTTCTTCTTTCATGCGAATGAGCAAATTGTCCCGTATGATGCCGGCATTGTTGATAAGAAAGTTAACCGTGCCCATCTCGGTCTTGACTTTGTCCGCCGCGGCGCTTGCTTCGTCTTTGTTGACGACGTTACACTGCAACCCGATGGCCTTAACTTTATAACGATCGGCGATCTCGGCCGCAGTTTTGTCGCAGTCGGCCTGCTTCACATCCAGAACCACGATGTTCGCGCCCCAATCGGCCAGGTCTTCTGCGATGGACCGTCCGATGCCCCGCGCCGAGCCCGTAACCAGGCCCACTTTGTCTTTGAAAGGTTTATCCCCGTTGCTCATGGCCGAACAGCTTTCGGACCGGTCTTGAAAGCACAACCAATATTTGCGCGGAAGCTTAGTGCTTGACCCCCTGTAAGACCATTGCATCGATCAGGCATGGCCGTCTCCTTCGTCTACCTGACCACGGGCGGTGCCGAAGAAGCCCGACACATCGCCCGCAGCGTTGTGGGTGAAGGCCTGGCCGCCTGCGCCAACCTTTTTGATGGTGTAAACTCGATCTATGAATGGCAGGGCTCGGTCCAGGATGGACAGGAGTGTATCGTCGTGCTGAAAACAGCGCGGGAACAATTTGAAGCCCTCCGGACCCGTATCATGGAACTACACAGCTACGACTGCCCATGCATCGTCGAATTGAGTATCGAGCGCGGTCACGCACCCTTCCTGGAGTGGGTCGAGGCGCAGACCCGCAGTGAGCAGCGCTGAACATGTCCGAAGACAAACGCAGATATCCCCGGGCTGACCTGGCCTTTGAGCTGAGTTACGCCGTATCGGGTCCCGGCAACAAATCCCGCGCGCGCGACTTAAGCGAAGGGGGCATCTCCTTTATGACCGCTGAAGAACTGCCGCCCAACGCGAATCTCGTGGTGCAGTTGGCCTTGCCCGGCGCCGACGGACACGTGGAGGCAACGGCGCGCGTGATCCGCTCCTGGCGTGACAATCAGGGGCAGCTCTTTGCTGCGGCCAAGTTTGTCGAAGTCGATGAAGTGGATCTCGGCATCATCAAACGCTTCATCGAAATGCAGCTGATGGAGCAAAACCAGGAAAAGCCATGAGCCCTGACGGGCGCTTTGTGCTCGCAATCGACCTCGGCACCTCCGGCCCGAAGATCGCCCTCGTGGATCGCGAAGGCGGCGTGCATTCGAGTGTCATTGAAAGCACGAAGCTGATGTTGCTGCCCGGCGGTGGAGCCGAACAGGATCCGGAAGATTGGTGGCGCGCCATTGTTGATGGAACACGAGCGTTGCTCAGTCGCTCCACGATCCCGCCGGACCGAATCGCGGCCGTCGTGGCAACGGCCCAATGGTCGGGAACTGTACCCGTCAATCGGGAAGGAAAACACATCGGCAACGCCCTGGTCTGGATGGACTCCCGCGGGGCCCCGCACGTACAGCGGCGCACCGGAGGCTTCCCGACGATTGAGGGCTACAACGTCTTTCGATTGTGGCGCTGGATTCGTCGCACGGGCGGCATACCCACGAACTCCGGCAAGGATTCGGTCGCGCACATTCTTTTTTTGAAACACGAAAAACCGGAGCTATATAACGAAGCCTACAAATTTCTGGAACCAAAAGACTACATTAACCTGCGTTTGACGGGTCTTTTCGCAAGCTCCGTCGAGGCGATGACCTTGCACTGGGTAACGGATAATCGGCGACCGCTGGAGATTGAGTACGACCACCGCCTCATCCGAATGCTCGGCCTGGACCGCGAAAAATTACCGGACCTGAAGCTTGCGATCGATGTGCTCGGACAACTGACGCCCGCGACGGCCCGGGAGCTGGGTTTGCCGGCCGAAACTCCAGTGGTCATGGGTACTCCCGATCTGCATAGCGCCGCCATCGGATCCGGTGCGGTGCGCGACTACGAGGCACATCTCTACATAGGAACGTCTTCCTGGCTCACCTGCCACGTGCCCTTTAAGAAGACCGACATCTTTCACAACCTGGCTTCGTTGCCGGCTGCAATCCCGGGCCGCTACTTTGTGGCCAACGAGCAGGAGACGGCCGGCGAGTGCGTGAAGTTTCTTCGGGACCGGATCCTTTTTTCACAGGAGGACGCTTTCTCCACACCGGCGCCGCCCGATTTCTTTGACGCGCTTGAGCGGACGGTGCGGCAGGTGCCGGCCGGTAGCGGTGGGGTGCTCTTTTTGCCCTGGTTGTACGGGGAAAGAACACCGGTCGAAGATCATGTTATTCGGGGCGGATTCTTGAACCTGGGTCTGAACGCTAACCGCGCGTATATGGCGCGCGCAGTTCTCGAAGGCGTCGCTCTGAACACACGGTGGCTGCTGAAGTACGTCGAAGCGTTTATCGGACGCAGGCTGCCCTCCATCAATGCGATTGGCGGGGGGGCCAACTCCGCGGCCTGGTGTCAGATTTTTGCCGACGTCCTGGACCGACCGATCTGCCAGGTAGAGCGGCCCATCGAGGCCAACGCGCGAGGCGCAGGGTTGCTTGCCTGGCTTGCGCTGGGCAAGACAACAGTGCCACGCATCGCGGAGTCCGTTAAGATCGCCCGGCGCTTTGAACCCATTTCCGAACATCGCGTTCTCTACGATGCGTATTTTCGAGCGTTTCTCGAAGCCTACCGGGCCAGCGGGAAGGTCATACGCCGACTACATGCGAGGAACTAAGACAATGTCGATCATGGACAGGTTAGAAGGGCTGCCTCAGAAGTTTCCGGGTTTGGTGCGGGCCGCAGAACGCGCCCTGGGCCTCTTCCCGTTTTTGGAGCGGCAGGCGAAGAACATACCGGCAATCAGAAGGGCGCTGGAGGCCGAGTACGATTCCGTAATGTCCCGACTGGAGCATTCGCTTAAGCCCTACGACGACGATTTCGAACGATATCGCTCCCTGCCTGCAAGTGGAGTTTCGCGCACGAAAATCCTGAGAGATATGCGCCGGTTGCTCGAACGCGAGAAACCGGCCTGGGAAGAAGGATTCGTTTCGGGAGCCGTTTACCACGGAGATCAAGAACACATCGCTTTCCTGAACAAAGTCTACGCACTCAATTCCCAGTCGAATCCTTTGCATTCGGACCTCTGGCCAAGCGCCTCTAAGTTCGAAGCCGAGATCGTTTCGATGACAGCACGCATGCTCGGCGCACCGGCGTACGCAAATCCCGAGGCTGCGTCCGAAATCTGCGGAGCAGTGTCCTCAGGAGGCACGGAGAGTATCCTTCTGGCCATGAAAGCCTACCGTGATAGAGCGCAGAGCAGGTTCGGAATCACCCAGCCGGAATTTGTGGTTCCTTCTACGGCCCATGCAGCCTTCGACAAGGCCGCCCGGTACTTTGGGATTCGGAAACGCACGGTTCCCGTCGATGAAAATTCCCGGGTCGATGTTTCCCGTGTTGCCAGAGCGATCAATGGCAACACCATCTGCCTCGTGGGAAGCGCCCCCAACTTCCCGCACGGCTGCATCGATCCAATCGAAGAGTTATCGGAACTCGCCCGCAGCCATGGCATCGGCTTTCATACCGACGCCTGCCTGGGAGGCTTCGTTCTTCCGTGGGCCGAAAAACTCGGCCATCGCGTGCCCCGCTTCGACTTTCGATTGCCCGGCGTTACCTCGATGTCGGCGGACACCCACAAGTTCGGTTACGCCGCGAAGGGAACCTCGGTGGTCCTGTACCGGGGTCGGGAGCTACGGCATTTTCAGTACTACACAACCACCGAGTGGCCGGGAGGCATGTACTTTTCGCCAACCTTCGCGGGCAGCCGACCGGGCGCCCTGAGCGCTGCATGCTGGGCCGCGATGGTCTCAATGGGAGAGCAAGGGTATCTGGAAGCGACCAGGAAGATCCTGAAAACCGCCACGCAGATCCGAAACGCAATCGAGCGCGTGCCGGGTCTGCGGATCATTGGCGATCCGCTCTGGGTGATTGCCTTCGAGTCTGATCAATGGGACGTCTACCGCATCATGGACTTTATGACCGGGCGGGGTTGGAACCTGAACGGTTTGCACAAACCGCCCGCCGTACACATCTGCGTAACCCTGCGACACACGGCCCCGGGGGTCGCCGGAAGATTCGAGCGGGACCTGCTCGCGGCGGTAGAACACGTGCGGGCAAATCCCGCTGAAAAATCCGGAATGGCTCCGGTCTACGGGATGGCGGCCACTCTGCCGGCCCGCAGTGTCGTGAAGGATTTGCTGGAAAGATACATGGATGTCCTGTACCGCCCCTGAGCCTGTCTCAGGCCCCCTTTATAATGAAACAAACGCTCCGGGTGGTTCTGGTTGACAGCGCCCGGAATTGTCGGAGGTTTCAAGCGTGAGCGCAATAGGCCAACGTGTCGATCGTCTTGAGGATGCGGTCATTGCTGTGGCCCGTTCCAGCCGGGCAAGCGTCCGGGCCCTCAGCCGCTCCCATCTCTTAACAGAATCCGGCCTGCGCGATCTCGGCAGTGAGATGCGTGGGTTCAAAGATGGAGTGCTCGATTTCAAAGACGAGATGCGCGGCTTTAAGAACGAGATGCTCGACTTCAAGGATGAAATGCAATCGTTCAAAAACGAAATGCTCGATTTCAAAGATGAGATGCGCGGTTTCAAGAACGAGATGCTCGACTTCAAGGACGAAATGCAATCGTTCAAAAACGAGATGCTGATCTACCGAAGACAGGCCAACCAGGAATGGGGCAGGCTTGCCAACCGACTCGGCAGCCTGGTCGAAGACCTGATCCAGCCGGCTCTCCCCGTGTTAGTCGAAGAGTGGGAGGGACGTCGGCCGGAGCATTTCGGAATCAATCTTCGAAGAAGGCTGGCCGGAGGTCGCGAACGCGAATACGACGCGATGGCCGCTGTGGGGAACCATCTCTATGTGGCATCCATTAAGAGTGTGCTGCACAGCCGCGATGTCGATCGGTTTGTGGCCGGGCTGGGCGCCCTCCGGTTGTTTTTTCCGGAATACGAGCAGTACCGCCTTATCGGCGTTCTGGCCGCCCCCGCAGTCGAGATGAACGTCGTGAAGCGCGCGGAGAAGCGCGGCCTCTATTGCCTGGCGATTGGCCTGAACCTGATGGATGTGCAAAACACAAAGGGCTTCCAACCAAAACTGTACTGATTGAGCCCCGGCCGCTTTCGCGGGTCAAAAGAATCAGCGTTCCGGTAAGGAGGCTCCCGGCCGGCCCGGGCAGCTTTACGGTCCCTCCCCCGGAAGGATGCGAAACTCGGTTCGCCGGTTCTGCTCGTCAAAGCCGGGACCAATGCCATCTGCCAACGGCTCGGTTTTACCCGCTCCTCGAACCGTGAATCGAGTGCTGGCCAATCCGCGCGAAACAAAGTAATCGCGAACTGCGGCGGCCCGACGCAGACTCAGCCGAAAGTTGTAAGCATCCTCTCCGTGCAGATCGGTGTGACCCGTTATCTCCAGCCGCAGCTCTGGATGTTCGCTCAGAAATGTGACCAGATCTTCGAGCACCGGTATGGACTCCGGAATGATCTCGGCCGAAGCCGGATTAAAGTGAATACTGTGAACGTTGAACACACCGTTTTCGGTCAGCCTGGTCAGTTCGATGACCACCGGAACCTCCGGATCGAGACCGGCTCCGTTCAGTTCGCGAGCACCCGGAATGTAGCCTTCGGCAGCCGCGCGAATTTCCACCGGACCGGCGGTAATCAGATCCAGCGCCAGACTCTGCCCCGGAGAGTATTGCATGGTTCGTTCCTGACCGTCGCCTTCTTGAATGCGCACCGTGGCCGCAATTTGTTCGCCCGTTTCTCGGTCCCGAACTTCGATACTGGCCGTCCGGGAGGGCTCAATGACGTAGACGTCGTAATGCCCCAACCCGCCGCTGCGATCCGAGGCGAAGTAGATGGAACCGCCGCCGAAAGAGGGCCCGGTTTCGTCGCTGGCAGAGTTCATGGGCGCACCGAGATTGCGCGGTGTCCCGAAGTGTCCATCCTGGTAGAGTACATGGTATACATCCGAACCTCCGAGCCCGCCCGGGCGTCGGGAAACGAAGTAGTAACCCTGCCCCTGGCCATCGGGCACGAGCGAAGCCTCCTGATGGCCGGAGTTGATCACTTCCGGCAGGGCTTCCGGCTCTCCAAAGTGGTCCGCCGCGATTTCGACCGACCACATCTGCGAACTTTCAAAATCACCAAACGGCCAACGCGAAAAAAACAGGCGGCGGGAGTCGGGATCGAAAGTGGGCGCCCGCTCGTGATGTGGTGAGTTGATGCCCGGCGGCAATGGCGCCGGCGAAGACCAGCCGTCCGGTCCCAGCCGCGACACATAGATGTCAAAGGATACGCGCACGGCTCCCCGCGCATCTGCCGGCATTTCCAGCGATCCGTCGCGGTCCGACGCAAAGAACAAGAGGTCGCCCGCAGGCGTCAGGTAGGGAGTCTCGTCAGAATAGGCCGAGTTGACCACCGTAAGCGGCACCGGTGCAGGCCAGCTCTGGCCGGTAGACGACCGTTCACAGATATAGATGTCCGGATAGCGTGAGCCAGAGCGCTTGGAGCTGAACACCAGACGCAGGCCATCTTCACTCACGGACGGAGCGAATTCGTCGGAGGGGGAATTTATGGGCGCCGGCAGGGGGTGGGGTAGCGGGTTTGTGCCCCCCAGAACGCTCGCACTCAGGATGACGAAGAGCAGCATGAATCGCAGGGGGGTTCGCATGATGGTTCAATCCCGAAGTAGGTCTGTTCTTCGCGTCGGTTTTCTGGCCGGAACCTTTAGTCGACCCGCCCCCCTCAGTCATGGTGGCGGACCAGGGTCTCTTCTTGACAACGCACGGGCATATCAAGAACCTCTGGCAAAGACGTGGCCGATCGGCTATTACGTCCCAGGATCGATGATACCGGCACATCCCAGAGACTTCCTTGCAGCAGGCTGGCACATCGGCTTGAAGCCCGATCGCCGGGACTTTGGTGTGATCCATTCGCGCCAGCCGGCAAACGCGGCGGGCCTGTTTACACGCAACAACTTCCCGGGCCATGCCGTGACCGTAGGTCGCGAGCACCTCGCGAGCGGAAGTCTGCAAACGATCATTGTGAATTCCGGGAACGCCAATGTTGCTACGGGCCCTGCGGGTCTTGAACTGGCGCGGGAGTGCTGTGCACTGACGGCCGAGGCGCTGAAGATCAAGGCGGAGGCCGTGCTCCCTTCCAGCACGGGAGTGATCGCGCGAGCGTTGCCGGCCGAGCTGATGCGGAACGCGTGTCGGAGTATCCCGGAACACATCACAACCGATGATTTTGCCAGTTTCGCCGACGCGATCCGCACGACGGATGCCTACGTCAAGACCCACAATCTGGAGCTGATGAGCGGCATTCGAATCACCGGGGTTGCCAAAGGGGCCGGAATGATTCAGCCCGATATGGCAACCATGCTGGCGTACCTTCTTACCGATGCGAAGATCGAAACCGAAGATCTCAAGCGTATGCTTCGGGCGGTGGCCGACCGAAGCTTCAACCGGCTCTCGGTGGACGGCGATACTTCCACAAGCGACACCCTGGTCTCCATGGCAAACGGCAGCTCCGGAGTTAAGGTTGTATTCCCGGAGGAAGCGGAGCGCGCCTTCTATGAATTCCACTACCCCATTCGTAACGATGAGCTGGCGGCCTTGCCCGGCATGGACGGCCACAGCCGGGAGTTTCTGAGCGGACTTTTGGAAACCTGCATCGTACTGACTCGCCTCATTGCCGCGGACGGCGAAGGGGCCACCCGCTTGATTGAGCTGCGAATTCGCGGAGCGCGCGACCGGGAGCAGGCGTTGAAATTTGGCCGATCGATCATCAATAGCCCGCTGGTGAAAACAGCCATCTACGGCGCGGACCCGAACTGGGGTCGCCTCATCATGGCGCTCGGCAAAGTTTACGATGAGCCGATCCCTCTGGAAGGCGTGCGTATTTTTTTTGGTGACTACGAGCTAAAAACAGATGAACCCGATAACCTGAAAATCGTATCTAACTATCTGAAACAATCCGAGGTTTTGCTCACGATCGAATTGGGCCAGGGTCAATCCCAGGAGACGCTATGGGGTTGCGATCTCACGGAGGACTACGTGCGGTTAAATTCCATGTACACCACCTGAAATGCCGGGGCACGAACTACAACGCCGCATCCGTAGACTGTTCAGCGACAACCGATTCAGGAGATTTCTCTACTCGTTCGCCTTCGGCCTGATCGTTGTTGCGACCTACTATGTAATCCGACTGATTGTGCCGGGGCGGCTGTTGTTGTACAATGAGATCGTAACCGTTACGTTTATTATTGTTTCGGTTCTGCTGCTTTTCCCCGCACGCGAGCGGCTGTTCGCACGCATCATGCCGCGTCAGGAGTATTCGGCGTTTTTCGGGCACGAAGTGCATCATATTGAGTTTATGGCGCGGCAGTTCACCATCGACACCCTCGTGCACGATGTGTTTCCGGAATTCATGGAATGGCTCGGAGTGAGCGCCGCCCGGCTGGCCGTCCTGGATCCGTCGCGGCGGTTCTTCACATTTCATCTGTACCGCCACGGGCGAGTCGTACACAGTCGTCTGACCTATGAAAGAACCAATGACGAATTGATGCGCTTTCTCAAGGAGTCCGGCGAACCGATCCGTCTTGCAGAGCCAGACCTGCCGGAGGGCGTTCGCAGCCAGCTGGAGAAAATGGATGCGGCGCTCCTGCAACCGCTGCTGTACCAACGATGGCTGACGGGCTTTTTGATTCTCCACGAGCTGCCCCGTCACGAAGCCGCTGATCGGGCTTTGCCCTTCTTCGCGAACAAGGCCGCCATGAGCATCCAGAATGACATCCTTTCGAGGCGCGTGATCGACACGGGCCTTTACGAGCAGGAACACCGCACCGCAACAAAGATTCAGCGGGCCCTCAGTCAGAACGTGATCCCCGATATCCCGGGCTTCCAGTTCAAGCGTTTGAACCAGAGCGGGCCTGCCAACCTGGTCGAGTTTTTTCAGGTTACCGGGGGACGTTGGTACATGGTGATTCTGGCGGCCGACCGTTTTACGGGCGCGACCGGTATTGTGCTCTACGGAATTCTGGGATACCTGTACAGTTACATCCATCGAGAAGGCAGCACGAACATGCACAGACTGTTGGGGGAGTTGCGCCAGGATCCGGAGTATCGCGAGTCGGAATATCGAATTGACGCGATGATTGCCGAGATTCGGGAGAACGAACCCTATCTGGTGCTGTTACTCGACAATGCGCGGTTCTCATTTGCTGAAGTTGCCAGCCCGCAAAAGAACCTGGTCTCTCCTGGCTGGCGCAACTACATCGACCTGAAGGCGAATCACTCCTATCGTGTTTGCCACCGGGAGGATCCGGTGATTGATCTGCGCTGCATTGCGCCAATGGACGAGGACAACTCCAGTCGCGCGGGCTGGATTGGACAGGAGGCCTGATGCGCCTGCAGGGCCTGACCTATCCAATCGGGGCGATACTGCTGGTGCTCTTGTTCGCTCTGAACACGGTCGAAGGCGGCTATCGACTCCCCCGCTACTACACACCCGACGGAATCCTGATTCCCCTCGGGAAACAACAAAGCAACTCCCGCGCCCGCGTTCTGTACGAAATCGACGGCCGCAGCCCCGCCGCGAGTCCGGCATTGTTCGACGAACCCGGGCGGGTGGTGGTTGTCACGGACCTGGGCGTGGGCCTGATGCCGCTGGTACCGAATAACACCTGGCAGGTCCTATTTGACTTCAAGCTACCAATCCTGTTCACGTTCATCTGGTTGTTCGGTGGCATCTGGTTTTTTTCATCGACCCGCGACCTGCACCTGACGGCATTCGCGCTGGTTCTGGCTTCGTTCTTGTTTACAACCGTAACGACGCTCGGTTTCCACCGCTTGCAGTTTGCCTGGCATGTAAACGGGTTGGTCTTGATTCCGGTGCTGCTCAACCTTGGACTCCGCACGACCGGCAAGGAGGTCAGCGGCTTTCTTATCGTGGGCGAATTACTGGTCGTGCTCTTTCTGGCCTTGATCGCCTATGTCGGCCTCGACAGCACAACGACGCTGAAGAATCTGAAGGACCTCGCCTATCTGCTTTTCTTGCTGGCGGTGGCTGCAGTTGCCGGCTTGCAGCTCGATAATGCAATCCGGCCCACGCGCGACCCGGTCGAAAAGTTCAAACGCTGGACATTGCTCGGCGGAACAGTCGTGGGCCTGATTGTGCCTTTTGCGCTCTTTTTGGTCGTTAGTTATGTTGCTCTGCCGGCGATTGATCTTGAGTACGCGATTCTGGCGAGCGTCTGTTTCCCGGCCGCACTTGTCTACGGAACGTATCGCATCCACCTGCTTCCGTTCCAGTTGATTGTCACACGATCTCTGGTCGCGGGTCTCTTGACTGTACTCTTGATCGGGATCTATGGAATTGCCCTTCTCACGCACAGCATGCTTTTGCCGGAGCAGGAAGGGCAGTACGAATGGATCGTGAATGTTTTTTTCGTGCTCGTTTTGGTCTTCTTTCTGGATCCGGCACGGCGGCAACTTTCGCGATTCATTGAGAAACGCGCCCTGCGACTGGACGCGAATCTTTCTGAATCTCTCAAACGCATCGCGAACATAATCTCCGAACACCGACGAGTACAACCGGCCGTTGATACTTTTCTGGAAGAAATACACCGGACCATCGCGGTCGACCGGGTTTCCTTCCTTTTTTCTAGCGCCTCGTTCCCGGAACTGCAGATCCGGGGCGGATTGATCAAGCGCATCTCGCATACCAGCGACCTGTGGCGCCATCTATCACCCGGCCGACTGGCGGTCACGGCCTACCTGACCTATGGCGGTGGGAGCCGCCAGGAACTGTTTAACTTCTTATATAAGAACCAGTTTCTCCTCGCGATCGGCATCATGGGAGACGACCTGCGCCGCGAGCGCTTTCTGCGCTGGCCGCTGGCTCTGACGGGCGTCGGTGAATCCGGGCCCGGCGACGGCACCGCAGGCATTCGAGTTGCTCTTCTGGTCGGTTACCCCTCTGACCGACGCAAGCTACGGCTCAAAGAAGTTCGCTACCTGCAGGAGGCAGCCAAGCTGGCCGGTATGCTGATCCAGAACTACTCCCTGCTGGTGCAGGAGATTGCGAAGCGCCGGCGCGTTCGTGAGGTGTTTTTAGCCGGCCAAATGCAACGCAGCCTGCCCGCCCTCGACCGGGAACCCGGACCCCAGGGAGTTGAGATCGCGCACTTCAGCGAGGCGGCTATATCGGTCACGGGGGACTACCTGGATCTGATACCGGTTGATCGGAAGTCCTTCGCTCTGTTCCTGGCCGACGTGAGCGGACACGGGCTTGGAACCGGCTACATTGTCAGTGCGATACGCGCCATCGTTCGTTCCCATCTGGGCCACGGCGCCGGATTGCTTGCAACCGTACAAACCCTCAACCTGTTTCTCATGGATCGATATCAGGGTAGCGAGTTCATCACGTTGTTCGCTCTGATTCTGCAAACCGAAACCGGGGAAATGGAGTTCATCAATGCCGCCCATCCGGGGCCTTTTCTGCAAAGGGGCTCCGGCTTCACGCAACTCGATCAAACCCAACGCATCGTGGGTGTGCTCCCCACACCGTATCATTCCCAGCGAATGCGACTGCAACCAAACGATCGCCTGTTTTTGTATTCCGACGGCATTACGGAAACTTTTAACCGCGCTGAAGTGGCCTTTGGCGAGAGCGGACTGCGCGAATTCCTCGAAAACCATTCGAAGAGTGACGGTCCGGAAATCACGGTTGCGCTGCGCCAGAAACTGTCTGAATTCCGACAGGGTCGGGCTCAAAGTGACGACATAACTTTCGTTGCTCTGACCTATGCGCCACGTCTGGGCCCGTTGCGCGGGCTGCTTTCGGCGCTGGGTCTGGATCGCAGCGCGAGCACTCCGTAGAACGGCCCGGGAAGCTCCGGCTATCGGTTCGGGTCCGGGTCGTCATTCGCCGGAGTTAAACCTCGCAACGAACTTCCGACCAGACATTCGTAGAGCAGGTGTTCATCGCGAAAGGATCGACGGTGGGCCGCGTTCGTCCTTGCGAAGACAATACGACTGCTCGAAAAGAACGCCAGATCTTCCGGCACATCAAGCGATAGGAAACCAACGCCGGCTTCGCGCAGCTCAAGCATCATGGCCATGTTCTGATCGAGTGTGCCCGCGGCCCCCGTAAACACGCTCACGAAACGGTGGGATGGCAAAAGCACCCACTCGTGAAAACGAGGACGATAGCCGTACAAGGCGTCAAACAACCAAACTTCGGGCACATTCACAGAGTCCTGAATCATGTGGGCGGCGGCCCGGTAACCGCCGCTGTAGGCGGCAATGAGCGCGCTGTGAAAGCCAGAGCCCGTCATCAGCCCGCGCCCGCGAAGCTCTCTGGCCAGTGCCGTGAGAAAGCGCTCAAAGCCATGTGGATCCTCGAAGCGGCCGCCAAAGGAGTCTTCCGCATTGCGGGGACCAGCCGGAATTACGAGCAGGGCGTCCCGGCGGCTGGCAATGAATTGTTCCACCACCCGGTCTTCGCGGTAGATACGTTCGAGGCTTGAGTGCCAGCCGTGCAGAAAGATCACGATATCGGGGGCGGCAACGACCGTAAAACCGTTGGGCACAAACACGGCTACGCGATCGTCGTTGTAGTGCGGGTCGAACGGAAAGAAGTGGCCGCCGGTCTTGTAGCCGATGGCCCGGGACGGATGAGGAAAAGGCGCCTGGCCGGGCATGAAAAAGAGTTCGGTGTGACCATGGGCCCGAAAGGCCTCGGTTAGATCATACGAAACGGCCACCCGCCGCGGTTCCTCGTGCAGGCAGGCGGGCAGGCAAAATAGCGCAACCGCTGCTGCCTGGCGGAGGCTAACCAAAGAGTTTGTTCAGCTGATCCTGGGCGCTCGCCTTTTCCAGATCGTCGCGATCGATCAGCTTCAGAGTGAGTGATTCCTTTTTCAGACGGGCTAATATTTTGCCCACGTCGCCGGGGGCTTTCAACTTCGTGGCCAGATACTTAAAGGTTGTGCCGCAGCCGGGGCAACTGCGGTCTTTTGTGTAGTTCAGATTCATCTGCCGGCAGTTGCTGCAAAACCCGTACAGATCATCAACGTACAGCGTATGCTGCTTTAAGTCTTCGGGATCAATGGCGGTCCAAACCCGAACCGATTTTTGTCGCGGCGCTTGCTCTTCGGCCATGCCTGATCTGTCACTGCCCATCCCCGCCTGTCAATCGCTTCCGCTACGCCCCCGGAAAACTAAGCGCCGCTACCGCGCAGTTCCGACAAACTCAGTCCTTCCGCCTCCAAAAAACCGGCCAGATGACGATTCAGGTCACCCGGCAACCAGGGCCCGCCATAAACAAAGCCGGTGTACACCTGCACCAGATGCGCCCCTGCCCGCAGACGCTCTATGACGTCGTCACCATTAAAGATGCCACCGACCCCCACAATAACCAGACGATCTCCCGCCGCCCGATAGCATTGCCGCACCAGCTCGCAACTGCGCTCGCGCAGGGGCCGACCCGACAGACCGCCCGGGACCGCGCGTGCTGCGGAGTGTTCGTCACGCTCGACCGTGGTGTTGGAGATGATCACCCCATCGACCGACATCTCCAGAAGAACGGCAAGAATCATATCCAATTCCGCAGGCGTAATATCCGGGGCGATCTTGACAAAGAGCGGAAGCGCTCCTGCAGCAGCAATCGCCTCTTTCACCGCCAGCAGCAGTTCGCGCAGGGCACTGCGACCCTGCAACTCCCGCAGACCGGGAGTATTGGGAGAGCTTATGTTGATCGCCAGATAGTCGCCAAACCGGGCAAGACGGCTGATCGACTCGGCATAGTCAGCTCCGGCAAGTTTTAGCGGAGTGGCCTTGCTCTTGCCGACGTTGATTCCGCGCGGAATGTTGCGGCGTTGTTCTCCCAGAATCGCAGCCGCCGCCACCGCGCCGGGATTGTTAAATCCCATACGATTCACAAGGGCGCCTTCTTCCGGAAAGCGGAACAGACGCGGCCGGACATTGCCGGGCTGGATGTTGGCCGTAAACGTGCCTGACTCAATGAAACCGAAACCCAGGTGCTCCAGGAAGGGAAAGAGCTCCCCGGTCTTGTCGAAACCGGCGGCCAGGCCGACCGGATTGGGAAAATCTACGCCCACCAGGTTCTGCTTCAACGAGTCCGCAGAAAACCTGAATTGTCCGCTCAGAAGCTCCGGCATACCGGGCAGGGCAGATAGTCCCACGCCCATGGATCCTGCGAGCTCGTGCGCCATTTCCGGATCCAGGCTGAACAACAGGGGTCGCAGGTGCCGACTATAGATGGAACGCAAGAGTGCCTGCACGGCGGACAGACTGGCACAGAGATCGACAAAGGCAATCGCTATCGCATGCTGAGTTCCTGGAAAAAGGGTTTACTATCTTCGCCTGGGCGTTAGTGCTACCTTGATGTCCGAGAATCCTTATCTGCGAGCGATTCGCCTGTTCGATCCGTCTCAAGACCTCGCGGTGGACGAGACACAGGGCGGACGGCGTGTCGTGCGAAAGAGCGCCCACCCGGCGGCCGGGCTACTCGATGATGAACTGGACACCACCCCCGAAGCCACGCCCCCGGAAGCTCCGACCCGACCGGCCGCTTCGGGACCGCCTCCGGAGGTCCCGGAAGCGCAACCGGCAACCGACAAGAACGAGAAATACGGTGGTGCCGTGATTGGAGAAACGCCCGAACCTATTGAAGGCGACTTTCCGGAGCCTGTGGACCTCTGATGGCAAAGGCGGGCGGTTCAGGCAAACTTTTCGTTCAGGTGATGATCGGGCTATTTGTGCTCGTTCTGACGATCATGGTGCCGGTCTTCACGCGCTTGATTCGCGACTTCTTTTTGCTGGTACTGGTGATCGCCCTCGACCTTGGTTTGATCGCCTCTTTGATTGCGAACTTCGTGCAATACCTGCGCGTCCGCCGATTGCAGGAGGGAGAACCCCCAAAGGCGAAGCCAGCGCCGGCGGCAAAGCCTTCAAAGACCCCGCAGGCACCGTCGCCTGCGCGCAAACCGGCGGTCGACCCGAAGATTCTTCCGGACCCGGGCCTGGTGTTTCGCTTCGACCTGGCGAAGGCCGAAACCAGCACAAAGCTGATCGTAATCGGCCAGACCGAAGGCAGTATCAAAACCTACAGCACGGAAGTTGTGAACGATCACCTGCAGCTCGAAATTCGGGTGCGTCAGGACAGCGATCGGGATATCTACCAGCAGGATGAACTCATAAAGCAGAGCTACCAGGCCGATCTACGTCGAGGAGCCCGCGTGATGGTGCATCTGCCCGGCATGGAACGATTCCGCGAAATGGACGCGCGGGAGCGCCTGCTGGTTCAGGAAAAGCCGGACCAGTCCGGAGACTTTCAGTTCAACGGGATCGACCCGCGCAATCCAATTCGTTTTCAGCTTGGGGATCGTCTGCGACACGATGGGAAGTTTATTAAAGGGTACTTTGAGTTTCACCTCTTCACCAAAGACGAAGAGCGCGAGGTTTCCGGTTATCGGCGGCTGGATCGAATCTTTTTTCTACGGCTCTACAAGATCTTTCCGGGCTACGACACCGGCAATCCCACCGAGGACGGACTCTACCCGATGATTGATCCCTTCCTGAATCGGTAGGTTCGAACTACGGGAGCACGCATGAGCGGCGCATTTCACGAATCAGCGAAACGCATCATCAAAGGCGACCTGCCCACGGTTCGCAAGTCGATCATGATCGGCCTCGGCGGTTCCGGCATGAAGGGCATCGCGGCGGCGCGTCAGTACATTGAGCGCTACATGCCCCGGGAAGCCCGGCGCTACATGCGCTGGATTGGCGTGGATACCACCGACATCGGCACGAGCATTGAGGGGCAGGGAAGCGATTACCGTTTCCCGGGCGAGGACCAGTTCTACCAGGACGATCGACGCACACTCTACATCTCGGCTCCGACCCCTTCGGAATTGTCATCGGATTACATGCGCACCATCCGGGAGCAAGAAGCGTACCGCTGGTTTCCCGACCCGGACGTCTACACGATTTCCACGCGCGCCGGTCAGGGAGCAAATCAAACCCGCGCACTTGGTCGGCTGGCCTTTTTCCATAACTATGAACGCATTCGTGAGGCCCTGATCGCGGAACGCGAATGCCTGCTGGCGCTCTCCAACGACCCGCGTTACTTCCAGCTTCTTGACATTCAAGAGAAGTCCGACGTTGGCGAAGAGGATCTGATAATTCGTCCGGTCCGGGGTGTGACGCGGTATTATCTCACCGAAAACATTCCCGCTCATCACGACATCGTCGCTCTCGAACTCGACGAAACGGCGCGCTCTTTGCTCTGCCCGCACGTCCCGCCCGAAAAAGTCAGCCCCGCTATCTTTCCCCGGGACGAGAAAGGGCTGTACTTTGAAATGAAGGCCGAAAGCGCCGGGGATCAACCCCTGCGCTTTCGCATCCGCCACGCGGCCCGCGAAGCTGCGATCTCCATCTTTTTAACCGGCTCGGTTGTTGGGGGCACCGGCAACGGCATGTTCCTCGACGCGGCCGCCCTGATTCACGACATTTTTGCAGACTCATGGCCGAAACCCAAAGTTTACGGCATTGTTGTTCTGCCGTCGGCGTTTAAGCGCGTGGTCTACAACCGAAACGCCCGGGCCAATGCCTACGCCGCCCTCAAAGAGATCGACTATTTCATGAGCGGGAACGAGTTCCATGCGACCTACCCGAACGGTCACCAGACGGTTATTTCAGAACGACTCTTTGACGACGGGATGTTGTACCTGCTCGATGTCGAAAACCAGGCCGGCAACGTCTTACAGGACCGCGATCAGGTTCAGGAGCTGACGGGACAGTTCATTTACACTTTTGTCGCCTCTTCGGTCGGTGGGGCGATCGAAGAACGCATGGTCAATGACTCATCTCGCACGTCCGTCTACTTCCCGGAGTCGGGCGAGGAACCGCGACGGCGGTGCTCTTATAATTCGTTCGGCATCTCGCGGGTTACCTATCCCGCCCCCATGCTGCGTGATCTGGGATTTAAGCTGGTGAGTCTGCGCATCATCCAGAATTTCAGGCGCCGCTTCGATCCCAAATTGCTCGCGGAAACCTTTGGCGATTTGAATCGCGGCCTGGTGCGCGCTCTGCGCCTGAACTGCAGGCTGATTTTTGAGCGCATGAACCCCGACTACCGGATGGACTGGCGTAGCGAGTTCAATAGCTACAAGCAGCGCATTGAGAAGGCCATTAAGAAAAAAGACACCCGCGAACTTGTCTCGGGCCTTGAGCTCATGCACCGCGATTACGGCAAAGGCGAAATGGACCGGCTCAAGGAAAGGCTGGCCCGCAGGATGGAGGTCCGCTGGCGCATTGAGCTGGATAAAGTGCAACAGGTCCTGGAGAAGGCGGTCGGCATCATACTGAAAGACCCGGGCCGCGGTTTCGTGTTCTGCCGGGCGATACTCGACCAGATCATGGGTCGCCTGGAGCTGTACGAACAGACTTACTATAAGTCGCGCGTCGGGCTACAGTACTACAACGATCAGGAAATTGAAAAACTCATCGGCGAGATCGATACGGGCGAGTGGAAGCCGAAAAAGGCCGAGGCCGTATATCAGATGGTTCGCATCAACTATTTCCAGCTCACTTTCGAGACCATGCTGCAGGCCTCGGAAGAGTTCGTACGGGAGTTTAAGGCCCTGCTCTTTCGCATTAAGAATGACACCCTGGTCACGCTCGAAGACAAGCTCGTAACACTGGGGAAAGATCTACAGGGCGAAATTCAACGTATTCACTTTGACCTGTTGCAAAAGATCAATCCGCTTTACTTCTACCTCATCTCGAAGAAGGAGATACAGAACTTTATCAACACCTATTTCGCAAAGCGGCTCTCCATCGACGACCTCTCAAACGACGTAGACTTTCTTTCTATGGATCGCGGAGACGATACCCGCCAATTGATTGAGACGTACCTGATCAGCCGCTACGGACTGGAAATTCTAGAAAAAAGCTCGGAAGAGCTGGAAGAGTTTATCGTGCAGGAGCTGGGCAATGAGATTCTGAGCGCCAGCCTGGAGGAAGTCCGCGAGCGTCTTTTTGGAGATGGAGAAGAAGGCGAACTTGTAATCAGCGACGCGACCATGAATAAGATCGAAGTGGAGAACCTGCGCCTGGGCCTCTACAAGACCATTCGCAAACGCTTCGAAGGATTCAATTTCGAAAACATCTCCATTAAGAAGATTCTCGATGCCCGTCACGTACCTGTTAAAAAGATCCTGACGCGCCTTGATGGGTTCTCGCGCCCGTACACCACCGCAAATCTGGGCGATCTAAAGTCGATGGAATACTTTCGCACGATCACTCAGTTTCCCCTGAATACGTTTGAGGAAGGCGACGTCGCACCCGCCGAAAATCCAAACGATCTTCCCGGACGCATGGACCATTATACGCGACGGGAAGCGGCCAGCCCCGATATTTCGGTCGAGACCTTCGTAGTGCCGAATCTCTGCAAGCCGTATGAAATGATCAGTATCGGGATCGTACTGGGTTTTCCACTTTTCCGAATCGACGGCCTCCGGGATAGCGCGCGGGACTACCATTTCATTGTGGAAGATCGGTCACATCCGATGCACCTGTTTAATGCGCCCTCCTTCGACGCGCGGTACTTTCCGGACCCGTTTCGTGACCGCAATTACCTGAATCCAAAGCACCTGTGGAATGGTCTGGTCGAATATCAGGTTCTCGAGAAGCAGGAGGATGGTTTCCACTACGACGAATCGCTTCACGCCGATTTGAAATCTATCCAGGCCAGGGAGGCGTACTTCGGCCGGATCGAATCCGTCATCAAACAGGTAAACGCAAACGGCGGACCCGCAAGTTGCGGCACCGAATTGTACTCAAAGGCGATAGTCGCGCTGGGATTGCTGCGCAAGAACAAACGCTCCGGGCATTTGCAATTCCCCAGGGACTACGACCTGGTGATCCGTGACATCATCGATGGAGACGGAACCGGACAGCGTGCCCACGAGAGCGGGCTTTCTAAGGATGAATATATAAAGCAGCACATCCCTTCGCCGCAGTTCTCATCTCCCGGAGAGCTTGGTGCATTCCTGGAAGCACATCCCGGAGTGCGGGGATTTCTGAATCGCGACATGGAGCGCCTCTTTGAGGCCTCTCTCGGTAGCGTCTCGGCAGGGGCGGCCATTCAGATTCCGGCCAGCGCCGTGCGCAATGCGAGCCTGCCCGTGTATCGCGACGAGTTCGCATTCTACGACTACTTCGAGCGCGAGGGAAGTCTGGAGTGGCAGAATTTGCTGAAAAACCGGTTGGTGAAGGCCGTCGAGGAGGCGGTGCGCACCTTTCGCCATCCCCAGGACCCCACCCTGCTCGATCGCGGCCGCATTCGAGCGTATCTGGACGAGCGCATCGATCGCATCCCGTTTATTGTGCGCTGGGAAGTCATGGTCAACACCGGAGTCATTCGCTAGAAACGGAGTTGCGGTCGCCCGATCGTGGCCCAGGCCCGGCTCGTGCTCAAAGCAAGATTCTGACGCCGGGCTGCGCCCGGCATTATGTCCCGTCCATGGAGAATCGCGGGGGGTTTTTGGTTGAAGGCATGCCCCTGAAAACTAGAAACGCCCGAACATGCACACCAGCCCAGCCACCGAGGCCCCGCAGGCCGCTTCAGGAAGCGGCGCTCTTGTCCAGAACGAGCCACCCTTCAGTTTGCGGGACATCAAGGCCGCCATACCACCGGAGTGTTTTTCACCAATTGTCTGGAAATCCATGACGTATTTTTTCGTGGATGTTCTTGCGATTGTTGGCCTGTATGTAGCCGCAACACTCATCGACTCCTGGTTCTTCTGGCCGGCCTTCTGGCTTCTGGGCGGCACAATGTTCTGGGCACTGTTCGTAGTGGGGCACGATTGCGGCCACGGCAGTTTTTCCCGAAATCGCTGGATCAACGGCATTGTCGGCCACCTGGCGCACACACCCCTGCTGGTGCCGTACCATGCCTGGCGTATTTCGCACCGGCTGCATCACAGCGTTACCGGGCATCTGGAAGAAGAGGAAGCCTGGTATCCACTGACCGAAAGCGAATACCGGGCGGCGCCGCTCTATATTCGCATAATGCGATTCACTCCGCTTCTTTTGATACTGTTTCCGTTCTATTTGATGCGTCGACACCCTCGCAAGGACGGCTCCCATTTTCTGCCCTGGAGCCGACTGTTCCGTCAGTCCGAGAGGCGGGATGCATGGATCAGTTCCTTCTGGTGTTTCGCGATGCTGGGCGCCCTTGGCTATCTGACTTATGAGTTCGGGTTTTTATTCTTGCTGAAGTACTATTTGGGCCCGTACATTGTGTTCGTTTCCTGGCTCGATCTCGTAACGTACCTGCATCATACCGCTCCGGAAATACCGTGGTATCGCGGCAACGATTGGAATTTCCTGCGCGGCGCTCTGTCCACAATTGATCGTGATTACGGATTCATAAACGAAATCCATCACAACATTGGCACACACGTTGCGCATCACCTCTTCATTGGGATTCCACACTACCATCTGAACCGGGCGACCGAGGCCATTCGACCCGTGCTGGGTGAGTACTACCGACGGAGTTCTGAACCTATCTGGAGCGCCTTCAATCGATCGCGTAAATCCTGTGCTTACGTTTCGGACGAGGGCGGCGTTGTTCATTACCAGTCTTGAGCATGGGCGAGCGGATGCTCGTCCCCTTTAATACACACGTCTCGACCTGGAGCCGCCCGCACTACATAGGCGGTTTACAGATCGGGTCGCGCATGACGCTCGTAAAGTTGCGTTCGGGACTCTTCGTGCATAGCCCGCTGTCGCCGGACGAGGGAATGCAGGAATCGATCGCACGCGAAGGGCATGTGAAACACATCATTGCACCTTCGCTGTACCATTGTATGCACACCGAAGCGTTTGCGTCGGCCTATCCGAACGCGAAAGTCTACGGCCCCCCGGGCCTGCCGGAAAAACGACCCGGGCTCGGCGCCATTCGGGTCATCGAGAATGGAGTCGAGTATGCCTGGTCGGACGAAGTCGCCCACCACGTAATTGGCGGTCTCCCGGCCCTGAACGAAGTTGCATTTTTGCATCGGGGGACCGAAACGTTGATCCTTACAGATTTGCTATTCAATGTGGGCGCCAATCGGCCCCTATTAACCCGTCTATTCTTCTGGCTTACCGGCGGGTACAATCGGCCGGCTCCGTCGCTGCTCTTGCGCCGCTTTTTCCTGAAGGATCGGGAGGCGCTCAAAGAATCGTTACTTCACATCCTTGAATGGGACTTCGAAAAGATCGCTCTTTGCCACGGAAACAATGTGACCCACGATGGTCGCCGATTATTGGAGGAGGCGTTTGCGTTTCTTTTGGGCGAAGCTCGCGGTGATTGAGCAATTGGTCGTGCTGGTGAGGCGCCGGATTTGAACCAGACGGGCTCAGAGCTGGCGGTAGAGACCCACCAGCCTGCCCACGATTGTGGCCTCAGTCGTGAAAATGGGCCGATAGGCTTCATTGGCCGGCTCCAGGCGAATGCGCTTCTTTTCGCGGTAGAAATACTTCAGCGTGGCTTCGTCTTCGATGAGCGCAACGACGATATCGCCATCGTTGGCTGTTTCCTGCTTGCGGATCACGGCCACGTCGCCATCGAAAATTCCGGCGTCTCGCATGGAATCACCGGCCACCCGTAGCGCAAAGATCCCACTGTCGGGCACCATGCTTTTCGGAAATGCCAGGTACTCTTCTACGTTTTCTTCCGCCAGAATGGGCATCCCGGCTGCGACCCGACCAACCAGGGGCACACTGGTGATGCGTGCATTGGGCACGGACGCCTCGCCGGAAGAACTGCGCAAAAGCTCGATGGCGCGGCTCCGGTTGCGCTCACACTTGATATAGCCCTTCTTTTCAATGGCCTTCAGGTGGTCGTAGGCGCCTTTGGCCGTAATGGAGAAGCGATCACCGATCTCACGAATCGTGGGCGGATATCCTTGCTCGTGGATATAGTCGGCAATATGCTCCAGGATGGCCTGCTGCTTCTCGGTTAGGTCTTTCATGCCCGACATGAGTATGCTTAACAGATAATTACGTCAACAAAAATATTGTGCCGGCGGCAATCCGAAGCAAAATACTTGTGAAGCCAGACGGTCTGTCACACGAGTCCGCTAATGAACTTCTTTTGCAATTCTCGAATCCGGCTTCTGGCGCCTGCTCTGATACTCCTTTTGACCGCCCCGCATTGTGCCCTGTTCGGACGGTCCGAGGGCCATGCCATTGACGCCCTGCGGGCTTTTCTGAACCTCATTGATGCCGGGGACGCCCGAAGGGCCTACCTTCTGCTCTCGCCCGAATTTCACCGCAATACGTCGTATCTGGATTTCAAGGGCTACGTTGCCTTCAGGGCCCAGCGATTGGGAACGGTCGAGGAGCGGCTGGCGGATCTGGAGTATGATTCGGACCTTCGACTATTCGGCGAATCGGACTATTTTCTGAGGGCCCGGATAAACACGCGTTCTCCGAACGCGAAGGTGAGTGAACACGTGCTTGTGGTTTACGCGGAGAATGGCTTTCGCATTGAAACCTACCGCATCGGCAGCTGGGACGAAGACATAGGGGAGGAACAGAGCTACGACTTCTCGGAAAATGACGCGTCCCGGGCCCTTGTAAGCGAGATTGATTCCGTGCTGGACCGGGCCGCGAATGAGGCGCTCATTTACGAAGGCCTTGCCATCCAGAAAATTCGACTGACGGCTGGCCCCGAGCCAGAGGTGGCAAGCCGATTTCTGAATGCCTGGCGCGCACGTGATCTGGCCGCGATCCGCGCCCTGTCTCTTTATCCGGTGAGCCCGGCCTTGCTTGAGTACGCACTGATTCAGGCCGAATACCAGGGCAGTCAAAATACCGCCGATTCAGAGATTGCGCGGTACATACCGGTCTCCTACTACTACAGAGCAACTGT
This sequence comes from Spirochaetales bacterium, assembly GCA_024233935.1. Taxonomy (GTDB): domain Bacteria; phylum Spirochaetota; class Leptospiria; order Leptospirales; family Leptonemataceae; genus JACKOY01. The sequence continues at coordinate 399,928 of JACKOY010000001.1, read as the reverse complement.
AAGAACCGGTGCCGGACCACGCGAAGGAATCTTGATTCTATACGCCAGAGAAGCCGAGGCCGACCAACTAACCGCCATGGACATGCGGCTGATGGACTTTGATTTCAATGACGAATACTCGATCGTTCACAAGCAAACCTACCTGGAAATTGCCGAGCAGGCCGAAGCCGAGCTGCGCGACAATGGCTGAAGCAACGGATAGCGCCTTTCTGCTGAGCAAGGCCGGGGACGATGTGCGAAAAACCGGGCACGCTTTTTTCGTGGTGGGCGCACTCATTGTCGCGGGCTTTCTTTCGTCTGCCCTGTCCTGCGAGCGCATGGAATACCAACAGCAGATCAGTGCCGGGTTCCCGTATGAATCGCAATACGTTGAGGTGCTCGGTTCCCGTATGCACTATGTGGAAGCCGGTTCCGGACGGCCGATCTTATTGATCCATGGCAATCCAACTTCGAGCTACCTGTGGAGAAACATCATCCCGCACCTGGAGAGCCGGGGACGTGTGATTGCGGTGGACCTGATTGGCATGGGTCGCTCCGACAAACCTGATATCGAATACACATTTCAGGATCACGCCCGCTACCTGGACGGTTTCATAGCGGCGCTTGACCTGCGGCAAATCGTACTGGTCATCCACGATTGGGGTTCGGCGCTGGGCTTTCGCTACGCCGTGCGCCATCAGCAGAATGTGCGCGGCATCGCTTTTATGGAAGCAATCACGCGCCCCTTCACCTGGGATGATTTCGATTGGTTCAGCGAGTTCATGTTCAAGCGAATTCGCGATCCGGAGACCGGCCCGGAGATGATTCTCGAAGATAATGTGTTCATCGAGAGGGTACTACCGGGGGCTGTGCTCCGCGATTTGAGCGCTGAGGAAATGAACCGCTATCGGGAGCCCTTTTTGACGCCGGAGAGTCGAAGACCTATTCTGGTCTGGCCATCGCAGATTCCGATCGAAGGGGATCCGGCCGGGATGCATGCGCTGGTGTCGGGCTACCGGACTGTCATGCAGACCTGGGAGGTTCCCAAACTCCTTCTTTACGCGGAGCCGGGCTTGATCGTCCAGGGAGAAGAAGCCGCCCGTGAGATTGCGGCGGAATACAGCAACTGCTCGACGATCTACATCGGGAACGGTAAACACTTCATCCAGGAGGATCAGCCCGACAACATCGGACGCGCACTCTCGGATTGGATAAGCCAGCTACCGTAAGCAAGAGCGCGGCTCCTGGCGTGCCGGCGGTCTGAGCCAGCGCTATCGTTCGATCCAGGCGGCCAGGATTGCCCCGGGATTCTTGAAACCAACCGTTACGCGTTTGCCGTCGGTAATGATGGGTCGTTTCAGCAAGCGGCCATTATGGGCAAGAAGCTTCAGCACCTCCTGCTCCGGGAGCTTCTGGACCTTCTCGGACATTTTCAGGCGACGATAATCGACTCCGTTCGTGTTCAGGAGTTGCTTGAGCTCGATCAGCTCGCCTTTGCGCCAGGCCTGTAACTCAGCAAAGCGGGGCGGGTCGACTGTGATATCGATTTCCCTGTAAGCAATCCCGGCCTCATCCAGCGCCCGTTTGGCGCGTCTGCAGGTGTCGCATTTTGCGTAGCCGTAAAATTCAAGCATCCCGAACGTTCCTCCGACGTGGATCGCAGTCAAGACCAGAAAAAGTACGCAACAAAATGCACGGCGGCGACCTCTCCCCGGTATGGAACACACACTGCAATGGAAAACCAGGACCTGCTCACCGGCAAAACCAGCCTGCACACTTCTGATACCGGCCGCTATCGAAGCTTATTTGCAACGGCGCTATCCCCAACGTGGCCCCGTTATAGCATATCTTGCTTACTTGCTCGGGAAAGCCGGCCTCTACCGCGCCCAGGGACGCCTTCCGGTGTTCGACCGTGTCACCCGGAAATACCAGGCGGATCGTCAATCCTTGCAGCGTTGGCATGTCCGTATCCCGGGGGAGCTCTGGACTGAGCTTCGCTGCCTGGCGGGTGCCTGTGGCGTAACGATGACCCACATGTTCGTGATTCTCATCCGCCTCGACCAGGAAGACCAGAAACGAAAGTGGAACGACCGAGGTCCGACGTTTTTTGGGTATCGGATCCGCTTTTTTCAAAGCGTGGGAGTCCGAGACGGTCTTACCCGCCGCCTTGCCAGTTTTGTTATAACAGACAGGCCGCCCCCACGCCTGCTCAAGCTAATAGAAGGACACTCCCGGAGGAGAAGACGGGGGAAAACGTAGTTCGGGACGACGATTCAGGTTCCGGTAGACGTCAGCTGCTCCACAAAGAGGACCCGCGAACCAAGCAGCTCACCGTCGAGATGCATTGTAAGCGCATAGCGCCCCGGTTCTGGAAAGAGCACGCCCCCAACGCTGAAACTCAACTCCGCGACCTCGTCCTCGATCTTGACGTCCACGCGGCCATTAATCGGGAGGATTACCTGATTGTTTTCCATGTTGGTCAGTGTGAGGGCAAAATCGTGCTGCCCCGAAACGTTGGTCAACGCGACGTAGATTGCCCAGGGCGGAAAGTTTACCGGGAACACGGGCGCCGAAAACTTTCCGAAGGTTCCTATGATACCCTTCTTGCCGTTATTTTCTGTGATCACACGATCGGCGAATAGAAGCGCGAGGAGTACCGGTTCACTCATAAGCAATTCAGACCGCTTAAGTATCCCCGAAGCACCATTGCGCCACTCGCCGGGCCCTGTTACTTGATAATATCAAAAAACGAGTTCGGTGCCCGACGGTGCAGTTCCTGCTCCGAGATCATAGCGATTCTCAAAAGCAAGTCCTCTTCCCAGTGACGCCCCATTGCCTGCATACCGATTGGCAGGCCCGCGGAATCGTATCCGACGGGAAAGGACACAGCCGGGTTGCCCGTGAAATTGGCGGCCACCACAAAGCGCATGATCTCCGTAAGCGTCGTAAGATCGGTTTCACCCACGGAACCAGCATCCGGCTTGAGCAACGGTGCGACGACCCCGGTTGTGGGCGTCATGATGGCATCGCATCTTTCCAGAGCCCGGGCAAAGTTTTCCATGGCCCGCGTTCGCACGCGCTGGGCATGAATGTAGTCCCGACTCGTAAATGAACGTGCGAGTGCCAGATTAACTCGCACATCGTGTCCGAAAGCCCGGCGACCCGTCGGATAACGGTCGTCGAAGCTGTGGGCCATTTCACTGGAAATCGTAATTACGTGGCTCACGCGGATCTCTTCGAGGTCGGGAAGCTCGATACTCACGACGCGGGCCCCTCGCTTCTTCAGTCGTCCCAGCATATCCTCGCAGGCGGTTACGATAGGGGCAGATGCGTGTTTAAACCACGGCTCATAAACGCCCAAACGCAGCCCTTTGAGGTCTTTCTTGTTCACGTGAGCGAAGGACAGCGGAGGTTGCGCGAGCGAAGTCGGATCGAGCGGATCGGGCCCCGCCACCGCGGCGTAACCAAGCGCCAGATCCCTCGCGGTTCCCGCAAGAGGTCCGACGTGGGCCACGCTCCAGCAGAGGGGTGCGGCGCCTGTCTCAGAAACGCGGCCAAATGTTGCCTTGATTCCATACACTCCGCAGAATGCGGCCGGGATCCGAATGGAGCCACCACCGTCTGCGCCGATCGAAATCGGACATAGGCCGGCAGCGACACTGCCCCCGGAACCGCTCGAGGAACCACCGGTCAGATAATCCGTATGATAGGGATTGCGCGCCGCTCCGTGATGCGGATTCAGCCCGGTAACGCCGATTCCAATCTCGTGCATATTGGCTTTGCCAATCAGCAAAGCTCCCGCCTCACGCAGCATTCGTACGGGCGTGGCATCAGCAATTGCCGGTTGCGTGCCTAAAAACCGCGTCCCGACCGTGGTTCGATAGCCAAGTTGATCGAGTTCGTCCTTGATCGAAATCGGAACTCCATCGAGCGGGCCCAGCGGCTTCCCGCGGCGCCACCTCGCGGCCGAGGCCCGACCCTGGGCCAGAAGGTCGTCCGGGTCGTGTTGTATGATGGCCCGCAACGGCAAGGCTTCGTCGTTCGAAAGACGGATGGCGGAACTGACCGCGCGCGCGACGTCTTCGGGATTCGTGCGCCCTTTCTTGTAGGCAGACACATAGTCCGAAGCTGTCGGAAAGCGAAAGCCAACCGGTTTGGCCTTTAAAGCTCCGATTCGTTTCAGCTCGGCTTTTGAAGCCGCCCCGGATGTCCGAACGGAGACCTCAACCAGCGGTTTGAGCGTCGGAACTTCGTTGGAAGCTTTGCGCCGAAAAGCCGTCACACCGGCATCTCGCAGCAGTTGCGGAATAATCAGTTTCCCCGGGAAGCCCCATTCAATCAGATTTGCGAAGATGCGCAACCCGAGGCCGGCCAGGCGCGGCGCTTTTACAGATTTAAGGTCGTATGCCATCGAGGAGGCTCCCGTTTTCAGAACGATTTTCTGTCGCCCCATTCCGCACGTGTCCACCAGAAATCGTGTGAAAGCTTTAAGCGGGTCAAACGCGGCTCATGACGCGGGGGTTCCATCTCCTCCGGCAAATTGCAATCCGCCACCTGCGATCGTCGCGCTGAGTCTAAGGTCGCCAGGAATGCCCGGCATCCTGACGAAGGTCGGTCCACGATGCAAGAAACGGCGCGAGTGTATTCGGGCGAATCCAGGTTCGCGCCACCCGTACGCCGATTCTCACAACTGCACTTCTTCGACCGAAGACACCGCGAGGCCCGCGAGCAGCGTTTCCAGATGGTTCATCTGATCGGTGATATCGGTCAGAAAAATACGCACGCCTCCCGCGGGGGTCTGCGAACGAATCCCCGACTCCTCCAGAAGGCGCGAGGTTGCGCGGGCGGTTTCTTCCGAGGAATCGATCAGCTGCAAATCCGGGAACTGCTCACGGATCGATTTTTTCAATAGCGGATAGTGGGTGCACCCCAGCACGACCGTATCCACCTCTTCGCGTACGAGTTCCGAGAGGTACTCCTGAATCACCAACCCGGTCACACGCTTATCAATCCAGCCCTCTTCGACCAGTGGCACAAAAAGAGCGCAGGCCTTGTTATAAACCCGGGCCGATGGTTCTCGTTCCAGAATACGCCTTTCGTAGGCGCCCGACTTGATGGTAGAACGCGTGGCAAGCACCCCCACCCGGCGATTCTGGGTGCCGGCCAGAAGCGCATCCACGCCCGGCTGGATCACACCCAGAACGGGAATCGATAGCTCTTTGCGCAGCAGCGATTCCGCGTGGGCGGTGGCGGTGTTGCAGGCGATCACAAGCAGCTTGATGTCGTGACCCAACAGGAACCGGGACACCTCATCGCTGTAACGTTGCACAATGCGGGCCGACTTGGCGCCGTAGGGTACGCGCGCCGTATCGCCGAAATAGATAAAACGTTCGTTGGGAAGGGCGCGGACCAATTCGGCCAGGACCGTCAGACCACCCAGGCCGGAATCGAACACGCCTATCGGGCGCGAATCGCTCAACTCGCTTTGCCGAGTTCGAAGGCCTCGTGAACCGCCTGCAGGGCCCCGCGTCCGTCATCCATACTTACGACGACCGAAATTTTGATCTCCGAAGTGGATATCATTTCAATGTTGATGCCGACATTTGCGAGCGCCTGGAACATGCGCGCAGCGATGCCCGAGTGTGATTTCATGCCTATGCCCACAGCCGAAACAATCGCGATTTCCTCATCGACCTCGTAGCTGCCGGATTCCAGGTCGCGTAGCCAGGCTTCCACAATGCGCCGTGAATCGTTCAGGGTCTTTTCGGTTACCGTAAACGATATCGTGTTCTTCTGGTCTTTGCCCGTGCTCTGCACAATCATATCGACGTTCACCTGGGCTTCTGCCAGGCGACTGAAAAGATCAGCAGCAAGACCGGGCCGGTCTGGAATGTCGACCACCGCAATCCGGGCTTCGTCGGTCTTCAGAGAGACCCCCCGCACTACTACCTGTTCCATCACTTCGTCCTCCGGCACGACCAGTGTCCCCTGCGCGTTGTTAAAGCTTGAGCGGACATGAATCACCATGTTATTCTTTGAAGCCATCTCCACGCTGCGACTGTGCAAAACGCCGGCCCCCAGGCGGGCCATTTCCAGCATCTCCTCATAAGAAAGCCGATCGATTTTGCGTGCGTCGGCCACCTTGTTCGGATCTGTGGTATACACCCCGTCCACATCGGTGTAGATCTCACACTCGCGCGCCCCGAGCGCAACCGCAAGCGCCACGGCCGACGTGTCGCTTCCACCCCGACCGAGCGTCGTAATGTTGCTATGCTGATCTACTCCCTGAAAACCGGCCACGATGCACACCTTATGCTCGTCCAGGTGCGGGCGCACGCGTTCGACCGAAATAGAATGAATGCGCGCCTCGGTGTGACGATCATCGGTCAGGATGCCGACCTGGCCGCCGGTAAACGAGAGCGCCGGAACACCCAGCTCATCCAGGGCCATCGCCATCAGCGCGATCGAGACCTGCTCACCGGTCGAGAGGAGCATGTCCATTTCGCGTTTCCCCGGTTCTGAGCTGACCTCGCTCGCCATTTCGACCAGGTAATCCGTTGTATGCCCCATTGCAGAAAGCACAACGACCAGTTGATGACCCTGCTCGTGGTACAGCTTAATGCGGTTGGCTACGTTCTTGATTCGGGCCGTGTCCATCAAGGAGGTGCCGCCGTATTTCTGCACTATGAGCGCCATCAGAGTCGGGTCCCGTAAACAGCGGACAGGAAGCGCGCGGGGCTGTCAGGGGCAAAGAAAAAATCGGCCGACCGATGGCGACGCGGGGCATTCCAGACGCTGGCGGCCCGACCAGGGAAAACAACGCAGGGCTTCCCCGAACCGCCCGAACAAGCCGGCCTGACAAACCTGTCATCGGCGCGATGAACTTGAACTGGACAATTCCACTCCCGATGGTCAGGATTGGGTGGTCCGCAAAGAATTCCAACGTCAACCAAAACCCCGGGAAGCCGAACAATTGGCCGCTATATGACAGAGCACGAAGTGACAGTCGGAGACATCACGCAACTCCAGGTCGATGCGATCGTGAATGCCGCGAACTCAACCCTGCTCGGAGGCGGCGGTGTCGATGGAGCAATTCACCGGGCCGCCGGCCCCGATCTGCTCGCCGAATGTCGAAAGCTCGGTGGCTGTCCCACCGGCGAGGCCCGCATCACCAAAGCATACCGCCTGCCGGCCCGCTTCGTCATTCACACGGTCGGCCCGGTTTGGCGCGGGGGCAATCAAGGCGAGCCGGATTTGCTGGCCAACTGCTATCGAAATTCACTGAGCCTTGCAATCCAGAACAAACTGCGAACGATTGCGTTCCCATGCATCAGTACGGGAGTCTACGGCTATCCCGCCGACCGGGCAGCCGAAGTGGCAACCCGCACAACGGTTGAATACACAAAGCAACACGATGGGGTCAGTCGCGTGGTCTTCGTCGCCTTCGGCGAAGATGCTGCCGGGCATCTGAAACGCGCCCTCGCGTCGGCCAGAGGCGCATGAGTGAAGAAGACTTCACCGCTGTCATAGTCGGTACAGAATTTCGTTACGCCGGTTCCAGGGAAACGTGAAGGGATCATCGTAGTAGGCGAGAATCGGATCACCCGTTACGGACAGGTTTTTCTCCCGCACGAAAGTTTCCAGCCTGCCCCGCTCGATTCGAAAGGCTTCATCGGTCCACCGCCCCGAAAAACGAATCGCGACGTAGCGGGCCGGCTCCAGAATACGAAACTCAATGCGTTCGTCGCGAGCCTCCGGCAGAGCCTCAAGGGTAAAATCCGAGGGCATGCCGAACTGCACAGTCCAGGTCCCATCGCCCGCGACCTGGGTGACCGGGCTGGTCATCGCAATCTCAGCGCCTTGTTCCGCCGGCGCCTGGATCACCGGCGTGGTCATATCGATCGACCGCTCCGGTTCATTTTCCCCGAAAATGTAAGCAGCCAGTATTCGGAAACCCCGGTTCGCCGCCTCGTCGCGACTGCCCGCAACCGTGACTTCGGCCACCAGTCGCGAATCGTAATCGCGAATCTCGATCTCGCCGTGGCTTTCGACCACGGTGTAGGAGGGCAACTCGTAGCCGCGATAGGTGCCGGCCTGACCATCAGGGGACGAGCACGCCGCCATCAGGATCGAACCGATCGTGGATAGGAGCATTTGAAGTCGCATCGGATCTCCAACGCCGGAAAATGCCGGCTACGGAGAGTCTAACGCAACGAAAAAGGAGCGCCCACCGCAAACCTGGCCCGGGCCGAGAGCAGCAAAAAAGCGTGCGCCGCCTGCGAGCATATGCACCATGGGACCATGCTCGAAGTCTACGGGATGACCCTATCCGGCAACTGCTACAAGGTGCGACTGCTTCTGGAACTGATCAACCGAACGTACAAGTGGATCGAGGTCGACACAAGGCGGGGGGAAACAAGAACCGCCGCCTTCTTGAAAATGAACCCCAACGGCAAGATACCGGTCCTAAAACTGGAGGACTCACGTTGTCTGCCCGAATCCAACGCAATTCTGTACTACCTGAGCCAGGGCACTCCTTTCTTTCCGACAGATACGTTCGACGCCGCGTCCGTTCTTCAATGGATGTTTTTTGAGCAGTACAGTCACGAGCCTTACATTGCCATAAATCGGTCCCTCATTCACATCCACAAGAAAGCCGAGCAAAACGCCGAGCTGATCCGGCAAAACGACGTCAAAGGGCATGCGGCGCTACAGGTCATGGAATCACACCTGAAAGACCGAACCTTTTTCGTGGCAGAGCGCTACACGATCGCAGACATTGCGCTCTACGCCTATACTCATCTGGCGCCCGAAGGCAATTTTGACCTGGAACGTTATCCGGCGCTGCGCCAATGGCTGGAGCGCGTTGCCGATCATCCTCATCACGTGCCTATGGCCTGATCACGCCGTGCCGGCGACCGGCAGGTTCGCAATGAACTGGTCCATCGGAAGTGGCCGTTTGCGTTTCAGATCCATGAACAGCCAATGGATGCGGGCCCGACAGACCGGCTTGCCGTCAGAAGCTCTGCGCACCTCATGCACAAAGTCAGCGCGGCTCTTGCCGAGTGGCTCAATCCAGGAATCTATCAACAACCGATCGGGATAAACAACCTCTCCCAGATATTCGAAGGCCGCCTTCAGTATGACCGGCCCGCAGGATCGTGCCGCCAGGTCCCGAAAATCCACACCGACACTGCGGACCGCCAGCCAACGGGCTTCTTCCAGGTAAGTCTGGTACCGCTTGTTGTTCAGGTGTCCGTTGGAATCCATATCGTCCCAGCGTATTTCAAATGTGCTTTGATGCGGCCGTGTCTCATTCATCCTGAACTCCCGCTTGTTTCTTTTCAGCCAGTACCACATCCAACAATGTTTCAAACGATGACAATGGACGGGTGCTGCGCGTGCCGCGCATAACAAGCAGTGTGCCCCGCCAGGCTGACTCCAGAATGTCGGCCGCCTCCCGGGCAGACACGCCAACCGCCAGGGCAGTCCCTTCAAGGCAGGCCTCAATCAGAAGCCGCATCCGCTCCAATGAGTGTCCAAGTGTCACGCTTACAGCGGACGTTTCTGCACCAATTTCCTGGGCCAGTGTATTCATAAGGCAGGTGGTGTTCGCCTTCAACTGCTGGCGGGCGTACAGTATTCGAGCCCGGTACATGCGCCGCACACGTTCGCCAGGTCGCCCGGGACCTTCCAGATGCCGCGCTGTTTCGCGCAGCGCTTGGGCGGTGTACTGCTCGAGGGCCGCAAGCGCAAAGCGCTCTTTGGATTCAAAGTAGTAGAAGAAGCTACCCTTCGGAATGCCTGCGGCATCCACCAACTGCGCGACGCCTGTGGCGTGGTAACCCCTGCGCTGCACAACGGGAATGGTTCGGGACAGAATATCTGCCGTCCGCTCGGGCTTGTTGTGGGGCCGGGCCACCAGCTATAATTAACTGACCGGTCAATTAATCAAGTAAAAAATGGCCCCCACGCGGCGGCCCCGGGAATGGAAAAATGCTGGTGGAGGGTACGGATCAATCAGCCTGATTGCGCGGGCAGTGCGAAAATGTCAGAAAAGTCACATCACCTGGCGCCCGCCCTGCTGCTCGTGGTCTGGGCATGCGGTGTTGCGGCCGAACCGCAGCCGCCCGATCGGACCGGCCTGCGTTACTATGTGGACGAGACCGCATCGCTGACGCTTCCAGAGGTCGCGCAACTTCCGCCCGAAGCCTGGCAACGAGATCAAACTCCATCGCTTGGCTTCTTGAAGAGGCCGGTTTGGTTTTTCTTTCAGCTCGGAAACGATACCCCGGATGCTCGACGCTACGCCATTGAGATCCAGGCCAGTTGGATCGACAGCATGCAGCTCACCTGCCGATCCCGAGCAGGCACCCGGAGTTTTCTGACGGGTGATACGCACGCCAGCAGCTCCGGTTTGATCCCCCATCGTTTCCCGGTCTTTGCGCTTGGCCTGGAAGCGCAGTCCGTAGCCGACTGCTACCTATTGGTGCGATCACGGGGGGCCATATACCTGCCCCTCGCCATTTACGAAGCGAGCGAGTTCGAGACTACTGTGCCGGGGGATTATGTTCGGCACGGACTCTTTCTCGGCATTCTGCTCACCATCGCTCTATTCTGCCTGAGCCTGTTTGCGACCACGCAAGATCGACTGTACCTGTACTTCTTTCTTCATCTGATCGCGTCGCTTTACTATTTCGTCGTCTCAAACGGCTTTGCCCGGCAATATGCCTTTCCGGACGGCGGCTTCGCTCTGAATGAAGCCATGCTTGCCGCGGCCAGCCTGACGGTAGCCTGGGGCTTCGCCTTCAGTCGCCGTTTTCTGAACCTCTCCAGCATATCCCGAATTCAGGACATTGCCACGCGGGCCTTAGAGTACGCAGGCTACGTGCTTGCGGGTCTGTGTTTGCTACCCGGTCTATACGAGCATACCGTTCGAGTCCTGAACATATTTCTTCCAATAACGCAGATCGCCTTCGTGATCGTTGGTATCCTGGCCACGGTGCGCAGAGCACCGCTCGCGTGGCTGTACCTTCTGGGTTGGTTTTCGATTTTTGGTGGGGGGGTGCTGGAGGTCCTCACGAGCGCCGGCATCTTGCCCATCACCGCCCCGGGTCGACACGGAAACATGCTGGGCTTGCTCGGAGAAGCTCTGCTCTTTGCCCTGGCCCTCGGCATTCGAGTGAGAAATAGTTCGCTGGATCGCATCCGGCTTGCACTCAAGTTGAATGCGCTGGATGCAGACCTGGAACGCGCCCGTCGCATCCACGCAAGTCTCTTACCCCAAATCCCACAACCCACCGATCTTTTCGAGATCGACGTGGTTTACCGACCGATGGCCGCCCTCGGCGGAGATTTCTACTCCGTCCATCAGGTCGGGCCACGCCAGATTCTGGCCCTCGCCGCCGACGTTTGCGGTCACGGCCTGCCGGCCGCCCTGGATTCCTCGTTGGTACGTATCGCTTTTCGCCGGGCGGCTTCTTTAACGCGGCAACCCGAGCAGATCTTGAATGAAATGAACGACTACCTCGCACCGCATGTAAACTACCGTTTCGTTGCGGCCGTCTGTGCCCTGCTCGATATGGAGCGAAGATTGCTTACGGTTTCCAACGCCGGATTTCCGTATCCGATTCTCCTGGGCTATGCGGGCACACTGCAAACCATGGACATCGGCGGGTACTTGCTGGGGCTACAGGCAGGCCTGCGGTACGAAACCATGGAGGCGATTCTTCCCGAGCAGGGGCGGCTTATTCTGTATTCCGACGGCTTGTTTGAGTCACCGGAACTCCCGGACGAACCGCCTCCCGAGGAACTCGTAGCCGCGGCCGTGCAAAAGCACCGGGTGCGCTCGCAACACGAATTTCTTCTGAGGCTTGCGGCCGAATTTCAGGGGAGCTCCATGAACCAGGCGGACGACATCACCTTGCTGGCGATTGATTATGATCTGACCGCCGTGCCCCGCCAGGGGAACCTGGAGTTGTCCCCGTGACCTTGCGGAAGGCCACCCGACCGGCTTTCGCACTCTGCATTGGCTTCTTGCTGGGTTGCCACAGCAGCTCTGCGCAATCCCCCGACGCCGAAACGCGGATTAGCGTGGCTTTACGTCCCGGGCTGAGCCTTGAAGAGGCGCGCCGCCTGCCCGACCGCGCATGGGTTCCGGTTGAAAGCGGTCGCCTGCGCTTCAGTCAGGTGCACGACCTGTGGGTCCGCCTGGAAATCAAACCGCACACTCTGGAAAACGAACTGTTCGTTTCCCTGGGACCACCGCGCGCGGACCGCATTGACGCCTATGCATTAGAAGATGGGCGGCTGTACTCTGTCGTAACCGCCGGCGATCGGCAGCCATTTCGTAGCCCGGTACCGGCGCTCGCTCTGCCGCGAAGTCCGCACGAAGGGGTTTCCGTCGCCTATGTTCGCTTCCGCAACGCAACATCGAACGCGCTCAATGTGAGCGTCGTGAATGCAGCGCAACGACAGGCAATCCTCCGTGGCCGATCGTTGGCCCTTGGCCTCGCGGGTGGGGCTTACGCATCGCTCGCCGCCTTCGTGGCGACGCTCTTTTTTCTGACGCGCAACCGGGCCTTCGCTTATTACTTCGTGTTCATGGGTGTCGCCGCCTACGTGGTGTCCTCCCAGAACGGGCTATTGCATGAGTATTTGTTTCCGGACGGGGGACGACCCTTAAATGGCATGGTCCGGGTAATGGCGGCCATCGGTCTTGCAAGCACGATGGCGTTTTCGCGACGCTTCCTGGAGTTCCCAAAACTTACAATCCCGGTCCGGCTGGCCCGGGCACTGACTTTGTTCGTCCAATGGGCGGGCATCTTGCTGGCCCCTTTATTTCTATTTTTTGAAAGCCCGTTGTTCTTCGTGTTGCTTGGCATTGTCGTGCCTTTTGCCGCGCTGGTTCTGGTACTCATGGGATTTCTGGCGCAACGCCATCACGTCTACCAGTCCGGAGCATTTTCTCTCGGTTGGACTCTGGTATTTGCCGGCACACTCTGGCGCTTTCTTGATGAAAGTGGACTGGTGCCCTCCACGCCGATTGGCTCCCAGGGGTTGGGAGTGAGCTTTCTGCTCGAGGCTTTCGTGTTCACGTTTGCCCTCGCGAGACGCGGACGCCGAATCCTGCATGAAACCGAGCATGCGCGTGATCGACTTGCCCGCATCGAAGGCGAGTTGGGACAGGCGCGCGAAATCCAGGCGCGCCTCTTGCCAAAACCCGTGCAAGAACTACACGGAGTGCGCGTTACCAGTCGTTATCTGCCGGAGTCTACGATTGGCGGGGACTTCTATGCAGTTCACGACCTGGGGCACGGGCAGATCCTGATCCTGGTGGCGGACGTGACCGGCCACGGCCTTGCTGCCGCCCTCGACGCTTCGTCGGTCTGGGTCGCTTTTCGAAACGCGATTGACCAGGAGCGCAAACCGAATCTGATCCTTGAGCAAATGAACGCACAACTGGCGCCGCACCTGGATTTTCGACTGGTAAGCGCAACCTGCCTGGTGGTTGACACCCTTGAACGTGAGCTTCTTTTTTCTAATGCCGGTCAAACCCTTGCCGCCTTATTCGATAACAACACCTGTCGCCTGCTGGATGGCCCGGGCTATTTGATGGGCCTCGCCGCAGACACCAGTTATACTCTGCAAAAGCTTGCTCTTCCGGATCACGGTCGGCTCTGCGCTTTCAGCGACGGTCTTTTCGAGAGTCGCGTGCATACCAAGTCCTTCGAAGCCGCGATGGCCGGAGCGCTATCGCTTACAAAGACGCTCTCGGGCGATGCCTGCGCGGACGAAATCCTGGACTTCATGCAACAATGGCGCGCGGAAGAAAAGCAATCCGACGACATTACCCTGGTTCTGCTTGAATGGTAGGCAGCGGCTATAAGGGCTCCCGAACGGGGGAAGTGCACGGTTTCCTGCAAGCTTACGCGCACCCGGTGCGGGAGCTGGCCCTGGAACTGCGCCGGCACGTATTTGAAACCCGGCCGTCGGTCGCCGAAGCGGTGCGCCCGGGCTGGAAATTGATCGGCTATCGAACCGAAGCCGGGGCTTACTTCGGCTTTGTGGCGCCGGCATCTGGCTATGTAGACCTGGGGTTTGAGTATGGATTCCTGATGGTGGATGCCGGCGAGCTCTTGCCCCGGGGCGAACAGGTTCGCGTGCTGCGCTTACGGCCGGGCAATCCGATCCCGGCTGTCACGCGACGATTGGTTTCGGAAGCTGCCGGGCTCGCCGACCTGGGCCGGGCTGGCCGGGCCCGGCTCCTGATGGAGCGCGGCCTGCTTGCCGGCAAGATTCCTCCCCGGCAAGGCAGCACTTGACAACGCCAGAATCATACGTCTCATGGGTTCAGGCGACACCCAGATGGATGCGGGCAAAATCGAAGAATACAAGATGAAACTCCAGGGCCAGGAAGGCATGGCCGCCGGTCTGCTTCGCGCGGCCCTGCAAGAAGCGGCCGCCGGTAATGCGGAGTTCGGCCGGGGCCTGGAAGGTGTGATCGCCGATCTGCCCGACGCCAACCCTGCTCTGATCTCCATCGCGCGTGAACTCGAAGCACTAAGCGGAAAATAGCATTTTACGGGCCGCCCGGAACCAGAGGCCGGCCCTGGACCTCAAATCAAATAATCGCTTGTCAGCGCATGCTGACTCGTTCAGACATTCAGACGATTTTATCGCGTCGCGCGATGTTGAGGAGCCTTCAAAAGATGAGACACGTCCCTGATCGGTTTGTACGCCTGCAGCTCTGCTTCCTGATCATTCTGGTCTTCGGAACAGTGGCCTGCGAAGGCCGGTCACCCTCGGGTCGTATAACGGAGAGCAACTCGCTTCGCCCCGGAACATTTACGATCGGCTCTTACCGCCTCACGGTGACAGGCGAAAACGCGGACGAGCTACATGTTCAGATTCACCATAGTGCGAATCCCGATCGCGTGCTCTGGGAAAATTTGCCCGGCCAATCCTTTCTCATGCTCGGACGCGGAGCGGAAGAAATTCACGAAGCTCGTGGGTCCTTTTTTATAGACGACGACGTGCAACTACTCTGCCGTGAACAGGTAATCGACTCGATCGGTTCCAGTGAGAACGCCGTGCGACTTTCCGGTAGCGTCCGGTGTCCGGATGGTCAGAGCATTCCCTATACGTTTACACTCGAGGCAAACGCCCAGGGGCACCTTCGCTTTGAGAGCAACACCGGCGACACAAGCATCAACCGCACATACCTGGCCTATGCCAGCGACGCCAGCGAGGGTTTCTATGGATTTGGCGAGCAGTTTACCTATTTTGATCTGAAGGGCCGCAAGCTGCCGATCTTTGTGATGGAGCAGGGCATCGGTCGGGGAGCACAACCGATCACCGCGGGTGCCGATCTGACGGCGGACTCGGGCGGGGACTGGCACACTTCGTACGCAGGCGTTCCCCACTACATTACAAGCCAGCTGCGTTCACTATTCCTGGAGAACTACGAGTATTCCAGCTTCGACCTGCGCGAAGGCGAACGCGTTGTCGTCGAAGTCTTCTCAGGCAACATGCGTGGCCGCATACTGTACGGTGAAAGCCCTCTTGATCTGATCGAAAGTTATACTCTTTACTCCGGCCGCATGCGCGCCCTTCCGGCATGGATTCAGCAGGGTGCAATCATCGGCATGCAGGGTGGAACCGAGAAGGTTCGCGAAGTCTACGCCAAACTGTCGGAATTGGGAACACCGCTAGCGGCATTCTGGCTCCAGGACTGGGAGGGCCAACGCACTACAAGCTTCGGCAAGCAACTCTGGTGGAATTGGGAACTCGACAACGAACACTATCCCGCCTGGCCGCAACTGGTTCGAGATCTTGAGCGGAACGGTGTACGCACGCTGGTTTACATCAATCCCTTCCTGGCTGACGCAAGCGAGAAGGGTAGCTACCGTCGCAACCTGTTTGCAGAGGCGGCCGAAAATGGATATCTGATAAAGAACGCCAGCGGCGAGCCTTACATGATTCTAAACACCAGTTTTTCGGCGGGCCTCATTGATCTTTCCAATCCGGCCGCCCGCACGTGGATCAAACGGGTAATTCAAGAGGAGCTGATCGCGGTTGGGGCTTCGGGGTGGATGGCAGACTTCGGTGAGGCCCTGCCGTATGATGCCGTGTTGCACGATGGCGATCCGGTCGACTGGCACAATCGTTATCCGGAAGTATGGCAGGAGGTGAACCGGGAAGCGATCAACGAGGCCGGCCGCGGAGACGACATTGTATTCTTTTCGCGTTCGGGCTACACGCGCAGCCCTGGCATCACAACGCTTTTCTGGCTCGGCGACCAGTTGGTGAGCTGGGACGAGTACGACGGCATCAAGACTGCAGTCACCGGGTTGCTCTCGAGCGGCATCTCAGGCTACAGTCTGAACCACAGCGACATTGGCGGATACACAACCATCACGAATCCGCTCAAGGACTATCATCGGTCCAAAGAGTTGCTTCTGCGCTGGATTGAACTGGCCGCCTTCAATGCCGTCTTTCGGACCCACGAGGGCAATCGTCCCGATGAAAACCACCAGATCTATTCGGATGCGGAGACCCTGGCTTTCTTCGATCGGTTCGCGCGTGTCTTTGCGGCCCTGGCGCCCTATCGGCAACGGCTGACACGGGAAGCCACCGAACGCGGCTGGCCGATCGTACGACATCCGTTCCTGCACTATCCCGAAGACCCCCAGGTGCGCGAAATCCGCTACGAGGAGTTCATGCTGGGAGAAGATTTCCTGATCGCGCCGGTGCTTGATGAAGGCCAGACCGAAGTGGACGTTTACCTGCCGCGCGGCCGTTGGGTGCACCTCTGGTCAGGCGAAATTATCGATGCCGGCTCCGGGTTGCACACCACCATGAACGCGCCTCTGGGGCAACCAGCGGTCTTCTACCGCGACGGTTCGGCGACCGGGGCCAACCTGCGGGCAAACCTGGAGTCCCAGGGTTTGCTGGAAAGCCGCTGAGATTTGCGACATGTGATCCGATTGTTTTGCGTGTCGCCGGGCGACCGGACATTGCGTCAGTATCTGTTTCCCGTCATCTGGCGGGATGAAACGATAGCGCCATCGTGCTTGTTTTTCTTGCAACCACGCCCCGGACCGCGCCCTCTTACCACTCAGGGGTATTGGCATGAGAGACGTGGATGTACTGATTATCGGGGGCGGGCCGGCCGGCTCCTCCTGCGCCTGGGCCCTCAAAACCAAACATGGCCGCGAAAGTCTGATTCTCGATAAGACGGAATTTCCCCGTCTAAAACTATGCGCGGGCTGGATCACCCCCCTGGTCGTGGAGCAGCTCGAACTGGACCCCGCAACCTATCCCCATCGCTTCGTCACGTTCGATACGATTCATGCCGAATACTTTGGACGCAAGGGCGTTCGGCGCGTGTCCATGAAGACCACCCAGCACTCAATCCGCCGCACCGAGTTTGACAACTGGCTCCTGCAGCGTTCCGGGGCGGAAGTGATCCATCATCAGGTCCGGGAGATCCGACGCGATGGTGACCACTTCATCGTGGACGATCAGTTTCGCGCCAACCATCTGGTCGGTGCCGGCGGGACCCATTGCCCCGTGTTTCGTACTTTCTTCAAGGATATCAATCCGCGCTCGAAGGAATATCAGATCGGCGCGCTCGAAGAAGAATTTGAATACGACTACGAAGATCCGAACTGCCATCTGTGGTTTGGAGAAAACGGCCTGGTTGGATATTCCTGGTACGTACCCAAAGGAGATGGCTGGGTAAACGTTGGTATCGGCGGTTGGTCGGAACACATTACGACGGCCCCCATCACACTTCGCGACCAATGGGATTTCTTTACCGCAAAGCTGAAAAGCATGGGCCTGGTCCGTGACCATGACTTCAAACCGAAGGGCCACACGTACTACGTACGCGAACGTGCCAAGGTTGGCCAGAACGGCAGGGCTTACATCGTGGGAGATGCGGCCGGTCTGGCGACGCGGGACCTTGCCGAAGGCATCGGGCCGGCAGTCGAGAGCGGATTGCAGGCAGCAGCGTCCATCGTGACCGGTAAACCCTATCGACTCAAACACATGACCAAGTACAGCATGTTCAACCGGGGTTTGAAGACCGAATTGCTGGAGCGCTTCTTCGATCGTCGGGCGCGTCTGTTCAGCGACCGAATCTGGTCCCGCGGCCGACCGGCCGGAGTTCCGACCAAAAGCGATCGCGAGCCCGAAAAAGTCCCGGCCTCATAAAGGCCCGCTTTCGCTATCGGTGCCGGCTTCTTCGCGCAGCCGATCCCGCTCGGTCAAGAACTGCGTCTGAATTTCTAAGTTTACGTACGTAAGGAACGTGGTCCGGCCGATGCGCTGGTTGGCATATTCACAATGAAACCCGACCAGCCAGTCTCCGATGTACCAACGGAACACTTCCCTTCGCTGGATGCTCCCGCCGGTCAGACCGGGCTCCCCTGCTCGCTCGCTGATGGTGCGCACAACCTGACGCGCCCACGCCGCCGGCTGACCGATTGCTCCCGGGAAAATCACCCGCACGAGATACAGACGATCCCGGTAGAAACGTAAGAGGGCTCGCTCGTCGGAAGAGCGGGCCAGAAGGTCCAGTCCGATGACGGTGCCCTCGACCTCCTGGGCTATTTCACGCTCAACTGTCATGCCGGCCTCGGTGAGCAATGCCCGGACCCGGGTCACGTTCATACCCGGACTGAGCGATGCATACGGGACGAGCGGACCCGCAGCCAGGCCGGCCGGAAGAACCCAGAAAGCGAGGCCCAAAATCAGACGATACGTGCGCATCCGTTTGAACTATCGGACAGCCTGGCCTGAGGCATAACCTGATTCGGCTCTGTCACAGGGCGACGGCCCTGGATCCACCATCTTACCAGGGGCCGTCGTAATTACTCGTCAAAGAACTGGAAACCTATGCCTATGGCAAACGTGCTGCAGTCCGCTTTCCATCTGGAAGAGTACGAAAGACATCGCTCGCTGCTTTTCGGAATCGCCTATCGCATGCTCGGTAGCGTCATGGATGCCGAGGACCTGCTGCAGGAGGCGTTTCTTGACTTTCAAAAGCACGAGCCAGGAACAGTACGGAATGCTCGCGGCCTGCTCTCCACGATTGTAACCCGCCGGGCCATGGACGAACTAAAATCGGCCCGGGTCCGGCGCGAGGCTTATGTCGGACCGTGGTTGCCGGAGCCCCTGCCGGACCCGGTCGCACAAACCCCGGATCCGGCGCTTCAGGTGGAGCGAGACGAATCCCTTTCCATGGCGTTTCTGGTACTTCTGGAACGCCTGAACCCCGTGGAACGCGCCGTCTACCTGCTGCGGGAGATTTTTGATTTTGACTTCGATGAGATTGGCGCCATCGTTGAGAGAGAGCCGGCAAACTGTCGGAAAATTCTCAGCCGGGCCCGCGACGCCATCGCCAGGGACCGTCCGCGTTTTGAGCCCCGCACCGGGCAACAGCAGGAACTCCTGCAGCGTTTTCTGGATGCCTGTGCCAGCGGAAACCTGGAAACCCTGCTGGAACTTCTGGCCAGCGACGTACGGCTGTATTCCGACGGCGGCGGCAAGGCCGCGGCAGCCCTGAACGTGCTCTCCGGACCGGACCGCGTCGCCCGCTTCTTTATCGGAGTCGTCGAAAAGGCGATTAAAAATCGGCTGCCCGTCGAAACAAGACCGACAATCCTGAACGGGGCGTTGGGAATCACGCTGGCCGAGGCGGGTCCCATCACGACGGCGCTTGCTCTGGAATTCCGGGACGGCAAGATCGCCGACGTGTTTCTTGTTCGCAACCCGGACAAACTGCGTCACCTGCAACGTGATGGCATGGCCCCCGGTGGGCCCATCTCTTCAGAGCATTGACGGCGGTTGCGTTTCGCGCCTTCCGCGCTACGGCGCGGGCGGGGTCGTCGAGATGATGACCCGATTTCGGAATTCACGGTCGTGGATCCGGGTAAAGCGCTCGAATTCCATACGCAGCACAAAGCCATCTTCGTAGGCGATGTGGTAGGTACCGGTTTCCGTAATCTGCACTTCCGGCATCTCCTGGCCTTCGGGCATGGAGACTCCCAGGCGCTCCATGAAGCGCAAAATAAATTCTCTGGCTGCTTCGCGGTCCGCCTCCGCCTCATACAGCACGATTGCCGTTCCGTCGTCCCGTAGCTCGGACAGAGTTGCCCTGGCCGTTCCAGGAATCGTTTCTTCGGTAATGGTCGCCAGTGCAACCTGAAGATCCGCGGGTGCCGCGGTCGAAAGTTCAAACCCTGCAAAGAAATACAAAAGCTGGAAGGTCCCGAGCATCTCGCTTGCGATGGCGTCCGGTCGGGCAATTTGCGTCAGCAGCGCCTCCATGCGGGCGCGTTGCTCTTCGTTGGCGGACAGGGCATCCAGAATCAAGCGCCTTTGCTTTTCCAGGTGGGCCCGATATTCTTCGGCGTTTTCAACCGAGATCTGCCCTGTGTTTCCGTCCATGCGAAAGACAAAGCGCAGGCCGTTATTGATACCGGACTGCAATCGCATAACGGACGACATCTCAACCGACTCGTCGACCGGAACGGCCTCACCAAATGTCCAGGAAATGCGCACGAGTTCGGGAGAAAAGTCGAGCACCTCGACCTCCACAGGTGTGCGCATCGGCACAAGGCGCACATTACTCCGGCTTTGACGATAGTTCTCGATGGAAAGCTGATAGCGCTGGCCAACTTCCCGCCAGAAACCGACTTCGATCTGCTCGTCGCCCGCGAGAAGGGGCGCATAAGCAAACAAAATGAGCACACCAGGTGCAAGAACCATCGAACGCATGACCGAGTAGACAGCCAGGCCAGTCCGATTACAAGGCGAAATCATGCGGCGCCCGAACGCCCCGCTTTCAGGGCACTCATCTAATCTGCACACCCCGCTCGGCCAGTTGCTCTCGTAACATGGGGCTGATATAGTAATCTGCGGTGCCGCGCTCGACCGTGGCTCGAAATTCAGGAAAGCTCAGGGGCGGCTTCAGAGGCTCGACATCCCAGACATGCAGACCGGCGGATTGGGCGAGGGCGTCCAGGTGGGCCTCCCGCACCCCGGTAACGGTGTCCAGGTTTAAGCCCGCGACGTAAGCAGAAAACCAAACGCCACAGTCCCGGGTACCAATCTCGTCCGTGGAAAAGTAGTAATGGGTCTTCATTTCCCGGAGACCGAGTTCGCGGTATTCGCTCACAGGAGACTTCAAAGCCAGAGTTCGGGCGAAGTAGAATACGCCAAAGCCGATCAAAACAACTACTGGAATTACGCTCGCCTTTCTGACCCAGGGGGGTTCGCGCAGCGCATACACGAGAAAGGGCAGCACAAATAAGAAAGCATCGTACCGCTCGTGCACATCGAGCGATTTCGTATACCCCAGAAACACAATCGCAACGGACAGCAGCGCCAGAAAGCCAGCGTAGATCAAAACATCTTGCCACTTTTTTTTCCAGAGAAGAACGCCAATGGGTGCCAGACCAAGCAGGACCAGAGCCCGGGATACCTGGCGCACCAGAGGACTGAACCAATCGGCCGGCCCGGGTGTGAGTAACGCCGCTTCGCTGCAGTCCAGATTCGAACAGCCGGTGAGGGGTTCGGTCCAGGAAAAGCGCACCAACTCAAAGAAGTGGTCCCAACTCGCGTCGGGGTGATGGCGGGCCGTATAGTCCCGGGTCATCAGTTCAAAGCCGTTCTCAAAAGCAAGAACGGAGTGCAGTCCAATGATCAAGAAGGCGGAGCAGCCCAAAAAGACGGCCGCAAGTACGGTGTGTCTTAAGAGCATGCCCGTCGGGCGCCGGGCGGCCAGAAGCGGCGCGGCGATGATCGGCCCTATGAAAAACACAAAACCCAGCGCGAGAAGAAACGCAATTGTGACACATACGGCCGCGTAAGCGAGACTCATCAGGGAGGCGCCCTTTACGTAGCGAATCCAGAAGTAGAGGGAGAGTGAAATGAACGGGTAGGCAAAGAGGTTGTCGTCCATGGAACGGAGGATCGACTGGTACGAAGGAAAAACAACATAGAAGACCGCAAGCAGAGCCACCGTAATGGGGCGCTCCGGGAACAATTCCTGAAGAAGAAGCACGTAGGCCAGCAAACCGCCGATTGCGAAGGCGAACGAAAACCAGCGCATGTTAAAAAAGAGATCCTGCGGTACACTGGAAAGAAAGACCACCGGCGAATACAACCATCCGATTAACAGATGCGTTCCGTTCGCATGATAGATCTCACCGGCCGAGAATGCGTGGTACAAAAACCACGAAGTGTCCCAATCCAAAAGGAACGTGCGGTCGGGCAGCAAGCACACGAACAAGAACAGCGCGAGCAAAGCGAGCAGCACGATGGATTGGCGAGGGTTCAAGGATTCACCGACTTCGGGTTTCCGCAAGATGCGCGATGCCTATCAGTGAAAGCGGACAAAACGGCAGCAATTCAATAATTGAAGCCCACTTCTGCCCCCGCAGCTCCCGGCTCCCCCCGGCCGGTGACCCGGAAAAGCCGGCACCCGGGGGCCCGGCAAACATCCCCTCCAGTCCCCGCCGGGACCCAGAACGCTCTATTTCTAATTCTGCCTTCTCTTTGCGCCCCAATATGGTGCATTCTCTGGAAATCCAGAGGGATGCCGGACCGTTTTTCTGCGAAAACGAGCGCAAAAGTCGGCGGCCGGGGAGTTGTCCTCTGGCAACCCGGAGGTTATCCGATGATCGCAGAAAAAAGAAGCAGAAACCGGCTGCAAACCGCCAGTCTGGCGCCCTTGCTGGCCGCAGCGTTCAGTCTGGCTTTCTGGGGCTGTTCCGATGGCTCCCAAAACGATCAGCCGACCCCACCTCTGGGTCCGCTGCTTTTGGGAAATGCCCAGGACATGCAGTTGATGGGTGCCATCCAGGCGGCCGGTGTCGTGCCATTGGATTTGCCGGCTCCAGAGGACCCCGCCATCGTCGCGCTGGGCCAGGCGCTGTTCTTTGACAAAGAGCTTTCCGGAGATCGTAACATCTCCTGCGCCACCTGCCATCATCCGGCGAACACGACTACGGACCAACTGCCGACTTCGATCGGCGCCGGAGGCTCGGGAAGTGGATCGGTGCGCTCCCTGGCCAGTGGCACGATGATTGCCCGCAACGCGCCGGCGCTCTTTCACCTGGGGGCAGCTACCACAGGGGCGCTCTTCTGGGATGGACGGGTCAGCCAGAACCCGGCCACAGGATTTTACACCACACCCGAGAGCGCCCTGAATGGATCCAGCCCGACGCGCAGCGACATTACGGCGGTCCTGAGCGGTGTGCTTTCCGCCCAGGCCCTGTTCCCGCTGACCTCGGACCATGAGATGCGCGGCCAGCCCGGAAACGAAATCCGCGACGCCGCCGAGAATCAGGCCACCTGGGCCGCCATCATGGCGCGTCTGGTAGGAACCAGCAACGGAACGGTCGGCGGCCTTGCTGCTTACCGCGCCCTGTTTGATGCGGCCTACGGTTTGAACTACGATGACCTCAACATCGGCCACGTGGCCCGCGCCATCGCGGCCTTTGAAAGCGCTGTTTATCGCGGAACCGACAGTCCCTTCGACCGTTATATTCGAGGTGATGTTCTGGCACTGACTCCCGAAGCACGCCGGGGTGGTCTGATCTTTTTTGGAAGAGCGGGCTGCGCCAATTGCCACAATGGTCCGGCTCTTTCGGACTTTCAGTTTCACGGGATTGCTGCGCCGCAACTGGGCCCCGGTGTGGCCGCCGGGGACGATCGCGGCCGCTTCGAACAAACGGGCCTTGCCGCGGACATGTACACCTTTCGAACGCCCCCGCTTCGTAATGTGGAACTCACGGCGCCGTATACCCACGCGGGCGCCTACGCAAGCCTGGAGGCCGTGGTGCGTCACTACAACAACACGGCTCAGGCTGCGCGAAACTACGATGCAAGTCAATTGGGCCGCGCGGATTACATCGCAACCGTGGATACAGATCCAGCACGCATAGAAGCGCGCATCGCCGCCCGCGATCCGCGGGTTCAAAATCCGCTGCGCCTGAACCCGGGCCAGCAGGCCGACCTCGTGGCCTTTCTGCGTAGCCTGACCGACCCGGGAGCCCGCGACCTTTCCGCAACAGCTCCGGCTTCGGTGCCGAGCGGGCTTACGCTGGTGGACTGAGCGACGCCAGTTCAACACGCGAGTGGACCAACAGACGTTCGGCGCCACTCGCGCGTTTCGACCGCAACTATTTTACCATCTTCGGTCGGAACGAAAACGCGGCCGTCGTAGCAAACGGGGCGAGAACGCACAGCCGCTCCAAGACCGCGCTCCTGGAGTTTCGCTTGCAAACTTCGAAGGGCAAAGCACAGTACGCGTATGTTTATAGGTCACTATGGTGTTTCGTACGCGATAAAAAGAGCCTCGCCGCGCATCCCCTTCTGGATCCTGTTACTGGCCGTGCAATTCGTCGATCTGCTCTTCATGGTCTTCATCATGATTGGTGTTGAGAAAGTCCGGCTGATCCCCGGCTTTACGGCTTACAATCCGTACGATTTGTTCTATATGCCCTATTCGCATAGCCTCGTAGCTCACGTGGGCTGGGCTCTTTTGGTCGGCGGCATCTGCTGGCCCTTGTTCCGGAAGGCGGCGCCGAAGCAGGCAAACCTGATGGCAATTCTGACCGGCGTTGCGGTCTTCTCCCACTTTCCGCTGGATTTGCTGATGCACACGCCGGACCTTCCCTTGCTTTTCGATTCCGGTCCCAAATTCGGTCTGGGGCTCTGGCACTACCGCACACCTTCGATGATTGCGGAGCTGATCTGCATTGGCGGCGGTCTTCTGGTTTACTTCCGGGGTAGCAAACCCGGCCCGGGCTTTGCGGGCCAGTACGGAATGCACTTCTTCGCAATCTTCCTCCTGGTTCTGACCGTGGCGACGCCCTTCCTGCCACCGCCCGAAACCGTGATTGAGTTCGGCCTCCAGGCCCTGGCGGGATTCGGGATCATTGCGGCCCTCGGAGGATGGCTGGACCGACATCGCATGTGGCCCGAGACGCCCGGTGGCGCGCAGTGAACCCCGAGCCGAAAGGCCAGCCTGAAGCCGGTCGGCTACTCCGGCCACTCGAGCTGATCCTCTTTACCGCAACTCTCGCTTTCTTCTTTGTTTTTAACTTCACCAGCCTGCCCGGCAGCATGCCGCGGCTACTGGCCGCCGGACATCAGACGGTTCCGTTTGAGGCCCGGATGTTCTTTGCGCCAGAAGATGTGCCACGGACTCTGGACGATCTCGGCGCTGCGGGCCGGGAAGCGTATCTGGATTTGCTGCGACTGGACATGTTCTTCCCCCCGGTCTACTGCGGTTTCTTTCTGGTCTCTCTCCTGCAACTGCGGGCCGGCCGCGGTTTCGTTTCCCGCCTGGGCCGCTGGCTGTACGCGCTGCCTGCGGTTTTGCTGGTCTGCGACTACATCGAAAACCTCACCCTGTGGCACCTGCTTGCCCAATATCCAGCGAGCGCCGACGCCTGCTGGACGGTGCTTGCCATTTCGACCCCGGCAAAGGCGCTGCTGTTTGTTGGTTTGTTGCTTCTGGTCCTGACCGGATACGCGCACGGCGCCTTTCTGCGGCTGCGAAACAATTGAAGACAGCAAAAGTCCTTGCCCGACACGATGGCAATGGCTACGCATGAAGATAGTCCAACGACTGCTGGAGTTTCCAATGGCAAAGACTCGAACCAGAGCAAAACCCCGATCACAAAACAGGAGCAGGGCCTCATCGAACGGAAGCCGCAAAAAGGCCAGCATAAAGAAGGTGCGCCGGAGCTCCGCGCGGGTGCCCGTGGTTCGCAATACGCCGGCGGCGGAAATTCGTCGCATTTTCGAGCTTCAAAAAAACGCCACGCGCCGCATGCGCCTGACCACGGCCGCAGACCGAATTCGGCGTCTGCGTGCGCTACGAGACGCTATTGAGGCGCGCACTCCAGAGCTGTACGAAGCCATGCAGGCCGACTTCCGGAAGTCCGCGCGCGAGGTGGATCTCACCGAGATCCTGCCCGCGATTTCCGAAATCAACGACGCCATCAAGCATCTAAAACGCTGGATGGCGCCCCGGAAAGTGGGCACCCCCCTGCCGCTGTTCGGAGCAAGTTCCGAGGTGGTCTACGAACCGCGCGGTGTGGTCCTGATCATTTCTCCCTGGAACTATCCCTTCCACCTCGCCGCGGTTCCTCTGGTTGCTGCGCTCGCAGCCGGCAACACTGTAATCATGAAGCCCTCTGAATTCACTCCGCGCACGTCCGGGTTTATTCGACAAATAGTGGCCGATGTATTTCCGGAAGACGAAGCGGCGGTCGTCGAAGGAGACCATACGGTGTCCCAGGAACTCACTGCGCTTCCCTTCGACCATATCTTCTTCACCGGAAGCACTGCCGTTGGCAAGATCATCATGGCGGCTGCCTCGAAGCATCTGAGCACCGTGACCCTGGAACTCGGTGGAAAGTCGCCGGCAGTCGTGCGTGAGGATGCCGATATGGATTTGACCGCCACCCGCATACTATGGGGAAAAGGCGTCAATGCCGGCCAGACCTGTGTCGCACCGGATTATCTTTTGGTTCCCGCTGACCGCCGACAGGAGTTCATTGACCACTTCTCAAAAAAGCTCAGCGACTTCTACGGGCCGACTCCCGAGGCACGCCGGCAAAGTCCGGATCTGTGCCGCATTGTAAACGCGCGACATTTCCAGCGCCTCCAGGATTTGCTGAACGACGCTCTGAAGCGCGGTGCGCGTGTAGCGGCCGGAGGCAACACGGACGCGAGCGAAAACTACATTGAGCCAACACTGCTCGTTGATGTGCCGCTCGACGCAAAGATCATGCAGGAGGAGATTTTTGGCCCGGTTCTGCCGGTTCTCAGTTATGGAAACATCAACGAAGCCCTGGATCTCATAAATTCTCGCGACAAGCCGCTTGCGCTTTATGTTTTCAGCACGAACCGTGACGAAGCCGACTACGTGATCCAGCATACTTCCGCCGGGGGCACAGTGATCAACGATGTGATGGTGCACCTGGCAAACCCGTCGCTTCCTTTTGGGGGAGTCAACCACAGTGGCCATGGCAATTATCATGGCGAGTTCGGCTTTCGAGCCCTGTCCCATGAAAGGGCAGTCTTGCGTCAGCCCAAGCGTAGCGCCATAAGCCTCATGTATCCGCCCTACACGAACTTTGTTCGAACAATGGCGCGCCTTACGAAACGTTTTCTGGTCTGAGCTGCGGAACGGTGACTTCGTTGCCGTTTACAACAAGCCAGGCGGCCTTAAGAATGGCGTCCAGGCGCAGTTCAGTCGAGTCTTTGAGTAGCCCGGTGGCGCGTTCGAGCACCCGTCGGGCGCCGCTCAGGTTCCCGCGCTTTGCGTGGGCCAGGGCCACCGCAAGCTGAACCAGACCCCGCACGGGATCGGTCTTCTTTCTTCCGCGCTCTATCCAGATCTCTTCTGCGGCTTCGTGGGCCTCAAAATAGAGCCCGCGGTTGAATCGATCCACAAAGCCGTCCTGGCGGGACAGGGCTTCTGCAAGGGAGGACATAACGTTTCCAGGAACGGAGGGCGAAGCAACACGATACTGCCTGTGGGAGCTACTGGAATCGAACCAGTGACCTCTTGCATGTCAAGCAAGCGCTCTAACCATCTGAGCTAAGCCCCCTGCAAATGGCTGCGTGAACAAACTGCCCGCAACCGGCGTCTGTCAATAAAATTAGCTAACGCATGCCGGAGATTACGCGTAGTCATCGCCGGCCAAAAGCGGACCGGGCTGGATTTGTGTTGACATTCGTTGAAACGAGCCGCCCTAAAGAAAGTCGCGCATTTCTTGTCCGGGCATGTGGCGCGCTCCAAAAGCGGTAGCGCGAGGCTCAGGCCGAGCACGTTATCTACGCAGGAGCATATACCATGAAGAAGATCCTGATCATCGGCGGCGCCGTATTCGGTGTTATCCTGTTGCTCTTAGTGGGCGCCTCCCTCTATGTCGCGTCCCTTATCGACGAAGACTTTCTGGTCGAGCAGATCGAAGCCAATCTGAACTGCCGTGCAGCCGTACAGGAACTTGATGTGGGGCTTTTTGGGGCGGTCAGCAGCATCAAGTTGCGTGGAGTTGCGATCGGTCCGCGCGACGCGGACGCAAACAATGCTGTGCCCCAGAGCGAGCGCACGAGCGAAATCCGCCGGATCATCTCGGCCGACGAAATCGAACTGTCTTTGCGATTCTGGCCGCTGCTTTCGAAGCGCCTGGAGGTCGAGAGCTTTATCATTGATGGACTGGGACTGAACCTGACTCTCTTTGCGAATGGCACGAATAACCTGAAACCGCTTTTCACAACACCGCGACTCGTAAACGGCGAGCGCAATCCGGCTCTGGACCCGCCACCGCCGGAAGAAGCCGAGGAAGCCGCCGGGCCACGCACGGCCGATGCTCCCTTTTCCGCAAAGGACCTGCCAATCGCAGCCAACCTGGAGCGGGTAGGCGTCACGAATGGCACCGTGACTGTAGATCTGCGCCAGGACAGACAGACGATCAACGTCAGCGAGCTGAACCTGCTTCTGACAGATATCGATATTGAACCCACGGATCTTGCGAATCACAACTCGGCCGATCTCAGCTTTGATGCGAACATCTCGGTCAAAAATGCGCGCGGCGTAGAGACGCTCTTGCTGTTGGTGGATTCGTCGGGCGAGATCGTTCCCTTCGATGCGCAGAACGGCCAGGTCAACACCGCGATTGTCTACAGCCTGACCATCCTCGAAAACTCGACTCTGCACAGCTTTGCGGTTCTGGACCGCCTGGCGGGCGCGCTTCCGGCCCTGGCTCAGGCCGGTTTGGAAATGGACAAGCTGGCCGAGAAGGCCGTCCTTCAGGAGAATGTGGACGTCGTGGTTTCGTACGGCAATGGCCTGGTCACGCTGCTCAACGACCCGCGTTTCCCAACCCGCAACTACGATTTCGCCCTGGCAAAGGATAGCTGGATACGGGTCACCAACAGCACGCATCGCTTTGTGGGCAAGGTCATCGCCTCAGAAGAAGAGTCGGCGCGCGGCATTGCCAACGTGGACCGAAACGTTACCGAGGCTTTGCGCGGCCGCGGAGATCCGGCGCCGATTCGCAATCGAATGTTGAATGAAATGCTGGAGAATGGACGGCTCTATCTGAGTTTCACTTCCCGGGGACGTCTGAACGATCCGGACGTGGAGTTGCTTTCCAATCTTCCGCGCCTGACGGACCTTGTGTCCGGCGCCGCAACCGATATTGCGCGGGAACGAATAAACCAGGAGCTCGATCGAACACCCGGCGCCCGACAGGCTCAGGAGCAATTGCAGAATCTGTTTCGCTAGACCCTCGCACGCGAGCAAGGACCGGCGACGCTACGCCGCATGCGTCGCCGGACCGTGACGGGCAATCCCGGCGAAGCTGCCCCTTGAGAGGCGAAGCTGATTTGCTATGTTAAGGGGGTTGAATGACCTCGCCACACTGGAAGGGCAGGCCGATAATGGGCCGATGTCGTCGCTCGGCAGGAGGCGGAGGGACCCGCGGCTTTCCCCGGGCGGCTTCCGATCATCCACCGCTTTTGGCGTGTTTGGGGCTCTGAGGCTACGGGGCCCCGTCTGACTCCCCGGTGACCGGTGGCTCCGACGTTGGAACCGGCCCGGTTGACGGCAGCACCGGTCGACGAACCCCGCGGTACCGACGGTTCCAATAGTCGGCGTCCAGCAAATCGATGCGCACCTGCCCACCGCTGGAAGGCGCGTGCAGGAACTTTCGATCACCCACATAGATGCCCACGTGACTGATGCGCTCCCCTTCAATAGCAAAAAAGATCAGGTCCCCGGGCTCGGGGGCAGTCGCCTCAGGCAGCCCGGCGAATTGTGCTGCGGCGGTCCGGGGAAGGGCAAGCCCCAACTGCTGGTAGACGTGGTAGGTGAGGCCCGAACAGTCGAGGCCGCTCTCGTCGCTGCCACCCGGGCGGTAGGGAACGCCTTCGAGGCGAAGCGCAATCTCGACCACCGGACTGCGAAGCGAGGCGGCCTCCTGCGGGACATCAGGTTCGGCCGGCCGGGGCGAACGCACCGGGAGAAAAACCATAAGCGTTGCGAAAACGCAAAGGGCCCGCACGGTCAAAGAATTCCGCCCCATTCCCATACTCATTGGACGTGCGCTTGTTTCTGCGGTTCGATTCTCACGCGGCTTCGGCCAGCTTGATTTCCCGCGTTTCGGCGATCACCGCGGCGCCGACGGCATCACCCCAAACATTTATTGTTGTTCGGAAACGGTCGAGGAGCCAGTCGATGGCCAGGATCATGCCGATTCCTTCAGCGGGAAGGTCGACTGCCTCCAGCACCAGGAGCATGGTAATCAATCCGGCCTGAGGAATTCCGGCCGCGCCGATTGCGGCCAGAGTCGCCGTCAAAAAGATCAGGGTCTGCTGTGCAAAAGACATTTCAATCCCGTACGCCTGAGCAATAAACATTGCCGCCACGGCTTCGTAGAGGGCCGTCCCGTCCATATTGATCGTTGCACCAAGCGGAAGCACAAAGCTGGCGCTACGCCGGGAAACTCCATTTCCTTTTTCGCAGCAATCCAGAGTGACCGGCAGCGTGGCCGAACTGGAAGCACTCGAGAAGGCCGTGCCGAGAGCGGGCAACATGTTATAGCCATAGCGTGCGGGATTGCGCCGAGTCAGAACGAACAGAATCAACGGAAGGACAAGACAACCATGAAAACCCAGGCCGAGTAACACGGTGATTGCGTAATCTTTAAGTCGAAAGAGATCGGTTTCGACAAACTGTTGCAGGCCGCGATCGCCAAGCTGACCGGCCACCAATCCAAAAACTCCAAAGGGAGTAAAAAGGATCACAAGTTCGACTACTTTGATCGTTGTGATCTCGACCGCATCCAGAAAGTCGATCAACGGGCGGCCGCGCTCACCAACTGTGGAAAGCACCGCGCCGAGAATGATCGAAGAAACGATCAATGGCAGAATATCGAGATTGGCCATCGACTCGATGATGTTGTCGGGAAGGAGATTCAGACCCATTGCGGGAGCGGGCAGATCCTGAAAGCCTTCCGAAACTTCGAGGCTGGCGCCCACTCCTGGCTGAATCAGATTTACCAGCACGAGCCCGACCACCACAGCAAGACCGGTCGTCAATGTATAATAGAGCAGCGTCTTGATCCCGGTCCTGCCAACCGTGCGAATATCACCGAGCCGCACGATACCGAGAATCATCGTGGACATGATCAAAGGCACGATCACCATTTTAAGTCCACGGATGAAGTAATCCCCCAGCACGCCGAAAACGCCGATCGAACGGCCAAACACCCAGCCTCCCAAAAGCGCGAGAATTAAGCCGGCCACAATGCCAATGGAGAGCCAGAGGTGCCTGGCCCGATTTGTCCAGATGCTCATAGTTGCTCGCTCCACAGGGCTGGTAGTATTTCAGCGGCGGCGCCGCGTAAGGACCGATCTGCCATGGGTGTAAGGGCGGATTCGGCCGTGTTGATGTCTACAATATATGCCCCGTATTGGCGGGCGTGCTCCGCCAGATGGACGGGCATAGGAACCATGCCTGAAGTTCCGAGCACACAAACCAGACTGACGTCAGACAGAAAGTCCAGCGCGCGGCGTATGTCTATCTGATCATAGGTTTCGCCAAACCAGACCACGTCCGGCCGCAGCAGGTTGTCGCATAACGGGCACCGTGGCGGCAGACGGCTTTCAGTCCGATAGGGATGTTCGGCCCGATGCTGGCAGGATACACAACGCACCCGAAAGAGGCTGCCATGTACTTCTATCATGCGTCGGCTTCCCGCACGAAAGTGCAGGCCATCCACATTTTGCGTAATCAACAAGAAACGCTCACTGAAATCTGCCTCAATCGCTGCGATCGTTTTGTGCGCCGCGTTCGGCTCTGCACCGGAACATAGAGCGCGGCGCCATTCGTACCATTGCCATACCAGGAGTGGATCGCGCGCAAAGGCGGTTGGTGTGGCCAGATCCTCTGGACGAAAGTTGCGCCAGAGTCCCTGAGCGCCGCGAAAGGTCGGAATACCGCTCTCGGCTGAAACACCGGCTCCCGTTATAAAGGCCAGCCGACGGGCCTCACGAAGCCGGCGAGTCAGTTCGACGTCCACGAACGATACGAAAGACAATGTAGGCCACGATTGCAAGCGCGATGGAAGAGATTACAATCACATTGTAAAGACGCAACCACTCCAGCACGATCTCCCAGTTATCGCCCAGCAAGAAACCGCCACCCAAAAGCAGTGTATTCCAGAGCAGAACTCCAATCGAAAAGCTCACGGTGAAGGCCGCGAAGTTCATGTGCGAGATTCCGGCGATGATACTGACAAAAAACCGGATGCCCGCCGAAAAGCGCGATACCAACACGAACTGCACCCCCCAACGACGAAACCAGTGTTCTGCTCTGCGCATCTGATCCAGCGAAGTCAATTCACGCAGCCAGTTCAGGAGAAACTCAGGCCGCTTGAGTCTTCGATGCAGGTGCCGGGCAAAACCGAGGATACGCCGACCTCCGAAATACATGGTGTAGGCCCCGATTAGATTGCCGACCAGCAACGAGAGCATCGACGCTACGGGATCAATGACGTTCTGGGCGATCAAGAGGCCCCCAAAGACCGTGACCGTATCTCCTGGCCAGGGGGGGAAGACGTTTTCGATAACGGACGAAACGGCGAGAAAGACGTACACGCCAGCGGGCGGCAGCCGAGTGATCCAGTCGATGACGGTTTGCGCTTCCAGGGCCATCAGCCCATCAACTCCGCATGACGCCCGCGAGTCGAATTGGTGCTATCGTCCGCAAAAAGCTCATCCAGCATACGAACCAGTTCTGTGCCAACCATGCGTCTATCGTACCGCGAAAGGCGCGCCCGCTGATTCTCGAGTATGCGGGCTATGTAGTCGGGCTGGCTCAGAACCTCAGCCACCAGAGCCGCAATGCGCAGATGGTCGGTGGTGTTGAACACAATGCCGGCGCCGTCCATGGTTTCGAGGACCGCAGAGCCGGCGTCGCCGCGCGCCAGCACCGGTATGTCGTAAGCCATGGCCTCAAGTAGCGGCACGCAAAAGCCTTCGTGAGCTGACATTGACAAAAACAACTCCGCACGCCCATAGAGCGCCGCCAGCTGATCCTCCGACACGTGTCCGGTGAAAACAACCCTATCCTCCAGCCCAAGATGCCGGGTCAGCTCCTGTAGCTCACGAAGATACAGGTGCATCTCAGAAAAGACTCCCCCGGCAATAACCAACTTGAGCTCCGAACCAAAATCGACCAGGCAACGCATTACTTTGATAAGATCGGCGTGCCTCTTGTTCGGCGCCAGGCGACCAACGAAAAGGATGTAGCGATCCTGGGCCGAAATCCAGGGCACAGCAGGAGCAGGGCGCGAACGATTGCTCTCAAACAATACGGGCAGAGTGCGCACGTCGGCGAAGCCGTAGCGCTCCAGCTCCCGGGCATTGAATGCCGAATCGGCAATACAAAACTCAAAAAAGGAGCGCAGCTCGAAAAGCAACTGCCGGGCCCGGGCCAGACGCCCGGCGACTCGCAGGCTGTACGGAAGAAAGAATTCCGGAGGCGTAACGTTGTGATACACAAGTATCCTCCGATTTGGCCACTGCAGCAAGCGGTCCACGATATTGGCCGCAACTCCAAAATGAAATACGATCAGATCGTGAGCACGCGGTTGAAACTTCTCCGCCAGGAAAGCTTTTTTAGACAGGTCCGGGTGGATGTGCTCCGCGACAACGGCACTCTGATCAAAACCGTGCGACCCCCGATTTGCGAGAATCTGTTCGTGTATCAGGAAGATCTCGTTGGTGATTGCATCCCCGGGATTGAGGCCCGGCGCGATCTGTACGACTCGCCGTTTCATGGGGCCCTCAGAGAGGTAAGCGACGAAACCACAATTCGAAACTGCCGGGCCGAAATCCTTCCGGCTCGGTTTTTTCCAGAAGTTCAAAACCAAAGGCCGTGCATTGCTCGCTCAGAGCATCTGCATCGATCCTCCACTGCACGGAGCGTTCGAAGGGACTGCCGGCCAATCCGGTCTCGTATCGCAGATATAGCAAGCCGCCCTCGCGGAGGCGCGTCCGGGCCAGAAGGGGCAGAGCATCAATGGCAGCGCCAAAGTTGCCGAGATCCGCAAGCACCACCGCACCCACTGTTTTTTCCGCCAGCGAAGCAAGACTGATGTCGGCCGGGATGGCCGGGAAACCGGGCACAAATGCCGAAACAACACGACAGCCCTGTTTCTGGAGCGCCGCCGCGATCCCGGTCGCACCGGGGCCGGGACAAAACACCGGCCCGGGCTCCTGTCTGAGTTTCTCCACTACGCGCCGATCAAGCTCCTCCCTCTGGGGGGCCGCCGGTGGCTGAACGACCTCCATGCCCGCGATCGTCGTGTTGTAACCCTGCAGAGATTCATAGGCACGGCCGTACTCCCGCTCGATCCGCCCCAGCCGCTGATTCAGAGAAATGATTTCGTGAGCAATGTTGTAAAACGCCTGAACACGATTCTGAGAGAGCTTTCCGAAGATCTGCTGCCACAAGAGAAAAAGACGACGCGCGAACCAGCGCAGGGGCCCGCGCAGAAGCGCGTACTTCCGACTGGAGAAGTCCGGCGCGGCGACCGGACGCTCGAAAAGTTCGGTCGTCGCCGCTGCGTCGAAGCTGAGATCAAAAGAGGGCGAAACCGGCGCAAACGATACCGTGCGCACGTGCTCAATCTCGGCTGCGTCGAGTGCGCGGGTTTGGATGCGTTCTTCTACGGCCTCCAGGAGCGCACGCTCATCCAGACCCGGGGCATGAATGTGAAAAGGCTGATTCACTGACAAGAGATGCTGTCCTGGTGGGCATCCTGGTCAAGTAACAATCGACGCCGCCCTGATTGGAAGGGCTGCGGGACGGAAGAGCCCCGGAAAGTGATGGAAGCCTTCACCGCCCGACCGAACATGGCCTCATTCTCACGGAAGTGCGAGGAATATCGATGTCGCGCAGAGCACTGATTACGGGAGTGACCGGCCAGGATGGTTCCTATCTGGCAGAACTTCTGCTCGAAAAGGGTTATAAGGTTTATGGAATGGTCCGGCGATCATCGACCGAGAACTTCGAACGGATCGAACACATCCGGGACCGCATCCAGATCCGGGAAGGCGACTTGCTCGATCAGCTAAGCCTTATCAAGTTGATTGAGGAAGCGGAGCCAGACGAAATTTACAACCTCGCTGCCCAATCGTTTGTCCCGACCTCCTGGACCAAGCCGCTGTTGACCGGCGAGTTCACGGCGCTGGGCGTAACGCGCATGCTGGAGGCCATTCGGGCCGTGAATCGCAAACTGCGCTTCTACCAGGCTTCCAGTTCCGAAATGTTTGGCAAAGTTCTCGAAACGCCGCAAACGGAAACGACTCCCTTTTATCCGCGCAGCCCGTACGGTGTGGCGAAGGTCTACGGCCATTTCATCACCGTCAACTACCGCGAGTCTTACGACGTGTTCGCGGTTTCTGGAATTCTTTTTAATCATGAAAGTCCTCGTCGCGGCCTCGAATTTGTCACACGAAAGGTAACCGATGGCGTTGCGCGGATCAAGTTGGGTCTGGCCGAAAAGCTGCACATGGGCAATCTGGACGCCCGGAGGGATTGGGGCTTCGCAGGCGACTACGTCGAAGCCATGTGGCTTATGCTCCAGCAACCGGAAGCCCGGGACTACGTCATTGCAACGGGCGAAATGCACACGGTTCGGGAGCTACTGGAAGTGGCCTTCAAACACGTCGGCCTTGACTACGAGCAGCATGTCGTGATAGATGAAAAGTTCTTCCGGCCGGCGGAAGTGGATCTGCTGTGCGGCGACAGTTCGAAGGCGCAGAAAGAACTGAAGTGGAAACCCCGCGTCAGCTTTGAAGGCCTGGTTCAAATGATGGTTGACGCGGACCTCAAGCGCCAGGAGCGAAAGCTCGCCAACCAGGCGCGCTAGAAGCAAGGCCCGAAACCGGGCCGCAGGCAGAACGGGGCAGCAATGCGAATCACAAGCAAAGGCCGCTACGGGCTCAAGGCCATGATGGAACTGGCCCGCACCGGTGACGACGAAACCCTGCTCAAGACGCGCGAGATCGCGGAAAACCAGAGCATCCCCCTCAAGTACCTCGAACAGATCATCAACATCCTGAAGAAGCACAATCTCGTGACCAGCGTACGCGGTTCCGACGGCGGCTACCGGCTGGCACGTACAGCCGCAGAGATTACCGTCTATGAAATCTTAAACGCGCTCGAGGGGGACCTTTCGGTGGTGGACAAGGATGACCCGTCCTGGGGACACGAGCAGGGAGTATTCTGGCAGGACCTGGAGAATCGGATTCGACGCATCCTGGAAGTGCCGTTATCCGATTTCACGGAAGCCAATCGTGAGGCCGAGCAGGGTCTCATGTACTATATTTAAAAAACAAAAGCCCGGCAGAACCGGGCTCTTGCATCTTCGCAGCGGAACGATGTCGTCCTACGCGTCGTGGTCTCGCTTGCGGCGGCGGAAACGATCGTACCACTTACCCTTACGGTCTTCGTCCCGGTCCTTTCCACCGGCCCGTTCTTTGGCGTCTTTCTTGCGGCCGGTCGGCTTCTGGCCGCGCTGCTCACGTATGCGTCGCGGACGCTCAATGCGATCCACAAGCTCGACAATAGTCATGGGCGCCGCGTCCGATTTGCGCTCCGGAAGATGAATGAGCCGGGTATAGCCGCCCGGTCGGTCCTTGAAACGAGGCGCAATATCTTCAAACAGCTTCTTCGCGACATCCCGACTGCGGATGTGTCGGAGCACTTCCCGCTGATTATGCAGCTTGCGCTCCGCCGGAGTTCCATCGGCCAGATTCTGACGGGCGCGGGTGATCAATCGTTCCGCGTAGCCGCGCAGGACCTTACCGCGCGCCCGGGTGGTCACGATTCGCTCGTGCTCAAAAAGGCTCGTCGCCATGTTGCGCAACATCGCCTTTCGGTGCGAATGCGTTCGATTGAGCTGGGCTACCCCGTTTCGCTTTCTCATAGGTATTCTCTGTTCTTAATTCAGTCCCGCGGAGCGAAGAAGTCCCGCATGCCGAACTCGAGATTCATTTCGGCCAGCTTTTGACGAATTTCTTCGACACACTGAGACGAATAGTGACGCGACTTCTTGAGTTCCTCGTCGCTGCGCTTCACGAGATCGGCCACAAATTCGATTTCCAGGCTTTTGAGCACGCTCAACGAACGCACCGACAGCTCCAGTTCTTCGACATGCTTTTCGAGGTTCTGACGCAGGGTTTCCTCGATTTCGCTGGTTTCCTCTTCTTCTTCCTCGGGCTCTTCCTCGAAGTTGATAAAAACCGTAAGATGCTCTTTGAGAATCTTCGCCGCATGGGCAAGGGCATCCTCGGGGGCAATCGAACCGTCGGTCCAGATCTCCATGATCAACTTTTCGTAGTCGGTGCGCTGCCCTACCCGCGTTTCCGCGACCTGATAGGTAACTCGCTTAACCGGAGAAAAGAGTGCGTCGATCGGGATCGTTCCGATTTCATCGACGTTTTTCTTCAGAATTTCGGCGGGCACATAACCGCGGCCGCGCTCGAACTGGAGATCCATTACGAGATTGGCGTCTTCATTCAGGGTGGCCAGGTGCAGGTCCGGATTCAGGATCTGAATCTGCGAGTCCACCGCGAGGTCGCCCGCCCGAAATACCCCCGCGCCGCGCTTTTCGACGTGAATGACTTTGGGCTCGTCCCGGTTTTCGGTTTCATAACTGGCCCGCACCTGTTTGAGATTCAGGACCAATCGCACGACGTCCTCGACCACACCTTCAATTGTACTGAATTCGTGAGGCACGCCTTCAATACGAATCGCTGTGATCGCAGTACCTTCAATCGACGACATGAGGGTCCGCCGCAGCGAATTGCCCACCGTCGTGCCGAAGCCACGCTCAAACGGTTCGGCCGAAAATTTGCCGTAACCCGGTTGGGAAGTGTCTTGAACAAACTCTATTTGCCTGGGTCTCTTGAGACCCCGAAGCAGATTCTTCGCAGCCAATGTTCCGCTCCTATCCTGAAGTCCGCCGATTAGACGCGGCGACGCTTGCGTGGTCGACAGCCGTTATGCGGCAGCGGAGTCACGTCTTTGATTGAGCGCACCACCAACCCCTCATTCGCGAGGGCTCGAATGGCCGACTCCCGGCCGATACCCGGCCCTTTAACAAGTACATCAACTTCTCGAACGCCCTGGTCCCGCGCCTTGCCGGCGACATCGCGGGCGGCCATCTGCGCCGCGTACGGCGTGGATTTGCGTGAACCACGAAAGTTCATATGACCGGCGGAGGACCAGGCAATCACGTTCCCGGTTACGTCAGTAACACTTACAATCGTGTTGTTGAAAGATGCCTGAATGTACACCCGGCCGCGTGGGACGTTTCGTTTCTCTTTTTTCTTTGCCTGAGCCATGTTCGTGTTCGCCAACCGGCTCGCGCCGGCCTATCTGCCTGTAATTTTCCCGCTATTTGCCGGGGGCCTTCTTCTTGCCGGCCACTGTCCGGCGCTTGCCTTTACGATTGCGCGCATTCGTCTTGGTGCGCTGCCCGCGCGCCGGAAGACTCATACGGTGACGCATGCCGCGATAAGAACCGATGTCCATCAACCGCTTGATATTGAGCTGGGTTTGTGTGCGAAGGTCGCCTTCCACCTGGTAGCCGTCGCCGATCGCCGTGCGGATGGCGCTGATCTGCTGTTCATCCAGATCCTTGACGCGGACCGACGGGTCCACACCGGCCTGAGCCAGGATCTTCTGCGAAGAGGGCCGACCGATCCCGAAGATATAGGTCAGACCGACTTCAACTCGTTTGTCGTTGGGCAATTCGACGCCCGCTATACGTGCCATCTTCTATTTCCTGCCGTGCTCAGCCCTGTTTCTGTTTGTGACGCGGATTCGTGCAAATCACCCGGACTACACCCCGGCGTCGGATAATGCGACAGTTGTTGCACAGCTTCTTAACTGAGACTCTTACCTTCATGACTTCAGCGCCTGCTATTTTCTACGATACGTGATGCGCCCACGGGACAGATCGTACGGTGAAAGCTCTACGACCACCTTGTCCCCCGGAAGAATTCTAATATAGTGCATGCGCATTTTCCCGGATATATGTGCGAGCACCTTGTGGCCGTTGTCCAGTTCGACCCGGAACATAGCATTGGGAAGGGGCTCAATGACGGTGCCCTCCACTTCTATTGCTTCTTCCTTTGCCACCCGGTCTCCTGCGGTATGCCCGCCTCCGCGAAATTACCATGATTCTGTGCGCACTTTATTCGTCAGCCAACTTCCGACTCAGCGCAACTCATTGAGAGTCTTGCGAATCCGCTCGCTGATCTCCTCCAGGGAGCCTTTCCCGTCAATCTGGCGCAGAAGGCCAGCCTTCTCATAGTATTCGATCAACGGACGGGTTGCCTGGTTGTAAACCTCCAGCCGGTTCTTGATCACGGGCTCGGTGTCGTCCTTACGTCCGTCCTTCTGGGCCCGGTCCAGCAATCGTTTGATCAGCTCGGCGTCGTCGACCTTCAGGTTCAGGGCCGCATCCAACTTCTGCCCCATTTCGGAAAGCATACGGTCCAGGGCCTGGGCCTGCTCAATGGTTCGGGGGAAACCGTCCAGGATGTAGCCGCCGGCCGCGTCCGGCTCTTTCAGCCGATCCCTGACAATACCAATCACGACTTCATCCGGCACGAGCTTGCCGGCATTCATGAATTCCTGTGCTTTGCGGCCCATCTCGGTGCCGGCTTTGACCGCCGCCCGGAGTATTTCCCCGGTCGAAATCTGGGGAATTTCTAGCTCGTCGCAGATGATCTGCGCCTGCGTGCCTTTGCCGGCCCCGGGGGGACCCATAAAGAGTAGCTTCATGTGTTTGGTCTCCTTGCCTAGCGCCCTTTGATCCGGCCTTTCTTCATGAAGCCTTCGTAGTTACGCATCAACAGCTGCGATTCTACTTGCTTGAGGGTGTCGAGGGCTACACCAACTATAATCAGAAGCGAGGTGCCGCCGAAGGTGTACGCGAGGCCCTGAATGTTCTGGTTCTGACCGAAATCGAGCAGATTGATAATGAAGTAGGGCGCCAGCGCAAGCAACGCCAGAAAGATGGCTCCAGGCAGGGTGATCCGATTCAGCACCCCCTCAATGTACTCCCGGGTGTGCGTGCCTGGTCGAATGCCTGGCACAAAACCGCCGTACTTTTTCAGGTTCTCTGCCAGCTCCTGCGGGTTGATCTGGATCGCGGTGTAGAAATAAGCAAAGAAGACAATAAGAACGGTGTAGATCGTAAAGTAGGGCAACCGCTGATAGAAGCTCGGCGCAAAGGGATTGAGCCAGGCCTGCAGGTGACCCCAGACTTCGCTGCTACCGGCCCGCTCTCCCAGCATCCCCACTATGGTCTGCGGAAACAGAATCAGAGACGAGGCGAAGATGATCGGCATGACACCGGCCGAATTCAGTTTAAAGGGCAGGCTCTGACTGCGGGCCTGAACCATGCGCCGACCCTGCATCTTTTTGCCGTACTGCAGCGGCACCTTTCGCACGCCGGTGGACAAAACGACCGTGGCCGCGATCAAAAGCATGAAAAGAATCACGAGAATGATAACCTCAAAGAAGGCCACGTTCTCGTCCTGCAGCATACGATACAACATGCGCGGAAGCTGAGCGATAATACCGGCAAAGATGATCAAAGAAACGCCGTTCCCAATGCCGCGCTCCGTAATCTGCTCTCCCATCCACATCAAGAGCATGGTGCCGCCCGTAATGGCGACCAAACCAATAATGAAAAACCAGGTGCTCGATTCCATCGCGACCATTTCGGCGTTGTTCGAGTCCAGGGCCCAGAGCAGGATGAACGAAGCCTGAACAGCGCACAAAACGATTGTTCCGTAGCGAGTGTACTGGTTGATCTTCTTGCGGCCTTCCTCGCCTTCCCGTTGCAGACGCGCGAGGGGCGGGATCACGACCGTAAGCAGGTTCATGATGATCGAGGCCGAGATGTAAGGCATAATACCGAGCGAAAAGATAGAGAGCTTAAACAGCGCTCCCCCGGAAAACACGTTTACCACATCCAGAAAGGAAGTGCCCGGCGGGCGGGCCGCCGCGACGGCGATCGGATTGACGCCCGGGATAGTAATGAAGGAACCAAGACGATAGAGCACCAACAGCCCCAACGTAAACAGGACCTTCTTGCGGAGCTCCGGAATCCGAAATATCGTTATCAGCGCACCCATTCTTTACGAGGTCACAGTCACGCGGACTGTGTGGAGCCCTCCGCGATCACCCGCTCTCGAATCACGCATTTGCCGCCGGCGGCCTCCACCTGACTGCGTGCGCCTTCCGAAAAAGCATCTGCTGTGAGTTGCAGGCTGCCTTTGACTTCGCCAGTGCCCAGGATTTTCACCAGGCCTTTTGCGTCTCGGATCAATCCGCGCTTCTCCAGCAGTTCCGGGTCTATGGCGCCGGTCAGGCCCGCTTTCGCTATGCGATACAGGTTCACCAACTGGAACTCCACACGACCAAACTGGCGGAAACCGCGTTTGGGCAGACGTCTGTGCAGGGGCATTTGCCCGCCTTCAAAACCAGCCCGATACGAATATCCGGCCCGGGCTTTCTGACCCTTGTGGCCTTTTCCAGAGGTCTTTCCGTTTCCGGTTGCGTGGCCACGCCCAACACGATTGCGCAACTTACGGCTCCCTTCCGGGGGCGCAAGTTGCTCGTGGGCTACCACACGCTTCAGTTTGGCCTTGCGCTTCTCGGGAAGCAGCGAGGCGTATCCAAGGATTTCTTCTTTTTCAGCCATTATTTTCTCAGGCCTCCTCTACGCGCAGCAGATAGCCGACCTGTTTGATCATGCCTGCCACGGCGGGAGTCATTACATGTTCGCGCCGCGCACCACGCTTGCGAAGGCCCAGCGCCCGAACAGTGGCGCGGTGTGCCGGCTTGGTGCCGATCGCGCTGCGCTCCAGGGTTACGATTACTTTGCGTTCTGCCATTTCAGATGCGTCCTCAGTCGAAAGTGTGCCCGAACAACTGCGGAAGTGAGATCGCCCGTTTGCGCGCCGACTGTATGGGAGTCTCCAGGTGACGCAAAGCCTCGATGGTGGCCTGAACCACGTTGATCGTGTTCTTTGAACCCACCACTTTTGTCAGAACGTCCCGAATGCCCGCCTGCTCAACGACGGATCGAACCGCCTCGCCTGCGATGATGCCGGTTCCGGGAGTGGCCGGCCGTAACATCACCCGCGTCGACTTATAGCGTCCACGCACTTCATGGGGCAAGGTGCCTTTGTGAGTGAGGTTCACCTGAAGCATTGTTCGTCGGGCGGTTTCGATGGCCTTGCGGATCGCATCGGGCACCTCGTTGGCTTTACCGAGCCCGAGGCCAACGGTTCCCCGCTGATCACCGACCACCGCCAGAGCGTTAAAGGAAAAGCGGCGCCCGCCCTTAACCACCTTAGAGACGCGGTTAATTCGGACCACCTTCTCGACAAATTCTCTTTCTTGTTCTGTTCCGGGTTGCAGCATAACTTTTAGAATTCCAGCCCGTGTTCGCGGGCGGCCTCGGCGAACGCAGCAATGCGTCCGTGATAGATCATGCCGCGCCGATCAAGCACGACCTGTTTTACGCCCTTTTCGACAGCGCGTTTCGCAAGCAATTCACCAAGCCGCTTTGCGGCTTCTTTGTTGCGGGCCGCCCCACCGAATGATTTCTCACTGGTGGTCGCGGCGCACAGGGTGACACCTTTGATATCGTCGATGATCTGGGCGCTGATATTGCGGTTAGACCGATTCACAACCAGGCGCGCCCTCGGCGTCTTCGGGCGAATAGCCTGCCGGACGCGAACCCGGCGCCGCCTCAAGCGAAATCGTTTATGTGCCAGCCTCTCCATGCCTGATGACTCCGTTCCTTACTTCTTGCCTGCTTTACCGGCTTTGCCGGCTTTGCGGCGAACCTTTTCGTCGCCGTAGCGCACGCCTTTGCCTTTGTATGGCTCTGGCGGACGCAACCCGCGAATCTCGGCGGCGACCTGGCCCAACTTCTGACGATCCACACTGGAAAGATCGATCTTGGTTTGATCCGTAACCTGAGCAGTTACACCCTGCGGGATCGAATAGCGCACCTCGTGGGAATAGCCCAAAGAGAGCACGAGGTCCTGACCCTTCATCTGGGCCCGATAGCCAACACCCACCAGCTCCAGGCGTTTTTGCCAGCCAGCGCTTACGCCGCGAACACAGTTGTTCAGGAGCGCCCGCGCGGTCCCGTGCAAGGCCCGCATCTCCCGGCTGTCATCGCGGCGTGCCAGAGAAATCAGCCCGCCCTCGTCTTTAAGAGAGATCCCCTCGGGCAACGGTGAGTTTAGCTCTCCGAGCTTGCCTTTTACCGTTACAGCCGTGCCCTGGACCTTCAGTTCCACACCGGAGGGCAGCTTGATCGGAGCATTTCCTACACGAGACATAGTTCTATACCTACCAGACGCGGCAGATCACTTCTCCGCCGATGTTCAGCTTCTTGGCTTTGCGGCCGGTCATGACCCCCTGGGAGGTCGATACGATCGCGATGCCCATGTTATTTCGTACGGGCTTGAGGTCACGGGCGTTTACGTAGTGACGGCGTCCGGGCTTGGAAACGCGCTCCAGTTGGCGGATTACGGGCTCGCGGCCGGCGTATTTCAGCTTCACCTGGATGCTTTGCTTCTTCTCTTCGTCCTTCACGACGTAGCCAGCGATATAACCCTCGCGCTTCAGTATGTCCAGAATGGCCACCTTCTGCCGGGAGCCCGGGAAAGCCGCTTCAGGATGTCTGGCCCGCGATGCGTTTCGCAACCGGGTTAGCATGTCAGCAATGGGATCGGTTAAACTCATATGCTTCGATCCTTCTTCTCAGTCTTTTTCAAAATGATTACCATGATGATTTTACAACACCCGGCAGCTTACCAAAGCTCGCCAGCTGTCTGAAGCAAATACGGCACAGGTCAAAGCGGCTCATATAGCCGCGTGAGCGCCCGCAGCGCGGACAACGATTGTAGGCGCGCACCTTGAACTTGGGTTTGCGCTTGTGCCGTTCTATGAGTGACTTCTTTGCCATTTAGATGATCTCCGAACCTATTTCTTGCGGAAGGGGAAGCCCATGCGTTCGAGCAACGCCAGGCCCTCTTCGTCGTTTTGCGCCGTTGTGGTGAAGGTGATATTCATGCCGTGGTAACTATCCACCTTGTCCACGTCGATCTCGGGAAAAATAATCTGCTCCTTGATGGACAGATTGTAGTTTCCCCGACCGTCAAAGCCCTTCGGATTGAGACCCTTGAAGTCCCGCACCCGGGGCAGGGCTACATTGACCAGTCTTTCCAGAAATTCGAACATGCGCTGCCCGCGCAGGGTGACCTTCGCGCCCAGAGGCATGCCTTCCCGCAACTTGAACCCGGCGATGGACTTGCGGGCCATGGTTTTGACGGCACGCTGCCCGG
Source organism: Spirochaetales bacterium (assembly GCA_024233935.1). GTDB lineage: Bacteria > Spirochaetota > Leptospiria > Leptospirales > Leptonemataceae > JACKOY01. The sequence goes on along the minus strand of JACKOY010000001.1, from coordinate 355,447 downwards.
TGATGAGGCCGAGCTCTTCCTGAGCCACTTCAAGCCCCTTCGGGTTGCCAATGGCGCTGCCCATCCCGACGTTCAGCACGATCTTTTCGAGACGCGGAACCTGCATCACCGAGGCGTACGCGAACTGCTCTCGAAGAGCCGGCACGATTTCCTTCTTATATTTCTGTAACAGTGCGCTCATATGCCTTAAGGACGGTTCTTACTTCTCCGCCTTTTCCTTGATTTCGCGTTCTTCGCCGGCCTTGCGCCCGATGCGAACTTTCTGCTCGCCCGGACCACCCATGCGATAGCCGATACGAATGCCCGATTTCGTTTTCGAGTCGTAGAACATGACGTTCGAAAGGTGAATCGGCGACTCAATTTCAATCGAACCGCCCTGGGGGTTCTCCTGGGTAGGACGCTGAAAACGCTTGATGCGATTCACGCCCTGAATCACGACCCGATCGCGCCGCTTATCAACGTGCATGATCTGACCGCGCTTGCCTTTCTCTTTGCCGGCAATGACGATTACTTCATCACCGATCTTGAGCCGGGTCCGTCGGTATTTCAGAGCCGGATCAGTTGCTGTCTGTGAACGTGCCATATTCCCTCACGAGGCGCGCCTCAGAGTACCTCCGGCGCGAGCGATACAATCTTCATGAACTTGCGGTCTCGCAGTTCGCGAGCAACCGGGCCGAAGATACGGGTTCCACGCGGATTCATTTTTTCGTCGATAATCGCACAGGCGTTGTCGTCGAAACGGATATAAGAACCGTCTGATCGACGCACTTCTTTGCGTGTGCGCACCACAACGGCCTTCTGCACGGCCTTGTTATGCACCTTCTTGCCGGTACCATCTTTCAGACCGTAGGCGGGAACCGCATCCTTCACGGCCACCACGATGATATCGCCCACCGTTGCGTAACGGCGACGCGTGCCGCCCAGAACTTTGATGCATTGCACGCGGCGAGCGCCGGTATTATCCGCAACCGCCAAAAACGTTTCTACCTGTATCATTTCGCGCGCTCCAGAATCTTAAACAAACGGTGGCGCTTGTCGCGCGACAGCGGACGCATTTCTACCGCGGAAATCAAATCGCCCTCTTTGGCCTGATTCGTTTCGTCGTGAATCTTGATCCGCTTCGAACGTCGTAGAGCCTTTTTGAAGAGCGGATGAATCATAATGTGCTCTACAAGAATGACGCGGGTCTTGTCCATCTTGTCAGATACGACCCGGCCCTGAATGAGTCGGTAATTTTTGCTGCGATGATGATGTGCCATGATTGCCTGCCGGGTCCGAACCCGTTATTTATCCTGCCTTAGATTTCCCGGCCGCGCCTTTGCGTTCAATGCCTTTGCTGCGCTCAGTCTGCACCGTAAGCACGCGTGCAATCTGACGCTTCAGCTTGCCAATGCGCGCAGGATCCTGGAGGGATCGGGCGACCGCATAGGTGAACCGCAACTCACGCAACTCTTTGCGCGCGTTATCGAGCTGCTTTGTCAGCTCTTCGTTTGTCATGTCGTGCACTGATGTAGCCATAACTCAGTCCCTGAAAGATTACAGGATATCCTTACGCACAAAGGTGGTTTGAATGGGCAGCTTGTGCGCCGCCACCCGGAAGGCTTCTCGCGCCAGCTCTTCGTCAACGCCGCTCATTTCGAATAGAACGCGCCCCGGAAGAATTTTTGCCACCCAGTATTCCGGAGAGCCCTTACCTGAACCCATACGCGTTTCGGCGGGCTTCTTTGTAACCGGCTGATCCGGGAAGATACGAATCCACATTTTTCCGCCGCGCTTGACTTTGCGCGTCATAGCCCGACGGGCGGCTTCGATCTGACGGGCGGTGAGGCGGCCGGCGGTAATCGCCTTGAGGCCGAATTCACCGAACGCAACGGAATTCCCGCGCGTCGAGAGCCCTTTCAGGCGCCCCCGCTGCCGCTTACGATATTTGACGCGTTTTGGCGAAAGCATTGCCTACTCCTCAGGTCGTGCGGCGTTTAACCGCATACTGATCCTCTTCCTCTTTGTCCACACCGGGCATTTGATCCCCGTGGTAGGTCCACACCTTGACGCCGATCATTCCGTACTGAGTCTTCGCTTCGCTGAAAGCGTACTCAACCCGGGCGCGCAAGGTATGCAAAGGCACGCGGCCGTCTTTGTATTGTTCCGTACGGGCCATATCGGCGTTGTTCAAACGACCGGAGACCTTGATCTTAACGCCTTCGACTCCGCCCCGCATCGCGCCACGCAGAGCCTGCTTCATGACCCGCCGAAACGGCATGCGCTGTTCCAGCTGCTGGGCCACTGTGTCCGCAATGATCTGACTGAGTGTTTCCGGCTTCTTAACTTCGACAATGCTCAGACTCAGCGGTTTTGCGATGCGCTTCTTCAGCTCGTCTTTGGTCGCTTCGATGCTCGAACCTTTCTGACCGATGATGACGCCCGGACGCACCGTGTGAATATTAATGCTGATCTTCTCCGGGAAACGCTCGATGACGATCTTTACAATGCCGGCGCGCTTGAAGCGACGGTTGATCAACTGCCGGATCAAGAGGTCCTCGTGCAGATTCTCGCGGTAGCCCTCCTGGGCGTACCATACCGAATCCCATGTGCGGGTAATACCGAGGCGCAAGCCGACTGGATTTACTTTCTGACCCATCTATTGACCTTTATTCGTTGCTCAATACAACTGTGATATGGCTGGTTCGCTTCAAGATGCGAACGCCCCGCCCCCGTGCGCGCGGCCGAAACCGTTTCAGCGAGGGCCCTTCATCGACGTACAGCTTCTTAACATACAAAGAGTCGTCGCTCAGAGATTCGTTTTGCTTCTGTGCATTGGCGCGAGCAGAACGCAGCACCTTGTCCAGAAGACCGGCCGCTTTTTTCGGGATATGACGGAGCATGTCCGTGGCCTCTGAGTAAGAGAAGCCCCGAATCTCGTCCGCCACGAGCCGAACCTTCCTCGGACTGATCATCAAGAATCGCGCTGTGGCTTTAGTTTCCATTGCTTTGCTTCAGACCTGATCCGTAACTACTTCTTGACTTTCCTGTCCAGGCTCGTGTGCCCGCGGTAAGTCCGCGTGGGCGAGAATTCGCCGAGCTTGTGACCGACCATGTTCTCATTCACGTATACCGGAATGAACTTGTTGCCGTTGTGCACCAGAATCGTGTGCCCGATCATCTCGGGAAAAATCGTAGAGCGCCGCGACCAGGTCTTGAAAGGCTTCTTCTGGCCGTCGACATTCATACGGCTGATTCGATTCATGAGATGCTCGGCTACGTACGGCCCTTTTTTCAGTGATCTACTCATGTCAGATTACCTGCCGATCCGCTTGTTCACGCGCCGTTGAATGATCATGCGGTCCGAACCCTTGTTCTTCTTACGCGTTTTATAACCTTTGGTGGGCTTGCCCCAGGGCGTCACAGGATGACGTCCGCCGGAAGACTTACCCTCGCCCCCACCCAGAGGGTGATCGATGGGGTTCATGACCACACCGCGCACAATCGGGCGTCGGCCCATCCAGCGCTTGCGACCGGCCTTACCGATGCTTACGAGGTTGTGCTCACGATTCCCGACCTGCCCCACGGTTGCGAAGCAACGCTTGTTCACCCGGCGCATCTCCCCGGAGGGCATACGCAGGATGGCGTGATCGCCATCAATGCCGGCAATGGTTGCAAAGGAACCGGCGGCGCGGGCAATCTGTCCGCCGCGACCGGGCTGCATTTCAATGTTGTGCACGACCGTGCCCTGGGGAATGTCAGCCAGAGGCAGGGCGTTGCCCGGACGTATCGGAACGCCGGATCCGGCCTTGACCTCTCCGCCCTTCTCCAGACCATCCGGCGCCAGAATAAACCGGAAGTCGCCGTCGCTGTACTTAATCAGGGCGATGTTGGCGGACCGATTGGGGTCATACTGTAGCGAGGTAACAATACCAGCAATATCACGCTTGTCGCGCTTGAAATCGATTTTGCGGTACTGACGCTTGTGACGACCGCCCCGGTGCCACATCGTGATTCGTCCGGCGCTGTTGCGACCGGCACCATAGTTCAGGTTCTCCAGGAGCCGCTTCGGCGGCCGCTCTTTGTCGAGCCCGCTGTAGTCGAGTACGGTCTTCTGTCGAAGGGAACTCGTTCTGGGTTTGAATTTCTTAAGTGCCATGATTTATTTCGCCTCAGACGGGTTTGGTGAGATCCAAAGTCTGCCCCGGCGCGAGCGTAACGATTGCCTTCTTCCATTTCGGCAGCTTGATGCGGTCCTGACGAAAGCGCCGCATTTTGCCCGGCACGATCATCGTATTGACCTTAACTGCGTTTACCTTATATAGATGGTGCAGCGCCTGCCGGATGAGCTCCTTGTTTGCGCGCGTGTGAACCCTGAAGGTGTAGCGCGCCACGTCCTTGCGCGGCGCCTTCAGATCCTCGGACTTTTCCGTCACGAGGGGAGCAATGATGACGTTATCGAGCTGCATCAGGCGACCCCCCGCTTCGGTGCTGCGAGCACCTCTTTCAGGGCGCCCAGAGCGGACTCGGTGACGACAACAAAAGTCGAATAGTAGAGTTCCGGCGCCGTCGGGCGGCGCGCATGAATGAAGCGCACGTACGGAATGTTACCCAAGGAGCGCTTCAGAGCAGCTTCGTCACTGTCTACGACGAAGGCGATGCTTCCGTGAGGAATGAGACCCATCTTTTCAAGCACTTCGTGGATCGCGCGGGTACGAAATCCGTCCACTTTCAGGTCTTCGACCACGCGTATGCCGCCGGCCGCCGCCTTGCTGCCAATGATAGCCCGGAGTCCCGCCTTACGCACCTTCTCGGGCACGCGGATCTGATACTTGTGGGGCCTGGGACCGAACACGATTCCACCGCCGCGCCATTGCGGGGCCCGGATGGAACCCTGCCGCGCGCTGCCGGTGCCCTTCTGGCGCCAGGGCTTCTTGCCGCCGCCACTGACCTCGCTGCGACCCTTGGTCTTGTGGGTGCCCTGACGGCGATTGCTCAGTTCCGCACGAATCACTTCGTGAATCAAAGAACGGGAAAACTCGGCCGGCGCGATCTGGGCGTCCAGCTCAACTGTGCCGCGCTTTGCGCCGCTGCTGTCGTATCGTTCGACTTTCATATGATTACATCGCCTCTACTTGCACGATGGAGTGACGCGGCCCCGGCACCGAACCCCGCACAAACAGCAGATTGTTTTCTGCATCGACCTGCACGATCGAAAGACCCAGTGCTGTCGCACGAACCGAACCCATGTGACCGGGCATGCTCTTTCCCTTAAAAACCCTGGCCGGGTATGTGGACGCGTTCAAAGAACCGGGCGCCCGATGGAACCCCGAGCCGTGAGTGGCGCGCCCACCACCGAACCCATAACGTTTCACAACGCCCTGAAATCCCTTACCCTTCGTAATGCCAATCACCTTGACGCGCTCGCCGGCAGAAAACACGTCTGCCCGCACCTCGGCGCCTTTCTCCAGAGCAGGCTCCATACCGCGGAATTCCCGCAACACGCGAAACGGCTTCTCTTCCGTCGCCTGGTGGCCACGCTCGGCCTTCGATACCAACGATGCACGACTCGGACCGAAGCCGAGTTGGAGCGCGCTGTAGCTATCCTTCTCGGGTGTCTTCACCTGAAGCACACGACAGGGACCGGCCTCAAGCACGGTAACCGGAACCATTTCGCCGGTCTCATCGAAAATTCGGGTCATGCCGAGTTTTCTGGCTATTATACCTTTTGCCATATCGTCCCGGCCTCAACTCTTGATGTCGACACTGACACCCGCGGGCAACTGCAGCTTCATAAGCGCATCCACCGTGTCGGGATTCGTGTTCATAATGTCGATCAGCCGCTTGTGAGTACGCACTTCAAACTGCTCGCGCGACTTTACGTTCACATGCACCGATCGGAGCACGGTGAATTTCTCCGTGCGGGTCGGCAACGGGATCGGACCGGAAATTTCTGCTCCGGTTCGACGCGCCGTAGCAACGATCTCGGCTGCAGACTTATCTATCAAACGATGATCGAATGCTTTCAGCTTTACGCGTATTCTGGTGGCCACTTTAGTTTACCCGATTGACCGGGCGGCAAAACTGCCGCCCGATACGAATCTTACTCAATAATCTCCGCAACGACTCCGGATCCAACGGTCTTGCCGCCTTCACGAATCGCAAATTTCAGACCCTTATCCATAGCGATCGGAGTGATCAGCTCGACGTCCATGGCGATGTTATCGCCGGGCATCACCATCTCGGTGCCAGAAGGCAGACTGATTGTTCCGGTCACGTCGGTAGTTCTGAAATAGAACTGGGGACGATAGTTGTTAAAGAAGGGAGTGTGCCGGCCGCCTTCATCCTTGGTCAGGACGTAGACTTCAGCCTTGAACTTCCGGTGAGGCGTAATGGTGCCGGGCTTCGCCAGAACCTGACCGCGCTCAATGTCTTCCTTCTTCACGCCACGCAGAAGGGCGCCAATGTTGTCACCGGCCTGGGCAAAATCCAGGAGCTTGCGGAACATTTCGATTCCGGTGATGACGGTCTTGGTCGTATCCTTGATGCCTACGATTTCAATCTCATCGTTTACGTTTAACTTGCCCTGCTCAACGCGACCGGTTGCGACAGTTCCACGACCGGTAATCGAGAATACGTCCTCGACCGGCATCAGGAAGTCACGATCAATCGCGCGCTTGGGCTCGGGCACATAAGCGTCGAGGGTTTCCATCAGCTTCAGCACTGCGGCTTCGCCGATTTCAGAAGTATCTCCCTCAAGAGACTTGAGTGCGGAACCCTGCACGAAAGGTGTATCTTCCGGGAAGCCGTACTTCTTAAGAAGGTCGCGCACCTCTTCGGCCACGAGCTCGGTCATTTCCTCACGCTCGTCGGCTTTGATCGCATCGACTTTGTTCAGGAAGACCACGATGTAGGGAACGCCTACCTGACGGGCCAGCAGAATGTGTTCACGGGTCTGGGGCATCGCGCCATCAACGGCAGAAACCACGAGAATCGCCGCATCCATCTGAGCAGCACCGGTGATCATGTTCTTCACGTAGTCCGCGTGACCCGGGCAATCCACGTGCGCATAGTGACGGTTGTCGGTTTCGTACTCCTGATGCGACGTCGCGATGGTAATACCGCGCTCGCGCTCTTCCGGAGCGTTGTCGATGTCGGCGTACGAAACAGCCTTGTTCTTGCCGCCCTTTGATTTCGCGAGCACTGTCGTGATCGCCGCTGTCAAAGTGGTTTTGCCGTGGTCAACGTGACCAATTGTACCGACGTTTACGTGCGGCTTACTGCGTTCAAATTTCTCCTTACCCATCCTTCTCTCGCCTCAACTTCTATTGCAATTTCATTCAAAAAACCGATATACAGGACCAAATCGCGCCTGACGGCCGAAGAAATACCAGATCCGAGCCGCGCCAACTGGCGTCCACTGCTTTTCCGGCGCTTTACACTGCCGCCTTCGCAACCACCTCGTTCGCAATGCTGGCGGGCACTTCTTCGTAATGCTTGAACTGCATGGTGTAACTGGCCCGACCCTGAGTCGAACTGCGCAGGTCCGTTGCGTAGCCGAACATCTCGGCCAGCGGCACCTCAGATCGCACCACGCGCGCGGTTCCGCGCTGCTCCATAGTCCCGATTCGGCCACGGCGACGGTTCAGGTCGCCGACGACATCGCCCATGTAATCCTCGGGAGTCACGACCTCAACGTCCATGATCGGCTCGAGCAGAACCGGCTTCGCCCGACGCATGCCGTCCTTGAAGGCCATGGAGCCCGCAACTTTAAAGGCCATCTCGTTCGAGTCCACATCGTGGTAAGAGCCGTCGAAGACCTCTACACGGACATCCACAACCGGATAGCCGGCAATTACGCCGCTGCTGAGAGCTTCCTGGCAGCCCTTGTCAATTGCGGGGATGTATTCACGCGGGATGACCCCACCAACAATGCTGTTAACAAATTCGTAACCCTTGCCGACTTCGCTCGGACCGACCCGCAACCAGCAATGGCCGTACTGTCCGCGACCGCCCGTCTGCTTGATGTACTTGCCCTCTTGCTCCACTTCGGCGCGGATCGTCTCGCGGTAGGCCACCTGCGGCTTTCCAACATTGGCTTCGACTTTGAACTCGCGCTTCAGGCGATCCACAATGATCTCCAGATGCAACTCACCCATGCCGGAGATTATGGTCTGGCCGGTTTCGTGGTCGGTTTTCACACGGAAGGTCGGATCTTCGTCCGCCAGGCGCATCAAAGCCACACCCAGTTTTTCCTGGTCCGCTTTGGTCAGCGGCTCAATCGCCAGATCAATCACTGGCTCCGGGAAGGTCATGCGCTCAAGCACGACCGGATCGCTTTCAGCTGCCAGCGTGTCGCCGGTCGAGGTGTCCTTCAGGCCTACCGAAGCGGCGATGTCGCCGGCGTAGACCTCTTCGATCTCTTCACGATCGTTCGCGTGCATTTGAAGAAGGCGACCCACACGCTCCTTCTTGTCTTTCGAAACGTTGTAAACGTAAGAACCCTTCTTGAGGACGCCCGAATAGACGCGGAAGTAGGTCAGCTTGCCCACATACGGGTCAGACATGACCTTGAAGGCCAGCGCGGCAAACGGCGCCGAATCATCGGAAGGCCGCTCAATCAGCTTCTCGAGATCGTCCGGGGCATGGCCCTTGATGGGCGGAACGTCCAGCGGAGACGGCAGATAGTCCAATACGGCGTCCAGCAGGGGCTGTACGCCCTTGTTCTTGAACGAACTTCCACAGAGAACCGGAAAGATCTTTCTATCAAGAGTGCCTTTACGAATTGCGCGCTGCAGCTCTTCAACGGTGAGCTCCCCGACTTCCAGATACTTTTCGAGGAGTTCATCGTCGCATTCGGCAGCCGATTCCATCAGCTTTTCGCGATATTCCGCGGCCTTCTCCTGGAGCTCGGCCGGGATCTCTTTGTAATCAAAGCGCGCGCCCATTTCCTCGCCCGACCAGATAATGGCCCGGTTCTGAACCAGATCCACCAGGCCGACGAAGTCAGATTCCGCCCCGATCGGGAGCTGGATCGCGACGGCATTTGCGCCGAGGCGTTCTTTGATTGTGCCGAGCGAAAAGTAAAAGTCGGCGCCCATGCGGTCCATCTTATTGATGAAGCAAATGCGCGGGACCAGGTACTTGTCGGCCTGCCGCCATACGGTTTCGGTTTGGGGCTCTACGCCGGCCACGCCGTCGTAGACCGCAACCGACCCATCCAGCACGCGCAAAGAGCGCTCCACTTCCACGGTGAAGTCGACGTGCCCCGGAGTATCAATGATGTTGATACGATACATGTCCCGGTCTTTGTCGGAACCGTTCCAGAACGTCGTCGTGGCAGCAGAGGTGATGGTGATACCACGCTCCTTCTCCTGCTCCATCCAGTCCATTTCCGTGGCGCCTTCGTGCACCTCTCCGATCTTATAGGTCTTACCCGTATAGTAGAGGATCCGCTCGGTCGTAGTTGTCTTGCCGGCGTCGATGTGCGCCATGATACCGATGTTGCGCGTCTTTTGTAGAGATACTTTACGTGCCATTTTCTTTTACAATTGCCCTGGACCGGCTCTCACCAACGATAGTGACTGAAAGCCTTGTTCGCGTCCGCCATGCGTCGCGTGTCGTCCCGCTTCTTAACTGCTCCGCCCTGATTCTTATGGGCATCCATGAGTTCGCCGGCCAGCTTCTGAGCCATGCCGTGCTCTTTTCTGGCCCGCGCAAACGTAACCATCCACCGAATCGCGAGAGCCTGCATGCGCTCCGGACGCACTTCAACCGGAACCTGATAGGTAACGCCACCGACGCGCCGCGACCGAACTTCCAGCTGAGGCTTCACGTTTGCCAGCGCCGAACGAAAGACCTCAAGGCCATTCTCGCCGCTCTTCTTCTCAATCGCTTCCATCGCGCCGTAGAAAACACGTTCTGCGACGGACTTCTTACCATCGCGCATCAAGTAGTTGATGAAATTAGAGACAACCGGGTCGCCATACTTCGCGTCGGGCTCAATGGGCCGCTTCTGAACTGCACCTGATCTTCGTGACATATACTATACCTGACTTGCCGAAATCGGCCCTTAGGCCTTGGGCCGCTTCGCCCCGTATTTCGAACGCGCCTGCCGCTTCTTCTCCACGCCGAGCGTATCGAGGGCGCCCCGAATAATATGATAGCGCACACCCGGAAGGTCCTTAACCCGACCGCCACGCACCAGGACAACGTTGTGCTCCTGGAGATTGTGCCCCTCGCCGGGGATATAAGCGGTTACTTCCACGCCGGTGGTCAGCCGCACCCGCGCCACCTTCCGGAGGGCCGAGTTAGGCTTCTTGGGCGTAAAGGTCATAACGCGCGTGCATACGCCACGCCGCTGCGGGCAGGCCATGAGCGCCGGCGACTTGGTCTTGCTCTTCTGACTTGTGCGCCCTTTGCGAATTAACTGACTGATCGTAGGCAAAGTAGAACCCCTGAAACTTTTCTTTCTAAGACATTATCCAGTACGTCTGGAAACAATCCATGCACCGAACGCCGGCAGGCCGACCCCCGATACAAAAACCACGGGAAAACCTTCCCGATTCTCAATATTGACGCAGATACCCCCTAACTTATACCCGCATCCAGTGCAGGACAGTTTTAAGGGGTCGAATTAAGCCCTATGTCAATACCCGGTGGCCCCAATCACCACCACGGAGGACCAAATCTCCCGCAGGCCCCCGGCGATCAAGCTTTTTCAGTGCGATGGCCGCTTATTCGACGCCCGGAGCAGCCTCGGAGCGCGTCGCAAACAGTTCCCGCGCCGCTTCCTCAAGTCGCTCTTTCTCCGAACGCTGAATGTCGCCGTACTCTTCGCGGAAAATCTCCACGTTCCGGTAATGTTTGAGACCGGTCCCGGCCGGAATCAGGTGGCCGATGATCACGTTCTCCTTCAGACCCAGAAGCGGATCCCGACGACCTTTGATCGCAGCGTCGGTCAGGACCTTGGTGGTTTCCTGGAAAGACGCGGCCGAGATAAAGGACTCCGTATTCAAAGATGCCCGGGTAATACCCAGCAAAATCTGTCGACTGACGGCTGCGACACCCCCCTCCGACACGACCCGCTCGTTTTCGTCTGCGAAACCAAAGCGGTCGACCTGCTGGTGAGCAACGAAGCTGGTATCGCCTGGGTCTTCCACTTCGACCTTGCGGAGCATCTGACGCACAATGATTTCGATGTGCTTTTCGTTGATGTGCACACCCTGCAGCCGGTAAACTTCCTGAATCTCGCTGATCAGGAATTCATGCAATGCGGAGAGGCCTTGAATGCGAAGAATATCGTGCGGGTCCAGAGTGCCTTCGTCGAGCTGATCGCCGGCTTTGACATAATCTCCGTTCCGCACCCTCAGGCGCTTGGCAACCGGAATGGCCACCTTCACCCGGTCCTCCTCGGGAGAGTCGGGTTGAATATAGAGGATCTTCTTTTCTTTTACGACTTCGTTGTGGTCCTCGATCCGGCCGTCGATCTCCGCCAGGGTCGATGCATCTTTCGGTCGACGAGCCTCAAAGAGCTCCTCGACGCGCGGCAGACCGCCGGTAATATCCCGGGTCTTCTCGGTGGCGGAGCTGATCTTGAGCAGGATATCGCCACCTTCTACTTTCTGGCCTTCCTTGACCGTCAAAATCGCATTCAGTGGCAGGTGGTACTCGGTGGAACCCACGTAAAGACGCGGAGCCAACTTCTCGCGCTTGAACTCAAAGATGCGCATGTTGCCTTCTTCGTCTTTCTTGAGGTTCTTGCCCTCGACGACGTCCTGCAAACGCACAACCCCGGCATCCTCGGCAACGATCACATCGTTGAAAGGATCGAACGTGGCCAGGATTTCCCCGCGCTTGATAAAGGCGCCCTCTTCCACCTTGAGGACGGTTCCCACTTTGACCGGGATGGAGTTCTTCTCTTCGAGAACGAAGAAGTTATCACCATGAATGACGACCGTGCCCGCGTTGTCGGAAGTGACGGGTTCTTCTTTGCCGTCGTATCCGCCGGCAATGACCTCACCCGGCATCACGTTCTGGCCGGCTTCGACGCGGATGTTGCTCATTTTGCCTACGGAAAGTAGATGGCCTACCCGGCTAACGGTGATGTTCCCACGGGACGTGAAGATCACATCCCCCCGCAGACTTGTCACCCGCTGACCGGTTACGGAATGGATGAGGCAGTCATAGGCCAGACGGTGGGAGTTCTCACGCACCTGAACGTTGGTCGCCACACCGCCGACGTGGAAGGTCCGCATGGTGAGCTGGGTGCCGGGCTGTCCGATTGATTGAGCGGCAATGATGCCGGCCGCCTCGCCCAACTCCACGTCCTTCAGGCGCGCCAGGTCCATGCCGTAGCACGACCGGCAGATGCCATGCCGTGTGGCACAAACCAACGGCGAACGAATCATGACGCTCTCAATACCCAGGTCGTTTACCCGGGTCGCAAGTTCTTTGTCGATTGTGGTACCGGCCGGCACCACTTCTTTGCCCGACACGGGGTCGATAATCGGCCCGGCCAGCACACGGCCAAACACGCGATCGCCCAGAGAAATGATGCGCTTTTCGCCTTCGAAGACCGCCGTCAGACGCACGCCTTCTTTGGTGCCGCAGTCCGGCTCGGTGATAATGCAATCCTGCGCGATATCAACCAACCGCCGGGTCAAATAACCGGCGTCGGCAGTTTTGAGGGCGGTGTCCGCGAGCCCCTTGCGTGCCCCGTGAGTGGAGATGAAGAATTCAAGTACGCCCAGGCCTTCGCGGAAGTTCGAACGAATGGCAAGTTCGATAATTTCGCCCGACGGCCGCGCCATCAGACCACGCATACCGGCCAGCTGTCGGATCTGCTGCTTTGAGCCCCGGGCTCCCGACACAGCCATCACATAGATCGGATTGAAACCAGCCTGATCTTTCTCCAGTTCATGGAACATGGATTCGGTGATTGCCTCGTTGGCTTTGGTCCAGATCTCAATGACTTTCTTATAACGCTCTTCGTTCGTGATGACGCCGTTCTTGTGCGCCTTCTGCACGTCGCTGACTTCTTTGTTTGCGGCCTCAATCAGATCCTTCTTCTTCGGAGAGACCTTGATATCGGAAACAGAAATGGATGGTGCGAAACGAGTGGCGTAGTGGAATCCCACGTCCTTCATGCGATCGAGCATTTCCACGGTCGCGCCGGCGCTAAAACGGTCGTAGACATCGGCGATGAGGCGGTTCATTTCCTTCTCGGTGACCGCGTGGTTGACGAAAACATAGTCCTCGGGCATGATCGAGTTGAAGATCATGCGACCCGGTGTGGTTTGAATGAGCTTGCCGTCTTTCAGCACTGAGATGCGCGCGCGCAGTCCCACCGCGCCGTTGTCCACGGCGTACATGATTTCATCCAGGTCGCCGAACGCTTTGCCTTCGCCCACGTCGTTTTTGAGCTGAGAAGTGAGCAAATAAAGACCCAGCACCATGTCCTGAGTGGGCCCTACGATGGGCGCCCCATTGGCCGGATTGAGCAGGTTGTGGGGCGAAAGCATCAGCATCCACGATTCGAGCTGGGCTTTCGGCGAGAGCGGAACGTGAATGGCCATCTGGTCGCCGTCGAAGTCCGCGTTAAACGCGTGGCAAACCAGAGGATGCAACTTGATGGCTTTGCCTTCCACAAGCACGGGCACGAAAGCCTGGATACCGAGGCGGTGCAGGGTCGGAGCGCGGTTCAGAAGCACGGGGTGCTCTTTGATAACCTCGTCGAGAGCTTCGAAAACTTCTTTTTCTTCGGCCTCGACCTTCTTCTTTGCGGATTTGATGTTGGGTGCGAGTTCCAGGTCGACCAGGCGCTTCATGATGAAAGGCTTGAACAACTCAAGGGCCATCTTCTTGGGCAGGCCCATCTGGTGGAGCCGCAACTCGGGACCAATTACAATGACCGAACGTCCCGAGTAGTCCACGCGTTTGCCGAGCAGGTTCTGGCGAAACCGTCCGGTCTTGCCCTTAAGCATATCGGAAAGTGACTTCAGCGGCCGGTTGCCCTTGCCCTTTACGGAACGTTTGCGTCGGCTGTTGTCGAACAGCGCATCGACCGCTTCCTGCAGCATGCGCTTCTCGTTGCGCACAATAATTTCCGGTGCCTTAAGCGCGAGCAGGCGCTTGAGACGATTGTTCCGGTTGATCACCCGACGATACAGATCGTTCAGGTCGGAGGTCGCGAAGCGGCCGCCTTCAAGTTGCACCATGGGACGCAGTTCGGGCGGGATCACGGGAATGACATCGAGCATCATCCAATCGGGCCGGTTGCCGGACTCCTTCAGAGCTTCCAGCACCTCAAGGCGCTTCAAGATGCGTCGATCGGAGATCTTACCCTTGTCCTGAATCTTCTGACGAATCTCCCGAATTTCGGCGTCGATATCGATGCGCGAAAGCATCTCTTTGACCGCGTCGCCGCCAATCATGGCTACGAACTTGTCGCCGTATTCGTCCAAAAATTCGTGATATTCATCTTCATCGATCAGCTCGCCAGGTTCCCGGCCGGAGTCGGCGCCATCGATAATGACGTACTTCTCAAAATAAAGAATGCTCTTGAGCTGATTGATGGTCAGGTTCAGAAGAAGACCCATGCGACTGGGCACACTGCGGTAGTACCAGATGTGCGCCGCCGGTGAAGCCAGCTCCACATGCCCCATACGCTCCCGGCGAACCTTGCTGTGCGTAACCTCAACCCCGCAACGGTCGCAAATTACGCCCTTGTAGCGAATCGACTTGAACTTGCCGCAGTAGCACTCCCAGTCCTTGGTCGTGCCGAAAATGCGCTCGCAGAAAAGCCCGTCCCTCTCCGGACGCAACGTTCGATAGTTGATCGTTTCGGGTTTCTTGACCTCGCCGTAGGACCATTCCCGAATGCGATCCGGGGATGCCAGCTGGATTCCAATGCTTTCGAAGTCAGTGTAGTTGCGAGATGCCATTTTCCTGAAGACTCCTGCGAATATTTCGCGTCCGCGAATCTAGATAATGCGCTCGATCGTTTCGAGTTTGATCTTGTTGCGACGACCACCGCGGTTCAGCTCATCCTCAAGATCGGTAAGTTCCATGCGTTCTCCGTTGGAATCATAGAGAGCCACGTCGAGTGCCAGACCCCGTAGCTCCTGCATGAGCACGTTGAACGATTCCGGAACGCCCGGCTTAATAGAATGAATGCCTTTGACAATGGCCTCGTAAATACGGGCCCGTCCCAGCATGTCATCTGACTTTACGGTGAGCAATTCTTGAAGGGTGTGAGAGGCGCCGTACGCTTCGAGCGCCCACACTTCCATCTCTCCCAGACGCTGGCCGCCGAACTGGGCTTTACCACCCAGGGGCTGTTGCGTAACCAGAGAGTACGGCCCGGTCGAACGCGCGTGGATCTTGTCGTCGACCAGGTGAGCCAGTTTCAAAATGTAGATATATCCACAGAAGACTTTGCCCTCGAAACGCTCGCCGGTACGACCGTCAAACAGAGTGAATTTGCAGTCGGTCGGCAACCCGGCCTCAACCAGGTAACGCTCAATGTCTTCGTCTCGGGCGCCATCGAAAACCGGGGTTTCGAAGGCAACGTTCAGTCGCTTGCCCGCGAATCCCAATTGGGTCTCGAGGATCTGCCCGATGTTCATACGCGAAGGAACGCCCAGCGGATTCAGAATGATGTCCATCGGCGTGCCGTCTTCCATGAACGGCATGTCTTCTTCCGCCATGATGCGCGCGACGACGCCTTTGTTTCCGTGGCGGCCGGCCATCTTGTCTCCGACCTGGAGCTTGCGCTTCTTGGCCACATAGACTTTGACCAGCGACTCCACGCCGGCCGGCAGTTCATCCCCATTCTCACGGGAATATCGTCGCACATCGATAACGATGCCTTCGGTGCCGTTGGGCATACGCAGACTCGTATCTCGAACCTCTTTGGCTTTCTCGCCGAAGATCGAGTGGAGGAGTTTGTATTCCGGGGTCAGGTCCGCTTCACCTTTTGGTGTAACCATACCCACAAGAATGTCGCCGGAGCGCACTTCCGCGCCCACGCGAATCACGCCATTCTCATCGAGATCCCGGAACGCCTTGTCGCTGAGGTTCGGAATGTCGCGGGTGATGGTCTCCTGACCGAGTTTGGTTTCACGCGCCTGAATTTCGTATTCTTCTATATGAATAGAAGAGAAGACGTCCTCTTTGACGATGCGCTCGCTGATCAGAATCGCGTCCTCAAAGTTGTAGCCTTCCCACGGCATAAACGCCACCAGAACGTTCTTTCCGAGGGCCAGCCGGCCATGATCCACAGCGGGGCCGTCCGCAAGGATCGTCGCCTCGCGCGAACGCAAGCCATGCTTGTCGATTTTTTCAGCGTAGACCTTCTGGCCGGCCACGGCTTCGCCGTTGCGCACGCTGCTGTTGGCCTTTACGAAAGATTCAAACTCGTCGGCCCCCTGTTTGAGTTCAATGCGGACTGTCTCGCCTTCGGAGGACTCAAGGTCGATGTAGTCGTTCGTTTGTTTGGCAACTTTCCCGTCGAACGGCGAAAAAAGAACGCGCGCAACCGGCTTCTGATTCACGCAGGTGCCCTGGTTCGATCTCTTGAACTTGATGAGGCGGTACTCGACCGGTTCCGCCTTACCCGCAACTTTCACGTGGACCCGCTCCGAATCCACGCGCACCACGACCCCGTCCTCGCGGGCCACGATGCAGGTACGCGAATCGTAAGCCGCGCGGCCCTCCATGCCTGTGCCGACAAAGGGCTCTTCGTCAAAGACCAGAGGCACGGCCTGACGTTGCATGTTGGAACCCATGAGCGCACGGTTCGCGTCGTCATGCTCAAGAAAGGGAATCAGAGCGGTTGATACGCTGACCACCTGAAGAGGCGCCATGTCCATAAACTGCACTTCATCCGGAGAGCAGAACGGGAAATCCGAACGCCGGCGACAGGAAATCATTTTGTTGCGAAAGGTATTGTCGTCGGTGAGCGGAGCGTTTGCCTGGGCGATGTTGTAGTGTTCTTCGATGTCGGCAGTTAGATATTCGACGCTGGACGAAACCTTGCCTTTCTCAACTTTTCGGTACGGCGTTTCGAGAAAGCCGTACTCATTCACGCGGCAGAACGTACTCATGGAGACGATCAGCCCGATGTTCGGACCTTCCGGAGTCTCGATGGGGCACATGCGGCCATAGTGGCTGTAGTGCACATCCCGCACTTCAAAGCCGGCGCGCTCACGCGAAAGACCACCTGGCCCAAGCGCGTTAAGGCGACGCTTGTGCGTTAGCTCCGACAGGGGATTGGTCTGATCCATAAACTGCGAAAGCTGACTGGATCCGAAAAATTCGTTGATCACGGCCATGACGGGCTTGATCGAAATCAACGCCTGGGGCGTGATCACATCGATATCCTGAACGGTCATGCGCTCCCGAACAACGCGCTCCATGCGCGTGAACCCAACTTTTAGCTGGTTCATCAGAAGTTCACCGACACTGCGCACGCGACGGTTGCCGAGATGGTCAATATCGTCGAAGTGGTATTCGGGGACCTCGTTGACGAGATTCACAAAGTACTTGAGCGTTTCTACTATATCCTCGGGACGCAGAGAACGGCTATCCACGCTGGCGAAGGCTTTGGGATTGTGATAGCGGAACTTATTGTTGATCTTGTAGCGTCCGACCGCACCGAGATCGTAGCTCTTTTCCGAGAAGAAAAGGCGCGCCAATTCGTTCCGGGCGTTTTCAACATTGAAAGGTTCGCCCGGTCGCATAATCGAGTGAAACTTCTGGAGCGCGGTCTCATGGGTTTCCGCGCCGTCTTTCTCAAGGCAGTTGATGATCGTAACGTCGTCTTTGCCTCCCGGAAAAACCAGCAGGGAAACGGACTTAACTTTAAGTTCTTTGAGGATGTCGATGTTGTCTTCGTTGATCTTTTCGCCGGCCGCCATAATGACTTCGCCGGTTTCCGGGTTTTCAACGCGCGAAGCAAGGCGTCGCCCGATTACCTTTTTGAGATCGCGCGCGGCAGCACCCAGGACACGCTTGTTCTCGGACTCATAAAAGTGAGCGAGGACTTCCTGATTGTCTTTTGCGCCAATCGCCTTGAGAAGCAGGGTCGCCGGAAACTTCTTCTTGCGGTCAATGCGCGCAACAAGCAAACCCTTCGTGTCCATTTCGAGCTCCAGCCAGGAGCCCCGATATGGAATCACCCGGGCTGAGTAGATACGCTTTTCGGTATCGTAGAAAAAGAAAATGCCCGGACTGCGGTGCAGCTGGGAAACCACGACCCGCTCGGCACCGTTAATTACGAAAGTGCCCTGCTCGGTCATCATGGGCAGATCGCCCATATACACGGTTTGCTCCCGAACCTCGCCGGTGTGCTTGTTTATGAGTCGGATGATGGCCTTGAGCGGTGTCGCGTAGGTCACGCCGCGGTTCTTGCACTCTTCCACGTCCCACTTGGGATCGCCGAATGAGTACGAAACGTACTCGAGAACCATGTCCTCGTTGGGGCTCTCGATCGGGAAAGTCTCCCGGAAGACTGCCTCCAGACCCTGGGAATCCCGCTTGTGCGAGGCCTCGTCCTTTTGCAGGAACCAATTGTAGGATCGGAACTGAATATCAATCAGGTCCGGGACGATGTTGATATTGGTTATCTTGCCGAGGTTTAGAACCTTGCGTCGAATTTCGGAAAGAGCAGTTGAACTTTGCATGCGACAGAATCACTCCGGTCAGGCTTCGGAAGGCGCGCCGGTTCTCGGAACGCCCGCCTTCAAACACGATGAACCGACCCGCGGAGGTGCCAAACCCCCGCGGTTCCGGTCCTGAACTTCAGGATGCCCGGTTGCCCGACATCCCCGCACCCGTGCCTATCAGGCCGGCTGCAGCTCAACAGAGGCGCCAGCCCCTTCGAGCTTCTTCTTGAGTTCTTCAGCAGCGTCTTTGGCCAGGTCTTCCTTAACGGTCTGACCGCCTTTCTCGACGAGGTCTTTGGCTTCTTTGAGACCCAGTCCGGTCACTTCCCGAACTGCCTTGATCACGTCGATCTTCTTGTCGCCGAAACTCTTCAGAATGACATTGAAGGTCTTGTCCTCATCGCCGCCCGCGTCTGCGGCGCCGGCTCCAGCCGCGCCCGCTGCTACTGCAACCGGGGCAGCCGTAGAGATCCCAAACTTCTCCTCCATCTTTTTGACGAGGTCCGCTGCTTCCACTAGCGTGAGACTGCCGATGTTTTCCAGCAGTGTATCTACGTTGGCCATTTCTCTTATTCTCCCTGAAATCCTAACCCTATTTCTTGCTAAACCCGCAAAGTGAATGAGTTCCCTATCAGCCGTTCTTCTCGCCCACAGCCTTGATACCGCGCGCCAGGCCGGCTATAATCTGATTCATACCGGTTGCAATCTTCTGTGCCGGCGTATTGAGTCCACGACCGATGATTGAGAGCAGCTCCTCACGCGATGGGAGGTTGGCAATTTGCTGCACGCCAGCCCGATCCAGGTACTGCCCGTCCAGACTGCCGGACTTGAGCTCGATCTTGCCTGTCTTCTTCGCATAGTCGACCAGGACCTTGGTCGCGGCCGGTAGGTCGCCGCCCGTAAAAGTGACGGCGATAGGGCCGGTCAGGTCAGCGGCGATGCTGTCGGCCGCGCCCTTGTGGTGCTCGGATTGCTGCAGAGCCAGCCGAAAGAGATTATTTTTCACGACCTTCATGCGACCGTCTTTTGCCCGCAATTCCGCGCGCAACTCGCCGATCTCGACGACACTCAGCCCGCTGTAAGTCGTGAGCACAAAATTTTCCCGCTCGGCCAGCAAGGCTTTGAGTTCGTCAAGCAGCTTGGTCTTTATTTCTGCTGGCACCGTCTTACTCCCGTGTTTCTACCTATAATAACAGTTAAAGCGATCAGGCCATCGCCCGCGTATTCAACTTCACACCCGGCCCCATCGTGGGCGAGATGCAAAAAGACTTGATGTACTCACCCTTGGCATCGGCCGGCTTCTCGCGCATGATCGCCTGAAACACAGTCCGAATGTTCTCTTCGAGCGCCGCTGGCTCAAAGCTCACCTTGCCAACGCGCAAATGAATCACACCGGTTTTGTCGGGACGATATTCCATCTGCCCGGACTTCAAGTTCTTGATGGCGCCGGCGATATCGTTTGTGACGGTCCCCGCCTTGGGTTTCGGCATTAGGCCCTTGCGCCCCAGCACAGGGCCCAGGCGCCCCACATCCTTCATCATATCGGGAGTGGCGACGCAGGCATCAAAATCCGTCCAGTTTTCCTTCTGGATCTTTTCTACAAGCTCGGTTCCGCCCACGAAGTCGGCGCCGGCGTCCTTCGCTTCCTGCTGGCGGTCTTCGCGACAGAAAACCAGCACACGCACCTGCTTGCCGGTGCCGTGGGGAAGCTGAACGATGCCCCGCACGTTCTGCAGAGACTTGTAACCCACCTTAATGGATGCCTCTACCGTACCATCAAACTTCGTATATGACAGTTCGCGCACCAGCTTCACTGCGTCGTCGAGGCCATAGGCCTGGGTCGGATCGACCTTCTCCGCGGCCGCGCGATATTTCTTTCCGCGAATCATCCGACCACCTCGACGCCCATAGAACGACAGGTCCCCGCAATGATCTTCACCGCGGCATCCATATCGTGACAGTTCAGGTCTTTCATCTTAATGTTTGCAATCTTCTCGAGTTGCGCCCGCGAAATCTGCCCGACCTTGTTCTTGTTCGGGATCGGAGATCCACCCTCGAGGTTGAGCTCTTTAAGCACGAGCAAGGGAGCGGGGGGCGACTTGGTGATAAATGTGAAACTGCGATCACCATAAACCGTGATCACAGTCGGCAACTTGATGCCCACCTGATTCTTGGTCTTTTCGTTGAACTGCTTACAAAACTCCATGATGTTGAGGCCGTGCTGGCCGAGGGCCGGGCCCACCGGGGGAGCCGGATTGGCCTTCCCCGCTTCAACCTGGAGTTTGATCTGCGTGACTACTTTCTTGGAAGCCATGGTCTGTGTCTAATATCTGGCCCTGAAGAGCGAGAAAGTGGCATATCCTGAGAGAGGCCCTATTTGGGAAGAAAAAAACGCGACCGGAAGCCGGCCGGAGTCTTTAACCGACGTTTGAGGCCACCTGCAGGTAGTCGAGCTCGACCGGAGTGGCCTGCCCGAAGATCTCCACCTTGACGCGCAACCGACCCTTGTCCGGAAAAATCTCGTCCACAACGCCCGTGAAGTTGGCAAACGGACCGTCGACGATCTTGACCCGCTCTCCGAGCTGGAACAGGATGTGGGCAACCGGCGCCTCCTCCTCCTCGGACGAGACCTCCCCCTGCAGCAGGTTTCGCACTTCCTCTTCGGAGAGGGGCTCCGGCTCGGGCGAGCCCACAAAGCCCGCCACCGAAGGCAGGCGCGAGATCATGTACTGAATCTCATCGTCCAGAGCCAACTCGGCCAGAATGTAACCCGGCATGAACTTCTTCTCAACGACGCGCTTCTTGCCGTTCTTCATCTCCGCCACTTTGATGGTCGGGATGTTCACCTGGCCAATGCGATCCTGCATGCCACGGCTCTGCACGATCTTGTCCAGGTTGGTCTTAACCTTGTTTTCGTGCCCCGAATAGGTTCGGATAACGTACCACTTAAATGCCATTGTTGCCTCGCCCGCCAGTTTCAGGCGCCGGTTCCCAGCCGGATGAGGGCCTCAAACAGCCCTTCGAAAGTATTGTCAGTCAGAAACAAGAACAGGGAAATCAGGAAGACGGCCGCCAGAACAACGATGGTGGAGTTCAAGACCTCCTCCCGGCTCGGCCATACGACCTTCCTCAGCTCTTCTCGGCTCTCTCGTAAGAATTTGATCATAGTTCTCTTCTAATGTGAAGCGTTAAACGACAAAAACATGCAGGCCGGGAGAGAATCGAACTCTCATCTAGGGTTTTGGAGACCCTTATTCTAGCCATTGAACTACCAGCCTGTCCCGCAATGAATCCCGGCCAGCCGCGATTCATGAGCCCTCTACCAGGATTGAACTGGTGACCTCATCCTTACCATGGATGCGCTCTACCAGCTGAGCTAAGAGGGCATTCTACTCTGGGACTCCTCGCCTGACCGGTCCAGGCTCCACGCCCAGCACGGGAAACCGGAGGCGCCGTTTCAGAGAAACCGCGGCAGGCGAATCAAACTGCACTGTTTTGAAAAGTGGGGCACCCCGTAAAGCAAAAAGCCCCCGTCACGGCCGACCGGCCCTTTTTCAGGTACTTGCCGCTGCGTGAATCTGGTGGATGCGCGAGAAGACCGGGCGCATTTCCTCAATGATACGTTCCCGGAGGGCTGCATCGGGGACCTGGAGTAGCGGGATCTTCAGCCGGGAAACCATGCCGTCCTCATCGTCGGCGTCGTTAAACAAGAGGCGGATTTGCGGCCAGATCTTACGCAGAGCGCCCAGTAGCTGAGGGTCGCCGCTCCGGGCAGTCTGGATGAAACGATTCAGCACTTGCTGCATACGGTCATAGACCCGCAGGGAACGGTGCAAATCGGCCACCTGGGCGCGTTCCAGTTGCAGCGAGTGACCCAGATTGTAGTATTCATCGGGCCACTGCACCGTCTGCCCCTTGCGCTCACGGCCTTCCAGGTTTCGAAGCGCAACGACCAGGCGTCCGGCAAGGCCGGCATTTTCGGAAAGCCAGTTCTGGTAGGCCGCCCGGTCCCCGCTCTTCTGGAAGCCCTGCAAACTGGCCACGATGCGACCGTAGTCTTCGAAGGAGAACGGAATCGGCTCGAAGTCCTCCTCGTCGTCTGCCTCCTCGGCTTCAGTTTCCTGCTCGACAGATTTGGTTGTCGGACCTTCCCCGGAGTCGGCGCCCGGGCCGCTTTCCGGTTCCAGCTTACCGGGCACCGTCAGCGCGTTTCCACACTTCTTCAGGATCTCTTCGATGATGGAAGGCTCCGGCCCGCGGGGCGCAGCTGGAGCGGCCGGCGCGGCTTTTGCCGTTTCGGGAGCGGAAGCCGCGCTCCCCGGATCCGGCGCGGCGGGGGCTTCTCCGGTTTCGCCATCGTCGACTCCGCCGGGGGGCATCACGTCCGGCTCCAGCTTGCCCGAGACTGCCAGCACGCTCCCGCACTTCTTGAGGATTTCTTCAATGATAGAGGTCTCTGCAACCGCCGGAGCGACCGACGCCGGAGGCGCGGCCGTCCTGGCGGGCGACTCCTTCTTTCCGGTCACCGTGGTGGTTGATGCAGCCGGGCCGGGCGCGGTCTCGCCGCTGGGGGACTGCCCGGATGCTGCGACCTCGTGATGGGCCGATAAGACCTCCCCGTCCGGCTTGACCAGCTTAAGGGCACCCATGTCAAGGGACTCAAATCGGGCCGGCGCCTCAACCACCGAGCCGACCGTGGCCAGGATTTCGGCTATAATAGAATTGCTCTGCGATCCGCCGGCGCTTGCTGCCGGCGAGGGTGCCGCCCTGGGCGGCGGTGCGGCGGACGCCCTGCTCTCGCGCACCTGCTGACGCACGCGCTCGAGTACCTTCAGGAGATTGGCGCCGACGTAGGCACCGAGGGCATCGGCGCTGACTCCCAGGGCGCGTGCAAAGTCCGGGATGTGATCTACAAACTGATCGATATTTTTGACGTTCGCCAGCAAATACTGACGTAAACGCTGCAAATGAACCCGCTCTTGCTCCGGCGCAAGCTGGCGCTTCTTCAGAATGGCCTGAAAGAGCTGCAGGTAGGCGCGGTAATGCGTCTGCAGTTCTTCGTCAACGGATGCTCCGGCGGGGCCTGGCGGCATGCCCCGACGTGCCGCTCTTTCGGGCGCCGGTCAAGTCATTTCACTTTCGGTCGTGGCGGAGATATCGCCGGAACGCTCTTTTTGTGAGTAGACCGGAACATTCAGCGTGGGCGCCGCAACGCGCGCCTTTTCTTCGAGAATACGATAGCGCAGGTATGTATTGCAGGTCGCTTCTTGAGTATAGCGCACAAGATCGAAATCCACCCGCGGGGAAATAAAGAAATTTGAGTTTCTCAGGCGGTCGCGGATTTCTTTTTTGATGTGCGCTCTGGCTTCGGAGCGTCGATCGTACAGCGTCGGGACCATCATATCATTGCGGTACACGAGCTTCTTGTCTTTATAGACAGCTACCGTGAGTTTGATTCTGAAACGACTGGGACTTGCTGAAGACATCCTTCTCCTCGGCTCAGTCTTTTATCGTCCCCGGGCTACCCCAAACTGAAAAGTGCGGCCCAACATTTCGCGGCGCGAATCGTTTCCCATGAAAGTTATGTCCCGAATAGCAAGGGACGAATTGCACGAAAGAAACGGCGTTACGATTCAAGCCCGGCCGTCAGAAAACCGAGCCGCCCGGTCCCGGATTTTGTCCATGGTGGCCGGTGCGCTGAACAAAATTCGCGTGCTTGCCGTCGGGCCACCGACCCGGGTGTTTATCCATGTGCACCACGGAGACGTGTCAATTATTGGGGCCGGAATCAGTTCCCTTTCCGCAGCCGTGCTGCTTTTGGCACGCTGCATCATCAGATATTACTGGAGAACCCGCTTCCGGAAATCGGTTCGGATAGTTACTTCGTCAGTCTGAGCGGAGAAAACGACCCGGATCGGGCGCCGCCCGGGCACCGGGTGGCAGGCGTCAGCACCCACGTCGCAAATCCGCACCGTATGATGGACTTCGACGTAAAACTTGTGCGCGACTCGATTCTCCAGGAATTGATTGCCCGGAACTTCTTCAGTGAAAGCGAGATCGAACACGTGCATATTTCTTCGCCCCGCACGTGACTTGATTGGACCGGTCGCGCGTTTGGTTCCGTCGGTGGACACCCTCAGGATCTATCCGTGCGGCCATGGAATATGATCGATGCCCGCCTGAATGCACGGCGGGGCCTGTATATGTATGGAGACACAACCTACCCGGACCAGGGTGTTGCAGCAGTTTGCCTGAGCGGCATGATCGCATACCATAAGATGCGCCTCGATGGTCTGCGGCCACGGACAATGGCGTAGGGTGCATTCCCCGGCCTGGTCCATCGAACTGTTGCGCGGCGAAGTGCCGTTTCTTCGCACCGTGCGTCTGATTATGTTCTGGACGATTCGCCGACTGGGGCGGAGTTTGTCCGGGCTGATTGCGCTCTATGAATGACAATAACGTTTTGATCTGCGGTGGTTCTGGTCTGGTTGGCACAAAGCTGGCCGGCTTGTTGCGACGCGAAGGCTATAAGGTAATGATTTTGAGCCGGCGCAAAAACGCGGATCAGGCAGAGTTCTACTACTGGGACCCCGCACGCGACTTCATTAATCCCGACGCTATCTTGAACGCGAACATCATTATCAACGTTGCGGGGGCTGGCATTGCTGATCGTAAATGGAGCGCCCGTCGCAAGGCCGAAATTCAGAACAGCCGGGTCCAGAGCACGGATCTCATCTACAAGAAGCTGCAGGAGTTAAAGGTGCGACCGGACCTGTTTATCTCGGCCTCGGCGGTTGGCTTCTACGGAGACCGCGGAGACGAGGTGCTTGAGGAGCACAGCAGCGCCGGCCAGGGGTTCCTGGCTGAAACTGCGCTCAAGTGGGAGCGAGCCGCCATGCGAATACACGATCTGGGTGTGCGAACGGTTGTATTTCGCATCGGCGTCGTCCTGGCGCGCGAAGGTGGAGCGCTTTCGAAACTGGCGCAACCGGTGCGTTTGTATGTGGGCGCGCCTCTGGGCGAGGGCACACAGTACGTAAGCTGGATCCACATTGATGATCTGTGCCGTATGTTTCTTATGGCCATTCGCAACAAACGCCTGAGTGGCATTTTTAATGCAGTCAGTCCGGAACCGGTCACCAATGGCGGACTCACAACCGCTATCGCCGAGGAGCTGGAGCGCCCCCTGATTCTACCCGCGGTACCCGAATTTGCTCTGCGCCTGGCGATGGGTGAAATGGCTCACGTTGTTTTGGACAGCACCCGTGTTTCGAGCGAGCGCATCCAAACGGCAGGCTTCGAATTCCGGTATGCGAAGCTTCCGGCCGCCCTTTCGGATCTCCTGGCCGGCTGAAGCTATTCTGAATGAAGTCCGCGCTCGTTACAGGTCTACGGGGATTTGCCGGCAAACACCTCTGCAGAGCCCTACTGGATCAGGGCTATACCGTGCAGGGCATTGATCGTCAAGGGGGCGCAACGAACGATGTGCAGGTCATACAGTCGGACCTGACTGACGTGGCTGAGCTTTCTGGATTGCTCGCAGACTTTCAGCCCGACGCCATCTTTCATCTGGCAGGATCGGCCTTTGTTCCCGACAGTTGGGAGGACCCCGCAGCGACCCTCGACAACAATTCACTGCGTACAGTGAATATACTTCAGGCTGCGCGCAAGACGGGCTGGAAAGGCCGCTTTCTGTTTGTGAGTTCGAGCGACGTATACGGTCGCGCCGCGGACGAAGAGATGCCTTTACGGGAGACACAACCGACTCGTCCGGACACTCCTTACGCTCTGAGCAAGCTAACAGCCGAAGAGTTCGCGTTGTTTTATCTCACCGATGCGATCGACGTGGTCATTGCACGCCCCTTCAACCACATCGGTCCGGGCCAATCGGAACGCTTTGTTGTGCCGGCCTTCCTGAAACGCATACGCGATGCAGCCGCGGCGGGCGAAAGCACGATCCCGGTGGGCGATATCGACAGCGTGCGCGACTTCACCGACGTGCGGGACGTTGCCCGGGCTTATGTATTTCTGGCCGAAAGCGGCCAGGCTGGACAGCGCTACAATGTCTGCAGTGGCCGACCGGTGAGCATCCGGCAGGTTTTTGAAGGCGCTTGCAAAGTAACCGGCACGGCGGTGTCCATCCGGGTGGAAGAAGCGCTGCTTCGACCGGAAGGACCGAGCGCGCGCTACGGTTCCAATGAGCGCCTGGCGGCCCTTGGATGGAGCGCGATCATTCCCCTCGAGCAAAGCCTTGCGGATATGTGGGAGGAGCTTCGTGGCGACTCGACGTAAGGACCAGGCGCCCCTTGCGCTGTTCGATCTGGACTTCACGCTTCTTCCACAGGACACGCTTTTTCTCTTCGCAAACCAGGTGATTCGCCATCAACCGTGGCGCATTTACTACCTCCTGTTCTTCGTGCCGGCCGTATTCCTGCACCAGGCGGGTCTGCTTTCCACGGTTGGCCTGAAGCGCGCTTTCTTGAGTCTGCTCTGGCGACTTCCCGGCAGCGAGGTGGAGCGGCTGGCCACGAAGCTTGCTCGCCGTTCGGTGCGTCCTGCGCTTTATGACTTTGTCGAAGAGCATCTGGCCGAATGCCGCGGCCTGGGAATGCGGCTGGTTTTAGTCACGGCGAGTCCCGATCTTTATTCCGAAGCCATCGCGCGAGAACTGGGCTTTGATTTTTGCCTGGCGAGCCGATTTGAAAGGTCGACTCGCATGCCGCTGTTTCCACGGGCCAGGGGACCCAACAACAAAGGCGAGCGAAAGACCGAAGCCCTGCAGCAACTCTTTCCAGACATCGGGCCGGCCGGCGACACTCCCCGGAAGAACTGGCGGGCGTATTCGGACAGCAGCGCCGACCTGCCCATGCTGGCAATGGCGGAGCATTGCTATGTTGTGCATCCCGGCAAACGATTGCAGGGCATTGCAGTTGATTCGCGGTGGACAATACTTACGCCCGCACGACCTTATTCCAGCCGAGTGGCTCTGATCTGGATGTTGCTGAGACAGCTGTGCGGACTGTACAAAATACCCTGATTGCCTTTGCACGATGGCCCCGACTGCTGAGCCTCGTGGCTTTGTGTTCGCTGGCCTGCACGAATTATTCTTCGAGCCCCCAGATCGTGAATCCACCGATCATCCTTGGTATTCAGGCCGAAGGAACCGGGCATATCATCACAGTGGCGGCGCAGAACACGGAACTGGGGTTCGTAAGCTACCGATTGTTTCAGGGCATCGACGAATCGGCGGCCCGCACTCAGACCACGGGCGGGACCGACTGCGGGCCATTCAACATTCTGCCAAACGATGCAGTCCAGTACATCATCGAAGTCAAACCGGGGCAGACTGCGGTGACAGCCGGAACCACCGACAATCGACTCTGCGCGATGGCGACCGGACTTACAAGCGGACGTTACGTAGCGCTGCGTTCCCTGGTCTTCAATATCACCTCAATCGGGACCAGCGATCCTTCCAACGCAGTTCTTGTGCCGTGAATCTTGCTTTCAAGACGCCCGAAAGAGTTGTCGGTAGTCAAGACGGGAGCGCAGATCGTAAAGTGGCGACTTCTTCGCGCTCGCCAGATAAGCTGGCACTGCAAGCTTCTGGGCTTCAATGAAACGTTTGGTCTCGTCCACTCCGCCCAGAAGATCCACCCAGGCCGATGGCGGCACCCAGTTAAAGCCAAAGCCCATCGCGCCATCCACGCCATTCTGGTCCGTCACTTCCGGGATCAGCTCCAGAGAATAGCTCACGTACCGCGCGATCATGTATCGCAATAGATCGGCCTCATCGCCTTTTGCAGTTTTGAAGATCTCGAGTGCGCGCGCGTAATTTGAATCGCGGATTGCGGCAACGGCATCGGCTTTGAACGGAATTTCTATTTTGGGCAGGGGTTCGTAGTTGCCGCTCTTCGTGTTGTAGACCTTGATATCTCGTTTGCCGTCTGCGGTGCGGCTGCGCTGATAGAGGCCTTTGCCGGCCTTATTTCCCATGGCTCCGTTCTCAATCAGCTTCTGCATGAACGCGGGCATCTTGAAGGTCTCGTGGGCAACGTCCTTTGTGTTCTCGTAGATGTTGTCCACAATTGCTTTGTGAACGTCGAGGCCGACCAAATCCACAGTGGCCAGGGGCGGCATGGCGCGGCCGGTGTAGGCCCCGAACAATGAATCAATCAGGTGAATGCCGCCGCGGTCCTGGTATTTCTCGGCCAATTGCGCGACCTCATTCATGAACTGAAAGCCGATGCGGTTACCGGCGAAAGCCGGTGTGTCGTTTGTAACGACCACGTATCGCAGGAGTTTCTGGTCCAGGTATTCGGATAATTGCTTTGTGTAGGCCGGATCGTTGCCGGCATGAGTCACGAGCTCACACAGAACCAGTTTGTAGGGAGGATTGAAGAAGTGCGTGCCATAGTAGTGCTTTTGTCCGTCCGCATCGAAATGAGAGGCGAGCCGCGCAATTGAAAGGCCCGAGCTGACAGTCGATATAAGCGAACCCGGTTTGCGGCAAGCCGCGATTCGTTTGTTCAGCGGTTCCTTAACCTCGTAGGACTCGGCCACGCACTCAAAAACCCAATCACTCTCTGCGACCGCCTTCTCCAGATCCGCATCGTAGGTGCCCGGTACGAGCAGCTTCTCAATGACCCCCGAACGAACCGACCCGACGGCTGTCTTTACGCCTTCCTTTGCCTTGTCCAGAGTCCGGGCCAGCATGTGCACCTTCGCCCCGCCAAATGCAGCGACAATCGCGGCCGAATTGGCCCCCATGGTACCGTTTGCGCCCAACAGGGTGACGGTTTTGAACTCAAGCATGCCAGACTCCTTTCGGGCCCACGATGGTAGCCTCCTACCCGCGAACCAGCGCTCCCGTTTTCGGGGCGGGTCAGGATTGGGCGCGCATTTCGACCGTCAACCAAATGAAGAACAGGGGACGGACCCTGCGGCTACGGACCCGGGGATCCGATGCTCAGTAATCGGGCAGTACCGCATAAAACAGCGCACCCAGGACAAACCGGAGCCCATTCTGCAGGCAAACGGGATCAAGGCGGGACCTATTTCGAGCGTGGCACACTAATTGCAATCCGCAGTTGGGTCCCAGGCCATGATAGAAATCAAGTACGGCAAACGCAAAGTTGTCAGCTACCGGGGCAATCAGCAGGTCGTGGGCGGTCTCACGGCCAAGAATAAGATCGATATCCTTCTATATATTAGCACGGAGCTTGCAAACAGCAACAACCAGGGAGAGCTTTTCGATCTGGTGCTCCGGTTGAGCGAGGAAATATTTGAGGTCGATAACGTTACCCTGCGGCTGTGGGACGGGGAATGGCTTCGCCCGGTGCGCTACTTGACCGAGACCGATCCGCCGCGCCGGCCTTTGCGAAGCGGCGAAGGTTTTTCCGGGAAAGTCCTGCAAGAAGGCGAACCCGCGCTTATCTCCGACCTGTCCGGCCATCCTGAGTTGCTCGACGAAGGGGAAACCACACGTTGCGTCTGTTGCGTGCCGATCATGTACCGCGATTCCGCGCTGGGGACAATATCGATCGAGAAGGACGTTGGGGGCTTCTACAAGAAAGATGATCTTGAGATCGTAGAAGCGATGGCCTCCCAGCTGGGCCTGGCACTCAACGAAGTGCGGCTGGTGGAAGGACTTATCGAAGCCCAGGATCGCATCAACAACGACCTGCGCATGGGCCGCATCGTGCAGTCGCAAATTGTCAGCCAGGACATCCCGCCCTGGAATGGTCTCAGCTTTGGAGTGCTGTACGAGCCAATGGTCGAAGTCAGCGGAGACTACTTTGATGTGGTCCGCCATGGGAACGCCCTGACCATGCTCATCGCCGACGTGTCCGGGCACGGCGTTTCCGCGGCCCTGGTGACAGTGACCATACACCACGAGTTCCGACGTTGCGTCGACCAGGGCATGGGCCTTCCGGAAATGATCGAAGCACTTGGAGAATCGATCAGACCAAAGCTGCCCCTCGAAACGTATTTCACAGCCCAGGTTGTTCGACTCTATCCCGATCTTACATACTCCTTCGTGAATGCGGGACACAATCGCATGCTTGTCTACCGGGCGGCAACCCGCACCTTCGAGGAAGAGGAACTGGGCGGCATACCTCTGGGCATCGCAACAACGCGACGCGAGGATTATCCGGAACAGTTCGGCAAACTGGATCCCGCCGATATGCTGATCATGTACACCGACGGTTTAACCGAACAGCGCAATGCCGACCACGAAGAAACCGGACTCAACCGCACCATGTACTGGTTCTACGAAACGGCCGGCATGGGGACCGCCGCGACAGTCCTGGGCGAAACCATGCAACGCTGGAGAGCGCACGTGGGAAGTGTGCCGCGGTCGGACGACCTTACGTTACTGATCGCACGGCATGAGCCCCGGGCAGTCAAAGCGCGCGAAGTGATTCGGGCGGCCCGAAAAGCCCTCAGGCAGGGGGATAGCGACCAGGCGATCGCACTTGCCGAGCAGGCCTACGAAATCGATCGGGGCATGGCGGAAAATTTGCTTCTGATGGCGCGCCTCTACTATCGGGCCGGTCAGCACAGGCGCGCGGCCGAGCGTATGGAGAGTTATCGCGAGCAGACCGGTGAGCTGAGCGCCCAGCATAGCTTCGTGCTTGGCAACATGTACTATCGCAGCGGAATGAACGTCGAAGCAAAACGTGAATTCAAACGCGCCCTGCTTCGGGATCACGGCTACGCGGGCGCAAGCCTCATGCTCGCACGCACCTACCTGAAAGAGGGCGCCCGTGCAAAGGCGCTGCGCACATTGGAGCAGGCGGCGCGCACTTCTCCGGGGAGCGAGCGAGTCCGCCTGGCTCTGGCGCGCGTAAAGGAACTCCAACGGCCCGCGCGGGAGTCCCGGCATGGCTAAGCGCTCACTCCTGGTTCTATTCTTTCTGTTTCCGCTGCCCTTGTTGGCGGAAGATGACGCGCTCAGTATCCAGGATGCCGACACACTCTGGATGTGTCTGGCAGCCTTTCTGGTCTTTGGTATGCAGGCCGGCTTTGCTTACGTGGAAGCTGGATTCATTCGTACGAAAAATGTAGTAAACATTCTCATGAAGAACCTGGTCGATTTCAGCGCGGGTTCGCTATCCTTCTGGTTGATTGGCTTTGCCATAATGTTCGGGCCGCAAATGATTGCAGGCTTCGGATTCGGCGCTCCCGGACTGGCCGCAAACATGCTCAACGGGCCCGACGCAAAGCCACTGCCACACAGCTATGCGTTTTTCCTGTTTCAACTCGTGTTCTGCGCAACCGCCGCCACAATAGTCTCCGGTGCGATGGCCGAGCGGACCCGTTTCATCATGTACATCCTTGGAACCATGGTGATTACGGCGTTTGTATATCCCATCTTCGGAAGCTTCGCCTGGGGTAGCCTGTTCGGAAACGATCCGGGCTTTCTGGAGGAAATGGGCTTCATCGACTTTGCCGGTTCAACGGTGGTTCACAGTATCGGTGGCTGGCTGGGACTGGCCGGCGCGATCGTTCTTGGACCG
Organism: Spirochaetales bacterium; assembly: GCA_024233935.1. Lineage (GTDB taxonomy): Bacteria > Spirochaetota > Leptospiria > Leptospirales > Leptonemataceae > JACKOY01. Next base: position 323,280 of record JACKOY010000001.1, on the reverse strand, counting down.
CGAGTGGGCAAGTACAGCGAGGACGGCCGCATCCTTCCGATTTTTGGCCACAATATGAGCATGGCTACGATGGGTGTCTTTCTGCTCTGGCTGGGCTGGTTTGGTTTCAACCCGGGGTCAACAACTGCGGTCGGAGGCGGCGGGTTTGCGATCATCGCGGTCACTACGAATGCAGCGGCCGCTTCCGGTGCCCTGGCTGCTATGGCCACCTCCTGGATTTTGTTTCGACGACCGGACATCAGTATGATGTTGAACGGTGCTCTCGCCGGACTTGTGGCGATCACCGCTCCCTGCGCGAACGTAAGTGTAAACGCGGCGATGGCGATCGGCCTGGTGGCGGGCGTGCTGGTTGTCGTGAGTGTGATCTTTTTCGACAAGATCCACATTGATGATCCGGTGGGTGCTGTTTCGGTACACGGAGTGGCGGGCGCCTGGGGAACTCTTGCGACCGGCCTGTTTGCGCATCCTGATTTCGGTTCCGGCGCCGTCGGACTGTTCTACGGCGGTGGCCTGGACCTGCTCGGCGTTCAGGCCGTCGGTGTGGGAACGGGGCTGGTTTGGGGGCTGGGAACCGGACTGCTGCTCTTTGGCACTCTGCGTTTCACCGTCGGCCTGCGCGTAAGCCCCGAAGAAGAGCTGGAGGGCCTGGACATTATCGAACACGGCATCGAGGCCTACCCGGAAAGCGGCTGAGGCACCAAGCACGCCTTTTGTATTTTTTTAGTGATTTTGCGGGGGATCCGCATATTCGCTTGCCCGGGGCCCCGGCCGGGTCCGTAGCTCGCCCGTCCGCAGGACGTATATGGCAAGCCACAGGCCGGCCCGGGGCCGGCATTCCCTTCGCCCCCTGCGCGCATTCAACGCCGCACTTCTGTTGGTTATCGCCCCTCTTCTGAATTCCTGTAGCAACTTCCCATCGGACTGCGTGGCCCTGGACGCGGGTTGCGACTTGCCACTTCTATATATCCTGGGTGTGCCGGTGCGGGCGGCCGCCACGGCGGGCCCCTGTCTGAATCAGGGTTTTTGCTACATGTATCTGGGGGGCGCGGGTGTAAACGGCGCCTACGGCGGAATAACCGGTGCAGATGCATCCTGTCAGGCTTCGTTCCCCGGGGGAATTGGCGGCGTGGCCACGGACTATCGCGCGCTGGTCATGGCCAGCACACGCAATCAGTCGACCGGTTGGGTCCTGTACCCTGACATGCCGTACCGCCGGCCCGATGGAACGGTCATAAACACGACGAACTCCTCCAGTCTGCTTACGTTTCCGATGACCCAGCAGCTAATCGGAGCGTTTGCGAACGTCTGGACCGGCGTAACGATCGCAAGCCCTACCTCATGGACTGTGGGCGTAAACTGCGGTGAATGGGCCAACTCGGGCGTGACCGGGGTTTCGGGCGTGGCCAACAACCTGACCAGCGCCTTCATTGAAGGCGCGCCCCAGGCCTGCACCGGAGGCTTCAGCCTCTACTGTGTGCAGAGGTGAGGCTTCGCGCCATTGCCGGCGAATTTATTTTTTTTGTAACCTTGCCGGCAGAACCGTTTCCAACTATTCTACAATAGTTCGATATCGAATTATTGGATACAGGAATATATGACCGACATGGAAGACAGCGGAAACTTGAAAGATCCCGGGAACATCGCAGAAATGGAAAACACCGCGAATATCCAGGAACTTGTGTTTCATCCTGGCCGGGGGCGCGGACTGACAAACCTGGGCTGGTTGCAGAGCCGGCACAGTTTCAGTTTCGGCGGCTACTACAGTCCCGACCGCATGGGGTTCGGTTCTTTGCGGGTCTTGAACGACGACCGTGTGATCGAAGGCGCGGGCTTCGACACTCATCCGCACCAGAACATGGAAATCGTTTCGATACCGCTGGCCGGCGCCCTCGAGCATCAGGATAGCGCCGGCAACCGTGGCATCATACAGGCCGGTGATGTGCAGATCATGTCCGCAGGCACCGGCATCATGCACTCGGAGTACAACCACAGCGCCGAAGAGCCCGTTCACTTTTTGCAGATCTGGATTCTGCCTGAAGAGCTCGATATTAAACCGCGCTATGAGCAGTCCACGTACCGGCTCCCGGACCGCGGACTGCTACCTCTTGTAGGACCCAACGCCAATAGCGCGGTCAGGATCAATCAGCAGGCTTACTTCTCGATTGGGGTGATCCCCGAACAAAGCGATCTTTCCTACTCCCTGCATAGCGAAACCAACGGACTCTATGTGTTCTTGCTGGAGGGCAGTATTCAGGCCGGGAAACGAATTCTAAAAGAACGAGACGCCGTTGGCATCGGCGGCAGTCCAGAGGCGCCCGTTTCGTTTCATGGTCTTACTCCGGAAAGCCGGCTCTTGCTGATCGAAGTACCGCCGGCGCGGAATCAATGAATGAACTACTTTTGAAAGGAGCATCAAAATGAAGTACGTTGAATACGCAACCACAGGCCTTCTGGGTCTGATCTTTTTTGTTTTTGGCATCAACCAGCTCTTGAACCTGGGCATTGTACCTGCGCCACCGCCCATGAGCGAAACGGCGATGGCCTATATGGGTGGCCTGGGCGCTTCGGGTTATTTTTTCCCGGTACTCAAGCTGACCGAAACAATCTGCGGGGCCCTGCTTCTGGCGCGGGTTCTGGTGCCTCTGGCGGGAGTCATCCTGACTCCGATCGTGCTGCAGATCTTTTTGTTTCACGCGGTGCTGGCTCCGGCTGGATTGCCAATCGCGATTCTCTTGCTTGTGCTGATTGTCGCCGGCGCATATTTTTACCGCGAAAGCTTCAAGGGTCTCTTGACTTTTCGCGCAAAACCCGCGGTTTGATTTCGGTCCGGGCGCCCGCTGATGGGCGCCCGGTATTGCTATGGGAACCCATCACAAAGGGAGCAAGCACGAGCGACTGTGCCTGGACGCCTTCATCAAACTGATGCGCGCAGCGGGCGCCATTGAGTCCCTTAACGTTCAGTCTCTGACTACGAAGAAACTGACCATCAGCCAGTTCGGAGTGCTCGAAGCGCTCTTTCACCTCGGGCCCCTGTGCCAGCGGGATCTGAGCGAGAAGATCCTGCGCTCTACATCCAATCTGACCTCCGTGCTGGATAAGCTGGAAGAGCGGGACCTGGTCCGGCGCGAAAGAAGCACCGAGGACCGCCGCTACGTGACGATCCACCTCACTGTCCGGGGCAGGAAACTCATCGCCGCCATTCTCCCGGAGCACCTGGATTTGATTGTAAGGCGCATGTCGGCCCTGGGCGACAGGGACCTGGCCACCCTGAACGACCTGCTGAAACGCCTGGGTACTGCCAGCGGGGTCGGCAAAGACCGGCCATGAAATGCTGGACAGATCGATAGCGCGACCCTGCAATTCCTTCCGCAATCGTATGCCTGAAGAAATTTCCGAAACTCTGCCTGCCTGCCGTTGTGGTCACAATCGTCACTCGAAAGCCGTAGATCGAGAGGCCGAGTACAGTCTGGTCGGCTGGTTCTTGCTTTCGTTCGGATTGACGGCGAGGCCGAAACGCATTAAGTTTCGCTGCCGCGAGTGCGGCCGCCTGTTTGACGCAACCACTGCCCCCGAGTGGCTGGCCAGAGAAACCTGACCGCTGCCCTCAATGAAACTCGCGGTGGGGTTCGCTCATTGGAGCGGGCTTGTAGTGCCGCATCAAGTAGTTGAGGTTCTCACCGAGAATGCGGCGGGTGTCGCCGGGCAAAATGACCCGCGATATGGAACCGAGAGATAGCGCTTCTTTGGGGTTCATCAGCTCTTTCTCGTAACGCTGGCCAAGCTGCCCGAGCAACGCATCGAGTTCAGCCCGGGCTTCGCCCTGGTCCCGTCCGGCCGCGAGATCGGCCTTGAATTTGGCCCGCGCCTGCTGGATCTCCTTCTTGTAGACGAATTCTTTTCCAGCCGGACCCATCACGGCCACCCGGGCGGTTGGATAGGTAAACACGATGTCGGCTCCCACATGGTACGAGTTCCAGATAGCGTAAGCGCCGCCAAAGGCGTTGCGAACAATCAAAAGCAGCCGCGGCACTCTCAAATCAATGATCGATTCCATCAGTGCGCGACCGGCCTGTACAATTCCTCCGGATTCCTGTTCCCGGCCCGGCAAAAAGCCGGTCGTATCTTCGAGAAAGATCATGGGGATGTTATACAGATTGCAGAAGCGTGCAAAACGCGCGCCCTTGTAGGCGGCCTGAATGTCGATCTGTCCGCTGGCCTCGGCGGAGTTGTTGGCCAGAAAACCAACAACGTGACCGCCTATGCGACCGAAGGCCGTAATCAGGTTACGGGCTCGTTGGGGTTGCATCTCGAAGAACGCGCCGTGATCGCAAATCTGCTGAATGATGAGTGTAATATCAAAGGGAGTGTTGAATCCGGTCGGTGAATTAAACGTCTTTCGCAAGAGGATATCAATTTCGTAAGTTGTGCGGTTGACCGGGTCGGTGGTTTTGTGAAAGGGAGCGAAACTGCGATTGTTGTCCGGCAGGTATGCAAGCAGGCGCAGGGCCTTGCGAAGGGCGCCCAGTTCATCCGGAGCGACCAGATCCACAACACCGCTCTGGCCATGCACTCCAGGGCCACCGAGCTCGTCGGCCGTTACGTCTTCTCCCAGGACATCGCGTACCACGCCCGGACCGGTCAGTCCGAAAAAGGTGTCGTGGGGCTGGATCATAAACGATCCCTGCCGGGGTAGATAGGCCCCGCCCCCCGCATTGTAGCCGAACATCAGCATAATGCTCGGGACCACGCCCGATATCTTACGCAGCGCGTAAAACGCCTCGGAGTATCCATCAAGACCGCCAACGCCCGCGGGCACAAAAGCGCCGGCCGAGTCGTTCATGCCGATCAGCGGGATGCCGTGCTGGGCGGCCATATGGATCAGGCGGGCCAGTTTGGCGCCGTTGGTCGCGTCCATAGAACCCGCGCGCACGGTAAAGTCGTGACCATACAAGGCGACGTCGCGACCGGCAATGCGCAGAATGCCCGTTACGATGCTGGCTCCATCCAGGTTTGGCCCCCAGTTCTGAAAAAGCAGCGTGGGTTCGGCCGCAGTCAGGACCCGCAGGCGCTCAAATACGGTCATGCGGTGCTTGGAATGCTGCACACGCACGCGGTCGGCGCCACCGCTCCGCAACGGCCTCTCGATGAGCTCGCTGCCCATGTCCAGGCATACATCGTAGGCGGTCGAAGGACGCGCCTCATCGACCGCAGAACTCTCCGAACGGAAGGGGTTGCTCAGGGAAATGGACTTCTGGTTTTCACTCATCTGGATTCGCACCGTGCGCCGATCGTTCTTCGCCGCGAACCCAGATCATGGCACGGGATGCGTTCGTAAATCCTTTTGTTGCGACGGGGACTTATGGAATCGGCCCGATTTTTGGGTTTCATTTGCGGATGCGGCCCCATGGACTGGCTTCGAGTGAGAAGCCCGTCCGTATCCCGCCGAGCCCTGATTGCGCCGCTGGCGCTTTTTCTCGCATTACTTGCTTTGCCGACCGAAGCCGCCTGGGCCCGCCAGCCCATCCATATAGTTGATGAGTCGCCGCGGGAGTACTGGCAATTCTGGTTCCTGTACGAGCAAACCCGGGCAGCCGGTCAGTTTCAATTCACGGTTCACCCACTTTACAGCCGCTACGAAAACGATGAACGCGCCTACGATTATCAGAATGTGCTCTATCCTCTGTTCTATTCTCACGGCACCGATCACTGGAGACGCTGGACCCTGCTCTACTTCATTACGGGGGAAGATTTCTACCACGAGGACGAGGGCGGGGACGAAGACTATTTTCTGACTCCCTTCTTTCATCTCGGCTTCGGAGACGCGGAAGGCGAACGATACTTCAGCATTTTTCCTTTCTACGGAACGGTACGAAACAAACTCGGCTGGTCGGAGATTTCGTACGTACTCTGGCCATTGTACACGAGTTGGTCGTACCGCGATTATCGGGCGCGCAGCATCCTGTGGCCTTTGATTATGTGGGGCGGCTCGCCAACCCGCGATGACCTGCGCATTCTGCCCTTCTACTCGCACAAAATTCATCAGGGGCAGTACGATCATCGCACCCTGCTCTGGCCGTTTTTCCAGTGGGGTTCCGACGGCCTCGATCGCCGGGAGCCCCGGCATTTCTTTCTGGCTTTCCCGTTTTACGGCCGCAAGTGGAGCGATCAGGACAACCTGAATGTGCACACCTTTCTGTGGCTGCCACTGATTGGCGGTTTCGCGGCCTGGGGTGAAGACCGTGAGGCGGGCAACTTCAACATGAACGCACTCTGGTTTTTATACCAGTACGGATACGCACGCGACCCGCATATTGACAAGCACATCATCTTTCCATTTTGGGGGCACTATCGTTTCGGCTCCGAGCAGGAAAACACAATCGTCGATCAATCACGGCCCGAAACGAATTTCCCGGCGCCTCCGGCAGGTGAGGACAATCCCTATTTCAATGAAGCGACGTTTATAACTCCGTTCTATGTCAACTTGCGAACGCACTCGGCAATTCTGGAGTCAGACTATGATATTTTTGTTCCGTTCTACTGGAACCTCGAACGCTACTATCACCGCACACGCGAAACCGAATCATATTTGAAAATATGGCCGCTCTTTCACAGCATCAACGACGACTCGGGACGCACGGAGTTTCGCACCCTGGCCCTCTGGCCGTTCCGCTCGGATGAGTTCGAACGGGTCTGGGGCACGCTCTACAGCCTGCTCGAGTACAACCAGTACGAAAACGGCGACCGGTATTTTGCTACCCTCTGGCGCCTCTATTCTCTGTACTGGAATGCGGAAGAGGTGCATCACTTTTTGCTCGGCTTCGAATACCATCGAACGCCATCGTACTGGTCCGTACAATTTTTGGGGGGCTTGTTCGGGTTGCGGCACGATCACGCACCGGCGATTCAACCCCGGACCACAGTGAGCCTTTTCTGGTACGATCTATGACGCGGCCCATCTCTCATGCTTTCTTTATTATCGTGGACCTGCTGCGGGGAGCAGGCGAGGCTTTAATCCTGCTCTTTGAGACCCTGCTGCTTCTGCCCTGGCTGTGGTTCAAGCGTCACCAGACGCTCCGGCAAATGTACGTGGCCGGCGTGAAGAGCCTGTTCGTAGTAAGTATTGTTGCTTCGTTCACCGGAATGATCATCAGCCTGCAGACCGGGCTGGCATTGCAGGATTTCGGTCAGGAGGATTTGATCGGTCAGGTGATCGTTGTAACACTGACGCGGGAGATGTCGCCTTTCATGACGGCCCTGATCATGGCTGCGGCGGTGGGTTCCGCCATGGCAGCCGAGATTGGCACAATGACCGTCTCGGAAGAAGTCGACGCACTACGGGTGATGTCGATCGACCCGGTGCGTTACCTGCTGTTACCGCGCATTGTTGGATTCAGCATTACGGTGCCGGTGCTTTCGGCTTACGCTTCTCTGCTCGGCGTTCTGGGAGGGGGCCTGATTGCGAAAACCCAGCTCGGGGTCGAGTTCGTGAAGTATACGAATATGGTGCTGGAGGTTTTAAAGACCGAAACCGGGCTCAAAGATATCTGGGTTGGTGAGCTCAAGGCGCTGATTTTCGGCGTTACGATTTCAACGATCTCGTGCCATCAGGGGTTGAGCGCTTCGGGGGGGGCGATTGGAGTCGGCATAGCGGTACGCAAGTCCGTGGTGCTTTCTTTCTTGAACGTGCTGGTGCTGGGATACTTTGTTACAACGATTTTCTACCGATGAAAGCACGCAGGTTACATGGTGGGCGATCGTGAGGGACCGCCTGGAGCGCAATCTGGCGCCCCTGGTGGGCCTGGCCTTTTTTCTTGCGCTGGCCATTGTCAGTTACTTCACCATCTTTGTCGGAGCACAGGTACGAGCCGGGCCCGTGCGCCTGCCGGTCCGCCTGCAGACCGCCGAAGGATTGCAAGCCGGTGTTCTGGTGTACGTTAACGGTGTAGAGATGGGAGTGGTCGGTTCCCTGCACTATATGACCTTGAACCGTTCCGGTTGGCCGCGCCCCTATGCGCGGGAGCATGAAAGATCCCACGGGCAGACTGTGATCGCGGTGCTTTACATGCGGGCGCCGATCGTTCTTTACCCGGACTATCGCATTGTTTCGCGCTATCTGACCGTGCTTTCTCCGCGGGTGATCGAGATCGATCCGGGCAGCGCAAACCTGGAGTCGACCGGTCCGGACCGGCGCCTCGCTCCGGTTACTCCCCTGACTCTGAATCCCGACGAACTGGCCCTGTTTCGCCGCAAAGGTTACCTGCCACGCCGCACAAACGAAGAGCTTCTGGAGGCCAGCAACTACGACGATCCACTGTTCCTGATCGCCAGCGTCGTAAACGAAAACCGATCCGGTATTCACGAAATTACAGCAAACCTGCGCGACATCACCGACAAGCTGAACCAGGGCAATCATACCGTCGCGGCGCTTGTCAATCGGGCTGATCTGGTCCAGGGCTCCAACGACTTCTTAAAGAGTGTAATCATACTGACCGAGGAAGTGCGCGGAGGAGCCGAAGACCTGCGCGAAACCAGGGCGGCCGTGGACTTCCTGGACTTACTTCTGGTGCTGGCGGGTGCGCTGTTTTGAATACCGAGCGCAACATCATCGAACTGCACGGCATTCGAAAAGCCTTCGGTTCTAACGAAGTGCTGCGCGGCGTCGACATCAGCGTTCGGCGCGGTGAAACAATGGTCATACTTGGGGGGTCCGGCACCGGGAAATCAGTTACGCTGCGCCATATTGTGGGCCTGCTGGACCCGGATCAGGGCGATGTGACGATCAACGGCGAACGAATGACCCGGGCGCGCAACAAGACCCGCGCGCGGTTGCGTTCCCAGATGGGTGTACTTTTTCAGAGCGGCGCACTGATCAACTGGCTGACCGTCTTCGAGAATGTGGCGCTGCCGCTGCGGGAGTTGCGGCTGGCATCCGAACGCGAAATAGAACAGATCGTTCTTGAGAAGTTGCGGTGGCTCGGTTTGCTGGGGGCCCGGGATCTGTTGCCCGGCAGTATCTCGGGCGGAATGAAAAAGCGGGTCGGGCTCGCCCGGGCCCTCACAACCAATCCACAGATCCTGCTCTACGATGAACCCACTTCGGGCCTGGACCCGGTCATGAGCCAGGTAATCAACGAGCTTGTCAGGCGTATGCAACGAGAGCTGGAAGTGACACAGATCGTCGTCACCCATGACATGAATTCAGCCTATTACATAGCCGATCGCATTACCTTTCTCTACAAGGGTCGTGTGCTTTTTGTTGGAACCCCGGACGAAATCCGTCGGACCGAGAACGAGATAGTGCAACAGTTCATTCACGGCCGCAGCGAAGGACCCATTACGGTCGAGGCCGATCGCGAAACAGAAAGTAAATCGAAATGACGCAGAGTAAAAAAGAATTGCGAACTCCACAGCGACTGTGGTGCAATTGAACCGGGCGGAGCGGGGAATGTTATGAACTGGTTGCAAAACTTGCTTGTGGGCATTCTCTTTTTCGGCGCCCTGACGATGGTCGGCTATTTTACGATTGTGTCTGAAAGCGGCCCTTTTGCAAGCCGCGGCCGGCAAATGGTGGTATTCTTCGACAACGCCGAAGGCGTCAAGGCCGGCTCCCGCGTGACCGTGCTCGGAGTGCCGGCGGGCCTGGTAGACAATATCGAACTTGTACCGGTAGATGCCGAAGGGCGGGTCGTGCCGGTGGACTCCCCCGATCGCGTGGGACAGCGGGTCGCAATCACTTTAGAACTGAAGCAGCAGGTAGTGTTTTACGAAAACTACAATATCGAGATCAAGAACGAATCCCTGCTTTCCGGCAAGGTGATCTCCATCAATCCGGGGTCTTCGCGCCCGCGCGACGGCGCCGCCGGGGCGCGAGAAATCGAAGTGCTCATGCCGGCTGTATCGGAGCTGGCTGAGAAAAACCAGACCGCCCTGGCATATCTTCTCGACCGCGGTGGTGAAAACGCGCCCCGCTTGCAGGGCAGCGCGGCGGGCGATCCGGTAGCCGGTCTGGCCGAACTCATCACCGAAAACCGAACGAACGTACGCCAGACAATCGAGAACGTCCGGGAAATCACGCGCAAGATCAACGAGGGTCAGGGGACCCTGGGCCAGCTCGTAAACAATGACGAACTCCATCGAAACGCGAACACGCTCGTTACCGATGCGCAAACCGTCGTAAATGAACTACGCGAGAGCCTGGAAGATACGCGCGAACAGGCGCCGGTAACGAGTTTCGTTCGCGCGGCGCTTACGGCATTCTGAGAGTGTTAGCGTCCGCCGCGCCAGGGCAAACGGTCCATAAAACCCTGCTCCGCCACTTCGCAGGCCGCAATGCCGTCGAGGGCGTTCTGAGAAAGGGCACACTCAACCTGATAATCGGTGAGGGTCAGGCAGTAATTAATCACGGCCTCTTTCGCCTGCTGCGTTCCCAGCCCGGCGGCAATGCTGCGCGGGCCGCGCTCCATGATAGAAAGCACATGCGAATAAAAGCGCCCGCACTCCGCCGTGTCCGGATGCGATGTGCATGCGCCGACAAGCAGGACCGGAAATAGAAGAGCAAGGGAAAGCAGGCTTTTGCGAACGAGCATGCCAGCAACAACGCCACGTATATGGGCCCTGACAAGAAAATAATCGAGGGCGAAGTCTGGCTGATCGGCGCCTTCGAACCCGAGATCGATCTTCTTATGGTTCTGGAGGATCAACTGATTGATCTGCCGATTGGTTCTGGACAACAAAAAGAAAAGTTCCGTGTCAGAACCTTTGCGACCGGCGTCGGCAGCCTGACAGCGGCTCTGACGGTTCTGGGGCGGGCCCAGGAGTTGGGCGCTCCGTTCGAAATGGTTTTTGTCGGTTCCAGCGGCGCTTATCCGAACGATAGCGAGGCCGAAGCCGGCGAAGCCTACGCCTTCAGCACCCGGTTTTTTGGCTACGACGTTCTGGCCCTCGAAGGACGCGCGCACATTCCGGCCCCCATGCAGGTGGAGGCGGCCGGCCGGACCGGGCCAGTCGGTCGGTGGCTCGAAACGGAGTTAAAGAAGCGCCTTAAGGTGGTTTACGGCGCCATCAACTCGACCTCATCCGTTACCCTGGCGTTTGACGCGAAGCTTGAAAAAGACAAAGGGGGCGCCTTCAGCAAAACCGGGATGCGATTTGAGAATCTGGAAGCCTTCGGCGTCGCCCGGGCCGCGGAGAAACTGGATGCGGCGTTCGTGGCCATCACCGCCGTGACGAATCTGGTCGGCCCCGACGGCTCGCGGCAGTGGCAATCACGCCATCGCCCCATGAGCGAGCAGCTTCAAACGACCCTGCTTTCTATTCTGCGTCCGACCCGGCCAGAAAATCCATGAACAAAAAGCGATCCTGGCGCAGCGGGTAGGAGAATGTGATCGTGCGATGGCGGGTCTCATGATCGATATACGGGTGTGAAACTACTCCCTGATCATATTCCCGCATTCGAATCAGGTTATCCAGAAAGTAGGGCCGCCAGCTCCAGTTGTTGCCGCGAAAGTGCTCCTGGCGTTCGAATGTGCCGGAAACCCGTGTCAGATTCGCCGAAAGTTGCCTGCCGGTTTCGTCACAAACAAAAAGGCGAAAGCACGTGGAAGGCAACTGATCGTGCAGGCGTGCGAGCACCGTATCAAGATCGTCGGACGCCCCGCCGGGCTCTTCCGTAAGGAGCCGCATGTAGCGATTGAGCTGACGTTCCAGGCGTACGACACCACTCAGATGACTGACCGAGCGATAGTAAACATTGCTGAGGGCCAGTCGGATATCGTCCTGGAAATGATCGGGCGGCAGAAAGTCAGGACCGGCCGGCGCGAAATAGAAGCCCTGCATGAGGCTCGCACCGGCCTCAAGACCACTTTCGAGTTCTACAACGTCTTCGACGCCCTCGAATAAAACGGCAACACCCAGCTCCTGGGCAAACCGGGATATGTAGTCGGTCAGGCGCCGGTACTCCAGATTGCGGGCGGCTTTCTTGACCAACTGCATATCGAGCTTCACGATCGCCGGCCGGGCTGCAATCAGGCGGTCGAAGTTTGGATAACTGAAGTCATCGATCGCGACGCGTACGCCGGCTTCCCGGTACCGCCCGATGAGCCGCATGACGTCCGAAAACTCGGCGCTCAGCAGGTTCTCCTCCGTAATCTCGACGACGATCTCTTCCGAATTGAGGCCGAGCTCCGAAACCATCTGAATGGTCGGAAAAGCCTTGTCGCCCCGGGTATAAATCCAGGCCGGATGTATGTTCAGAAAAAGGCGCGCCGAAGATCCCTCCCGTTTCTTTTTTTCGAGGGCCGCGCGACGAATGCATCGGTCTACACGCAGGCGCTCTTCATGGCTTGCGCCGCCTCCGTGAAAGAAAGGGCCCAAAGAGACAGGCCCCTGTTCAGTAAGAGCCCGCCCCAACACCTCGTAACCGTAGATCCGGCCATCGGAAACGGAAACGATCGGCTGGAAAAAAGGAACCGGCTCCCCCGGCAGCCTCAGGTCGGACTCCGTTGACATAGTGTCCTTTTGACCAGGCAGCCGAACGCTGTCCATCGCATTGAAAGCAATCAGGCCTGGACAAAAGTTGCGTTTACAGACCGGGAGGAAGCATGCCGGACAGTTCGGCGTCGTGCCCTTCCGTGTTGGAAGCGGCGCGGGCGTTGCGCAAAGCGCGGTACACCAGGTCGTACTGGTTGCCGGCATTCCACATCATCCAGCCGCTGCCCCCGGCTGACTCACTGCCGCGCAACTGATCCCGGATGTAGTCTTCATTGAAGTTTGTAACGCGCCAGCGAAAGGCCTGGATCCAGGGTCGCACAACTACCCGATGACCGGTCAGTTCGCGAAAACGAGTGACGCCTTCGTTGTAAAAGTGGTAACCCATGTCCGCCGGATTCGCGTAGCCATGAAAGCCGCGACTGAAATGCGATGGATAGAGCATTGGTGACACCACATCTACAAAGAGCGCGAGTTCCGCGATGCGCTGTCCGGTGTTGTGCACGTCCGCCTCTTCGCCCCAGGCAACAATGCCAAACACATCGATCGCCAGGTGAACATCGACCTCACGCGACAGCATCCAGGCGCCGAACAGGAAGGTCTTGAGGTGCCCGGTCTTGTCGGCCGGAGTGCGCACATCGTGGTAGGTGACCCGGGAAAGATTGCCTTCGGCCGGATAACGCACATAATCAAACTGAACCTCATCGACTCCCATGCGGATCAATTCGGCAAGGATCGCCCAGTTGTAGGAGCGCACCTCGGGTTGACCGGGATCGACCCATAGCGGCTTGTTTTTCACGAGCAGAATGCCGCCCGGAGCGCCCCCGTCGCGAATGGCAAGGTCAGGGCGTCGAATGGCGAGGTTTTCGTCCTGGAACAGAGCCATGCGCGCAATGACATAAATGCCCTGGGTATGCAGGAAGTGAATTGATTTGGCCAGATTGGCGATGGGCGGAGTGTGTCGGCGGTAGGCCTCCACTTCCGGGACGCTGGAACGATAGTTCACCACGCCGACGATGTCCTTCACATCGAACACAATTCCGTTGGCGCCAATGGAACGCAGGCGTTCGGCTTCGGCTGCGAGACGACCCGGCTGAAAATTGCCGCCCTGAAGATAGATGGCGCGTACATCGCCTGGATCGCGGTGCAGGGGTTCATTTAGGAAGGGACCCACCTGGCTTTCCGGAATGACCAGCGTTCTGCCTGCGACGCACCGTTCGCGCTCAAAGCTGGCGGCATTGTCAGCGATCAGGCGGCGTTCAAATTCGCCCCGGTTGAAGATTCTGGAATGATCGTAGTAACGACGCACCAGGCTGCGCTGGCTCTCGTTGCTACAGGTATGGACAATTGCATCGCCCTCCAGTCGCGCTCCTTCCGGCAAGAGCGCCAGGGCCGGGTCGGCGGTCGTCACAGTTCTGGAAGCCGATCGGCTCTGGATCCAGGCCGGCGTCAGTAAGAGCGCGCCCCCAAACAGGAGCACCACGCCCAGGACAAAGACCGGGCGTTTTGGTTGATCACCATGCACTCCCGTGATACGTCGGAGGCTGAAGCGATCAAAGCGAGATTGAAAGTTTTGGAGAAGGCGAAGGAGAAGGGCACGGGACATAGATTTGCTCGTATTGTAATCCCCCCCGCGCCAGGGTCCGGGTGGGCCGTGGCGCGTCAACATTGAATATCGGTCTGGCCTGGGTCTGAGTCCAGGAGCCTTCTTTTGTTTCTTGCTTGATAGAGGTCGTTGGCCGGCCAGCTTCAACCGTGCAAAACGAAGCCTATCGCCCTTCCCCCGGCGCGTTTCAGAGCGGCGGAGGAAACCCTGACCATCCCGTGAAGCGGCACTTCGCCGTGGCCCGCGCTGGCTTTGCGGCCCAACCCGGCCAGATGATTCTCTACACCGTAATTGTTGCGGTCCTCTTTGCGGGCGCGCTGGCCGCTGCTTTGCTGGCATCGAGTGTCGGAACTCGAATGATCGGAGATCCGACCGGGGGCAGCATCGTTCAAAACCTGGTCCTGTTTCTTTTGGTCGGCGCTCTACCGGCCGGCATGCTGGTGGTTTCGATGGCTTTGCTCCGCGGTACGAGCGAGCTGGATCAACTCTTCTCCGGCTATCGGCGCCCGGGGCCGGTACTGACGATAGCGCTGGCCCATCTTGTGGCGCAGCAAACCCTGCTTTTCGCAGTGCTGAGTCCGGGCATGTGGCTGCTCGCGAAAGCCGGTGTCCAACTACCCGAAAACGCCCCCGCCGATCCAGAAGCGCTGGCGCAACACCTGCCTTATCTCGTCAGCTTGATGGCCGTCGCCCTGGTTGTGCACACCCTCGCTTTCAGCTATGTGCGGGCCCGGCTGCTCCTGGCGTACCCGCTGGCGATTCTGGAAGGCCGGGGTGCGCTGAACGCCATGTTGGAATCCGTGCGACGAACGGCGCGCCGGAGCCACTATGCGACGGTGCTCGCCAGTGAGCTTCTGTTTTTGGCGGGCTTCTTTGTTTGCGGTTTCGGCGCCTTTTTTACGTACGGACTGGCCTATCTGATGCTGGCAGCGGCCGTTAATGAATCTCAGGGCGGGCCCGAACCGGGTAGAGAAGACGGAACGCCTTCTCACCAGAACCCGTACGCCGCACAGTAGCGACATTTTCATCTTTACAGGCGCCATGAAAGTGACACCCTAACGAACACGTTTCGTGTGAACTGTTTATAACCCGCGACAATGGAGCGAATAGATATGGAAGAAGACACAAAAAGCGCCGGCGAAAGACTCAAAAAGGGTGTGAGCCAGCTTAAGAGCGAGGCCGCCGAGCTGCAAAATCGCGCCCAGGAGAACCTGGCCGAGCTGCGAACCCGGGCCCGGGAGTATCAAGAAACCGCCGGCCAGTTCCTGGATTCGATGGCCGATTACTGCAACGAACATCCGCAACGGGCGGCCCTGATCGCCGGTGTGGCCGGTGTTAGCGCCGGCATCATTCTGGGTCTGATGCTACGCGGTCGCTCGTAAAAGCCACGGAATGACCGACTCGCGCAAAGGTGGCGATGGCAAAAAGCGGTCTGCGTCCGGAAAAAAGCGCACGCCGGGTAGCCGCCGGGGTGGCGGGACTCCGGAATCGGCTTCCGAGAAGGAGGCCCTGGTCCGTCACTACTATCCGGTTTTCGAGAGTTTGATCGTGTTCATGATGGGGCCGCGCCGCTTCGTGCGCGCCCTGAGGCGGTTTTTACGCGAGGAGCTCGACTACCGCACCCGGCTTGTGGTTCAGTCCACGGCGGCCCTGATTGTCGGTGGGGGACTGCTTTTCTGGGGCGCCGGCCTGATGGTTTTCGCCGCCTATGCTGGCTTGAAAGGCCTGGTGAACAGCCCACCGCTTGCCGCCGGCTTGATTGCGGTCGTTTTTTCGCTTCTTGGGCTCGTGGTTTTTGCTTTCATGCTGAAAAGTAGTCGCAAACTGTTCGAATCTAGAATAAGGCCTCCCGAAGAAGAGCGGCGGCCGCGCATCTACGACGAATAGCATGGTCCCGGCCGAAAAATACGAAGAATACTGCCGCGTACTCGGAGTGAAACCAGGCAGCGGTGCGGACGAGGTGAAACGGGCGTTCCGAACCCGAATCAAGACGCACCACCCGGACCGGTCTCGCGAATCGGCGGCGGACGAGCGCACGGCCCGCCTGCTCATTGAGGCCTACTCCGCTTTCAAAAAGGGAGTGCCACCCCGCGGGCGCCAGGAAGGCGCTTACACCGTTTACCGCCGGGGGCAGTCCGGGGCCGATCCCGGTGGCGAAGCGGCCACACGACCGCGGGGGCAACGCGGGACCACCTATCGTAGCGGCCAGGAAGCCGGACGCCGTATCTTTGAGGCATTCGAGCGCGCCCGGGCTGAACGGGAGCGAGCCGAACAGGCCGAGGCGCCTTTCTTTGGAAATATCTGGCAAAATCTGGCGCACTTCCTCTACGCCGATGACGAAGAGTTCGCGGTCTACGGGGAGAACATTGAAGTCAGAGAATACACGCCGCGCGTACGCAAAGCCGTTCACTCTAAACTCTTCGACGAGTTTCTCGACACCGATCCCCTGGATGCTGCAACTGAGTACTATGAGCGAGCCGAAGCTAATCTTCGAGTGGTAGTGCAGCGGTTCGATGGCGTGCGCAATCGTTTTCGTCGAAGCTGGGCGCGCGACTTCATCGGCGAATTGAATCGGGTCCAGGTGCTGTACCGCGACGTGTCCCGGCGTTATCCGAACTACTCCGCTCGTGCGCTGCAACGGGTGCGTCAGATACGCGAGCTGATGTTCGAAATCCGAAGCTCGGTCTGAGCCTCGGGCCGCCCTGATCCGACGCTACCCTCTCCAATCCGCGCGATAGGCAAAAACCGCCTTCCAGCTTTGCAGCGGTAATGTGTATTCACTCAATTTGAGCAGCCGATCCTGCGACGCCAGGTCGACGGTCGCGGCTTCCTGTCGGCGATTACGTATTTGGGCCGTGCGGTACGCGGACGGCAGTCGCACAAAAAGCTCTTTCTGACCCGGCACGAATTTCCGGCGCAACGTCTGGCATTGCACGTTGATGTCCCCATTTCTGTCGCGACGTCCCTCGAAGGTTTGATGGAAATAATCACCGTCGCTCGCAGACCGCGAAACGCCATCGTCCAGAAACAGCTCACCACGCATCTGTTCCGCCGGATAGATTTCGACGGCCAGCGGGCTGGCCAGGGCCGTCTCCGCGTTTTTGCCCCCCTCGCAGACCGGAAGAATCGCCCCTGCGCGCACAAACAGCGGATAGTAACCGGGCTGGACCGGAATGTTGTGCACGCCGGCACTGTACTTTTCTCCGGTTTCGAATTCAAACCACTCACCGGGTGGCAGAAACACTTCCCGCAGCTCGCGACGGGGATATAAAACCGGCGCCGCCAGAATGTGGGGGCCGAGCATGAATTGATCCCGGCCCTGTTCGCCCGAAAGCGATGGGAATTCGTACCACAGGGGCCGCACCAGGGGAGCCCCCCTCAGGTGGCTTATCCAGAAAAGCGTGAACAGATAGGGCAGCAGGCGGTATCGACGCGCCAGGTGCTTGCGGGCCACTTCCAGAGCCTCTTCGCCAAAACTCCACGGCTCCTGATCACGCGAGTAAAGCGTCGTATGAGCGCGGCAAAAAGGCATCAGGGAGCCGAGCTCCATCCAGCGCATGTAGAGTTCACGGTTCACGTGAAACTTGATCGCCTTCAGCGCGCCGGGCAAAAAGTGAGAGCCCGCAAACCCGCCGATGTCCGCTCCGCAAAACGACACGCCGCTCAATCCGAGGCTGAGGACCATGTTGAGATTCTCACGCAGGTGCGCCCAACTGGACTGATTGTCGCCCGTCCATAAAGCGGCATATTTCTGAATGCCGCTGAACCCGGAACGCGTGAGCACAAAAGGTCGCGTCGAAACTTTGTTTTTCTCAAAGGAATCAAAGGTGGCCCGCGCTTCCAGGTTCGCGTACCGGTTGCGCACCTGCGCGTGGGTTTCGTGCGCGTGGTGGACATCCAGTTGCAATGGATCGTATCGCTTCCCCATCAGAAAAACCGGGTCGTTCATGTCGTTCCAGATGCCGGAAACTCCGGCCCGAAACAGAGGATCGTGGGCTTCCGCCCACCAGCGCCGCACTTCGGGGCGCGTGAAATCCGGAAAGGTCGTCTTGCCCGGCCAAACGCGACCCACGTAATCCTGACCGTCCGAAGTTTTCAGGTAGTAGTCGGCGTCCTTGCCGCGACGATACAATGAGTACTGTTCGTCGACGGCCACGCCGGGGTCGACAATGGCGACCGTACGAATCCCGAGCGCTTCCAGCTCTTTGTGCAATCGATCCGGCTCGGCAAATCGTGTTGGGTGCCAGGTGAAGACCCGGTACCGGTCCATAAAATGAATGTCCAGATGGATCGCGTCGCAGGGTATTTGCTCTGCACGGAAGCGTCGAGCCAGATGTCGAACGCGGTCGCTGGTGCGGTACGACCAACGCGACTGGTGATATCCCATGGCCCAGGCGGGCGGTAAAAACGGCCGGCCGGTTACCCGGGTGTACTGCTCCAGAATGTCGGCAACCGACCCACGAAAAACAAAGAAGTCGAGCGGAATCGCCTCTTCCTGGCTGAGCGGCGTGATATAAATTCCGGGCGAAACATCTCCCTCGGATTGCTGGTAAATGGCAACCTCTGCGGGCATAGTTGACGCGAGGAATACACCCAGACAGGTGTCGCCGCGCCGGAGCAGAAAAAAAGGAAAAGAAGAGTACGACGAACCGGGGATCGTAAAAAATAGAGTGTCCAGATTCAGCATGCGAAAGCGTTCGTTTTCGCGCAGGTAACGTCCGGAGGCGGCGCCAAAACCAAACACCTCGTCTTGCGGTTCCAGTCTGATCGAAAACAACGCCTGGTCAAATTTGCCGGTCTGCAACGTGCCTGTCAGCAGGTCCTGGCGCGCATCGCTCAAGCGGAAGTTCCCGGTAGGAGGATCGTAGACCAGCCGTGCGCCCCGGCGGTTCAAGCGCACCATGCCCTGAGCATCCCGGTGTGCGCTGATACGATCGTACTCCAGGTCCGGTTCGAGGAAGTCCAGTTCCGCGAAGCCCTTGACCGATTCCGGATGCACACAGATGCGCAGGGCCGAACCGAGGCAGCGGGCAGCTAGGACGGAGACGGCATGCATGGTGCGACGGCGGCGGAAAACCACCGCGAACGCACGGTCCTCGCCATGCCCGGATTCCGCAACGAATTCTTCCGGGGCCACAAAGTCCGCGCGGTTTCTGCTTGATCGCGTCGACACGGCGTCGGAAATGCTTGCTACGCGATGCCTCCTCCCGAGCGACCACTCATCGTCATACCTGCCCACAACGAGGAGGAAACGATCCGGGAGGTCGTGACTCGCACTCTTCAGTACGCCGACGTGTCGGTCACCGATGACGGGAGCCGGGACCGGACCCCCGCAATCCTGGCCGAAATCCAGGATGAGTGCGCAAAAAACAAACACGCGCACACGCTCCATGTGATCACCCACGACCGGGCCACCCATATACCCCGGGGCCTCCAGGATGGACTTCGCCGGGGTGTTGAGCAAAACTACGACTGGCTCATCACCATGGACGCCGGCCTGTCTCACAACCCCGACGCCCTCCCGGAGTTCTTTGCCGCGCCGCCCGAGTATGATGTGGTCATCGGAAGCCGGCAAAGCGCGGACAACGTGCCGCTGTACCGCCGCCTCATCTCCCGGGCGGCCGCGCGGGTTGTGAATTACTCGCTATCGAGCTCGTTTCTGAACCTGCGCGGGCCGGGTCTGCGGGACTGCACGAGCGGCTTTCGGCGCTACTCCAGGCGGGCGGCGGAGCTGATCGCGGAGACGGAGCTGGAATCTCGGGCCTTTGACTTTCACATGGAGGCGCTTGCCCTGGCGTACCGGGCGGGCATGCGGGTTACAGAGATCCCCATTCATTATGTCTTTTCGAACTCCTCGTTTAACAGCCGCGTCCTCAAACAGGGCATGCGCTTTGGCCTGCACCTGATCGCAACCAAAGGTCGGCGGGCCCCCCGGACGACAACGGCCCGGGCCTGACGCTTCTGACGCTATGCATCCTATTGTGGAAAGGATGGCGCGTTTCCAGGAACGTCTCAATGCGGCGCCGCTCTCCGTGCATCTGATCCTTTTTTTGGCGCTGTATACGATCGCCACCGTTGCTGTCGTGGCCCGCTACGATGGCAGTCCTTCGGCTCTGGTTCGCTTTGGCGCCTACTACGCCGAGCAGAACCCGGACCTGGTCCCCGAAGGCGCGATCGTACTCATCGGAAATGAGGAGTTTGGCGGCAACGGCTACGACGGGCAGATCTTCTACTATTTTGCTTCCACGCTGTTTCAGCCGAACAAGTGGCCGGAGGGTTTCAGCTTCGCTTACCGCGCTCCCCGCGTTGGTTACCCTCTGCTGGTCGCGCCCTTCAGTCTATTGGGTCCTGGACCCACCGTCGTCGGAATGCTGTTCGTCCAGATATTCTTGTTGGGCGCAGGAATCCTGGCCCTTGGGCGCCTGCTGGGTCCAGGGCAGCGTTGGTTGCTTTTCTTTTACACGCTCTCGCCATTCAATCTGGTCTCTTACCTTTTATTGGTCAGTAACAGCATCCAGGTTTCGCTGTGCTTGATTGGCTACGCATTCTACCGGCGCATGGAACAGGCCGGGGGCACAGCTTATCTTCGACACGCGGTGCTGGCCTTTGCCTGCTTCACCCTGGCAATATTCAGCAAAGAATCCGCGCTTTTCTTTCTTTTTCCGCTGGGGCTGGAGGCGCTCTTTGAGCGTCGACTCCGACGCATTGTACTGCTGCTGGGTATCTTAATTCCGCCGCTGCTCTGGCAGTTGTACCTGCGTGAGGCCCATGGCATGGTGCCGGCCCGGGTGCTCGGTATCTTTCTTTCGCCCCTGGACGGCGTTCTGGGTGTGTTACGGGAAAGCCTTGCATTGATTGAAAGGCTGCTACAAGAACCGTCACCGGGGGCCATGCTTGCCCTGGCCAAACACGGCGCCAAAATTCTGCTGCTGCTGTTGATGCTGTTTGTAGTACTCTCCGTCATAAGCGGGCGGCGTCGCGAGTTTTTGCCGGAGCGTCTGGCTCTGCTTCTTACTCTGGCGAGCGTTTTGATCGCGGATTACTACTACTTCTGGGGCATCTTCGATAATATCATGCGCATGTTCACCTGGTTTGTACCACTCATGGTCTTGCTCGGGAACCGCGATGCGGGCAGTCGTACAACGCCTTTTTTTGCGATCCTGCTCTTGCTCTTTGTTTTCGTCTTTGCCCGGGTGTTGCTGTTGACCCCCACCTTCCCCTTTGCCCATTTCGAGATCTATGACGGACCGACGTACACCCAACACGTACCCCGGCTACAGGGCTTTTAGGTCCCACCGCGGCGCGTGCTTCGCGCATCAGATCTGCAAAAGCGCTTGCCGAATCCAGTGGTGGCGTTGTCACTGATAGTCAACCGCCACCCGCGCAAACAAAACGGGGATCGCTGCCCGGGGTATAGCGGTGCGGTTCCCGAGGGGTTCGACTCCCCGACTGGTGTGGTAACCCACTTGCCTGATACGCAAGCCAGAACGAAAGGAGGAGGGCAGCGCGTGCGCAACCGGCTGTAGCCCTGCGTCGTCGGGGATACCGGGCCCCTTCCGGGGTCCTCAACCGGACGACCCGCTCCAGTCGGCGCCCTCCTCCGATTTTTTGGGGAAAAGCGCGCACACCGAATACCAAAGACAATCATGACTCTCTCCCTACGACGTTTCGATATATTGCCCAATACGCGGGCGTACCTGTTCCGAAGGCACCGCTTTGATCGCGCGCTGGAACCCGGCACTTACCGTTTTTTTGACCCGAGCGATAGTATTCGGGTCTATTGCCTGCCCTCCGTAGAAAAACAGATCGTCATTACGAACCAGGAAGTGCTCTCGAAGGACAATGTTGCCTTTCGCTTTTCGTTCTTGCTGGACTACATCGTCGAGGACGGACGGGCCCTTCTGGAAGCCCTCCATGCCCCCGGCGGCCCGGACTATGTCCTGCCAGTCGCGGAAGAGTACATAAAGAATCTGACGCAAATTGCGATTCGGGATCGTATGGCAGAGATCGAAAGTGACCTGCTGAATGAAAATCGGGAGAGCCTCTGCAACCAGGCCGCAGCCCTGACGAATCCGGCGCTCCAATCAAAGGGTGTGCGCATTACAGCAGTGCGATTGCGCGACCTGAGTTTTCCGAAGCAGGTTCAGGATCTATTTTCAAAACATCTGGAAGCGCGCATCCGTGCCAAAACAGACCTGGAGTCCGCACGGTCTCAGGTTGCCACCGCACGGGCGCTGAAAAATGCCGCTGAGCTCATGAAAGATGACGATAACATGCGCTTTCTGAGATTGCTCGAGACCCTGGAAAGAATCGCCAGCCGCGGGGCCCATACCTTCGTGCTTGGCGATCCGCCGGACAGTCCCCTCCGCAAGAAATAGACCCGGCCTTCCGTCATTGCTCCACGCAAACCAGAAACAGGCCGCCCGTGGAACAGGCAACGGACGTGGTTCGAATCGCGGCCGTGCTCGTTGCAGACACATCTCCCACGTCCCCGTTTCCCGCCCCGGCGCCTACGAAGGTCCAGCCTTCGGCGCCCGAGTCAGCACAGGAATCAACGCCCGTAGTCCAGTCTGCGTTCATGCCCGACCAGTATTGCCCGGCTCCCGAAGAGATGCTGTTCTGAAGCGGTACACTGAGCAGAGCGTTAGACCCGGTCGTCGAAATGATTGTGGAACCGTCGCTTCGATAGTAGACCGTATTTGCTCTTAGCACCCAGTCCAACTGCCCGTCGCCGGTGTTCGCACTCAAAGAAGCCCGCCGAAGCGTGCCAACCCCGTTTGCAATCATGGCCTTATAGGTTCCGCTTAACCCGTTCGTGTTCGCGTCGGTCTGGCAAATCCCGTCGCCGTTCGCAATGCCGCTCATGAATCCAGTAGTGGTCGTCGTGGAGACAAACATTCGGCGTGAGCCCGTCAGGTTTTGTGTGGACGCAATTCCAATGAGGAGGTTGCAGGCGCCGTCGTACGGCGCGCAATTCAACCCTTCCTGCTGACATGCAATCGAAAGCGAGGTCGCAAAAACGAGCCCCATAAAGGCAGCAGAAAACTTCAAGATGGCCCTCCCCTGACTGGATTGGGCGCGCGTCCCGACAGAATGCGCGCAAGTTGAAACCACTATACTCGCGCGGCTCAAAATCGAAAGGTTTTTTCCGGCCACGAGGCGTCGTAGCCCGCGCAGGATGCGGGGAGAGGGGATGCACCCGAAATTCCCGAATCAGAGGTGCGGCGCGGCCATAGGAAAAGAGAAAGAAAGAAAAAGCCCGCTCCTCATAGAGAAACGGGCTTTTGAGTGTGGGCAGGGAAGGATTCGAACCTTCGTAGCCGTACGGCGCCAGATTTACAGTCTGGTCCCTTTAACCCCTCGGGCACCTACCCTGTGCTGCCTGTAGGCCTCGAACCCACGACCTACTGATTACAAGTCAGTTGCTCTACCAGCTGAGCTAAGGCAGCTTTTCGCAGCCGACTCACCGAAATACGGCTTGGCGGCCATTAGCGACGAAATCGGGAGCCGGACCAACGTCAAGCACTCTGCGGACGACGAAAGCGCACGATGGCGTGCACGAGATTGCCCAGCCAGGCCAGGCTCATGAGCCCGCTGGCCGGCTCTATAAGGGGGCGGGACGGTTCGAAAGCGATGGAAATCAGAATCAGCATGCCGGCCGAGGTATAGCCCAAAGCCAGAACAAGCCAGCCCGTGCGGCCCGAATAGGACGCGACCGAAAGCCCGATGTGAAGGCAGGCAATCGCCAGCGCCGCCCATTTCAACCGCGTCCATAACTGTAGTGCAAAAAGGCCGGTCGCGGCGGCGGGATCCGTGAGCGCGCTCAGACGCAGCAACTCGCGGGTCTCCATCACGTCCCCGAAAAGCATCACGGGCAAGAGCAGCATGCCCGCATAAAAAAGCCAGGGGCGGCTGAAGAAAGGCCGGGCACGAAAAACATTCAACACGTGCCAGTAGACGAAGAAGGCGGCATTCAACAGAGTGTACAACCCCATGAACACAAAGTCCAGGTAATTGACTATGTCGAGCGAGCTGCGAATGCGACGGCCTTCTGGATCCTCGGCGGGACCGAGCACCCGCGCAAGCTCTTCGGGTGAATTGACGAGCTCAAACCAGAGCATGGCGTTGTTGAATCCAGGCACGTTGGGGTGTTCGTAGGGCTTTGTATCGAGGCCACCACTGGCCAACTGCATGACTAAAAACCACAGGAGTAGAAGGGTGCTGGCAACAATGACCAGTAACGACGCCTTTCTGACATGTTCGGGCGTGATCCGCATACAGACAGTAGGCGACTGCGCCCGAACGATGCAATCGGTTTTTCCTTGTGAGTCCCACGACGCCGCCGAAGGCTGACCCATGGCTGAAGCGCCGTTAATCACAAGAGTGCACGATGCGGATGGAGGTCGGGTCTTTGAAATAACCATCAACCGGCCGGACATGCACAACTGCGTGGACGGAGAAACCGCCGCTCTTTTCCTCAAGGCGTGGCAGCACTTTCGGGACGATGAGAGCCTGACTGTGGCCGTGTTGCGGGGGGCGGGAGACAAATCCTTCTGCTCCGGCGCAGACCTCACGGCCCTTGAGGAGCTCGTAAACATCAACGCGTCGTCGGACCAGGAAGCACGCTATCCGACCGAGGATCCGGGCCCCCTGGGCGGGTCGCGCATCGTTCAGTACAAACCTGTTATCACTGTGACTCAGGGCTATACCTACGCCGGCGGTCTGGAGCTCTTCTGCCACGGACATATTCGAATCGCCGAACCGCAGGCGGTCTTCTCGGTTGCCTGTCGGCGTTGGGGTGTTCCTCTGGTCGATGGGGGGACTGTGTATTTACCCCGCCTGTTGGGTCTCGCAAGCGCTCTGCCTTTGATCATTACCGGCCAGCGCATTCGGGCCCGAAGGGCCTACGAAATCGGGCTGGTCTGGGAGATGGCGCCGAAGGGACATGGTTTCGAGCGCGCCATGAAGATCGCGCGACAGGTTTGCGCCCAGCCCCGCGATGCGCTGATGGCTGATTTGAGATCGGCGATCGACGGCTTGCATCGTCCCATTCTTGAGGCGCTGCAACTGGAAGCAAGAAATGTGTATCCGGTCATCCGGAGCGACAGTATGCGACAGGGAGTCGAGCGCTTTCAATCCGGCGAACGCTATTGGTTTCGATAATGATGAACAAGGAACAACTGAAAGAACGCATAGGCGCGACATGGGCCATCGTGCGTGGCTTCTGGTACCGCACTCTGGTCGAGGCCCGACGCCTTCCGGAACACGCCCGGACGGCAAAGACGGCCTTTGTGCGCTATATCCACCGCCTGGGGAGCGAGCCCCGGGTTCGGTTCAAGACTCTGGCCTGGTCTATCGTGGCAGTATTTCTGGGCATTTCGATTCTCTCCAGCTCGAACCCGTACCGCCTGCTGGTTCCCTTCCTTGCGTTTCCGCTTCCGGTGCCCGACGAAAGAGAACCGATAGAGCTATACGGCATCAGTCGCGAGAGTCGCCAGAGCATTTCCGTTCGGCGCCTGCTCGATACGAACGGAGACATAGAAGAGAGAGCACACCGCATCGCCCGCGTAATCAGTATGCCACCCGGGTTGCGGGAGAGCGTGCAGGGCACGGACTACTACAGTCTGGACTATTTGCCCGAGTTCAATCATGCGATCCGCAAGATCTGGTTTGTGCCGGACATGCACTCCGGCCTGTTGATCATCGACATCCGACGCGCCACCCTCGACGATGAGGTTCAGATCTTCTTCAGTGCCCACGAAGCGCACGCAAGGACCGAGACCGAGATTGTTGACGCGTACTTCCATTCACTCACGGCCTCTATATTCAGCGCCATACCCGAAGTGCAATGTGTGCAGTACCTGATTGATGGACAACCCGGGTCCATTCCCGGTGTTCGTTTTCCGCTCGATGTGCGGTACACCCGACCGGATGGTCAGTCCTGAGTGGACGTTCGCCGTTCGTTCGGTGCGGCTCTGGCCGCGCTCGCGCTACTTCAGCCTTCTGGAAACATCGTTCTCGCCCAGCCTGACGCCAGCAATCGTACGAACACGCAGCCGGGAGTGTCCTGGCAGGAAATCGAAGCGGTCGCGGATTTCTATCGCCTGCAGCCGCTCAGTTTTGACGGCCATCGCCCGGAACTCTTGTTTCGACCGGCCCCGGAACCCACACGCCCGCTTGTCGTGCTCATCCCGGACATCTACTCGAGCAGCTTCTACGGGCCGTTGCAACTCGCGCGCCAGCTCGGCGATGACTACCACATCGCACTCTTGAGAACCCGGGCCCACCCCCCCAACCGGCGTGATTCGCGCGGTCGATTGGAGCGCATCGGCGAACTCGCCCGGGACCGGGAAGCCAGCGCCGGCTTTTATCTGGATTATCGCGCGGCTCTGGACGCGCTTGCGGATGAGTCCGCACGCCTGCGCATTGAACCCGCGCGCACTTGTTTTGTGGCCGGAGACTTTCATTCCAATGTGCTTTTGCTCGGCACGCCACCCGAGGTCACGTGCCTGGTTTTGCTGTCCCCCGACGCTGAGTTTTTTCGGGAACCCCTGGCTGCGGCCTGGACCGCCGAAGACCGAAACCTGCCCGTACTGGTCATTGGAGACCACTTCCATGAATTTCGATTGCGACGCCTTTGCGAGCGCATCCCGCAGTCGCAGCTCGAAGTGCGCGAAGGCGCCGGCACAGGTTTTGCGATGCTTGCGCGCAGCCCTCAACTGGCGGCGCGCGTCCTGGCCTTCATTCAAGATCCAGACGGCGGTTGATCGTCCGATGCGTTTTAGGCGCGGGCCAGGAGCGCGGCTTGTTCCCGAAGTTTCGAAGCGGTGCCTTCGCAGAAGAATTCCGGCTCCGATTGATTCTCAAGGAGTTGCGCCCAGGCCCGCATGTAGCGAACGACGTCTTCCCGTCGTCGATGATCCAGGAAACGTTCGGCGGTCGGAAAGCAGGCCAATACCAGAGGGTCCGAAAGACGCTCCAGATGCGAAATATCAAGGGGTGTCAATCCCAGCTCGAACATCGCCTCAAACACAGAGTCGATGGCCAGGCCGCTGTTCTTGCAGTATTCGATATCAAGGTCACGCGCCTGTTCTGCCCAGTCTCCGGGACGAGCCAGAGCAAACGCGTGGATTTCGGCCCGCGTGTGGGGCGTAATGGTCTGGGCCAGATGTCCACAGTTGCAACTGCCCATATGCGTCCAGCGGTAGTCCGCGCCGTTCGCAAGGCGGGTCGCGGTCTCCCGGAGTGCTTCTATCAACCGGATTCGACGACTACTCATCAACCTTGAAGAAAGCGCGAAGCACGGTGTGGTGGCAAGCTACTCCTGGCCGGCGCCGCCAAAAACTCAAATACCCAACAGCAGAACGCCTCCGTTTGCCGTCGCGTGCACAACCGTTGGCCAGAACAGCCCATCCGTGTTCAGGCGCAGGCCGGATAGGATCAGCGCGGCGAGCACATGTAAGAAAAACATGGTTGGGGAATCCGGGACATGGGCGGCGGCAAACAACAGAGCACTTGCGAAATGCCCCGCATAATGCGGGGCCCCGCCAAACAGGGAAGGCAACAACTCGCGAAAGACGACCTCTTCGGCAACGGGCCCGATCAATCCGCCAAGAAACAAAATCGTCCAGGAAAGCGAATCAGGGCGGAACAGGAAGGCGATGCCGCCATCGACCCGGATTTCAAACAGGATCCAGAGCAGCCCCAGGCTGGCAAGCCCGGCGGCCGCAGTTTTTTCCCAATCAAAGGTCGGGCGAAACAGTTCGCGTGATCGATACGGCGCAAGCAGGTACAGAGACAGGGGCGCGAGAGCGGCAACAAACAAAGGCGTAAACAGCTCGGCCCGAATCCAGAGCGGTAGCCCGGGGCGCTGAACAAAATGCAGCACGATCAAACCAAAGAACAGCACGCCCAGAGCAAAGCTCAGAAAGGCGGGCCAGGTCGACTGGCGTGTTCGCAGACGAGCCAGCAGTTCCCGCTCGGTCAACAGGCGTTCCGCGCGCCCGGCTTTCAGGTAGGAACGTAGAGCCCGGTTCAGCTGCTCAATTTCGGCTCCGTTCAAATCAGCGTCGACCCGGCGGCGTAACTCCGGGGACAAAAGACCCCAGAGCAGTCCGGCCCGGCGGTTGCGGGACGTATCCGACCGGCGTTCAGCCGGACTCACGTGGCGTCCGGGGGAAATGAGTTTTCCTCCTGAAGTGCTTCCAAAAACTGACCACTGGCATGAATGCGAATCCCCATGTGGCCATTGTCGGCGCAACAGGTGCGGTTGGAAAGGAGCTGTTGGGCGTGCTCGACCAGCGCCGGTTCCCGCTGTCACGTCTGACTCTGCTTGCGAGCGCCCGCTCGGCAGGCTCCGTGGTCGATTTCCGGGGTGAGAAGCTCACCGTCCAGGAACTGCGCGAGGACTCTTTTGTGGGAGTCGACATTGCCCTTTTCAGCGCCGGTGGAAACATTTCCCGAAAGTTCGGCCCGATCGCGAGCGCCGCGGGGGCGGTCGTTGTTGACAATTCTTCGGCCTTTCGTATGGACCCGGACACGCCGCTTGTCATTCCCGAGATCAATCCGGAAGATGCGAAGCAGCATCGAGGAATCATCGCCAACCCCAACTGCAGCACGATCATTTTGCTCATGGTGGCTGCGCCCATTCATCGCCTGAATCCAATCAAGAAGATCGTAGTCTCCACATACCAGGCCGCCTCGGGCGCC
Source organism: Spirochaetales bacterium (assembly GCA_024233935.1). Classification (GTDB taxonomy): domain Bacteria; phylum Spirochaetota; class Leptospiria; order Leptospirales; family Leptonemataceae; genus JACKOY01. The sequence continues at coordinate 294,479 of JACKOY010000001.1, read as the reverse complement.
GGGGCTGTTGCCATGAAAGAACTCGAGACTCAAGCCCGTGACCATCTGGAAGGCCGCGAAGTAAAACCAGAAGTATTCCCGTACCCGATCGCCTTCAACGCATTCAGCCACAACTCGACCATGGATCCGGACACCGGCTACAATCAGGAGGAGTGGAAGATGATTCAGGAAAGCCACAAGATCCTGCACGACGATTCGATCCGGATCACGCCGACCTGTATTCGAATCGGTACTTTCCGGGCGCACGCTGAATCCGTACACCTTGAACTCAGCCGCGAAGCAAACATTGAAGAGATACGCCAGACTCTCCGAACCGCGCCGGGCGTAAAACTGATCGACGATCGCAATCGAAACTATTTTCCCATGCCCCTCGAAGCCAGTGGTCTGGACGACGTTCTTGTGGGGCGCCTCCGTCGGTCGTCCTCCAGCGATGATGGCAAAGAGGTCGACTTCTTTTGCTGCGGGGATCAGCTCCTGAAGGGTGCTGCCCTCAACGCAGTGCAAATCGCCGAATTACTTCTCCCGAAATCCTGAGGTTTGCTTCCCGGCAGCATCCGTTCGGGGCAAACCTCTGGCAATCCCGCTCGTTCGCGCATCTATACGCGCGCTCGACTGGATTCCGCTCGGACAGCAGACGATCGCCATCTCCCTCGCGAGCACAGAAACGCATTTCATTTTGCGCGACCGCGGACACAGTAGTCTGATTCGGGTCCGGGATCATACGATCTTCATTGAACCGTACGGGGCCCGGACCCTGTACAGGGGGGCCGATTGGTAATTGATGCGGGACTCCTGCGCGTCTGGTCTGGCTTTTTGCTCGCTTCTTGTTCGGACACCGCCAGCGACGCTGGAGACGGCTGTGTGGGCGGGCTTCGACTTTTCGGTCTGAGCGCGTAATCTGCGGCACGGCCCTAAAACCCGAAACTGAATGAGTGTCCGAGCCGTCAGACATATATGCGCGTCCCCCGAATTACCGGCACAATCGATCGCCGTATTCTCGCGAACTATCGCGTGGACCCGGCGACGCTCGCCCGTTTGCTGCCCGCCCCCTTTCGTCCGCAGCTCGTGGAGAACCACGCCGTTGCGGGAATCTGTCTGATTCGGCTGAAACATGTACGCCCGAGCGCAATGCCCGGAGGCTGGGGGCTGACTTCCGAAAACGCCGCGCACCGTTTCGCCGTAGAATGGGACACGAGCGAAGGAACCCGAAGCGGAGTATTTATTCCAAGGCGCGATACAAATTCCGCCCTGAATGCCCTGGTGGGTGGTCGCCTGTTTCCGGGAGTGCATCATCGTGCGCACTTTGAGGTCCGCGAGTCCGAAAACTATTATGATGTTTCGATGCTTGCGAACGACCGAAGCGCTCGGTTGCGGGTCGCGGGCCAACCTTACGATGGCTGGCCCGATGGCTCACTTTTCCGGAACGCGACCGCGGCCTCCGATTTCTTCAGGGGCGGCGCCCTGGGCTACTCGCCGGCAAGAAAGGCAGGCGTCTACGACGGCCTGGAACTCTCCTGCCGGACCTGGGTCACGCGTGCCCTTGCGGTCGATACCTGTGAATCCAGTTTCTTCGAGGACCGCTCCTTGTTTCCGAGGGGCTCGGTCCAGTTTGATAACGCGCTGTTGATGATCGAGATTGAGCATGAATGGCTGGGCCGGGAGATGCTCAGCGGTTCCGCGCCGACCGCGAACCGCGCCTGACTTTTTTTAAGTGGCGTTCGGGCATAAATTCGCGAGGCTTGGCCCATGATCATTGACCACATCGGGCTGGCGGTCAGCGACTACGCGCGCAGCAAGCAATTCTTCTCGAACGCTTTGGCGCCTTTGAGAATTGAACTCGTGATGGAGGTTCAGGGTTGGGGTGGTTTTGGCCGCGACGGAAAGCCTGAGTTCTGGTTTGGTGAACATGCACGCTCTCAGAGTCCCATGCACATCGCGTTTCTTGCGGAAGATCGAGAGCAGGTGCGGCAATTCTATAAAGCGGCGATAGCGGCCGGCGGCCAGGATAATGGCGGACCCGGAATTCGAGAAATCTATCATCCCGATTACTACGGCGCCTTCGTGTTGGGTCCGGACGGACACAACATAGAGGCGGTTTGTCACTCACCGGAATGAGATCGCAGAATTCAAGGATCCGCCGTGAGTCGCATATCGAAAGGAGGTTCTGATGCCACGCGTGCTTGTTCCACTTGCCGACGGATTTGAGGAGATGGAGGGAATTATTATCATCGATGTGCTCCGACGCGCCGGAGCCGAGGTCGTGTCTGCCTCGCTCAGCGGAGATGTAGTAACCGGCTCACGCGGAACCCGACATCTGGCCGACACAAGTCTTGATGAAGCCCTGAAAGGAGAGTACGACATGATTGTACTCCCCGGAGGAGCCGTGGGCGCAAAAAATCTGGAACATGATCCGCGCGTCGCAAAGATTCTGCGAGAAATGCATCAAAAGAACCGCTATATCGGCGCGATTTGCGCCGCCCCGAATGTCTTACGAAACCACGGGGTGATCGGGGAACAGGTTGATTTCACTCTACATCCGGACACGCTTGGCTTCGGTCAGGGTGGCAGTTACCGGGCATCTGCTCGACTGGTGCGCTCCGGGCATATAACTACCAGCGTAGGGCCAGGCAGCGCGTTCGAGTTCGCGCTCGACCTGGTGGAACAACTCTTCGACCGCGCGACGCGGGAGCGCGTCGAGCAGCCGATGTATCTACCCGCCTAAGCGGAGCCCGAACCGCCCGAGCGCTCTTCAAAGAAGCGTGAAAGCTTCGTCAATCCCTCGCTGATGCGGCCCGACGTTTTCTTGAGTAGCTCGTCAAGTTCCGTCTGCACCTCGGCCTTGATTTCATCCGCGCTCTTATGGCGGTACTCCTCGACTTTGGCACGGACGGCTGCGGTCTGCTGGCGGACCTCTTCTGCCATCTGTTCAAATTTTTGCTTGTTTTCGGCTGTTGCGCTTTCGGCTTTCTTGCGCAACTGATCCAACTCGCCATCCCATTCCTTGAGTCGGTCGGCAAGTTTGCTTAAGATTGAATTCTCGGACATGCATTCCTCCATGAAACGTGACGAACACTACGTCTACGATGGAGGATGTAAAGGAAAATCAGGCTTCTGCCTGATTCAGGCGACCGCGAACCAGAACGGAAACCTCATGAATTTCCGCTTCGAAGTTCACGACCGGTGTCTGCACCGATTCTGCGGGAATGTCGTGGATGCGTCCGGTCTCAACGTCCACAAAATGATGATGGAAACTCGTGTTCGAATCGTAATAGATGCGATCGGGTGAGATGGCCAGCTCGCGAATGACCCCCTGACGTACGAACAGCCGAAGGGTGTTGTAGACCGTTGCCTGGCTGACCTGCTCGTACTCATGATTGAGCCTGCCGAGCACGTCTTCCGCGGAGAGATGCTGCGGGCATGCCAGCAAACAGGCCGCGATTTCCACACGCTGGGTTGTCGGATTGATTCCGTGCTCCTTCAGGAGTTCCGCTATTTCGCGCTTATTCTTGCCGTATATGCCCCGGTGCATGGTTCCGCTCCGTCCCGCCCGTTAAACTCATTCTAATTTTTGGGTCAGTATAGCTACTCAGAAGAACGGCCGTTCCAACAGCCCTGACAAGCCTTTTTTCGCTGAGGGCGGCTGGAAACTCAATCCAGCCATTGCGCCAGACCGGTCCGTTCGAAGAGACTTCGTAGTTCCCCGGCCACATTGAGCAGGCGAATCTCCCGGCCCCCGCCGGCATTCTGACGCAACTGGATGAGGCCGGCCAGAGGCAGGGACGTGATTACCTTCACGCCGGTGCAATCGATTACGACCGGGCGATTGTCTGACGGGTCCAGGTCCCCCAGGTCCAGTTCCGAGGTGACCGGAGCGTCCAGGCGCACGTGGATGCAGTCGGCGGCATATGAAATCTCCAGAAGGGCCTCCTCGAAAAACAGACCATGCAGGTCCTGATTGACAGGCGCCCGGCCAGGAAGGTACTGGAGCAATGCTCTTCAATTCGGCAGTGTTTCTACTGCTGTTTGCGCTCGCGTACCTGCTCTACTGGCACCTGTCGCTTCGATGGAAGCACGCGGTCATCATCCTTACAAGCCTTATTTTCTACGCGTGGTACAGCCTGGGCTTTCTCGTGCTTTTCCTGTTGATCATCGGGATCAACTTTTACCTGAGCAATCAACTCATTAAGAACAAGTCGCGACTCCTGCTCTGGATCGGGCTCACAATTGATCTGGGCAACCTGGCTTTCTTCAAATACTTCTACCTGTTCGCCGAAGGCATTGGAAGCCTGATCGGAAACGAATACGTTAGCCACCTGCGACTGAACTGGAGGGCAGACCATGACTTCGAAATCTTCCTGCCGATCGCCATTAGCTTTTACACCTTCCAGGTGATCGCCTATCTGGTCGATTCCTACCGGGGAACGGTCTCGGAAAAGGTTTCTTTTCGGCGCTACTTTCTTTTCATCATGTTTTTCCCGCAGTTTATAGCCGGGCCCATCATGCGCTCCGGGGACTTCATTCCCCAAATTGATAACCCGCGCCCCACTCTGGACCGAACGATCAACGGCTGCCTGCTTCTGATGCAGGGCACCGTAAAGAAAGTGCTGATCGCTGATCGCCTGGGCGCTCTCATAGGGCCGGTCTATGCAAACCCCGAAGGATACGACGCCACCACGTTGATTTTCCTGACGCCGGCGTTCGCCGCCCAGGTCTACGCCGACTTCTCCGGCTACACCGATATGGCGCGCGGGATGGCCCATCTCATGGGCTATGATATACCCGAGAATTTTCGGGCCCCATATCTGGCGCGCACGACCGGCGAATTCTGGCGACGCTGGCACATTACGCTTTCAAGCTGGTTGCGCGACTATATCTATATCCCGCTCGGGGGTTCGCGAGTGGGTACACTTCGCAGCTACTTTAATCTGGTTCTTACAATGGCTCTGGGCGGTTTGTGGCATGGCGCCGATTGGACCATGCTGCTCTGGGGCACATTCATCGGCGTCGACCTGGTTGTAGAAAGATTCATGGATCAACGCGGGATTCGAGTGCTGCCCGAAGGGCGACTGGCCGACCGGTTCCGCATCCTGATCACGTTTTTCAAGTTCTGCCTCGGCCTGTTGTTGTTTGCTTCGCCGTCCCTGGACCAGTTCGTTGCTATCGTGCAAGGTTTACTCACCTGGCAGCGCGGCATTCCCGTAGCCAACTTCGGGGCGATGCTGGGCCTATCGGTTGCGGGTATCCTCTGGACAATACCGCAGGGCTTCGAGGGTCTACGAACGTGGCTACATACTCACCGCAATGTCCGGCTCGCCTTTTCGACCGTCGGCGTGTTCGTGGTGGGCCTGCTGGTCAGTCTGTACGGCGACGCCAGCGGCTCTTTTATCTATTTCCAGTTTTAAGCGCCAAAGCCTTGCGAAAAGTGGCCCGCAACCCGGGCACGACAGCCGGAGCGACCGGCCCGCCACGGTTGAAGACGGGCCGCACCTGGAATTGCCTGGGCAAGTGCTTCCGGGCCCGCTATCCTGATAGCGGGGCGCATTTGCGGCCACGAGACATAATGGGAGGCCGGACTGAAGCCGAACCGGAACTGTCCATAATGTCTTGTCGGTACAGAGCCTCCCAAAAACCCTTTCCGGACCGGGCCTGCGCCGCAAATACAGGCAACGCGGCCGGAAAGATGCACGAATGCCTATGAAAGCTCGCAAGCAACCATCGCGCTCACCGCGCGGCCTCTACGATCCGGGCCTGGACAAGGATTCCTGTGGCGTGGGCTTCGTGGTCGATGTCAAGGGCCGTAAGTCTCGACGCATTGTGGACATGGGCCTGCAGGTCATCCGCAACATAGAGCATCGCGGCGCAGTCGGCGCGGATCCAGAAACCGGCGACGGTGCGGGGCTCTTGATCCAGATGCCGGACGACTTTTTCCGCCGCGTTTGCGAAGACATCGATATCGCGCTGCCGCCGGCCCATCGGTTTGCGGTGGGTTTCATGTATCTACCGCAGAAAAGCGCCATTCGCAAATCTGTCGAGGCGCTGGTCGAAAAGGTCACGATGGATGAAGGCCAGCAGTTTCTGGGCTGGCGCAATGTGCCTGTTGATCCGTCTGTTCCGGGAGAGGGCGCGCGACTGAATTTGCCGGTGTTTCGACAGTGCTTCATCGGCGCCGGGGATGAAATCAAGAGTCCCGACGAATTTGAACGCAAGCTGTACCTGATACGACGCGTGATTGATCGTCGCATTCGCCAGGAATACCAGCTCGACCGATCGCAATACTACGTGGCTTCTTTTTCCTGCCGCACAATTGTCTATAAGGGTATGTTGAAGGCCGCCCAACTGGAGGCTTTCTACGAGGACCTCCGCGCGCCGGACCTGAAGTCGGCCCTGGCGATGATTCACATGCGCTTTTCGACAAACACGTTTCCAACGTGGGATCTGGCGCACCCATTTCGATTCATCGCCCACAACGGCGAGATCAATACGGTACAGGGCAACATGAACTGGATGGCGGCGCGCCAGATGGTCATGAAATCACCCCTGTATGGAAAAGACCTGAAACGCATGCTTCCCATCATCATGAAAGGACAGAGCGATTCGGCTACGTTTGATACTGTGCTCGAATTGCTCTACATGTGCGGTCGCAGCCTGCCCCACGCGATCATGATGATGATCCCGGAGGCCTGGTCCAAAAACGAGCAGATGGATGCGGAGCGGCGCGCCTTCTATGAATACCATGCAACCATCATGGAACCCTGGGACGGTCCGGCGGCGGTGGCGTTTACGGACGGCTCCGTGATTGGCGCGACCCTCGACCGCAACGGTTTGCGTCCGGCCCGCTACGTCGTGACCAAAGACGACCTGGTCATCATGGCTTCCGAAAACGGAACCATACCGGTAGACCCGGCGGACGTACTCATAAACGGGCGCCTGCAACCCGGGCGAATGTTTTTGATCGACCTGGAACAAAAACGCATCATCGACGACGAAGAAATCAAGCGCCAGATCACGGGAAGTCAGGACTACTCCGGCTGGGTCGAGAGCAACATGATTCGACTGGAGCAGTTGCCGGACCCCGGCTTCGTACACCAGCCCGACCACAATACAATCATGGAACGGCAGCGGGCTTTTGGCTACACCCAGGAAGAGTTGAGCCTGATCATGATGCCGATGGCGGTTAGCGGCCAGGAGGCCGTTGCCTCCATGGGTATCGACTCATCCCTGGCCGTGCTCTCCGAAAAGCCGCAATCGCTGTTTCGGTACTTCAAACAGCAATTCGCCCAGGTGACGAATCCGCCGGTGGACCCGATTCGCGAAGAACTGGTCTTCGAGTTAACGAGTTACATCGGTCCGGAAGGCAATCTGCTCGATGAGACCGCCGAACACTGCCATCGCCTGGAACTGGAGCATCCGATCCTGACGAATAACGATCTGGAAAAGATCCGGCACATTTCCGAAGGGCACTTCAAGACGAAAACGATCAACATCCTGTTTGATCCCGACGTGAAGCACCACATGCGTAATCGCCTGGACCAGGTATGCGATGAGGCGGCCGACGCGGTGCGCAACGGTTACAACCTGATCATTCTGTCCGATCGCGGAGTGGCCCCGAATATGGCGCCGGTGCCCAGCCTGCTTGCGGTTTCGGCCGTGCACCACTTCTTGATTCGGGCGGGGTTGCGAACCCGAACCGGATTGATCATCGAAAGCGGCGAGCCCCACGAGGTCCCGCATTTCGCGCTGTTGATCGGATATGGGGCCAACGCCATTAACCCGTACCTTGCCTTTGAGACCCTGGCCGACCTGGTGCGAGAGGGATTTCTGAGCGAAGCGCGGGATTACAAGACCGCCCGCAAGAACTACTTCAAAGCGATTGGCAAAGGCCTGTTCAAAATATTCAGCAAGATGGGCATCAGCACTTTGCAATCCTACTGCGGCGCGCAGATTTTCGAGGCGGTGGGTCTTGATTCGGAACTCGTGAATACCTATTTCACGGGCACCGCAACGCGCATTGAGGGGCTCAGCCTGGAAATACTGGAAGAGGAGGTAGTGCGCCGTCACCGACTCGCCTACGATCCCACGGTTCACCCCGGCAAGCTGGACACCGGCGGGCACCACTATTATCGCAAGACCGGCGAGGCCCATCTGCTCAATCCGCGCAGCGTGTATCTTCTGCAAGAATCCACAAAGCGCAATGATTACGGCATGTACAAAGAGTTTGCGGCCGCGATTGATGATCAGAGCCGACGCCGCATAACGCTGCGCAGCCTCTTCGAACTTGACCGCTCTCATGCGATACCAATAGAGGAAGTCGAGCCGGTCTCAGAGATTGTAAAGCGCTTCCAGACCGGCGCCATGAGTTTTGGCTCCATTTCGTGGGAAGCCCATACCAACCTTGCCATTGGCATGAACCGGCTGGGCGGAAAATCTAACACCGGTGAAGGCGGAGAGGATGCCATCCGCTACAAGCCGATGGAGAATGGGGATAGTATGCGCTCGGCAATCAAGCAGGTCGCCTCGGCCCGCTTTGGTGTGACGACCAACTATTTGGTCAATGCCGACGATCTGCAGATCAAGGTCGCCCAGGGCGCGAAGCCAGGCGAGGGCGGGCAACTACCGGGTCACAAAGTAGACCGTTATATTGCGCAGTTGCGGTTCAGCACACCCGGCGTATCTCTGATAAGTCCACCGCCGCACCACGACATCTACTCTATCGAAGACCTGAAGCAGTTGATCTTTGACCTGAAGAATGTGAACCCGCAGGCCCGCATCAGCGTGAAGCTCGTTTCCGAAGTCGGTGTCGGTACCGTGGCCGCGGGCGTTGTGAAGTGCCACGCCGATCACATCTTGATCAGCGGCGATAGTGGTGGCACGGGCGCCAGCCCCATCTCGTCGATTCACTACGCGGGCACACCGTGGGAATTGGGTTTGAGCGAAACGCAACAGACTCTCGTGGCCAATGGCCTGCGAGACCGAACCTATCTGGGAGTGGATGGGAAACTGATGACCGGTCGCGACGTAATTATCGGGGCCTTGCTCGGGGCCGATGAATACGGTTTCTCGACGACTCCGCTGATTACGCAGGGTTGCATCATGCTGCGCAAATGCCATCTGAATACGTGTTCGGTGGGAGTTGCGACCCAGGACCCGCGTCTGCGCCAGAACTTTCACGGCGACCCGGCGCACCTGGTCAACTACATGCTTTTCGTGGCCCGGGAAGTGCGCGAGTACATGGCGGCCCTCGGTTTTCGAACCATGAACGAAATGATCGGAAGGGTGGATCGCATTCAACCCCAACGCCCCCTTGATCACTGGAAGGCCCGGGGCCTCGATTTTTCCCGAGTCGTGAGCTCGGCCGAGCGTGTGTTTGGAACGGAATTGCATCGAAGCCGCGATCAAAACCATGAGCTCGAAAAGCAGCTCGATCACGAGCTGATCCGTCAGGCGGCGCCGGCGCTGGAAAACAAAGAACCTGTGCGCATTGAAATGGCGGTACAAAACATTGACCGCAGCGTAGGCGCCATGCTGGCCGGGGAAGTCGCACGCCGCTACGCCGACGAAGGACTGCCCGATAATACAATTGAAATTCAAATGCGCGGCACTGCCGGTCAGAGCTTCGGCGCCTTCATCAATCGCGGTATCACACTGACACTGATCGGTGATGCAAACGACTATGCCGGTAAAGGGCTCTCCGGCGGACGCCTGATTGTAAAAACTCCGGAACAGGCGACATTCGATCCTACCCAGAACATCATCATCGGCAATACCTCTTTTTATGGTGCAACGGCAGGCGAAGCCTACATCAACGGACTGGCCGGCGAGCGCTTTTGTGTTCGCAATTCAGGTCTACGCGCCGTGGTAGAGGGAGTTGGAGACCACGGTTGCGAGTACATGACCGGTGGGCGTGTGGTTGTCATAGGGGACACCGGTCGAAATTTTGCGGCCGGTATGTCCGGCGGCATTGCCTACGTCTGGGATCCGCGGCGCTCCTTCAGCACCCGTGTAAATCAAGCGATGGTCGATCTGGACCCGCTTATCGACCCGGAAGAAATCGACTTCGTGCTGCACATGATCACACGCCACAAAGAGTACACCGATTCGCGTCGCGCGGAACAGATACTGCAGAATTGGGCCAGTGAAGCGGAAAACTTTGTCAAAGTAATCCCCGGTGAGTACAAGCTGGCATTGATCAAACTCGAAGAAGAAAAAGAGAGCCGAATCGCCGAGATCAAAGTCGGCGCCGAGAGTCCCTGATGCAGACAGGTTCGGGCGATCTTTCGTCCGCGGCCGGCAACGAGAACCCCGCTATCGGCCTGTACGTGCACTTTCCGTACTGCCTTCAGAAATGCGCCTACTGCGACTTTTTTTCAGTCGGACTGCTCAGCTCCGGCAAACAGGTAAAAGGAGCAGGAAGCGAGCAGCTGGTTCGTTTTGCCACGGGCCTGCTCGCCGAACTGGATGCGCGCGCGGAGTCGCTTAGCGCGCGAACCATAGATAGCGTTTACTTTGGAGGTGGAACGGCGTCGCTTATGCCGGCCGAAGTAATCGCTCGAATTCTGGATGCGGTCCGGACCAGCGCCTCTCTCGCTCAAGAAGCGGAAATAACGGTCGAGGGCAATCCCGAGAACTTCACGGGAGACTACCTCAAACAGTTACATGAGATCGGAATTACGCGGGTCAATGTCGGCATTCAGACTTTCAACGGGCGACATCTGGAGGCCATGAATCGATTTTTCAATGAAGAGCGGTACGCAAGTATTCTTGAGGACCTATCGAGTGGACCGATTTCAAACTTCGGCCTGGACTTGATCTACGGTTTTCCCGGTCAAAGTCGCACTGAGTTCGAAAACGATTTACGCCGCTGTCTTGAGGCCCGGCCGGCGCATCTTTCGGTGTACAGCCTGACCGCAGAAGAGAATACCCCTTACTACGCGGCGGTCGAGCGCGGTGTGGAAAAGGCGCCGGAAGAGGACCTGCAGTGCGAACTGTTCGAGGCCCTTCCGGCATTGCTGCGCCCTTATGGCCTTCATCACTACGAGGTGTCCAATTTTGCCCGCTCCGGGTCCGAGTGCCGCCACAACCTGCACTACTGGAACTATGAACCCTATATCGGCCTGGGACCTGGCGCCCACGGCTTCGACGGCCGGTTGCGTTACGCCAACCCGCGCAATATCGCGGCCTGGGAAGCTGCTCCTGCGGTAGCCCCCCTGGCCCCTCACGAACCCCAGAACGATATCCCTTTGATGATGGCCCGCCTGTGTGGCTGGATCTCGCTGGATCAATTTCGGGACGTGGCCCGGTCGGGAGGTCTGGATGCGGTCGCGGCTCTGAAGGCGACCCGCCGCCTTGTCCAGAACTGGAATCGGCAGGGCTATTGCGAACTGAATCCCGACGGGGAGCGCTTTCGCTGGCGCCCGGCTGGCCTGCTGGACCTGGATTCGCGTATTGCAGAATGGAGCTCGGAACTAACTGCAAGTCTGGCGATTCCGGCGTCGCCATGACGCGAAAAAAAGCGCAACAAATCCAGGAACCGAGACCTTTCCTGGTTATGACCGAACGAATAACCTGGAAGTCCATAGCAACCGAACCCGGGAAGCCCGCCTGCACTCTGCTCATTCCCGCCGCCCTCGAAGCCTTCCTGCGAAGGCGCTACAAAGAGCACGGACCCTTAATCGCATACCTGGCCTATCTACTGGGGCGTGCGGCTCTGTATCGCGCCCAGGGGCGCCTGCCCGAAGTAAAGCGCGTCACGGCGCAAGTACCAGGAGGAGTGTCTCGATCTGCAGAAGTGGCACGTGCGGATCCCCGGAGAGCTATGGACGGAGCTCCGCTGCGTGGCAGGCGGCTCGGGAGTGACCATGACGCACATGTTCGTCATTCTCGTCCTCCTTGATAAGGAGGACTTGAGGCGCCGCCAGAACGTCGGAGCTCCGGCGTACTGGGGACTGAGAATTTCCTTCATGGAAGGGGTCGACATCCAGGATGGCAAAACCCGGCGAAAAATTCGTTATGTCGTGACCGGAGAGCCACCGCCCAGGTTGCTCATTCAGATTCGTTAGCGCGAATCGAGCGCCAGATCGGCCACTTTGACCGGAGCATCCCGCAAAGAACGGTAAACGAGCGCCCTCAGCGATTGCTCGGTATTCGAACACGAGATCAGCACCGCCCCGTGTTCCGGAACGTGGATCGAAGCAAACGGGTTATCGGGAAACAGACCTACCAGAAGCCCGCGCGTGCCTCCCCGCCCTTCCCAGCGACGAACGAGTTCGTTCCAGGCGCCGACTTCGGTGGAACCAAATTCCACCAACCAGTGGCGATCCGGCGGCGCGCGCAGGATGTTGTAGAGCTCGTAGGCGCGACGCCACACGATTACGTTTGCCTCCGGGATGCCCTGACGATACGCTTCGTCACGCATATGTCCGCTTCTCACGAGCACAAAGATACGATTCCGTTCGTCCGGTGGCACGCCGTCGAAGGCCTGGCGTAACGAGACTATACTCGCACGGGAGACGCGGGTGTTAAGTGATACCGGGTCGCGGGCTTGAATCTGATTGTATTCGTCCGTAGCCGCATGTTCTCGCTCTTGAAGATAGGCAACCAATTCTTCATCAAGCACACGCAATCCGGAGCCATGCTTCTGAAAGAGACCACGCTGAAGCTTCAGATAAACCTGGCGCTCCACTGCCCGATCCAGTTCCGCGACTGACAGATCGCCATTCTGAAAGCCAGACAGCAACGACGCGTACATCTGTCGAACCACCGCTCCTTCGCTGGTCAAAAGAAGAATGTCTACTCCAGCCTGGAACGCAAGTCGGGCCGCGACAGCCCGCTGCCAGTTCCGTGCGATCGCCTGCATCTCCATCGCATCTGAAATGATGAGACCCTGAAAACCAAGCCGCTCACGCAGCAAACCCTGCAGAATGGGGGCCGATAGCGTGGCCGGGCGATCCGGATCAAGAGCCGGGAATAAAATGTGGGCCGTCATGACCACTTCGGCGCCCTCGGATATGGCCCTGCGAAAGGGCACCAGCTCAACCTGCTCCAGGTCCGCTGGAGAGCGCCGGATCGTCGGTAGAGCGAGATGCGAATCGATGTTTGTATCGCCGTGTCCCGGGAAATGCTTGATAGATGGAATGGAAAGGGAACGCCGCAGCCCCCGAAGGTAGGCCGAACCGATGCGGCTGACCAGTTCCGGACTCGTTCCCAAAGAACGCATGTTGATTACGGGATTGGCGGGATTGTTATTGATGTCGAGGACCGGCGCGAGTACGAAATTGATCCCGAGTTGTCGTAGCTCGTAACCGGTAACGAAGCCGACTTGTTCCACCAGGTCGGGATCGCCCGTCTGCCCGAGCGCCATCGCCCCGGGGAATTGCTGGGTGCCTTCCGGACCGACCCGACGCACATGCCCGCCTTCCTGGTCGGTGCTGATAAGCAACGGGATGCCGGAATCCTGAATGGCGGCGCCCTGCAGGCCGTCCGTTAATGTGCGTATCTCTGGAACCGTACCCAGGTTCATCCCGAACAAAATCACGCCACCCGGATGGTATACACGAATATTCTCAAGGGCCCTTGCCCCGGGTGTGCGACCCACAAGGCCAATGTGAAGAAGCTGCCCGACCTTGTGCTCGAGCGGCATGCGCGACACTATTGATCGTGCATGCTCCCGAAGCCTGGCGTTAGCGTCTTCCGGAGATAGAGAACCAGGGAAAAAACAGGCGATGGGGACCAGAACCAGTAGTCCGAGGAAGGAAGCCAGACGAAGTGCGCGTATCATGAAGTCGGCGTCAAAGGGCTGATCTTAACCCTTACTTTGCGTCGTTTGAAATGGCTCAAGGGAGCGGGACGCAGGCGGGACAGGTTGAGCTCAATGATCTGGCCATGAAAGAGACCGCCTTCAAAATGAACAAACACATTGCGACTGCTTTTGTATGTGCCCCGTCCGGTGCAGGCCGGGCAGTCCGGATCGGAGCCGCGACAGTCCGGGCACAGAGTGCGCGCTATCAAAGGCAAGGTAACTCTCAGGGGACGCCGTAGTTCTTCGCGGCTGAGAAAGACCTCCAGATCGAAATCGATTTTCAGGTGCCGCAGCCGGTCGCGGCTCCGATAGCGCCGCCTCAGAAGTCCGCGCCTGGCAAGTTGGACCACCGTGCCAGGGTACTTCACCCGGCTTGGCGGCACCAGCTGTACCGATTGTTGGGCGCCGATCTCGCGGAGCCGTAACTGCAAGTCATGTCGGGAGCGCTCAATGGGGTCCCGCAGGACCCGGTAGGCAGTATAGATCTCCAAAAAGCGCAATCCATCGTCGTGAGATACGTCGGGGTGATGAATCTTGGCCAGGCCTCGAAACGCACGTTTGATATCTTCGGCACCCGAACCGGGAGCGATGCCCAGAATCGTATAGTGGTCAACAAAGACCCGTTCCGCTGCTGCAGGGCCGGTCAACCGAGAAGGCTCCGCTCAGTAATCGCTGGCCGAATTCAGGACCCGCTCAATATCCCGGGTCTTACGCAATTCCCGAATCGTAATATGCCAGCTGAGTCGGCGTTCCATCAGGATAAGCAGCCGCACATACTCGCGCATGATCTCGATTCGTCGATTCGGATCGCGGAGATACACGATCTCCACACTCCGGGGCACCCCGCCGATCAACCGCTCTTCGGATTCGTCACGCACGTGGCGATTTCCGCTCGCATCGGGGGACAGGTTGCCAGGAGGCAGCCGGAATTCGACCAATGCTCCCTGTCCCTGAGCAAGCAGCTCATTGACCTGAAGGTTCACAACATTGCCGTTCGTGCCGACCTCGGCCTGGTCATGACCGGCGATCATATTGCCGGAGACGATTTTGTTCAGGATTTCACTCGTGCCCAGCAAAGCCCGGCGTTGCACGAAAACGAAGCTTTTGGGCTGCTCATTCTCCCACTCAATGAACCCTATCTCGCTGAGGAAGTGTCGCTCCCGCTGTCCGTAGTTCACTTCGCGGGTCTCGACCAGGGGAATGTACGTGCGCCTGGTCTCGGTGTTCAGGTGGTAGTACTCACAGTAGATCATCTCACCGCCGTGGTACTGGACGCACGCCTCTTCCTCGCCCCGCTGCTCCGGATTGTATTCCTCAAGGTCCACATAGTAGCTGGCAATCTTCGCCTGCAGGGCCTGGATCTCCTGAGTCAGGGTCGTCAGGACCGCTGCCTGGTCCGCGTTCGGCTCTCGCACCCGGGTAAAGTCATCCAGGGCGCCCAGGGGGGCCGCGACGATGAGACAGAATATGGTGGCTCCAAACGCAAACTTCTTCATAATATTCCCGACTTTCCCGATTCCGGGGACTGAGTCTGGTATCGGCCGGAGGGGGCCTCAAATCCAGTCTGACCTCCAGGCATTTTTTTCATTGATATTTCCTTCGTGCAATCGGAATCTGGATGACTTCTGGACCCCACGATTTACGTAGGAAATCATATTCTGTAGCAGATCTCGGACGCGCGGCACATCCTTATGGAGATTAACGTTAAAAGCAAAGACAATCAAATCATTTTCGAGCTGGAGGGCAGTTTGGACATTTACACCTCCCTCGACTTGAAGGCGGCGCTTGAAGAACATGTTAAAGGGGAGAATCTGGATGTCATCATTGACATGGATAAGCTCACCTACATCGATTCGAGTGGTATCGGCATTTTGATCAAGGCCCTCAACTACGTGCAGGGCCTGAAGGGCAAACTGAGTGTCGCCAACCTGAAACCGGCCATCGAGAAGGTGTTCAAGGTGAGCGGACTGACGTCTTACTTTGAAATTCTGTCGCCGGAAGACTTCAAGAACCGCAGCGCCTGAGCCTTCTCAGGGGCTCTCAAGATACCGGCTAACGTAAGCGTCCCAGATGGCCACTGTGCCATCCCCGGGGGATGGCCGGAGCAGCACCCGAAGCTTGCGGTCCATTGCGTGTTCGCGCTCAATCAGCACTGCGATGGGGGGCTGTAAAAAGGCGCCCCCACCCTGGTAGAGGGTCGCGACCAGCTTCCCGTTCGCGAATACTTCCAGCCAGTGCACCCGTCCGGTCTCCGGTTCGCTCAGGGGTTCATAACCTACCAGGTCCAGATAGAGGTAGGCGCGCCCGGTGCCCGGCATATCCAGGGTGAATTCCAGGCCCGTTTCGGGAATCACCTCGGCCAGTTCATCTTGCAAATTGCGTCGGGGAGAATCCGGGCGAACCAACATGTTCCGGTTGCGAGCCCATAGTTCGAGCTCGTGCCTTGTAACCAGAGACCCCCCCTGCTCGGGCAGGCCAAAGTTGATCTCGTAAACCGGCGCCGCTTCCTCGGCAAAAAGTGCGCTCAGAGCCGCGACGGTCAGTGCTAGAATCGTAAAGTGAGCTGTGCGACGCATGACTTATTATCGTCCGTTTTGGTCTTTTTCTTGTTTTCTGGAGCAAATCTGAACCCGGTGCAGGGCCGCTATGCAGGTAGTTCACGACATTGTCGACTTTCAGCCGACCTGGAACTCTGCCGTGCTAACCCTGGGTGTCTTCGACGGATTGCACCGTGGCCACCAGGCTCTGATCAAAAGGGTGCAACGTCGTAGCCGCTTTCGTTCGCATGCGCGCATCCTGGTTACCTATCACCCGCACCCGGACATGGTGCTCGGCAAACGGACCAGCATGCAGGGGCAGGAGCTATTCACCCACGACGAGAAGGTCGAACTCCTGAACCAATTCGATCTCGATGCGGTGATCTTTCTACCCTTCAACATGGAACTGGCGCGCATGACTGCCCTCCGTTACCTGAAAGACATTTTGCTCGGCCGACTGCGTGCAAAACACATTGTAATCGGGTACGATCAGCGGTTTGGCCGGGGACGTAAGGGCGACTATCGGTTCCTGAAAAAGATGAGCTATAGATACGACTACGGGGTGGAGGAGATCTCCGCGGTAAAGTACCGGGGCGAAATCGTGTCCAGTTCTCGAATCCGGCAGGCGATCCAGTCCGGCGACGTGGCCCTGGCCGACCGCCTGCTCGGCCATGATTTCTTCGTAACCGGCGTCGTTTCGCGCGGGGATCAGCGGGGCCGGCAACTGGGTTTCCCTACCGCGAACCTCAAACTGCCGGATTCCAAGATCAGGCCCGCCACCGGCGTTTACACCGCAGTAGCCACCATTGGGGGGAAACGCTACCGGGCCATGGTCAACATCGGAACCAATCCGACTTTTGAACTGAACCAGCTCAAAATCGAAGCCCACCTGCTGCATTTCAACGAAGATATTTATGGCGCGCCGTTGCGGCTCTACTTCCGGGACCGCATCCGCGACGAAGAAAAGTTCGAAGGGCCCGAAGACCTCCGAAAACAGCTGGAACTGGACCGAAAACGAGCCGCCGCCCTCCGGCTTTAGTTCTTTCCGCCCTCCTTCAATCCGGTCTCAAACGGAACGACCACATCTTACGAAAAGGTTCCACGCGGGTCGTGGTACGTTTCGAATGGCATAGGCTGTACAACGAGCCGATTGAGTTTTGCCGCCAACGCTCCATTAGCGCGACCGGGTCGGATCACAACCTGATCCGAATTAAGGGCGGCCGCTCAGCGAAATCCAGACTGCAAGCCCATCTCTAAGCGCGCCCACATCGTGGGTTCGCACGTAGTCGGCCCCGTTCTGAACGGCGAAAAGCTCGGCCGAAAGGGTGGCCGCGCCTCTCTGTGCCGTTTCTTTGCCGGTAATGGCCCCCAGGAATGATTTCCTGGAAACCGAAACGCAGATCGGCAAACCGTATCGCGCCTTGAGCTCCGGCAGCGCGCGAAGCACGTTTTTGGAGGCTTCCGCCTCGCTCCCGAGAAAAAAGCCCATTCCCGGGTCGATGACGATCTGTTCCCTACGAATGCCGGCCTTGAGCAAGGCCTCCACGCGCCGGTCAAAGAAAGCCAGAACGCGCGCCACAATTTCTGTGGCCGGCACCGGGACCCGCGTCGCAATTCCCGCACTCTGGACCGCGTGCATGACGATCAAGCGCACGCCCGCAGATGCAAACTCTCCGTACAGCTCCGGATGCGGGAAGCCATGAATGTCGTTTAAGGTCCGCACGCCGGCTTCAAGCGCGAAGCGCTGCACTTCCGGCCGGAAGCTATCCACCGAAAGGTTAGCTCCGGGGAACGCCGAAAGAACCGGACGCAAGCGTTCGATCTCTTCGCGTGGAGCGACCGCTACTGCGTCGGGATGGCTCGAAGCGGCACCCAGATCAAGCAGGTCCGCACCCTGCTCGAGCAATCGACGCCCGTGCTCAATGGCGGCAGAAGTCTCGATGTAACGACCGCCATCCGAAAAGGAATCTTCGGTGATGTTCAAGATTCCCAGAACCTGAACCCGATTGGCCACAGGGTTACCTGGCGCCCGGTCCGCATGGTTTCAATCGCAATGCCGGGCCACGGTCGAAAATGCGACTGACCGCGTTTGTAGTATGTTTTTGCAAATACCTGGACAAAAAGAGCGCCGATCCGTCCCGGCCCTGGTAGTCTACCATCATGAAACGTGTAACGTATATCAGCAACTTCACTGACCGCATGAGCTTCGAGGACGTCGAACAGATCGGGGAAATCTCCGTTCGCAACAACACGCGTGATGACCTCAGCGGAGTCCTATTTTGCTATCGCAATGTCTTCTATCAGGTACTGGAAGGACCCGAGGAAAAGGCGGACGCGACCCTGGAGCGCATCAAACGAGATGAGCGCCACGGAAACGTTTTCATTCTGAATGTGGAACAGGATATCAAGGAACGTCTCTACCCGGACTGGAAAATGAAGACCGTCGTCCTGGACGACAATCAGGACTATCTCGTTCGGCCCATCAAGATGATGCTCGACTCTATCGCGCGCAACCACCGCTGGTTAGAGAAGTATTCGCCCCAGACCATCCTGAAGGCAATTCAAAACGGCGAAGATCCCACGCGCCTGCCTCCCAGGCAGCAGGACGCGCTGATCCTCTTTGCAGATATAGTGGGGTTCACTACCTTCTCGGAATTCATGCCCCCCGCCGAGATTACATCACTTCTGGATCAGTACTACGAATTGATGAATCGCGCCCTGCTCCGCCACGGAGAAATCATGAAGATGACCGGAGACGGCCTGGCCGCTCATTTCTCAATCGAGAAAATTCCTGCGGTGATTGAAGCCTGTATCCAGATGCAACGCGATTTAGAACGATTGCGTACGCGCCAGGGCAATCGTTCCGCCCTCGGCCATTTGTACACCGGCATCGGCCTGGCATCGGGAAAGGTGATCGCGACGAATGTTGGATCGGACCTGAGGCGAGATTACACGCTATTCGGCGATTCCGTCAATGTCGCTTCGCGCGTGGAAGGGATCACTCGCAAAGTGAAACGCGGCCTGCTTTTTACAGATACCGTCGCCAGCAGAATAGAAGGTCGCCCTGCCCTCTCGCGCATCGCCCGCTACAATCCCAAGGGCAAAAGCGAGTATATAGATCTCTACACCATAGATCTGCCGGAGCTGAAACTGCCACCGCGCGACCAGATCATCGCCGGGATACGCAGCCTGCAAGCAGCCCACCCGAACGGAACAAAGCAGCTCGTGGCAGGCGTCGTCAGTTGACCGGTCAAAGGAGCTCACGGGGGTAATTTCGCCCCCACGAGCTCAGCGTTCTTGCCCCGGCGGACGCAAAGCCTTCGGGCCACTTCCCGGCGAAAGGCCAGGCTGCGCTCAAAGAATCGTCAGCACAGATTCCGGTGGTCGGCCTACAATGGCGCGCGCTCCATTTACAACAATCGGACGCTCGATCAGAATCGGATTCTCATGCAGAGCCCGGAGCCACTGCTCCTCGCTCAAATCTTTACCCCGATAGCGCTCCTTGTAAACGGATTCACCGGTCCGGGTGATTTCGGCCGGGCTCTTTTTCAGCTTTTTTAAAAGGGACTTGAGCTCTGCCGGGCTCGGAGGCTCCTTCAGATACTCAACAATCTTCGGATGGAGATCCCGCTCTTCAAGCAACTTCAAAGCGGCACGACTCTTCGAGCAACGCGGGTTGTGATAAATTGTAATACTCATGAAGCGGGTCTGCCGGCGCCCGCCCCCGAGCGCAATTGCAATTTCAGAGGGTCGCTGACCTTTCAGGCCGGCGTCGCCGAGCGTAAGAAAAAAACTTCCAGCGCGCGCTCTTCAAAGATGCGCTTGTGATTCGAAACGGGAACCACGCCGCGAAAGTCGCGATGCAGCTGCACAAGCAACTGATAGATCGCACCGAGCTGCTGGTCTGAAATGTTTGCGAGTTCCCCACCGAGCCTCTGCAGGATCTTCTTTTTTACAAAGGGATGGCGGTTTTTCAAGTCCAGGAATTCAAGCAGCTCTTCATCGTTCATTCCCAGATCACGCCCGGCACGGGCCATCCGGATTTCGTTAGCCCGGTTCAGCATCAATTTCAGGATCGCCAGGAAGCTGTCATTCCCCGGATTGAAGCGCAGCAGTTCGCGTTGCAGCGTGCGGTGGTCCAAAGCAAACAGCGCATCCACCAGGACGAAGCTATCCCAGCCTTGCGAAGGAAAAAGGATTTCGCGCACACGCGTGACGGGAACTGAGCGCTGCAACTCCTCGGGAGTCAGAACGGCTTTCAAGCGCTGGAGCGCGGCCTCGACACCCGATTGTCGCGGGTCAAGCGATTCGCGCAAGGTATGCATGGCCTCTTCGTCCAGGCGGAGATGCAGTCGAGCCGCCACCGCCCGAATCTGGTCCTGGACCTGATTCGGGTAAAGGTCGCGTGTTACCAGATGCAAAATCCGGTCCCCAAACAACGAAAGCAGCGATTTGGTGGGGGCACCGGCGTGCGCGATTACAAGCAGAGTCCGATCAGGAATGTGCGCGAAGTCGCGTTTGTAGACCGCAGCCCGTGCCTTCTGGGCGAGCACGGTCCGAAACAACTCTTCGCCCGCCCGGACAATGATCAAGCGGTACGGAGAGAATAAAGGAATGTTGCAGACCTCTTCGTGGAGCCGCACCTCGTCGCCGGGCTCGCCCGAGAACACAACGCTCTCGAAGGCCCCTTCCTCTTTGCGCAACCGGGTCCGAAGACGCTCCAGAACGCGATCCACGACCCCCGTATCGCTTCCCGAGACCAGTACGACCTCCGGCTCTTCGAGTTTCATTTCATCCAGAGCGCGGTGAAAAATTGCGAGGTCTTTGATCTCACGGGCGGCCACGAGTTACGGCGCCGCGTCAGGGCCGCCCCGTCATCCAAAAATGCGGCATTTCTGGCGGCCGATTCGACCGGGTTGCGCTTTTCTGAGGAGGTAAGGCGCCCGCCCGGATTTTTACTTTTTCGTGCGGGCCGCGTTTTGGAAAGTGGCCGGCGGGGTTGCTTTCCCCAGAGCGAGCACATCATGAAACGAACCGGCGCCCAACTACTTGTCGACCTACTGCAATCTCACGGCGTTGACCTGGTGTTCGGCTATCCCGGGGGGGCCATTTTGCCCTTCTATGACGAGTTGCATCAATCTCGCATTCGGCACATACTGGTCCGCCACGAACAGGGCGCGATGCACATGGCCGAAGGCTACGCACGGACAACAGGACGGCCCGGTGTGGTTGTAGTCACGAGCGGCCCCGGCGCGACCAATACCGTTACGGGCCTTTGCGACGCAAAGATGGATTCCATCCCGGTGTTCGTGATCACGGGGCAGGTTGCCACGACTGCAATCGGGTCCGATGCGTTTCAGGAAGCAGACATTTTCGGGATTTCGATCCCGATCACAAAGTACAACGCCCTTGTTCGTTCGGCCGATGAGCTGGCAGAGGCGTTTGAGGAAGCCTGGAGCATGTGCAACTCCGGACGTCCCGGCCCGGTGTTGATCGATATCCCGAAGGATGTTCAGATTCAAGAAACGTCGGTACTACGCGCCGAGTCCCGCCTCAGTCCGAGATTTACGAAGCAACCTCCCGTCACCGGCGACGTGGAAGCCCTGGCAAAGGCACTTAATGCGGCCGAACGGCCGCTGTTGATGGTTGGCGGCGGCGCCATCATCGCCGGAGCGGCGCCCGAGATCCGCACGTTGGCCGAGAAATCCATGAGCGCCGTCACAACTACACTGATGGGGCTCGGCGCATTCCCGGGCAGTCATATTTTGTCACTGGGCATGCCGGGCATGCACGGCACGGCCTATGCCAACAAGGCGATTCTGGAGACTGACTTTCTCCTTTCACTCGGGGCGCGCTACGATGATCGGGTCGCGGGAAATGCACGCACGTTTGCGCGGTCGGCTGTGCGCGCTCATATTGATGTGGACTCGACCGAGTTCAACAAGCGTGTCAAAGTCGATCACGCTTTGCACGGTGATTTGCGGGAATGTCTGCAGGCCTTGATACCGTACGTTGAAAAGCGAGATCGATCCGAATGGGTGAGTCACCTGGAGCAGCACAAGCAGAACTTTCCGCTGGCCTACGAACAGAGCGATCAATTGGTCAAGCCGCAGCATGTGCTGCAACGCCTCTACGAAAGCACGGAAGGCAAGGCAATCGTCGCAACCGATGTCGGCCAACACCAGATGTGGACCGCCCAGTACTATCATTTTGATCGACCCAATCGCTGGCTAACAAGCGGAGGTCTGGGAACGATGGGCTACGGGCTACCGGCCGCGATTGGAGCGCAGTTCGCGTTTCCCGATGATCTGGTGATTTGCGTCACAGGGGATGGGTCGTACCAGATGTGCATCCAGGAGCTTGCCACGATCCGACAATACAACCTCGGAGTGAAAATTGTCCTTCTGAACAATAGCTTTCTGGGCATGGTGCGGCAGTGGCAGGAACTTTTCTTCGAAGAACGCTACGCCGAGTCTGAATGGCAGTACAATCCGGATTTTGTAAAACTCGCCGAGAGCTACGGCATCGCGGGGCAGCGAATCACGAATCCCTCGGAAGTGGACCCGGGGTTGGCGTTTTTGCTGCGTGATCGAGAGCCCGCCCTCCTCGAAGTAGTTATCCCGGCCGACGAAAAGGTGTTCCCCATGATTCAGGCCGGCAAGGACCAGGAGGAAATGGTGCAGTTCTCGGATCTGAAAAGGCTATTGGAGCAACGCCGGCAGGGGCCGAAGGGCTAACATCCAATCGATTTAGCTTGCAGTTGCTTCCAACTTTTCGGACACTCCAATTCTCCTCAGATGCTAAAGGAAATTCGGAAGATCCGCCAGGAAGGCCCCGGGCGCCTTCGCTGGTTTCGCGACAGCTACTGGGACCTCTATGCTTGGTACGACGAGGCCAACAGTTTGATCCGCTTTGAGCTATGTTACGGAAAACCACGCAATGAGCAGGTCTTTGCCTGGAGACGCAGCGGTAGCCACGACCACTGGAAGGTGAATGAAACCGAATCGACTTACACGTTCAATCAAGTCGCCATCTACGACGCTTCGGATGCGGATTTTGATCCTGAGCCGGTCATAGAACGTTTTCGCAAGGACATGCCTGCCGGCGAAGCCGAGCTGCGCGAATTCGTTTTGCGTGCCCTGCGGGAGGCGCGGCCGGCAGGCTGAACGGGGTGGTACAGAGATGCACGATCAGTTTGAAGCCAATGAAGAAGAAAGCGGCCCCGAGCAAATTACCGACGACGGTGCAGAGGTCAACGCGCGGGATATTGTACCGGCAAATCAGTCCCTGCCAGACGTAATTCCGATCATTCCGCTGAACCAGAGACCTATCTTTCCCGGCCTGACCATCCCCATCCAGTTTGGCCACGATCAGATTCTACCGACCCTTCGGTCGGTAGCGGAAGGAAATCAGCGCGCCCTGGGGCTGGTTTTTGCAAAAGACTACAACGAAGAAAGGCCGTTGTCTTCAGAGCTGTTCGAGATCGGAACCGCTGCCGTCGTGATAAAAATGGCGGAGACCGGCGAGGGCACAATTCACGTTCTGATACAGTCTCTGCGCCGATTCAAGAGAGTCAAAGACGAAGGCGCCGAAGACGGGGTCCTGCGCTGGCGCGTAGAGTACTACGAAGACGCCAGCACTCGGCCTGATCAGGAGTTGAAGGCCTACACAACCGCTATCATAACATCTGTGAAAGAATTACTGAAGCGTAATCCGCTCTTTGCGGAGCAGCTGAAAATGCTTCTGGCGAGCATGAACATTGAGCAGCCGGGTCTGATTATGGACCTGGTCGCCTCCATGACCACCGCCAGCGGAGAAAAACTTCAAACACTGCTCGAAACAGTGCCCCTTATTCAGCGAGCCGAAAGGCTCATGGTAATATTGGAGGAAGAGCTGCAGTTGCTGCAACTGCAGGAGAAGATCAAAAACAAGATCGAGGAACGGATCAGCAAACAACAAAAGGAGTTCTTTCTTCGCGAGCAATTGAAAGAAATTAAGAAAGAACTGGGCCTCGAAAAAGACGAAAAGACAACTGAGATTGAGGGCTTTCAGGAGCGCCTGGAGAAGCGCTCTTTATCCGAAGAGTCGCGCAAAGTTGTAGAGCAGGAGATTCAGAAACTGCGTCTGCTGGAACCGGTTTCACCTGAATATAATGTTAGTCGGAACTACGTGGACTGGCTCACCTTACTTCCGTGGGGCATCTACTCTGAAGATAGTTTCGAAGTGGCTCGTGCCCGCGAGGTCCTTGATCGAGATCACTACGGCCTGACCGATGTCAAAGATCGAATCCTGGAGTTTATCAGCACGGGATTCAAGACCGGGCGCATATCGGGCTCGGTGTTGTGCTTTGTAGGGCCACCCGGCGTGGGCAAGACCTCCATTGGACATTCTGTCGCCGAAGCGCTGAACCGGAAGTTCTTTCGTTTCTCCCTGGGCGGAATGCGCGACGAAGCCGAAATCAAGGGGCACCGGCGTACGTATATCGGAGCCATGCCGGGCAAGTTCATTCAAAGCCTGAAGACCGTGGGCACCTCGAATCCCGTCATCATGCTTGATGAGATCGACAAGATAGGCGCCAGCTTTCAGGGAGACCCGGCCAGCTCGCTCCTGGAGGTCCTGGACCCGGCCCAGAATTCAGACTTTCTGGACCATTATCTCGACGTACGCTTTGATCTTTCACGGGTTCTCTTCATTGCCACCGCCAATCAGCTGGATACGATCCCCTCCGCTTTGCTCGACCGAATGGAAATCATAAAGCTTTCCGGATACATTCTGGAAGAGAAATTCGAGATCGCTCGCAGATATCTCATACCGCGGGCCCTGGAAGAACACGGACTGAAGGCTGCGGAAATTGAAATCATGGACGAGGCCCTGAAGGAGATTATTGATCGGTACGCGCGCGAGGCCGGCGTTCGCAGCCTGGAAAACCGAATCAAGAAGATCATGCGGCGAATGACCCGACGTCACGCGGAAGGCAACACCGCGCCCGTGCGCATGACCAGGGAGTTGGTAGAAGAGTTTTTAGGGCCTCCGGCACATACGGATGAGGTTCTGTACGAAAGGTCTTTACCGGGTGTGGTGACGGGCCTGGCCTGGACCAGCCTGGGCGGCGCCACCCTGCACGTCGAAGCGGCGGCCCTGCTTTCCAAAAGCCCGGGCTACAAGCAAACCGGTCAGCTGGGCGATGTGATGCAGGAGAGCGCCGAGATTGCCTACACCTATATCCGCTCACGCGCGGCCCACTACGAAATCCCGGCGGATTACTTTCAAGACCGCTTCCTGCACCTTCATGTGCCCGCCGGAGCAACGCCCAAGGACGGGCCTTCCGCCGGAATCACGATGGCGCTGGCACTGTATTCGCTTGCAAAGAACAAACCCGTGCCGCGCGACGTGGCGATGACCGGGGAGTTGACTCTTACAGGAAATGTTCTACCGATTGGCGGTGTTAAAGAAAAGATCATCGCAGCCCGCCGCCGGTCGATTGCGCGCATCATCCTGCCGCGAGAAAACCTCCGCGACTACAAGGAATTGCCCGAACACCTGCGAGCGGGACTGCGTGTTTACTTTGTAACGCAGTTTGACGATGTTCTTCGCGCGACCTATGAACCCGGCTCAGGCCAGGGAAAAGCAGAAATCGTTTAGCTTTTTTCCTTGAGTTTCTTATCGCGCTCTGGCTCTGTCGTATATCGTCGCGAAGCCTGAAAGATTCCTGACGCGCGCCGGGTTGCTGATTGCTGGACTCGTTTTTACGGCGACCATACTGCAGTGCGATACTTCGCGATCCGACCTCCCGCCGGGCTTCGAGCTTGAACTCACGGGAACCGATGGTTCCGTGCTGCGCTTATCCGAATCCAGCGCACGGCCAATAGCAATTCTCTTCTGGAGCACAGATTGTCCGGGTTGCGCCGGAGCGTCTGAGGTCGGGCATGAAATGCTGGTTGAGTCCGGACGCGGCAGTCTGTTCCAGATCAACGTGGATTCGGGACTCAGCGTGCAGGATCTGCGCAGCACTGCAGACCGATTCGGAATTCGCGGGATCGGCATTTACGATCCTGAGCTGCGACTCGTGCAGGCGCTGCAGATCAGCAGCCACCCGGCTCTGTACGTTGCCAGCCCGACTCGTGGCGTGATCGTGATGCACCGCGAGTATTCGCTGGGAGCGCATGCCCGCGAGAACGCGCGAAAGGCGCTGGAGGCCGCGCTGAACGAGTGACAAATTAAATGGAGAGACAAGCTATGATCCAACAAACCCTGAGCGTACTGCTCGTAATGCTTCTGGCGGTTGCCTGCACGAGTTACAGCCTGAGCGAAGAGCCGGCCGAACCAGCCTTTCAGGCGGTCGGAACCTGGCAGGCGGAACCGGCCACCGGTGATGTCGCTTTCCTGGGTGACTACTATCTGACGGGTGTGATGGACATAGGGAGGGACGACTCGGGCGCTTACTCACTCCAGATTACGCTGCTTATGAATGGCCGGCCGTTCGGGCGCGGCGTTCAGGCAGAAAATGTTTTCGTCGAGCCGCGACAGATATCCACCTCGCGCACGGAGATTGTGGCAAACGACATCATAAAGGTGCCGCGCAGTCGCGAATACCGTGGCCCGGAGACGGTACTCAGCTCGTGGGATGAAGACAACTTCGGTCCCTGGCAAGCCGGTAGTGCCGGTGGCGCAACGGTGACACTGGAAGGTTGCCGTCAACTGCCCGACTACGTATGCCGCCACCAAATACGTCTCGACCTGGTCGATCCCGATACACTCCGGCTGGATGTGAGTCGATTCCACACTCCAGGCATTGACATGGTATTCAGGCGCATCACACTGCCTGCTGAATCACCAAACCAGGCCAACGCAACGGCCGCGCCGCGGGCGCGTTTCAGCGGAACCGTGTTTATGATTCGGAATGACGGTCGCGAAATCACGGTGACCGGCAACAGTGTTAACGAAAAAGTGCGGGCGACCGATCGTATTGTGATCGCCCGAAACGGAAACATCGTTGCCCGGGGTTTGATTAAGGAGACCTTCGAAACCTACGCGCGCGTTCAGATTCTCAATGGCTACGATGCCATCCGACCACGTATGAATGCGGTCGTCTGGTAGCGTGTTCGGTCACTCAAAAAGATAGCGCGAGGCGAGGCGAATGAGCCGCCGACCATCTTTTAGAACTCTCTTTCGCCAGAGCGCGGTTGAAGGCGCAAATCGTTCGAGTAGCGCCCGCTTGACTGGATGGCCCGGCGATGCGTCGGGCACATGGTGATACAGGCGATTCTCGTCACGTAACGCACGAAGCAGACCGGTGCCCGAGCCGGTACCGAATTCCTCCGTCACAAAATCAACATAAGCCTTCTTGAGTATTCGGGGAATCGCCAGTTCAAGGCCGCCGCGTACCTTATAGGCGATCGTATTCTCCGGATCAAGCGTGTCGAGGCGGCCATTATAGTGCTTCTCAAGCAGGCGATGAAAGGCTTCACCATGATGCCGTTCGAGTATCAGCCAATCTCGCCCGATCTCGCCAATACCCGTGTGAACATCGATCGCGACGACACGCCGCGCCTTCCTGAGATTCTTCCGAATCCAGCGCTCAAAAAGAAGCGGCCCGTCTTCGAGCCTGTGACCACCGAAAAAAAGACCACGCGGATAGCTATACTGACCTTCGGCGCCGGCCTGCCGTAGATACCGGAAGCCATGCCGAACGATGCGCGCAAGCAGGCGCAACGTGAAGAAGTCGTAACGCGGTGGACTGGCCGGATTGAGGAGCGGGTGAATGCGATGGTAGCCGTCGTGGGCCCCTTTGCGCTCCCCATCGCGCTCCACGAAGTTGCGGTTCAGATCCACATTGTTTTCGTTTGCCCGTCGCAGGTAGGCCATCCCGTACGGATTCAGGCAGTGCACAATCACCAGAGCGCCATCGGCTGGAATACGTGGGGGGTGACGCAGCAAATCCAGTTGAACCGCCGAACCTGCAAAACCCTCGACGCCATGGATTCCCGAGCAATGCAGCAAAACACGTCTTGCACGCTTCGCGCCAAGAATGGCAATATCCACGCTCAACTTCTCATTCTCGGGACCGCGCAATCCCCAATGGAGGCTACTGGTCCGCGCGCCCGCCCTCCTCGCCGCCCGACGAAAACGGCTCCTGGCCTGACGATACGTCTTTGAAAAATAGCGGTCTTTTTTCAAGGGTCTCCGGTCGGTCTCGCGTCAGATCGTAACTCGGGGGAAGACGCAAAAGAACTTGTGCCCGTGGTCGGTTTCTGGCGATACTTGCGAAATGACCAGAAGATCTGCGCAAATTCTCATATGCCTGGCACTGTTGGGATCGGTCAGTTGCGCCATCCGGCAGGCTCGCGAAAACCTGCGTAATTGTGAATTCGACCTGGAAGGCCTCCAGCTACTGGGCTACAGTCTCAGCGCAGTGCAACTTCAGGTTAATGTCGGCATCCGTAACCCAAACGAGAGCGAGGTGGTCCTGGACAGGATGGACTTCAAGGTCTTTGCAGAGGGTGACGAGATCGGTACCGGACAAAATGAAGGCCGCACCGAGATTGCACCCGGCCAGCGCGCCGTTGTTCCGCTGAGGGTCAATGCGACTCTCGGCGCCCTCGGCACGGCGCTCTTTCGCTCTTTGACAGCAGGCGGCGCCATCCAGCTCCGTGTTGAAGGCACAGCCTATATCGAAACCATACTGGGTGAACTTCCGGTTCCTTTTACAATAGAAGAAGAGGCCCTACCGAAGTCTTAGGGGGCGGGCACGCCCCCGAATCAGTCTCAGTAGTCGGGGCGGGGCCTCGGGAGTGGTAATGTATCGAATTTTGCGGCGCGTGACCCCGTCCGCATAACCCACGCCCTCCAAAAAGCTGACCTTCGCCCCCCAAAACGTCGGAGCTCCGTCGTTTCGTCCCGTATCCTGGTCTTCCTGATCAAGTTCCACGAGGATGACGAACATATGCGACATCGTGACGCCACTGGCACCCGCCAGGCAACGGAGTTGAGTCCAGAGTTCCCCGGGCACCCGCACATGCCATCGCTGAAGAGAACGATTTTCGGCCTGATACCTGCGGGTTACCCGCTCGACCCCCGGGAGTCTACCTTGGTCGCGGTAGATAGACGCCCGGCCGAGCAAGAAGGCCAGGTAGGCGATGACCGGGCCGTGCTGTCGATATCGCCAGCGGAGAAACTCTTCAAGCGAGGCGGGCACCAACAGGGTGCAAGGCGGCTTCGCGGGCACGGTGGCCCTGGCATTCCAGGCGGTTGCTCGTTCCATGTTGGGAAGAGGTCCTGGAAGTGCGTTTTGTTGCGTACAATTCGGTCGCTTTTTGTTACCGGCTCAACCGTCGTTGCCAATGGCTTCGGTAGGGCAGGCCTGCATTGCGTTTTCGGCGGCCGCCTCTTCTTCGGGAGTTTCCGGTTGTTTGAAAAAGAAGGAGTGGGTTTCCCCGGGCGCGTAGCGAATCAGCGCAGGAGCTTCGTCCAGGCACACGTGACAGGGCGCGCATGTCTGATCGACATACCAGGGTCCGGGCACGTTCTCGGGTTGTTTGGAGTTCTTGTCCGCCATGAACTCAGCCTGGTCCGGGTCGCTTCCGAGCGTCAACCAAATCAGAATGCAAACTTACTCTGGTCACCATAACGCGAAAGGTATTCTCTCAGGCGAACCTTGCGTCGGGTGGCCTCGCTCGACATATAGCGAATCTTGCCGAAGATAGGACGCTCCTGCCACGGCCGATCAAAGCGTCCAAGGGTCCAGAAAACACCGGAATAGCTATTCGGATTGCGGCCATCAATTGAGTAACGGTTGTTCAGCTCGATAAGGGTCTCAAGAGCCGCCAGAGGATCGGGCGTCCACTCCAGAATCTTTTTGCCCCAGAGCATTCTCAGATAGTTGTGAATCACACCCTCTGTCCGTAGCTGCCGCTGAGCTGCATTCCAGATTTCGTCGTGAGTCTGTGCTGCGGCCAGGCTATCCAGATCGTAAACGTGTTCACGCCTGTCTCTGGCGTGATAATGGAGAGTGTTACGGGCCCAATTTGGAAGGCTGTCGAAACGGTCGTAGTTGCGCGTATGGTGACAGAAATGATATCCGGTCTCTCTCCAGACGACCAGCTCGTCAAAGAAGTCCTCGATGTTACTGTCTCCATTCAGGAAGCCTTTGGAACCCCGATTGTCTTTTGCTTTCGCCAGTGACCAGTTCTGTGGCTGAGCTTCAAACACGGCCGCCAGAATTTCGTGGGCGGAGATACGACCAAAGTGCAGGTACGGACTCAGGCCGCTGGAAACCTGACTGTCGGGATGGTTCCGCTCGGCGCCATAACGACCAAGACCGCTCTTTAGAAATTCGTCCAGACGCCGGAGCGCAGCGGCGCGTGTTCCCGATCTTTCGATTGCTCGAACGGTGCGATCCAGAGGCAACTCATGAATCGACTGCGGCAGGCCCTTGAGCAAGTTGTCCGCCCGCGGAAAGCGCTCGGAAATCGAGGTCGGGATTTTCAGACGTGAACGATTCTTGAGCAGAGCAAGAGGGTCGTGTTCCGGCGGCGCGCCATAGCAGGACCGAAACGATTTCTGGACCAGCTTTCGAAAAATGTAGGCGCTATACGGGGCGCGTTCGCTCAGAGACAGCGGTAAGATGCCGTTTGCATCCACCGTAAAAAAAGGAATGTCCAGCTTACGTGCGATAGCCCGATTGTGAACGGGAATGATGTACGCCGGGAACTCGTCGGAAATCAAAACCGCAGCGTGCTCGCAGAGGCTCTCCAGAAGTCCGCTACCCTCCCCCGCCGATCTCTCGGCATAAGCGTAGTAGTTGAAACCACGCTCGGTTGTGATTCGCAGGTGTTCCTGCATGCCTTCGAGGAGAAACTGGTGAAAGCGCACGGACGCCCAGGGGTAGTCGCACCGTAGCGCTTCCAATACCAACAGGGGCAAACCAAGGCTGTTTGCCGCTAGTACGGCGTATTCCAGGGCGTAGTTACTGAAAAGCCGACGGTGAATCTGCATCCAGTAGATTACATATCTCGCTTCGGGCCGCGGCGCTCCGGACCGCCGGACAAACACACGAGCGTTGTTAAGCGACGCGCCAAAAGATGCCGGCAGCGTTGGATCATCATTCGACATGCTTGTTCCAGAATGCCATTGCGCGGCGTCAAATACGAGCAAAGAGCGGGGTGGCTGTCGTAGCTTGTGAAAAAAAGTATCTCAGCGTGTATCGGGCTTCGAAAGAAAGCGACGCAAAGGAAACACGAACGATAGCGTGGCCACCGTTGCCACCAGGTGCTGGGAGAGCGGCAGCCCGATTCTATACGAGAAGGCAACCGCTCCTGCCAGTAACGGGAACACTGAAATAAACAGGGGCAGAATGGCCCGGGTGACCCCACTACGTCCCAGAACAACAAAGCCTCCGATCGACCAGGCGGTCAGGCACGCGAGCAGCCAACCCCAAAGAGCCCCGACCTCTTTCAGGTGATGGCCCTGAAGTAGATTGGAAAGCACGGTTGCCTGGACATACGACCGCGGAAGCGGACCGATCGGTGTGTCCAGGGTCGGACTCGCCAGGTCCACAATGACAAAAACATTTTCAAATTCGTCCGGCAAAACCGGCAGTTCCTCAAAACGAAAGACCTGACGATTCTGCAGCAGGTCCAGCGACTCCCGGACCTCCACCCCGGAAAAGATACGAAAGCGCGTCACATCGGAGCCACGCCGCGCAGGTAGATAGGCACGGGGCGGGTAATAGTGAATGCGCATGGCTCCGTCTTCGTGAGAGAGCGTCTCGCGAGTGCGCTGCGGCGAAACGAGCGTCAGCGAATCGGCCTCGAGTACGACGCTGTCGACACGACCGTCCAACCACAGTGCCCGCAGACCCGGCCCGGGCAGGTAGTTCCCGCCTTCCAGGCGGAACAGAAGGGGTGCGCGACGAGCCACTGCATCCAGATCGAGGGGCAAACTCACAATGTGAAGCGCGCGCGCGGCCTGAAGGGGAACGAGACCGGGATGGCGCAAAGCATGCAGCGCGTAGACCGTGCTTTCCGGGTGGGCATCGGTGCGGATCACCTGCAATGCAACAATCTCCGTCACCCGATGCGCGTCCTCCAGGGCCGGATCCTCCGCTGCTTGGAATGCGCGCACACTGTCCATCTGCAGCGGTTTGTCGGTCCAGACCGGCAGGGACAGGCGCGACGAGCCCGATGCGATATCGGCCAGAGTTTCCGCCAGCCCGGCCGGAAGCTCCGGAAGTCCTTCCATCAGAATCGCCCGTGGTCGAAACAAGAGAATGGAATCGACCACCTGTAGCAGGTCGTCGGCGTGCAGAGTGGCAGTGCTTGCGCCGGCCAGCGCTTCCCGGTACGGGCCGCCGTCAAAACGCACAACGACGACGCGCGGGTCCGGAGCGAGGCCGGCATTCATGTACCGGTAGCGCCAATCCAACAACACTTCCTCTATGCGGCCCGGACCCAGGGTCAGCTCCAGCGACAGCATGACCAAAAGTCCCAGTCCACCCGACCCGAACACAAGCAGCAGTTTGCCTCTCCAATTCTTCCAAAGCATACCTGTACTGGATCGGTTCAAGGCGCTTGCTGCGCAATACTTTACGACTTTGCATCTTGACTTGACCGCGGCTCGGTTTCCCCGAGCATCGAAACGGATGGAAGATCGGGAAAGCCCACCCGGCTGGCGTTTCTGGATCGATAGGGGTGGCACCTTTACGGACCTGGTCGCCCTGAGTCCGGGAGGTGAACTTGTTTCCCTCAAGTTATTGTCGGACTCGCCACTCTACCCCGACGCCGCCATCGAAGGCATCCGTCGCATTTGCGCCCAATCTCCAGACGAGCATCCCATAAATGAAGTTCGTATGGGGACGACGGTGGGCACGAATGCCCTGCTGGAAGGCCGGGGGGAACCGACTTTGCTGGTTATCACAGAGGGCTTCGAAGACGCCCTCGAGATCGGCTACCAGAATCGACCCGACATTTTTGCGCTGAGAATAGAAAGAAGCCGCGCTCCCTACATGCAGGCAGTCGGTGCGTCCGAACGCCTGGCGGCCAATGGATCCGTTGTGCGCGCCCTCGACGAAGGCGCCTTGCGTCGAAAGTTACAAAAGGCTTATGACCAGGGGCTGCGTTCCTGCGCGATTGTGTTTTTGCACTCGTATCGCAATCCGGCTCATGAACTTGCCGCCGCAAGAATCGCCGGAGAGATCGGTTTCGATCATATCTCCTGTTCGAGCGACGTAAGTCCGCTCATCAAACTCGTACGCCGCGGAGACACCACCGTAGTCGATGCCTACCTTTCTCCGGTACTCGAAAAATATACCAGAAGACTGCGAAACCACCTCAAGGGCAGTGCCCTCTTCTTCATGCAGTCCCACGGTGGCCTGGTGCCGGCCACGGAGTTTCGCGGGCGGGATTGCCTGCTTTCGGGGCCCGCCGGCGGCGTGGTCGGTGGCGTTCAGGTGGGATTACACGCTGGTTTTGAACGCATCATCGGTTTTGATATGGGCGGCACGTCCACCGACGTATGGCACTACCGCGGTCAACTCGAACGCACCACTGAAAGTGAGATCGCCGGCGTACGCCTGCAAACACCCATCCTTCGCATCCACACGGTAGCGGCGGGTGGCGGCTCCATCCTCAAGTTCGATCACGGGCGCTTCCAGGTCGGTCCGCAGTCTTCGGGGGCGCAGCCCGGACCACTTTGTTATGGAAATCAAGGTCCGCTGAGTTTGAGCGACGCCAACCTGCTGCTCGGAAGGCTACAGGCCCGGCTCTTTCCGCATATATTCGGTCCCGACGGGACGGACGCGCTCGACGAAAGGGCTGTGGTGGACGCTTTCTCGGAATTGGCGGCGAGAGTTCAGGTGGAAACCGGCCTGAACCGCAAGCCCGAGGAGGTCGCCCTTGGTTTCTTTGAAGTGGCCGTCGAATCGATGGCAAACGCCATACGCAAAATCTCGCTGCAGAGGGGCTACGATCCGGCCGACTACGTGCTCGCCACCTTCGGCGGGGCCGGGGGGCAGCACTGTTGCGCCATCGCGAGCAGGCTTGGCATTCGTAAGATCCTTGTGAGCCCCCTGGCCGGAGTGCTTTCGGCGTATGGCATGGGGGCCGCCGAACGCAGCGTCCTTTTGGAACGCTACGTTGGTAAGGCGCTGGGCACCCTCTCGTATTCAGACATTCAAGAGATGGGGGAGAGCCTGGCCCAAAACCACAGATGGCACAGTAGCCCCGGCGTTCGCACAAGAACGATGGCCCATCTGAAGTACTCCGGCTATGATCAAAGCCTCCCGATTGCTCCCCGCGAAATCGCGGAAATGGTCGAGGAGTTCCGACGCGCCCACGAACGACTCTACGGCTTCGATCGCGGTCCGGATGACATTCGATTGGAAAGCATTCTTGTGGAACTCGCTCTTCCAGGCGCCAGCGTGCCAACCGGTACCAGACCGGACGCTGCGCCTTCCGAACACGCCGAACATGTTCGCATTTTTCTCCAGGGAAGATGGATGGAGGCCCCGCTTTACGACGCGACCGGCCTATCGACGGGCTCCACAATTTCAGGGCCGGCTTTCCTCTTTTCTCCGAATGATACACTGGTCCTGGAACCCGACTGGCAGGCGGAAGTCCGGGACTCTGCCCTCCTGCTCACGCAGAAAACAGAAGGACGGCAGGATCAGGGAAAGCCCGCCGGCGAAATCATGGAAGATCCGGTGCTTCTGGAAATCTACAACCATCGTTTTCGCGCCGTTGCGGAGGAAATGGGAACCGTTCTGCAACAAACGGCAAGTTCCGTAAACATCAAGGAGCGCCTGGACTTCTCCTGCGCCATTTTTGACGATCAGGGTCGCATGGTGGCCAATGCACCCCATATACCGGTTCATCTCGGATCCATGTCCGAAACCGTGCAGGCCATTCAGCAAACGCGCCGCAGCATCGAACGCGGGCAGGTCTTCGTGACCAACGACCCATACCGGAGCGGCGGGGGCACCCATCTTCCGGACATAACGGTCGTAACACCGGTCTTCCTGGATCAGGATCGAACGCCATCGTTCTTTGTCGCTTCGCGGGGGCACCACGCCGACATCGGGGGCATCACACCAGGCTCCATGCCGTCTGAAAGTCAGTCGATCGCGCAAGAGGGCGTACTGATCCCGATTCGGCTACTGGCCCAGCAGGACCGCATGCTGGAAGACGAGTTGCGCGCCCAACTGAAAGACAACCCCTATCCGGCCCGAAACCCGGAACAAAACCTGGCAGACCTGCGCGCTCAGATGGCCGCCAACGAACGGGGACGCCGCCTTCTGATGGAGCAGGCGACGGACAGAGGACGCGATGAAATGATCGCCTACATGGGTTTCGTCCGGAACAATGCGGCGGCGGCGGTGCGCCGCGTTATCCGAAACGTGAAGCCCGGAAGCGCCGAAGGACGGCTGGACAACGGTCTGGTCATTCGCGTGCAGATCGAAAAGCCCGCCGTTGACTGCCTGCGTGTAAACTTTGCCGGCACTTCCGAACCTACCAGCGGGAATTTCAACGCGCCCCCTTCTGTCGTAAAGGCCGCACTGATTTATGTGTTTCGTTCTCTCGTTAACGAGGACATCCCCTTGAACTCCGGCTGCCTGGAACCAATCGAAATCAAGCTGCCGG
Organism: Spirochaetales bacterium; assembly: GCA_024233935.1. GTDB lineage: Bacteria > Spirochaetota > Leptospiria > Leptospirales > Leptonemataceae > JACKOY01. The sequence goes on along the minus strand of JACKOY010000001.1, from coordinate 258,513 downwards.
AACTTTGTTTCCTGAACCCGGACGCGCCGGCCGCAGTTGTCGCGGGCAACGTTGAGACCTCTCAGGTTCTCGTAGATACGTTGTATCGCGCCCTCGGTGTGCTGGCCGATTCCCAGGGAACCATGAACAATCTGAGTTTTGGAAATCAGAGTTACCAGTATTATGAAACCATCGGCGGAGGATCCGGCGCCGGCCAGGACTTTGACGGCGCCTCCGGAGTCCAGGTGCACATGACAAATTCGCGCATCACTGATGCCGAAGTGCTCGAGGAGCGTTTCCCGGTGCGCGTCGAAGAATTTTCTCTCCGGCACGGAAGCGGCGGGGCCGGACGTCATCATGGGGGCGACGGTCTTGTCAGGCGCATTCGATTTCTGGAGGACGCCGCCGTCTCGGTCCTTTCCAACCGTAGAGTGGAGAAGGCCCGCGGCCTGGCCGGCGGCAAAGATGGAAAGCCGGGCCGCAATCGCGTGCTTCGAAAATCAGGCGAGACGGTCGCCCTGTCGAGCTGCCAGACCGTTCCACTCCAGGCCGGTGATCAAATCGTCATCGAAACGCCAGGTGGCGGCGGCTTTGGCGATCCCGACGAAGCGCCGAACCGTGAAGCTCGCCATGCACCGGCCACGCAGTGACCACAACGCGATCGTGCCGCCATCCATCGCTTCGGGAGAACAATTGCCATCGCTCTTCACTCTCAGAGCAGATCACACAACGATGTCCCATTCGAGATGCACGCGTGGCCCGGGCTGGCCCCCAACAAGAAAACTCTGCTCTTCGAGAACCGTGTGGCCGTCTGCCCGCCTGACCAGAACCGTGCTGGCCCGGGTGCCGTAAATCGGGGAACGAATAAAACGCGACGATACCAGGCGTTCAAATTCAACCGGAATGCCGGTTTGGGGAAGTTGATCGTCGGGGGCCTTTGTTTCGTCGGCCAGCAATCCCAGCAATCTGTCCGTATCGGGGCCGGTTTCGAGAGCGCGACGCAATTCTTCTTTTCCCGCTTCCACTTTAGGCCAGGGCGTGTCGAGAACAGCGTTACTCAAACCGTACAGGCCGGGGGAGAGCTTTCGCAAACCACCACCGCGATTTGAATAGTAAAAGACTTCGCTCGTTGTTCCCAGAAGCACGTTGAAACCGTTGTACTTTTGCGCTTCGCTCTCCAGACTGCGGAGGTACGGACCGGGTTGGTCAACACCGGAAAGAAAACCGGACAGAATCAGTCCACGGGACTGCTTGTCCGGGTCCGGTTTTTCGCGGAAGTTTGTGATAGCGCCCCAGCGCCCATCCCGTGTCGCCCCAAGCCAGGTGCCGCCCTGCTCTTCGTCCCGCCCGCCCAGTATGTTGGGGGCATCCTGCCAGACCGCCGCCGGTCGTGTCGCGCGACGATAAAATTCATCGCGATTGGCGGCAAGGATCAGCGGATACTCGGGATACTCCCCAAAAGAAAAGAAAATCACACACATCGCAATCGGCCGTCCCTGGACACCGGACCCGCCAGGCTGACATTTGACCACTTCTTTCGCCTGGCCCCGCCAAAACCCGCCCAGCGTTCTTGACAGCAAGCGGAGCCAGGGATAGTTCTTTCGTTTCTATGCAACCGGCTGTTCGAGAGTTCACTGTCCGCGCAGTAATCCTGGGCATACTTCTGGCTATCATTCTGGGGGCGGCCAATGCGTACCTCGGGTTGTACGCCGGAATGACGGTTTCCGCTTCCATCCCGGCCGCGGTGATCTCCATGGCCCTGTTGCGCGGCCTGTTTCGGTCCGGAACCATTCAGGAAAACAACATCGTCCAGTCGATCGCGTCGGCCGGAGAATCCCTGGCGGCGGGCGTGATCTTTACCGTGCCCGCCCTGGTTCTGATCGGAGTCTGGAACGACTTCCAATTCTGGCCGACGACTTTGATCGCCCTGGTTGGCGGAGGCCTGGGAGTGATCTTTCTGGTCCCCTTGCGTAAGGTCATGATCACGGAGCAGCCTTCCCTGACTTTCCCCGAGGGCCAGGCATGTGCAGAAGTGCTGCGCGCCGGAGACCGCGGCGGCCAGAGCCTCACGGCGATTTCGCTTGGCGCCGCGCTGGGCCTGGCCTTCAAGCTTTTGACGGAGTGGTTCGGATTGCTCGCGCGCAAAGTCGAGTCGGCTTTGAGCGTAAACCGCCACGTGTTTTATGGCGGCATCGATGTTTCCCCCGCTTTGCTTGGCGTTGGCTATGTGGTCGGTCTTGAGATTGCGCTGCTTCTGGTTGGTGGAGGTGCCCTGGGGTCCCTGGTCTTTTTGCCGCTCTCCGGTCTCCTGCCCAATCACATGGCCGCCGACGAATTTGCCGCGGCGGCCTGGAGCGCGCAGATCCGTTTCCTGGGTGTCGGCGGTATGCTGGTCGGAGGACTTTATTCTCTGGTGCAGGTGCGTCGTGGAATTGGCGCCAGCCTGAAAGAGCTCTTTCGCGCCGGTGCCGGCCAGGTCGCCCCCCGGGACATTCCGCGGCGACATCTGGCTTTCTTTTTTTTACTGGGGCTTTTGGGCACGCTCGTGCTCTACGACATGCTGCTCGACTCACTCTGGTTGGCGCTTCTGATCGGCCTGATCATGATGCTGCTGGCCGCGCTCTTTGTGGCCGTGGCCGCGTACATCGTCGGGCTGGTCGGTTCTTCCAACTCTCCGGTCTCCGGCATGACGATTTGCGCGCTCTTACTTGCTTCCGGTGTGATCCTCGGTGCGGGCCTGCGCGGAGAGTCGGCCAGTCTGGCAATCCTGGGCGTGGCCGGTTTGGTCTGCTGCGCCACCTGCACCGCCGGCGACATTGCTCAGGATCTGAAAACCGGCGAACTGGTCGGGGCCACACCTTCGAAGCAGCAATACGGCGAATTGATCGGTGTGGCCGCCAGCGCGCCCATCTTTGCCGGCACTCTTTCGCTTTTGCACCAGGCTTACACAATTGGCGGGGAAGACTTGCGTGCACCTCAGGCGGCGCTCTTTGCAAGCTTGACCGGAGCGCTAACCGGTGAACAGGAGATTCCACTGAATACGGTGGGCCTGGGGGCGGCGGTAGCATTGCTGCTCGTTCTGGTCGATCGCTGGCTGGATCTGCGCGGCAGCCGGTACCGCGCCCATCCTATGCCGGTGGCGGTTGGGCTCTACCTGCCCTTTGCGCTCACCGTGACGATCTTTGCGGGAGGCGTGATGCGGGCCCTGACCGATCGAAGCGGCCAGAAAAATGGAGGCAGCGGCGTGCTGTTCGCTTCGGGATTGATTGCCGGCGAAGCCCTGGCGGGGGTCGCGGGAGCCATCTTCATCACTCGCGGGTTCGAAGGTCTGCCTGCGTTGCTGCCGCCGCTTTCGCTCAGTGCCCTCTCTATGGGCGGCATGGGACTACTCTGCCTTCTGTTCTATCGACTCGGGCTACAGACGAAGAAGAAGCCGTAACTAGTTCAGCACTGTCGCTTTGTTTTTTGGGACCTCAAGCGGCATTTTTGGTTTACAGACGGTACCGGAGCGGGGCATATCAGGTCCTCGGTTTTGCCCTGTTTGGCGTGCCCGGTCTATTTGGCGCGCTGACCGAGGTGCAAGGAGCAATGTCATGAACTATACCGGCGCCATCCAGACAATCAGCGAATCACCGCCCGTCGCCAGCGAGATAATGACACGCAACGAACCCCTGTTGCGACCCGGAACGCACCTCATGGACGCGATGGCGTTTTTGATCAAACACAAGATCTCCGGAGCGCCGGTCGTGGACGATCAAGGCCGCCTGCTCGGTATGCTCACCGAAAAAGACTGCCTGAAGTTGCTCGCTCACAAGTCCTACTACCATCAGCAACCGGCCCAGGACGTAGAACACTACATGAGCAGCGGCGTGAAAACCGTAACGCCCGAAACCGACCTCTACACAATCGTGGACATATTTCTGGAAAGCGCATTTCGCAAGATCCCGGTCATAGACCGGGAAGAAAAAGTGGTCGGCCAGATCAGTCGGAAAGATGTGCTTCGAGCGGTGCAGAAACTCCTGAAGAAGAAGTAGCACTCCCACCAGGAAAGGCGTCTCGGCGGGTATCCAGTTCGGCCCCCAGGTCGTTCGTAAGCTGCTGGGCCACGTATCTAATCTGGTGTCCCGCGCTGGAACGCGTGATGCGCACCTCACTATCGGAAACCCAGAACAACAGGTCAAGGTTGCGCGCTTTTTCAATGCGATCCAGATCTCGCTCGCGCGAAAAGACGACCGAACCATTTTGCACATCGACCATGCGCAGGTTCATGGCGATCGAAATGCGTAGTTCCAGATCCTCCCAGCCGACACCAGCGCGCCAGAACTGACTGTCCAGAGGGATTGCAGCGAGGGCACGCAGAAGCGAATACCAGATGAAGACCCGCACGTCGTCGTCTTTTATGAAAAAGGAGCCCACCAGGACGATCGCCCAGAAGGGCACTTTCCAGTAGCTGGTATTCTGACCGATCTCGAAATTCGTGAGATCCCCATAGCAAATATAGTCGATCCCCAAATTGCGGGCCGCCTGCAGAGTACTGTCCGCCAGGGAAAGCCCTTCGGCGCGCAATCGATCTCGCTCGGTTGTGTACTGAAACACCGGAACGATCTCAAAATAACCCGATTGAAAAAATGCAGTTTCCGTGACCTCCCGGGCAACGTCGGCCGGACTAACCGCCGGAGGCTCCGCAGCCGGGTCCGTGGGGGCGCCTTGTGCTGCGCCGGCCGCGTCTTCTGTTGATGCAACGCCATCGGTTTCCTGCTGGTCAGGAGCAAGGTCTTGTTTCGAAGGCACACTGGAGCCCGGCGTGATCACCCGATCTCCGTACTCGCCATCCGGTACGATCTCAAAGGCGCGCAACCCGGCCGAGTTTCGAAAGCCGGGCAGAACGACGCGCAATCGCGCAAATTCAGGCGGGGCTTCGCGCAGGTCCGGTAGCGGAGCCGCCGGCCGGGAGTAGTCGGTCCCGGTGCTCGCGCAGGCACACAGGAAAGCCGCCGCAAGAAAGGAAGTCGAAAGGCGGCGCATCGCCCTGGCCGTTAGCTCCCCGGAAGCTGTGCGATGATGTCCTCAACCACGTCGCGCATCGCGTAACGCAGGAGCTTGCCGCCGCTCGACTCCAGTACGCGGGTGCTCTGCTCGGAGTGAGCGAACAAGAGCCCGGCTGCCTCGGAGGTGTCCGTCCTGCGATTCTCCACTGAATTGGCCGCGATGATGTTGGCGCCGGGAACACCGACCAGCCGGTAATCAATGCCGGTCTCCACAATGTATTCTTCGGTCCGACTGGAGCCCAAAAGTCCCAGCAGGAGGCAAAAACCGGAAGACGTTTTGCGTATCTCGAAGTTTGTGAGCGTCCCGGTCAAAAAATACTCCGCCCCGTAGCGATCGCGCAGGGTCTGCAATTTCTCCTCCGTCACCTGGCTCTGGTCGGCAATCACGCTTTCTACGAGGGACGGCTCAATGATATCGAAGTAGCCGCTCTGGAGCATGAGGCTGGTCAGCTGAGCGGTGGCAGGGCTCACCAGAAAACTCTGTCCGGTCAGGTTTCGAAAATTGATCAAAGCCACCCGCGCGCGTCGGGTTCCAGCGGGTGCACGGCTTACCTGGATGTTGTCCTCTGTGCTTTCGTACTGGGTGGGCTGGGGCGATAGGCACTGGACCGTTCCCAGAAGCATCAGGCTGCCCAGAAGCAAGTGGAATGCGCGTGATCGTACCATGAAAACCATCCTTATTTCGGGGAAGCGCCGGCGCAAGCGAAGCAGGCCGGCCACTCCCTGCGTTTTGGACGTTCCCACGGAGGGCCGGGTTCCCGATTTTACCACTCAAGCCGGGAAGCAAACCATGGGATGATATATCGAATGAGAAAAAGCTCCCAAAGCGCGGTGTCGGCCCCGCTTTCCCGCGGCACGATCGCCCTGGCCCTGGCACTTCTGACGTCCCCCGGTCTTGAGGCCCAGGCGTTTGTAGAGCAGCCAGGCGCGACGCGGGCGCCGGAGTACATTTGGACCCTCGTGGAGTCCGTAGAGACCGACCCGGCTGACCCGGCTGGAACGCTTTTTCGAAACGGACGGGACTTTCTTCTGTGCGGCGCGCGCGCGCAAAATGCACCCGCCCCCGCAGGCAGCGTCACCATTCGCTACGAAAACGAGGATTCCAACGATGTCGCGGAGTTCAACAATGCCACGGTTGATCTCTTGCGGGAAGCCAGTGTGGAGGACCGGGAACTACTCGAAGTCGCCCTGGCCCGCTTTACAGCCGGCCTGCAGGCGGACCCGATTTTTTTGCCATTTGTCTATAATCGGGCCCGCGTGCTCGCGATTCTGGGAAGGCCCGGGGAGGCGCGCGAGGCGTTTCGCAAGGCGGCCAACCTGTTGCCCACCGATAGCGGCATACAACTGCAGATGGGCCAGATGCACCAGGCGCTCGGCGATTTTATTGCGGCCGGCCACGCCTTCCGGAAGGCCGCCACGCTGAATCCGGTTTCGCTGCAGGCGTTCTTGAGCCTCGGTCACCTCGCGCGGACCCGGGGGCAACCGGCGCTTGCCCGCCGGTACTACGAAGCCGTGCTTGATCGGCTTGGTGACCACGCCGAAGCGCTGTACGGCCTGGCCGCCCTGGAAAGGCTTGAGGGACAGGATCGGGCGGCGCTGCGGATTCTGCTGCGCTTCGATCCCCACGAACTGGATGGAACCTGGCGCGAGGACTACAACCTGCGCTGGCACCTGAACCTCGGAGAGCTATGTTACGATCTGCGGAACTTCGCCTGCGCCGCTGAGAATCTTGCAAGACTACTCGAACAACCGGAAGACGAAATCTTTCTGGAGATACGGCCTTCCTACGTGCGCGGAAGGCTGGAGCGCATTGAGGCGATAAGGACGGACGAATCTCAATGATCGCCCGTATCCGTACGGGCCACGTTGTCGGCTTCGTAGGGACGCGTCGCGTATCGTAGCTGCAAACGAAACATCGCCTCGGGATCGCGCACGAAGTACTTCTGTATTGTATACCGGTGAAATGTCGGATCAAAGGGCCGACTCAGGTCCACCGGGCGCGCATCAGTCGTCAGCAGTATTTCGTAACCCGCATCCATAAGCCGCGCCCGGAGCGGCGCGCTGTAGTATCCCATTGGATAAGCGAAGGCATACACGTCCAGGTCCGGGATTTTTGATTCGAAGATTTGTTTGGAGAGCACAATCTCCCGATCCACCCGGGCCTGGTACATGGCGGCCGTTTCTTCCGGTAGCGCGTGATGAAAGGCAGTGTGGGAGTACGAATGGTTCTGGATATCAAAGCCTTCAGCATGCAGTCGGCGCAGATCATCCCAGGATGTCCCATACCGGGGATTTTCCCCGATGTCCTGTATGTAAAAGAAGAAGGTAGCCGGGTAATGGAACTCTCTCAGGATCGGGGCGGCCACCCGGGCGATGTTTTCGTAGTCATCGTCTATTGTGATGACAACGGATGGTGTGCGCAGCAATCGATTCTCGCGCGCCTGTGCAACCAGGGAGCGCAGCGGAATGACGCGGACGCCGCTATTTCGTATCTCCTCTAAGTAATACCGAAAGCGCTCCTGACTGACGCTGTAAGGGCCGGTGCCGTCTATATTGTGAAAGCACAGGATGGGAACCAGGTGAAACTGGCTGGTCTGGTCGGCCTCGGCCGAGTCGAGCGCCCGCTTCAAAAACGGCGCCGCCTGATAGGCCAACAGGCACAGCAGAAAGGCCAGACTGGAGTAGATGAATTTCCGTTCGCCCATTATACTTCTTATCGTATGAGGCCCCCGGACAACCGCAATGCCGCAACCGCCTTTTTTGGTTTTCCCCTCGACCCCGGCCACAACCTCTGGTAGATCAGGTACGATCATGCACAATCAGATCGAAATCATGGATACGACGCTGCGCGACGGTGAGCAAACCGATGGCGTGAGTTTTTCGGCCTTTGAGAAGCTGCAGATTGCCCGCTATCTGCTTGAGGAGCTGGTCGTTGACCGGATCGAAATTGCCAGCGCCCGTGTTTCCGAAGGGGAGCGCGATTCCGTTCGAGAGGTCTTCCAGTGGGCGGCCGAAAGCCAGAACGCGGGCCGCATTGAGGTTCTGGGTTTTACGGATCACCGGGCATCAGTCAACTGGATCCAGGACTGTGGGGGCAGTGTGCTGAATCTACTGACCAAGGGCTCCCGCCGGCATTGCACCGAGCAGCTGGGAAAGACGCTCAGCGAACACCTGCACGATATCGCGCGCACCATGGACTACGCGGCCGACCGCAAGATGCGTGTTAATGTGTATCTTGAGGACTGGTCCAACGGCTTTCTGAATTCGCCGGACTACGTGCGCGAACTCGTAGGAGAGCTGCGCAAACTTCCGCTCAATCGGCTGTTGCTTCCGGACACGCTCGGAATTATGGACCCGGAAGAAGTGCGGGCCGGCATCAACGACCTCCTGCAACTTCACCCGGAACTGATCATTGATTTTCATGCGCACAACGATTACGGCCTGGCGACCGCCAACTGCCTGGCCGCGGTCCGGGCCGGGGCGGCCGGAGTGCATGTTGCTGTGAACGGCCTGGGAGAACGGGCCGGCAATGCCCCGCTGGAGTCGGTCATAACCGCCCTGCACGACAAACTGCACGTGCGAACAAACATCAATGAACGGGCCATTGTGGGCGCGTCCCGGTTGGTTGAGACTTTCAGTGGGAAACGGGTGCAATCGAACCGGCCTATCGTTGGCCAGGATGTCTACACGCAAACAGCCGGTATTCATGCCGACGGCGATCGAAAGAACAACCTCTATGCCAATCCGATTCTTCCGGAGCGCTTCGGCCGGCAAAGGGTGTACGCGCTCGGGAAACTTGCCGGCAAGGCCTCGATTAAGAATAACCTGAAGGCGCTCGGCATTCAGCTCTCGGAAGAACGTGAGGTGTTACTCCTGGAGCGCATTAAAAGTCTGGGCGAACAGAAAAAGACCATTACCGTTGACGATCTGCCGTTTTTGATCGAAGACCTTTTCGGTTCGCGCGTGCTGCAAACCGAAATCCGCATCACCGACGCCGTCGTGACAACAAACCTGCATGGACGTCCGCAGGCCCGGATCGCCCTGGAGTTCAAGGGTCAAAAGCTGGAAGCTCAAGCGGAAGGGGATGGCGGTTACGACGCGTTCATGAACGCTCTATTGGAGCTGGCCGGGAAACTGGGCCTGAAGTTACCGACCCTGCGCGACTATGAAGTCCGCATCCCGCCCGGCGGCAAAACGGACGCTCTGGTGGAAGCCGTAATTATCTGGGAACTACCCGATGGCACAACTCTGCGAACGGTCGGTGTCTCGCCCGATCAGGTGCTGGCTGCCATTCGGGCGACCGAGAAGATGCTCAATCGCGTACTGCAACATTCAGGGCTGCAAGCTGCTACTCGCTGAGAGCTCGCTTAACGCGGCCGCACGAGACTGATAAGGGTCTGGCCTTCACGCGGTTCGGGCGTATCCTTCGTTGTAAATATCTCCAGTCGGCCCCGGTCATCTACCAGGAAAAGTGGATAGAGCCGCCCTTCGTGGGATTTCATAAGTGTGTCAAAACTCTCCTGGCCTTCTTTGAGTTTGTCGGTGCGCAGATTGGTCGCGTTCTGCAGCACGCCGGCGATGCGCGTGAAGCTGAGATCGCGATGAAATAAACCCCGACCCCGAAGGTCTTCGGGCACCGAACCGGTTTCCGTACGCTCGTCATCTTGAAACGGAGAAACCTGAAACACGTTGCTTCGACCAAAGTATGGCTGCAACCGCAGCGCTGCCAGGGAATTGACCTCGTCGTTGGGAGTCAGAGCGAGTAGCCGGCCGATGCCTTCCATATCCAGACTGGAAGTGGTCCGATCGTCCAGAATGTTGCCACGGTAGGCGTTCAGACCCAGTTCCCGCGCCACCTGTATATTGTATTCGTTCGTGTCGATGAGCACGACTCGGATTCCGTAGTCCCGTATGAGACGGGCCAGCTGCCGAGCCCAGTAGTGGGCGCCCAGAAACAAAACTCCCTGGGGCGTGCCCCCGGCCACGCCCAGCAAACGCGCCACCGGACCGCCGGTCAGACTGTATAGAAGAACGGAACCCGCGATCACAGCAAAGGTGAGGGAAACCAGGGTTTCCGCCCCCGAATGGCCCTTCGCCGCCAGTTCAATCGAGAACAGGGAACTAACAGCGGCGGCGACTATGCCTCGTGGCGCCATCCAGGCCATGAAGGCCCGTTCCCGCCAGGAGAGACGCGAACCGATGGCGGAGACGAAGGCGGCCGCCGGGCGCACGACCAAAAGCAAGGCGGCCAAAAACCAGAGTGTGCCGGTGTTCATTCCGGTCAGCGCTTCCAGAGGCAGGCGGGCCGCCAACAGGACGAATAGACTGGAAATCAAGAGCACGCGTAGGTTTTCCTTGAACTCAACGATGTGCTTGATGCCGACCTGCTTCTGGTTGGCGATGATCGTTCCCATCACCACGCTCGCCAGCAGACCGGCCTCTTTTTGGAAAACATCCGAGAGTGTGTACGCTCCTCCCAAAAACATCAGGGTCACAGGGTTGTGCAGGAAATCCGGCACCCACTCGCGGCGTAGAATAAAGACCAGGGCGAATCCCGCGGCGGCTCCCACGCCGCCGCCCGCAAGCAAGGTGCGCAAAATGATCGAGGCTCCATCAATTAACGCCTCGCCTGGAGAAAGGCCGGCATCCAGACCGAGCACGGCTTCGAAGACGAGCACAGATAACGTGGCCCCAATGGGATCGACAACAATGCCTTCCCATTTCAGGATCGAGCCAACCTCGCCCCGGGGACGAATGAAACGGAGAAGAGGGCCGGTTACCGTGGGCCCGGTTACGGTGAGTATGGCCCCCAGAATAAGCGCGATCTCCAGACTCAAGCCGGCCAGCATCACGCCCGCCACCGTCACAAGACCCCAGGTGAGCATGACACCGATGCTCAGGAGATTGCGAACGACGCTACCGACACGTCGAATCTCCCGTAGCTGCAGGCTCAACCCGCCTTCGAAGAGAATAATGGCGACCGACACGGAGACGAAGGGGAACAGAACGTGCCCGAGCAGTTTGTCCGGTTCCAGAAGGCCGGTGAGGGGGCCGGCGACGAAACCCGCCACTAAGAGAAAGAGAATGGAAGGCTGGTGGATTCTCCAGGCCAGCCATTGAGCGCCGATGCCAAGAACAATAACCGCCGTAAGGCCAATGATCGCTTCCTGATGCATACGGGTCAGGCCGGGACGGGAAGTTCGATGGAAAAGATGGTGGACTTGCCGGCCGAACGATACTGAATCAATCGCGAGAAGATAATTTCTACGTCAAAGGGACGGTAGCCTTCCTTTAAGAACAAGACGATGCTGCGAAGACCGGCGCCGAACCCGCCGCCGGCGTGATCTTCCAGCTTGTCGTACAATTGCACGGCCGCTTCGTACGGATTTCGCGAGGCTTCGATCAGGTCCTCTTTGATTCGCTGAAGATTGTATTCCACACGTTGTTTGTCGATTCGTGTGATCGGTGAATTGTTAAGTACGTTTATTGTAAGGACCTCATTGTCGCCCCGCGCGCGACACCGCAACGTGACATCGATTTTCTTCCCGAACTTCTCTGAAAGCGCAAACGAGTTTGTCTTATGCATTTCAATCAGGCGCAGGATCGATGCTGTAAGGTCGATCGCGGCCAGCCCGTACTTGCGCAACATGTCAGACTGATTTTGCTCAATGGCGTAATCGATGTCTTCGTAGATTTTTGCATCCGGAGCGTCTGGATTCTGCTTCTTGATTTTCTGAAAAAGCGCCTGCCGGAGCACGGCCCACCGGTTGTTGGCCTTGTTTGCGTTGTTAATCAGCTCGCCGATCGACCAGAAAACGGCCTCCGAGAGCAACTCCCGGTCGTTTATCTCATCTCCAGCGCTCCCGCCACCGGCCGCAAAGAGCGCGTAGACGGTGTTTCGCAACCGGCGTTCGCTGTCCGGGATGTAGTCCCGTCCGACTGCAAATACCTGGTCCTCGGCTCGCAAATCTGCGGGATTGATGGCATCAGAAGCCGACATTTTCTGGACTTAAAGACGGGCTCGTTCTACCCGGCTACAAGACTTTTTTTCGCGCCGAACCGCACCGCTAACCCAAACCCAATGAATCGCACTGACCCCACTTCGGCCCGCCCCGGAGCACGCAAAAACCAGTTCCTCCTGCTCTTGATCCTGTTTTTGGACCTGGTTGGTTTTGCCCTGATTTTCCCCCTCGTTCCGGAATTGTTGGATTTTTACCGTCGGGGGGTGCCCGGCCAGCCGATCGATACCTGGTTTTTGTCGATCAATGACGCGCTCTTTCAATTGCTCCCACTTGATCGACGCAGCCATGAAAATCAGATTATCATCATGGGGGGCGTGCTGGCCTCGCTTTATTCGGTGCTGCAGTTTATGGCGGCCCCCTACTGGGGCAAACTGTCGGATCGCATCGGCCGGCGACCGGTTTTGCTCGTCACCAGTCTGGGCCTGGCGCTATCCTATCTCATCTGGTCGGTTTCGCTCAGCTTTACGGCGTTTATCGGGGCCCGCATTCTGGGTGGACTGATGGCGGGCAACATGAGCGTGGCCTCGGCGGCCATGGCCGACATGAGTCCCATCGAGCATCGGACCCGGGCCATGGGTTTGGTGGGCGCCGCTTTTGGCATGGGTTTTGTTGTGGGGCCGGCCCTGGGCGGCATCAGTTCCTTGTGGGATATCAGCCACCTGGCAACCTTCTTTACTCCCTTTTCCTTTACGGCGCTGGTCGCTTTTCTGTTGGGCATTCTGAGCGCCGGGCTCAATCTGGGCTTCCTCAAAGAGACTCTGGGCCAGCGTAACGGCGACGGACCGCTCTGGATTCAGAATCCGATCAAAGTTATTCGGAGCCGCCTGGATACGCACCGACTCGGACGCATTCTGGCACTGAACTTCCTGTATCTCATAACCTTCTCGGCGTTCGAGTTCAGTTTCACATTTTTTTATAAACTTGATTTTGGTCTGGATCCGTCGGGCATCGGGCTCATTTTTCTATATCTGGGCGTTCTGCTTGTGCTCGGGCAGGGCGGGCTCGTGCGCGCGCTGGAAGGTCGTATGGACGGCCGAAAAATGGCGATCCTGGGTTTTGCGCTTCTGCCCCTGCCGATGTATCTGATGGCCTACACCGCGCCGAGCGTGGGCCTTTCGCTGGTCTGCCTGTTTCCGATTGCCATTGGAAGCTCGCTCATCCAGCCGGCCCTGGCCGGCCTGACCAGTCTAAACGCAGCCGAAGACCGCCAGGGCCTCGCCCTCGGTGTGCTGCGATCGACCGGGTCGTTGGGTCGCGCGATCGGCCCTCTGGGCGGGGCTTATCTGTATTGGTTTTTGGGCATCCACGACACGTACCTTGTAATCGCAATCCTGCTGCTGTTGGTTGTCTTGCTCGCCTTATCGGCGCCCGACCCAACCCGGCCGCCCCGGGAAGAAGCCCCGTGAATCGAAATCCACAGAGTCGTGGTCGAAAAGCCATGCGCGGTTGGCCCGGCGCTGTCGCGCTATCGGTCTTATTGGTTCTGGGCGCGTGTGCTCGGGATGTGGGTTTTTCGGACGACCACCTCGCAGATTTTGCGGAGCGACTCAGCTCTGACGACTTTCAGGGAAGGGAATCCGGGTCTCGCTTTTCGCGGCGGGCCGCGCGTTTGCTTGAGGAACACTACCGGCAGGCGGGTCTTGTGCCCGCCTTCGGCAACAGCTATCTACAGCCGTTCGGCTTTGAGGCCGGCGTGGAGGCGGGGGCAAGCAGCATCGCCTGGACCCATGACGAACGAGAGATCGTTTTTGAAAATGCTGTTCCCATGCCTCTGAGCCGCCCCGGCGAAGCGGAAGGCCCTCTGATCTATGGCGGGATGTGCATTGATGCACCAGATCGAGACGACTTCGCGGGACTGGACGTAAGGAATCGAATTGTGTTATGCCTGCGTTATGGGCCCGGCGGAAAAGAAAACGAAACCTACGCGCGGGAAATCACTTTTCAGCACAAGTTCAAAGCGATCAGCGAACGGGGCGCGGCCGGCGTTGTGTTTCTGGGCACCAGCGACAGCCCGGGCGCCCGGGCCGAAGCCTTCTCGCGTGTTTCCTTTTCTCCGGGCCCCATTGCTGTTTTTCTGGATGCCCCCGCGTTCTTCGATGAGATCGACTTTCTTGAAGAGGACGAGCAACGTTTACTCCGCGGTGAGCCGTCGGAACACCGCGGTGCGCTCCTGGGTCGCCTGCGCGTCCGTTCGGATTTCCGGACCGCGTTTCATCTGGGGACCAATGTTGGCGCTTACCTGCGACCCTTTCGAAGTGATCAGCGCCTGATTGTTCTTGGAGCGCATCTGGATCACCTTGGTCCCGGCTACTTTTCCAGCCTGGGCGAGGCCGACCAAATACACAACGGCGCCGACGACAATGCCTCAGGCACCGCGCTGGTCCTGGGGATGGGCCTCGCGCTACGTTCCTGGGATTCCGGGCACTCCGAAGCCCCGCCCGGAGTGGGCAGCGAACACTGGCCCGATGACTTTAACGTTTTGTTTTTGCACTTTGACGGAGAGGAGCGCGGCCTGCTCGGCTCGCGGCGTTTCGTCGGATCGCGTTACTTTGCCCCGCAACAGACTGTGGCGATGCTGAACTACGACATGGTGGGACGGCTGCGCCCGGACAAAGGTCTGGCACTTCAGGGGGCCGACACCGCCGGGAGCCAGTGGCGGGAAGTCATTCAAATAGCGTACGACCGGGCGGGGCTCAAGCAAGCCGAAGACCCGGATGCCTTTCCGCTCCGTTTGATTCCCGGAGGCTACGGTCCCAGCGACCATTCGAGTTTTTACGAGAAAGGCGTGCCGGTGGCGTTCTTTTTTACGGGCTCCCATCCCCAATACCACACCCCCGACGATGATTTTGATCTTTTGAACACCGACGGAATGGCCCGCATTGGCGTCATGGCTTTCTCGATGATCGATCAGCTGTCAGCCAGCGGGCTTCGCCTTTCGTTTGTTCGCGCGCGCGAGGAGCCGCGTCGATCCGCGTTTGAGTTCCGGGTTCGGCTGGGCATACTGCCGGCCTACGATTCGACCGACGCGGATGAGGGACTGCTCGTCGCAGGAGTGCGGGAAGATGCGCCGATCCGCGCCACCGGTATTCGGGCCGGGGATGTTATCGTTCGCATTGGGGATAAACAAATAAGCAACATCTATGACCTCATGGATTTCCTGGGCGATGCGACAACCGCAAGGCCGTATCGCATTGTATTTAAGCGGGGCGACCAGACTATCGAAAGCGAAACTATGCTGATGGCGGCTCCCTGATCCGAAACGATGAACCCCGAGCAGAACAAAGGATTCCGGATCAGCATCGCCCCTATGATGGACTGGACGGATCGCTACTATCGGTTTTTCATGCGCGGCATCACCCGGGAGTGCTGGCTCTATACGGAAATGATTGTCGCCCGGGCGATCCTGAATGGTGACGCCGGGCGCCTGCTCGCCTTCGATGAACAAGAACATCCGATCGTGCTGCAGATTGGCGGAGACCGGGCTCAGGATCTGGCCAGGGCGACGCGCATTGGCGCCGACTTCGGATACGATGAAATCAACCTGAACGTCGGTTGTCCGAGCGACCGCGTTCAGGGTGGAAACTTCGGCGCCTGCCTGATGGCGGAACCGGAGCGTGTCGCCGACATGGTTTGCGCGATGGCGGCGGCGACCAGGCTCCCGATTACAGTGAAGCACCGGATTGGCATACCCGGCGCCGACCGGTACGAAGATCTGGCGCGCTTCGTAGAGCTCGTGTCCCGTGCCGGTTGTACGCGCTTTATCGTGCATGCCCGCATCGCGCTTCTGAACGGCCTGAGCCCTAAAGAGAACCGCACGGTACCTCCGCTACGCTACGCCGATGTCTATCAACTGAAAAGTGAGTTCCCGCACGTGACCGTCGAGATCAACGGCGGAATTCGCTCCCTCGAATCAATCCAGGCACATCTTCGGCACGTGGACGGTGTCATGATTGGTCGGGCCGCTTATGAAGATCCGTTTCTGTTTGCATCGATTGAAGAAAAACTGTTCGGGAACGAACCAAAGACCCGTGAGAGCGTAGTGGCACACTGCGGAGCCTTTCTGGAGCAGTTGGTCAAGGACGGCAGCAACCCTCACCGGCTCACACGCCACATGTTGGGACTGTTCTATGGACAGCCTGGCGCCAGAGCGTGGCGGCGGCTTCTGAGCGATCAGCGATTTCTGAAAACTTCAGGGGCCCGCTGCCTCGAGCACGCGCTGCGGCAACGGGCCGACGAACGAGAACTGGTTCAGGTATAGTTAATCTGACCGTAGAAACGACAACGACTGGCAAGTTTGATCAGCGGCGCCGCCACATCGCCGTGTAGCTCGGCGGTCTCTTCGATCTGAATGAGATGGTCTGCGTTGACATTGCCGGTTAGCTTGCCGATTATTTGCACTACCCGACCATGGATTTCTCCGGTCACTGTGGCGTTCTCGCCAATCACGATCGTCTTGTTGTTGGCCTCAATGCGGGACGCGTTCACATTACAATCGATGAACAGGTCTTCGTCTACGGTGATCTGATTGTCACTGATGGTAAGGCTCTTTCCAAGCTTTGTGAATTTTTTGCTTTCGTACATTTTGACCAACTCCCGGCGGTTCGACGCATACCGTGCCATGACCCCATATTTTGAAAAGCCTTTTCAGAGTGGCTCTGGCGAAGCACCGGCCCTTATGTCCCCTCGATCCACCGGCCCGCCCGAACGAGGTCCGGCAGGGGATGAAAGTAGTTTACCCACCCGGGCCAGCGGGACAGCTGAACGAGTGGCCCACTTGCTCTGCACCGGCGCTCATCCGGGGAACCGCGCTCGGCTCCCTGTCGCGTTGGCCCTGTGGGTCTTGCTTCTGTTTTCGGTAGGCTGTTCTCGGGCCACCTCAGCAGAAAATGAGATTCGCGCCGGGAGCTCAACTTTGGACCGGCTCGGTCCAATCGAACTTGCGATCGATTCCGGGAGTGTGACGACGGCTGCCCAAATTCACGCCGGCAATGACGCACTGAAATTTGTGCGCATGGCCGGCCCCCGTCCGAATCTGGCTTTCGTAGAGGACAGTTGTTGGGTTCGATTACACATTCAATTTCAGCCGGACGCGGAAGAGCACTGGTATCTCGGCCTGGCTTACCCGCTGACCGATCGAATCGACCTGTACGTCTACGAAAACCAAATGGGGCCCCCGTCCGAGCAACACGGAGGCGATCGGCTCCCCTTTCACGCGCGTCCGGTTGACCATCGTTTCTTCTTGTTTCCGCTGGAGCGGCCGGACCAGGGTCGCCTGGAAATTCTTTTGCGTCTGGAAAGCCAGGACACGATGGAACTCCCGCTGGCGCTGATTCCGGAAGGGGAATTGGTAAGCTGGACGGGCCGGGACCAGGTGCTGAACGGTTTGTATTTCGGCCTGTTGCTCGCGATGCTGATCTATAACCTGGCTTTGTACGTCTGGGTTTGGGATCGGGTTTATCTATTCTACGCAGGCTACCTGATCGCGCTCGCCCTGTACATGCTTGCAGAATTGGGGTTGGGCTACCAATACCTCTGGCCCGATTCGCCCGGCCTGCAGGCCCGCGCGGTCGGCGCCTTTGCGCCGTTGGCTATACTGGCCGGTGCAGTTTTCAGCGCTTCCTATCTGGAGACAAAACAGCGGGATCGGTTTGCACATGGCGTATTTTTCGCGATCGTCATCCTGCAACTCGTTCTGATTGTGTGCGCCGCCTTGATACAGCCTCGCCTGCAACTGCAGATGGTCACCTACGAAGCGCCCGCCCTCCCGGTCCTGGGAATCCTGCTCGGCATCAGGTCCTGGCGCCGGGGCTTTCGTCCGGCACTCTACTATTTATTCGCCTGGAGTGGCCTTCTTCTGGGTGTGGGGACGTTCGCTCTGGCCAGCGGAGGCTTCGTGCCCGCCAATTACATCACAAGCAATGCAGTCCTGCTCGGCACAGCCTGGGAAGTGATGTTGCTATCCCCCGGCCTCGCGGGACGCATCAAATCCATGCGCAGCGAACGGGATGAAGCACGGAAGCTCACTCAACGGGCCGAGCGGCGGAGCCTTGATCTGGAACAGGACCTCAACCAGGCACGGGCGATGCAACTGGATCTGCTCCCGGCCGGCGTCCCGAAACGCAACGATCTTCAGATTGTCTGTCGCTATTTGCCGCGCGAGAAAGTCGGTGGGGATCTATACGGCTTTGTAGAACTTGCGAATGGAGATCTGGGAGTGTATATCGCAGACGTCTCCGGACATGGGATGTCAGCAGCCATCTTTTCGATGATGATCAAACAGCAGATGGATTCCTGGGCCCATGTCATCGAATCACCCGCGGAAGCACTGGGTCTCTTGAATGAAGCAATCATGCCCGGTCCCGGCGGCAATTTCGTAACGATCTTCTACGCGATTGTGCGATCGGATCGCCTGATCTATGCCAATGCAGGCCACCCGTTCCCCTACGTATTGCCCGCCGGAGTCGCCGAAGCCCGGGAGCTAAAAGGGCGCGGTCGGCTGCTCGGCATCTACCGCGACCTGCGCTGCGAAGACAACGAAGTCGTCTTCCAAGCTGGCGATCGCCTGGCTCTTTATACAGATGGCGCGATCGAGGTGGGCCGCAACTCTCCAGCTGCTGAACGCATATTCCGAGAAACACTGGAACGGACGCGAACTTCAGTCGGGCAAACGGCGCTCGACAACCTGGTCAGCCGCCTTCTGGAGCAGAACCGCGGCTATGCTTTCGAAGACGACATCACCCTGATCCTGATGGATCGCCAGAGCTGATTTATTTCCAGTTCTTCTTATCTGCGTAGACTTCTTTCGCTGCTTTCGTGAAACTAAAGCGCGGCTTCCGCGAGGCCGGACGCGCCTGAACGGCAACTTCTTCGCCCGTAAAGGGATTTATCCCCCGGCCGGCTTTTCGCGGTTTGACCTCACGCATTGCCAGGCCTCCCAAAAAGGGAATGCGAACTCTTTCTCCGGAGGCGGCCTTGCGTGCGGCCTCCTCAAAGGCTTCTTCCAGAACGCGCTTGACGTCGGCCTTTTTCAGTCGGACTTCCCCGCTCCGCGTAACGTCCGCCAGTTCGGTCAGGCCGCCCTGCACAACTTCAACGAAGGAGTACTTCGCAGATGATCCACGCGCGGCCGCCTTCTTCGAGCTCTTTTTGGCGGGCTTCCTGGTTGCTTTTTTCTTTGCCATTACAATCTCTCTCCAGGCTGCCCGGTTAAACCAGATGCATGCCTTAGTGCCGCATCAAAACGGCCATTTCTTGCTGATGCGGTACTCGAACACCGGCAGACCCGACGTTGCAACAAAGATTTTTGTGAATTCGGGCCGACAGACCTGGAGTCAGTGTCAGTCGACAATTTCCTGCAGGCGAGAACCCGACACTCCCGGGATTCCGGAGCTCAGCAGGACCTGCAACGATCGCTGCCCCGCTTCGCGATCCAGAAAACAACCGAGCAGGACATTTTCGCGTTCGGTTCCATCGCTGGTTGCAACACGAAAGGCGGGGTATCGGTCGGGCACGGCCTCATTGAAGTTGCGGCAGCGATGGCGTTCAATGGTCTCAAAGCGGGGCATGTTGTTAAGCATGGCTGCCATTCGAATCGCATCGTCGGGTCGAAAGGTGCCCACTTTGATCAGGTAGCGCCCGGTTTCAGCGGTATTGCTGAAACCGGTGGCGCCGCCTTGACTGACAACGCGGGCCGGGTCGCTCTGCCCGGCCGGCGGCTGGTCAAGTTCGCGAACGACGCTCGAATCCATGGCCTGCATCTTTCCCAGTGGAATTCCGGCCATGAGACCAATCGTAAACGCAAAAATCAGAAGCGCGAGGACCAGAACAAAGTAACGATTGCGTCGTTTCAGGTCTGAAGCCGGGGCCGTGTCCACGCTCGCGACCGCAACGACTTCGTCCGGCATGCGCAGGGCCCCGCGACGCACGCGGTTTGAAAAATCGATGTTCTGCATATATTTAAGTGGCGCTTCGAACTCAACGCCCGAGACATCCGCCCGGGAGCGCCATATGGGAAAATATCGGTCCGATGGAGCGTTTGAACCGAAAAAATACTGATGCGCCGGGCTTTGCTCACTCTGCTCGTTCTGGGTTTCTGGGGCTCCTTGACGGCCGGTCTTCATGCACAAGCCGTCGCAGAACCCCGGGCAACCCTGACTCTTTACTACCCTTTGCAGGGAGTCGGCATCGGGCAGGAAGGGCGCCGCAGGCTCCGCGAATTCTCGCAGGACTTCGAAACTTCCCATTACGTGATCCTTCCCTTTGCCTGTCAGACAGGCGGATACGAAGCCTCCCTGCGGGTTGCCAGGGCGCGCGGAGAGGAAGTGCGGCGCGTCCTGTTGGACCTGGGAATCGAGCACGAACATCTGCATCAGGTGCAGGCGGCCGTACTGATCGGGGAGGAACGAACCCGATAC
The DNA here is from genome assembly GCA_024233935.1 of Spirochaetales bacterium. Classification (GTDB taxonomy): domain Bacteria; phylum Spirochaetota; class Leptospiria; order Leptospirales; family Leptonemataceae; genus JACKOY01. The sequence continues at coordinate 238,050 of JACKOY010000001.1, read as the reverse complement.
CGGCGCGTCGAAATTCGCCGCTTCGATGACGCCGTAGCGCCACTGAGCAAGCAACAAGACGCGGATCATGAAGCGGAGCGGTTGAATGCCCTCGCCCGAGCCGCGTTGGCCGAAGCAGTTACGGGAAATGAAGGCCCGCCCTCTGACGCGGCTGGCGCCGGCTGGCGGTGGTTGCTCTTGATTCTGCTCGTCTTGCTCATGCTTGGGACTGTGCTTTTGATCTGGCTATGGATGCGCGAACGCGAACGAAGACGCCATCAACTCAGCCCGGCCGAAGAGGAAGCCCTGGAGGTTCTGACCGGCGGGGCGACCCGGGCTTTGCCACCCGCGACCAGAAGGCCGCCCAAAATGCCGAGACGAGCCCGTTCGGGGTCAGATTCGGTCAGCCCGGAAACATTTCTAAGACTTGCCGAAGGAGGCACAGCAATGGCATCAAAGAAAAAGGCGATCAATCCCATCTCAATCCGTGGCGCGGTTGATAAAGCATTCGAAGAAAAGAGCCTGGGGGAACTGCGACGATCACCGGTAGACGCGCTTCAGGGTCTGTCCGCGCGCCACGCCCGTCTGCTTGAGGAGGCATTCGGCATCAAGACCGTGGAAGACCTTGCAAGGCTGCGCTACGTGGAAATCGCACGCGCTATCGTGGTTCTGGCCGAGTACGAAAAATAGACCCGATTCCGTGACGGTTTCTGAGCCCGGGCAGACCGCCCGATTTCGTTGTCGTCGAACGCGCCGCGAGCTGTTTTTTTCTTTCCCTGGACCGGGCCGCGGGTCTTATGGGGCCGGAATTCGGGAGGTCATCTATAGCGACAATCAGCGGTTACGTTCAAAGCCTCAAGAAAAGCCAGATCAAGCGACTCAAGCAGCTTTCGGAACGCCGAATCCGGGGAAACGCTGTCGTTGATAATGATTTCGCCCGGGCAGTCTGTGCGCTTTCCCGGGATCTGTCGCGTCAGATCGGTACATTGGTCGATCGCCAGGGGCATGTTCGGTACGTTATAGTCGGCGACGACCACCGAATCGACATCCCTGATTTGGATCGCAGCCGGGCGGTTCGCATGCGCGGACTGCGATTGATTCACACCCACATCAAGGGCGAGGAGCTGACTCAGGAGGACCTGTACGACCTCACGCTGCTTCGACTTGATTACATTACCGCAATTACTTTTGATCAAGGCGGAGTGCCCGATCGAATATACTCCGCACACCTGCTACCCGGCGCCGATCCGGGCTATACAGTCGAAGAGCCGGTCCGACCAGGCCAGCAAAGCGAAACCTTTCGGGAGGATATTGCCCGCCTGGAAGACCTGTTCGAAAGAGAAGGGCGCTCCTCAGCGGGCGGTCGCGCCAGGCCCCGCGCGCTTCTCGTGGGCGTGTACACACCCGACATGCGCCGTCGACGTAGTCCCGAAGATTCCATGAGCGAATTGGAGGAACTTTGCCGAACCGCCGGAGTCGAGGTCGCGGACCGGGTCGTACAAAAGCGCGCACAACTGGACCCGGTAACGGTCGTGGGTTCCGGTAAGGCGCGTGAGATCTCGATTCAAGCCGTGCAGCGCGGGGCCGAGCTGGTCATCTTCGATCTGGAATTGAGCGCCGCCCAGGCCAAACGCATGAGCCAGATCTGCGACCTGAAGATTGTGGACCGCACGCAGTTGATTTTGGACATATTTGCCCGCAACGCCCGAAGCCGCGACGGCAAGCTCCAGGTTGAGCTGGCTCAGCTACGATACTTAAAGGGACGGCTTTCGGAAAAGGACGACAACATGTCGAGACTCACCGGCGGGATTGGTGGCCGTGGTCCAGGAGAGACAAAACTCGAAATCGGTCGTCGACGCGTACACGACCGAATTGCGCGGCTTGAGAAAGAACTGAAGTCCTTGCGCCAGCGGCGTGAGCTAAACCGAAACCGCCGCACTGACCGGAAAGTGCCGATTGTTTCGATTGTCGGTTACACAAACGCCGGCAAATCTACTCTGCTGAACGCCCTGACCAATTCCGATGCGGTTGCAGAAGATCGGCTGTTTGCCACCCTTGATCCAACAACCCGCCGCCTGCGTTTTCCGCAGGAGCGTGAGATCATATTGTCCGATACGGTTGGCTTTATCCATGAACTCCCCCCCGAGCTGGGGCGCGCCTTCCAGGCCACCTTAGAAGAACTGACCGACGCTTCGTTGCTCATCCACCTGATGGATGCTTCCGACGAGCTGCGGGAAGACCGTGCGGAGGCGGTTCAACTCATTCTCGCCAACATGGGGCTCGCCTCGATCCCGGTGCTTCGGGTCTACAACAAAGCCGACTGCCTTACTGAAGAAGAAAGAAGGTTCCTGGAGCGACGGGATGATACGCTGTTGATCTCCGCTCTGAAAAAGCAAAATCTCGAAAAGCTGGTGGAAAGAATCGAAGAGCGTGTTTTTTTTCTCCCTTCCGGGGTTGACGATGAGCAAACGCCGGTACAGGATCAGGGCGTAGGGTATGAGCCAGCAACGGGCGCCGGCGGAACAGGCGATCTTACAGGAATTGCTTGAAGAGATCGAATCTCTGCGTGTTGGCGCCGAGTGGGAGATTGACCAGGCCTTCGTACTCGACCTGCTGAATCTGAGTCGGGAAGAGCACGCCCGGCAGCTGTATCGGGAGGGGGCGATCGTCAGTGACCAACTGGACGTGCCGTTCAACCAGGAGAACGCTGCCGGCCTGGTCGAGTTGCTTGAACGAAACGGAGTAAAAGGCGCCGAAGATGGATTTGCCCGGGCCGGTCTGTTTCTGAGCGAAGGTCGCCTGCTCCACTGGCTGGAATTCTTTCAGTCCGTGACGCTCAGCCAGTTGCATTCCCATGGAGTGGACCGCGAACTTCTGGAAACTGCGATTTCCGGGTGTCGCCGCTTCGAGGATGCGGCGGCTTTCTATTGCCATTGTAGATTCGATCGCCAGGCCATGGTAGATTTTGCGATGCGTTTGTTTCTGGAACGCAACCGAATAAGCGACCACCACCTGAGTCGGAGCTTCTTGCTGAATTTTTTGAACCATCAATTTCGGCCGGGCTGGCTGAGCTGGGACGGCCTGTTTGCAACCATTGAGGGGCTGCTACGCGAGCGGGCTGTGACCTGGAAACTCGCCGATCCGGCCCCCGCAGACCATGGATCTGAAGCGATTCCGCCAGCGGTCCGGGAAGCTCTGCAGGTCTTCGAACTTCCGCCGAATCGCCTGCCCTCGAGCGGAGAACTGAAGAGCCGCTATCGTCGCCTCCTGAAACAGTACCATCCAGATATTAACCCCGAAGGGGCCGCGCGTACACGGTCGGTAATCGCGGCTTACTCGACACTGGTTGGCCGAAAGACGGGCCCGACGCGGCCGGTGGCCTGAGTTTTTTTGGTGCCGAAGGCCGGCTTCGGCGATCTAATGGTCTCTGAGGCCGCGAAGACCCGGGTAGCCGTATGAACGGAAGGCAAACATTCATTCTCACAATCGTTACCCTGCTTTTAACGCAGGGTAAGTTGATGGCCACCGATTGGCTGGGTTCCCTGGAGGCCGGTCTGGAGGAAGCCCGGCGCAGCGAAAGGCCGGTTCTTCTGGATATCTATGCGCCCTGGTGTGGGTACTGTATGCGCCTTCAGCGGGAAGTCTATCCGGCCTCGGAAGTGGAACAACGAACGAGCTCTTTTGTGCGCGTGCGACTGAACGGTGAGCAGCATCCCGAGTTGATGCGTCGATTTCAGGTCCGCGGGTTTCCCACCGTGATTTTTCTGGACCAGAACGGTAGCTACCTCGATCGAATCAGCGGATTTGTTCCGGCCCGCGATATGTCGCGGAAGTTGGAGCAGGTATTCCGCGACCGAAATCGGCACCTGCGGTTCGTGCGCGAGTTGCAGCGAAGTCCGTCCAGCAGTTACTGGAACTTCACGGCAGGGCTCTACTTCTATGAGCTTGGTGACGCGGCACGGGCACTCCCTTATTTTGACCGTGCCTGGAGGGTCGAGTCGCCGGACGATCCCGGGAAACAAAAGGATGCGCTTTACAATGCCGCCGTGGCTGCAATGGACCTCGAGCAATATGGCAGGGCCGTTGAATACTGGAACGTCTACCTGCAACGCTATACGGCGCCCGCCAGTGACATCGCCTACGGCCGATACTATCGCGGCCTGTCCCTCTTCCACTCGGGCCGTCGCGCCGAAGCACGTCCCGATCTAGAACACGCGGCCCGCTCTCTGCCATCGCGCGACGATCGAAACGAAGCGCAACGATTGCTGAGCGAAATCTAGCAATGAACCCGCGCGACTTTATCCTGCCCCGCGTTCGGGCAATGCATGCCTACGTGCCCGGACTGCAACTCAACGACGCGGACGTCGTGAAGCTGAACACGAATGAAAATCCGTTTGGAATTTCGGACGCGGTCCGACGGGCACTCCAGGAAGCCATCGACCGATCTCCTCTACATCGTTATCCCGAGCCCAGGTCTGAGGAATTGCGCCGCGAGATCGCCCGGCGGAACGGATTGACTGCAGATCAAGTGTTGATTGGAAACGGTTCCGATGAAATCCTCTCGATCGTTTTCCGGGCCTTCTGCGACACCGGCCAGTCTGCGGTCGTCGCGGAACCGAGCTATTCGCTATATCCCGGATTGCTGCAGGCAGTCGGAGCCCGTCATATTCCCGTGGACCTCGATCATCACTGGCGGGCCAACCTGCCGGCGATGCAGGAAAGTGCCCGGCAGCAGGCCGCGCGATTGATTATCCTCACCAACCCGAACGCGCCAACCGGCGTCGAATTGTCCCGGCCAGAGATATTGAATTGGGCCGGCAGCCTGCCCTGCCCTTTGCTCGTGGACGAGGCCTATTCGGACTTCGCTCAAACCAACGTCAGGGATCGGGCTGGATCCCGGGAAACCCCCGGCTTGATGGTGTGCGGAACTTTCAGCAAGAGTCACAGTCTTGCCGGCCAGCGCATTGGCTGGCTTCTGGCACATGCAGATCTAATTGCCGATTTGGATAAAATCCGCGACAGCTACAACCTGAGTCGCCTGGCTCAGGTGGCCGCGCTGGCCGCCCTGAGGGACGATGAGGAGTTTCGCCGTCGCATCACAATCGTAAAGGAGAATCGTGCGTACCTGACCGAGCAGCTGACAACACGGGGATTCGAAGTGCTTCCGAGTGGGGCCAATTTTGTTTTTACAAAGCCGCCCCTCGATCTCGGGGCAGCGGACCTGCGCGATTTTCTTCAAGCACGGAAAATCCTGGTCCGGCACTTCGCAAGTCCGCAACGGTGCCTTCCCTACGTTCGAATCAGCATCGGCACGCGACCCGAGTTGGACAAATTACTGGCGGTCACGGACAAGTGGCTGGGGCAGTGAAGGCTCGGTGGGGCGTTCAGTCCTCAGTGGGGTGGTGCGCGGCAGGTTGTAATACGGGTCTTACGGCGGGTTTTCCGGTCCGCCAGGTCAATTTTTTGGAGAAATGAGACACGTGCTGGAACGGCCGAGGCAGCTGCCTCCGTAGTGTCCAGTTCGCCTGCCTGATCCAGACGCATGAGGATCACAAACATGTGGCACATCGTTAGACCGTGGCCCCCCGAGAAGCACCTCAAGATGGTCCAGGTATCCCCTGGTATGCGCGCCTTATAACGCTGCAATTGCTGCCGGGGGCGCTGGTATTTGCGGGTAACACGCTCCACGTTTGGAATAAAATAGAGATCGTGGAGCCGGGCGGCGTGCAGCAAAAGATGGTTCAGGTAGGCCGCCAGTCCGCCGAACTGCTGCAACCGTTGCTGGAAGAAGGGTTCGAGTCGCAGCGGGATCAAAAAGCTGCAGAGCGGTCGGCGCGGCTCTGTACAGCGCGCTTTCCAGGATCGAGTTGGTGCCATTACCTCCAAAAGGTCGCCCGACTCCGTTTTGTTGCGCAGTTTTTAGAGCAGATGCTCACAGTTTTCAATTTGCCGGGGGTGTGCAGGCAGCCAACCTGACACTATTCTAGAGGCGGCGGGTAAGGTGCATGGCAGCGGTTTTTGACAGCATAGAAGACGCAATTAGCGCAATCCGCAACGGCGAGCTGATCATTGTCGTAGACGATGAGGACCGGGAGAATGAGGGCGACTTCATCGCAGCGGCCCGGAGCGTTACACCCGAGACGATCAACTTCATGGCAACGCATGGGCGGGGGCTCATCTGTGCCCCCATCACGGAAGCCCGCTGCCGTGATCTGGATCTGCAGATGATGGTCACGGACAACCGCAACACCGCTACCTTCGAAACACCCTTTACTGTGTCCGTGGATCTCAAGGGGCATGGAACCACGACCGGAATCAGCGCCTCGGATCGAGCCAGGACGGTTAAGGCACTGATCGACCCCGACACGAAACCCGAAGACCTCGGCCGGCCGGGCCATATTTTTCCCCTGCGAGCCCGCGATGGCGGAGTTCTGCGCCGCGCAGGGCATACCGAGGCGACCGTTGATCTTGCCCGCCTCGCCGGTTTCGAGCCAGCCGGAGTGCTGGTCGAAATTATGAATGAAGACGGGACCATGGCGCGCCTGCCGAACCTCCTGAAGATTCGTGAGCGTTTCTCCCTGCGACTGATAACGATTCGGGATCTGATAGAATATCGCCTCCGTCACGATTCGCTGATCGAGAAGGTCTCCCAGGTTCGAATGCCAACCGAATACGGCGAATTTGAACTCATTGCCTACCGCCAAACTGACACTGGCGATATACATATGGCGCTAAAAAAAGGCAGCTGGCAAGATGGCGAACCTGTTCTGGTTCGAGTTCACAGCTCCTGCGTTACGGGCGATATCTTCGGTTCATGTCGTTGTGACTGCGGCAAGCAACTGCACGGGGCGATGAGCATGGTGGACAAAGCAGGACAGGGGGTCGTTCTCTACATGAATCAAGAGGGACGCGGCATCGGTCTGCTCAACAAGCTGCGCGCCTACGAGCTTCAGGAACGTGGTCTCGATACAGTTGAAGCCAATCTACAACTCGGCTTCAAAATGGATGAACGGGACTACGGCATCGGCGCTCAGATCTTGCGAGATCTGGGGATCACGCGTATGCGCTTGATTTCTAACAACCCGGCCAAACGCGCAGGCATTGCGGGCTACGGACTTGAAATCGTAGATAAGGTACCACTTGAGGTTGACGTAAACGAACACAACCTTCGCTACCTGGAAACAAAACGGGATAAAATGGGACACGAAATCCTGACGCGGCCACCGCAGAGCTGATCAGCGGTGTTCGAGAATTTTCAAGGCTGCCTCGCGCAGGACAGGGCTGACCTGAATAGGTATCATGCCATCGTCGTCCGGCTCTGCGTTGTTGGCCGGCGTGCCCCCAATTCCCAGGCTTTTCAATGATTCCTCACGGATCTTGTCGCGACCGAGCCAGGCGCCCAGGGCCAGCACCATGCGGCGGTGCAGATCCTCGATCTTCGCGTTCGCTCCCGCCCGCTTGTAATACCCATAGGCAAGTAGCGGGAGCCGCTTTTCGTACATATAGTAATCGCCGAGACGAATCAAGCCATCCTTATAGGCGGCCTTCGTGAATAGCTCGCGGGCACGACCGTAGTCGCCTTCATTAAAGGCCTGGTTGCCCTTCCGGATGAATTCTGCTCGCAGGCCAGGTTCCATAACTAAGAATAATTTCGACCGGAAATACTCTCCGGCAAGCAAAGTTTTTGCCCTCAGTAGCTCTGCTGAATGCCAAACGCTCCGCGACCTTCGACGGCTTCATACTCAAACTCCGGATAGGCCTCCTTCAGAGCTTCTACAATCATCTCCGCCGTGGCCAGGGGGGCATGCATGCCTGCTCCGAGATCGTTAGAGCCGGCGTCTACCAGCAAGAGCTTTGGCTTTTCCGGATCGTCGGCAAGGCATTTGATGTGCCCTCCATGATTTGGATGAAAAGCGTATTGCTCCCGCTCCAACACCTTCTTCGTCTCCAGATGCGGTTTCGTACCGATGGAAAAGAACATTGGCTCGTTGTTCGTGTCGCGCGGGATGAACGCTACGTATGTCATATGTTTTCCACTGTGCAGCGCCTGTAATTGCTCACGAAATCGCTCTCGTCTCAGCAGATCCAGATCCACCTTCTCTTTGAAGCGTCCGATCTTGAAACGCTGCTGAACGGGCACAAAGAGAGACCGCAGACGATCATCTTTCTTCCATTTCAGGATCTGCGCCGGCGAATATGCGGTCTGGACGAACTGCACCATAGCGCCCTGGAGAGCAGCGTGCTCTCTAAATAAAGTCCAGCTCAGGAGGATTTCCATGGCGTCCTGCGCCCGCTGGTCTTCGTCGAAACGTGACTTGTGCCGGTAAATACGCTGATCCGCCTCGGGTCGTATGATTCCGGCTTCGGCTACGAAGGCTTCCTGGGCCAGGTCCAGTACCTCAACAACAATCAGACCGCTTCCGTCTTCGGTTAAGGACCGATAGCCGCCCTGCTGATCTTTTTGCTTGCCGATGCGCCGAACGATATCGCCGGCCCGAAATGCCTGAATGTCGCTGACTTCTTCAAGATAGTCTTCCATCCGCCCCAGCGCGCCCGGCGAGCCGGCAAATGTAAACTGAATTTAGCACAAACGGTCAGGCGGGCCCAGGGTTTGTGAGTTCGATCTCCTTACTCGGGCTCGAAAGCTCCTTGCCGAAATCCAGGCGCATACGATAACGGGAGCCGGCATGACCGAACCCCGCAACGTCCTCCCGAAATGGGCCAGATCGGCACTCCTTGCCGGCCTGGTATTATGTCTTTCCGGCTGCGCTCCGGAGAAGGACCTCTGCGATCAAGGGCTGGAAGGTCCGTCGGAAGAAGACGTTATCTTTTTTTGTGCGCTTGGGTCGGGAAACAACAGCCAGTCACTCAGAGACCTTTGTCTGCTGCAGCTTCTGCTCAGGCAACAGTGCCTGGACGAGAATGACGGGTACTACCTGATTTCGCCAATCTAAGGTTCCGGTCGTGCGGATACCCGGGCTAAGTGCGACTCTTGTCTGCTGCACAGAAAAAGTGAGCCGTTTCCCGGCACGACACCTTGCATGCCTGACCGTCCAATAGTTGGTACATGAATTGCTCACAGGGGAAACATGTGAGTGACCGCAAACAAAAAGAGTTACTGGCGACCTTTCGTTGTCAGAATCGCGACGTACTGCGGTTCGCAACCGGGTCGGGCCTGCCGGCTGTCTTGTTTGTGGTCATGCTGGGCCTGGTCACCGCCTTGCGCACAAACTATGCTCCAGTGCGTGTCGGTTCTTTCGCCGCCGAGCTCCTGGTCCTGGCGGCGCTCATCGCAACTCGCTACGCGGCCCCGGGCCTCCTTCGCAAATGGGCCACGCCGTTGTTGGGGTTGGCTTTGCTGGCTCTGCTGCAAAGCCACCTCTGCGATGCCGCCTGGGGAGGCCCTTACCGCTTCCACCTGTTTCTCGCGATGTTCGTGTTGGCTTGCCTGCTGTACGGTCTTCCGTTCCGGCTCTATTTGATTCTGGTTGGGGTCGTTTCAGGCGCAGCGCTTTGCGTCTTTTTCCTGTTTACGGACACCGCCCCGGTGCTGGCCACAACGGCTATCGCGACGGCGGCCTTAATCGGGATCGCTTACAAAAGCAGGAGCGATCGGGCCATCGTCACAAATCTGGAGCTGCGCCGGCAGAACATCCGGCTTCGTTTTCGATCCCGGAAAGAACAGAGCGTCCGCCAGGCCTACGAGGAGAGCGAGACACGCTATGAATCTGTTGTTGGGGCGCTCAGCGAAGGGATTGTGATACAGGCCCGATCCGGAGAGATTGTCGCGTGTAACCAGAGCGCGGAGCAAATTCTGGGACTCAGTTTTGAGCAGATGAATGGTCGGAAATCCACCGATCCACGCTGGCGGGCCATTTATGAGAACGGAGAAGTCTTTCCCGGAGAAGAGCACCCTGCCATGGTCACCCTGAGAACAGGCCGGCCCTGCCAGGGTGTGATCATGGGTGTTCACAAACCGGACGGTCAGCTGACCTGGATTGAAATCAACTCACAGCCGCTGTCCCGGCGCGGGGAAGACCGGGCTTATAGCGTCGTAACCTCTTTTACGGACATTACGGCCCGCAAAGCAGACCAGGATCTGATCAGGCACCAGGCGTTTCACGATGACCTCACCGGTCTTGCCAACCGAACCCTGCTCAAGGAAAGACTCGAACTGGAGCTTGCCCATGCCGCCCGAAACGACTCGCGGCTGGCAGTCATGTTTTGCGATCTGGACGGTTTTAAGAACGTCAATGACTCACTCGGTCATCCGGCGGGGGATGCGCTCCTTGTTGAAATAGCGGGACGATTGATGAAGTGCACGCGGCGAAGTGACACGGTAGCGCGCCAGGGCGGAGATGAGTTTATCATAGTGCTGCCTGCAATTCGGGATGTGGAGGCCGCGCGGGAAATCGCCCAGAAGATGCTGCGGGTGCTCGAAGAACCATTTTCGCATCACGGAATGCAACTCAGCGTGTCGGGCAGTATCGGAATAGCGCTGTACCCGGAAGCCGGCAACGATTCTGACACGCTTCTGCGCAGCGCGGACGCCGCCATGTATCTGGCAAAGGATCAGGGCCGCGCTTCGTATTGCTTTTTCTCCGACGATGTCCGCCGCGAATCGCAGGCACTGGAGCTCGAAGCGGAGCTCCGGGAAGCGCTGGACAACCGTGAGTTTGAGCTGGTCTTTCAACCGCGGTATCGCTGGAAGGACCGGCGTGTGACGGCTGTAGAAGCCCTGCTACGATGGCCGCGGAACGGAGCCTGGACGGCGCCCATTGAGTTTCTGCCAGTCGCGGAAGAAACCGGCCTGATTCTGGACATCGGGCGGTGGGTTACCGGCAGTGCAGTTGCTGCGTGTCAAAAGATCAGGAGCGCGATCGGCCAGGACCTGATCTGTGCGGTCAACTTTTCCCGACGTCAGTTGACCTCGCCCCGATTGGTCGAGCACCTGGGCGAAATGATCGGCGACATGCATCCGGCGCGTTTTGAAATCGAAATCGCAGCCGGCAACCTGGTCCATCAAGAAATCACAACCGATGCGTTCCGGCAAATCAAGAGACTCGGGGCAAAGATCTCGATCGATGACTTTGGTCCGGACCACTCTTCTTTGGGCCAGCTGAAAGGCCTCCGCGTCGACGCGCTGAAGATTGATGGCTCATTCATCAGCGGCTTGCCGGAGAACACCGAGCATGTCGCCATAGTGCAGGCCATCATCAAATTGGCGAAGGGCTTAGGTCTGCAGACTGTCGCGGAAGGCGTCGAAACGAAGGCGCAGGCCCAGTTCCTCGAAGCGGCCGGCTGCGACGAAATGCAGGGATATTTGTACAGCAAGCCGCTTCCGTTCGACGAGCTGCTGGATTTTTTGGAGCGAAACCCGACATTATAGTGCAGATGAGCGTGGGCCCGATGCGCGATGTGGGCCTCACAACGCATGCGCACGGTCCGAACGTAGGCGCGGCCACCGCAGCGGTCAAGTCTTACCCGTTGATGGTACAGCGCCCCTGAAACACGACACCGTCTTCTACGAGGAGCGTCTTTGTGGCGATATCGCCGATGAGGCGGCAGGTGGACAACAATATCACACGCTGGGTTGCATGGATCGAACCGCGCACTTCACCGCCCACGACTACAATGCCGGCCCGGATATCGGTCTCGACCAGGCCCGACTGACCCACCAGCACTTTGCCGTCGGTAATGATGTTGCCTTTGAAGTAGCCGTCGATGCGGATCAGGTCTTTGACCTTAAACTCGCCGCGAAATTCGGAGCCCTCGCCAATGAGGCTATTGACAATCAGGGTCTCGGTTGAATCAGCCATTGATCCTGCAAATGGTTCAAGAAAGCATGGGGATTGTAGGCCACGCTTCCGATGTGCACTTCGTAATACAACATATAAACAGGCGCGCGACCGCTGCGCCCCACATATCCGATCACCTGCCCGCGTGATACGGAATCGCCTTTGGAAACCCGGGTGCGGTCCAGGTGCGCGTAATAGGTCTTGATGCCAAAGCGATGCTGAATGACAATCTGCAGCCCATAGTTGGCATCGTAGGTGACATCGATTACGTCCCCGGGAGCCGAGGCCACGACCTCGCTGCCCGGCACGGCCCCGATCTCGATTCCGCGCTGAAAGACTTCGCGCCCCTGGAACTGGTCCATCTGCCAGCCGTACGGGCTCAAGAGATAACCGCGGGTCGGCCATATGCTGGGAGTATGCCGCAGCAGGTTCTGTTTCTCGCGCGTGCCCAGTTCGGCCAGGATTTGCTCCGACACTTCAACGGCGCGTCGCAGGTTGTGGTTGTCCTGCTCCGAAAGATACAGCACCTGACGCAATATCTCTTCGGTCAGCTCCTGGCTGCACTCGGTGCCCTGGGCCCGGCAGCGGTCGACCAGCGTGCGCAATTGTTCGACTTCGGAGCTGGTCACGGCCTGAGCAACGCCGCCCTGGCCGGCAACCCGGGATTCGTCTCCATCGAGCTTCACGTACAGGTCAGCAATCGTTCCGGTGTAGTTTTGAATCAACTCGTGCAATGGCATCATCTCTTCCGCCATCTTGACGCTCTGCAGGTTGAACTGACTGTTCGTCAGACCCATGTCGTAGTTCTCGACGTCTTCGCCACTCTTTCCGACCAGGCTTACAATTGAGATGACCAGCACCAAAAGTAGGGCAGCCGAACTCAGGGTGATCGCATAGAGGCTCACGTGAAGGTTCAGGATCTTCTTTTCGGTGTGGGGGATCACCATGATGGTGAGCCGTTCCCGACCACGACGGTGCACTTCTTCAAAAAAGGCCTGGCTGCGTTCGCGAAAGCGTTTCCAGGAGAACCCGCCGGCGCGACGGGGCTCACCCGAGCCGCTCAAATGCCGCGCGTAATCGCCCACGCCCGGAGTGCGCGTTTCCAGCATGTCCGCCGCCCTGCGCGGCCGTTCAGACGTCTTTTTCTTTCGAGTTGCCACGCAGTAGCTCTTGCCCGGGTTTGATAGTTTCCGATCGGCGCCCCCGCCCGGTAAAGTAACATTTCAGAGTCGATTTCTTCTCAGGCCCGCCCCGCCCGAATCCTACAGGCCCCCCGGGAAGGCCAGGCTTATGGCACACCGGCGCAGCTCTGGCAACGTCCCGAGCGCCGGGCCCCTTTCCGGCCCGCCAAAAAAGGGATTGCAGGTGCGTGAAGGTAACGCTATTCGGAGGCGCAATGGCGGAAAAAGAAGCAGCGACTCACGCACCCTGGCAGAAGGAATTTTTTAAGAATATTGAGAACTTCACGAAACTCGGAGTGTCCGAATCCGAGGCGCGCGAGATCCTGGTGAAGTTTCTCAAACTCTCGGGCGAGACTCCCATGCCGGAAGTCATGCAGAGTCTGCGGGACGAATCGGCTCTGGAACGCGTCGGCGTCTATACGCGCAAAGATCCCGGGATTCGAGACTTCATGGTCCAGTTTCTGGCGCCCCTCCTGCGCAACGCGGTTGTAGAAGGCAAAGAAAATCTTCCCGAAATCAACGCTCTGATGGGCAAGGCTCCATTGGTGCTCATCTCCAACCACTTGAGCCACATGGACGCTGCCGCGATCTATTACATCTTGTTCCGCGAAGGCGGCGAAGCCCGGCAGCTTGCGGACAATCTGGTCTTCATTGCCGGTCGGCTTGCATTCGAACCGGATTTCACGCGCCTTGGCCTCTACATGATCGACACTCTACTCGTCTGTTCGAAACGGGACATGTCCGACAACCCCGCCATGGCCGACCTGATGACGCGCATCAACATGCGGTCCTTCCGGCAATCACAACAGCTTCAAAAAGAAGGCAAGGTCATCGCCATTTTCCCCGAGGGAACCCGCAGCCGCACGGGAAAGCTGATCAACTTTGTCGACACAGTGTATCACTATGTCGCAAACAAAGTAATTATTCCGATCTCCGTCGCCGGCACCGAGGACATCCTGCCGACCAACACATTTCTGTTTAACGCGGCCCGCTGCAAGCTAACCATCGGCAAGCCTGTGTTGGTTGGCCGCGCCACGGGGAAAGTTGCGGAGCGCTTACCGGCCGATCTGGATCGGCTGGAGTTGCCGGAGACCGGCGATAAGAAACAGTTCGTCATCGATAACCTCGCGCTTCTGATCGGGCAGAATCTGCACCGGCACCGGCACGGCAGTTACCGAAATCTCTACAAGGGTGACGAAAGCAAAACCTTCTCCAACACCCTGATTGAAATCCCGCGCAACCCGGTGGAGGAGATCGTCGTCATTGGCGATTCGCACTACGGAGTTTCCACGGCAGCCGTACTGGCCAACAAGAAGGTCCGGATCCAGATATTGATCGGCGACGGGGAAACCGCCGAACGTTACAACGAGAGGCGCCTGGACGACCGGCATTATCCCTATTTCAAGCTCCCACCCAACATCACGTTTACCGCCGATCCGGGTGTGATTGAGGGCAGCACGATTCTCGTGCAGGCGGTGCGTCCCTGGGAACTCGACAGTCACTACGCAAAGCTCAAAGAAGTCATCAGCCGTTCACGCGGTCCAATCATCAACGTCGTGAAGGGATTCACCGGAACCGAACATGGGCTGATCCTGGACGATCTGGAGCATACCTATGGCATTTCTCGGGACCGTCTGGCAGTTGTTTCGGGCGCCAATTATCCAGACCAGATTATGGAACGAAAGATCACCGGCTTCGAAGTGGCCGCCGTGCGTCCGGAAATGGTCGAGCATCTGGCGCGGCTCATGAGCACCGGTTATGTTTTTACGAGACCCGCCATCAATCCCGACGATGTGCGCGGTGTGCAGCTCGGCGGCGCACTGAAAAACATCTACGCGCTCGGCATCGGTCTGTTGGATGGCTACTACGAGAAGAATCTGGGCGGCAACAGCGACAACTCGCTCTTTCACGTTTCGAACCGCATTTTTCGGGAGATGACCGCTCTGGGGGTCGCCCTGGGGGGAATCGCTTCCACCTTTGAGGGCCTCTCGGGGCTGACGGATCTGATGCTTTCGTGCTTTGGTCAGGACTCCCGTGATCGCCAGTACGGACACGATTTTGCCTACGGTCTAGCGGACCCGGAACACAAGTCTCCGGGCCTGGTGGGCATACGACAATTGCCGCAGCTGACAAACCTGGACCCCGAGCAATATCCCGTCGCGGCGGCCATCCATGCAGTGCTCGTGCAGGGTGTGAATTTCGAATCCGTCATCAACAACATGACCTACAGTCTGCGCCGCTTCTAGTGCAGAGGGCAAGCGGACCGGAATTCCTGCAGCAATGCACGACTTACCCACGTACGCGGATGCATGCCGATCGTGATGCGATGGCGGATTTTCGGTGGTCCCTCCGAGAAGTCTTTCGCTAATCCTTGCTTTGTTTTTGTGCCCGTAGCAGACTGGCGACGTGGAAGCGTTTCAACTCAAACGCGGGCGCATTGTACGTTTGCTTGGCCTGGCTGCCAGGCTTTTGGGGCGTAATGGTGTCGATTCTCCCGGGCGTGAGGCCGAGGGTCTCTATTGCGCCGCGTTGTCCTTACCGCGCCACGCAATCTATTCCGACCGGGCGGAAGCGCCGGGGCGTTCGGATTTGCAGCGCTTCCGCGCTTTCCTGCGCCGCCGCGCCAAACGCGAGCCCTTTGCCTATATCACAGGTACGCGTGAATTCTACAAGCATCGCTTTCGGGTTCGTCCCGGTGTCTTGATTCCACGCCCGGAGACCGAGGAATTGGTCGAAATCGCCCTTTCCGAAACATCGGGGAGCCTGCAGGTTCTTGATCTCTGCGCCGGCTCCGGGGCAATCGGCATCAGCTATCTTTTGGAGCGGCCCGATTGCCGCCTGGTGCTGGCCGACCTTTCGCGGGATGCCCTGACCATCGCCGAAGAAAACTGCGCTGAACTTGCGCCGACCTTGAAAGAACGTATCCAGATTGTTGGAGGCGACCTCTACGGCGCACTCGACGCCCGTCAGACCTTCGACCTTATCTTCTGCAACCCTCCCTATATTCATCCCGACGAAGCCGGCTCCCTCGAACCGGAAGTGTTGCACCATGAACCGGCCGAAGCGCTCTTTCATGCGGACCCACCGGGGCTATACCGTCGGATCGTCAAGGGAGCGACCAACCACCTAAAAGAGGACGGCCTGTTGTTGGTGGAACTCTCCCCGAGATGGGATAGCACGGTTCTGGCGCTTGCCCGCGACTGTTTCGCCCGGGCCGAACTACGCCGCGATCGGGGTGGGCAACCGAGAATCCTGATCGCGCGACGGCCGCTTCAACGATCGGAAACGCAACGCACGTAACCGGGATTCTGGCTTCCGTAGCCAAACGCCTTTCCGTTGCCAAAATCCACAACGCGAACCGCGGCGGGACTCTCGTTGAAAAGCGAACTGGACCAGTAGACATCGGCCGGTGTACCGGGGAAAATGCTGGCGTTGATATACAGGCCATTGCTGGGCCGCCGACTGACCAAACTGCGCAGTTCATCAACCGTCGGGAGCCGCCAACGCCGATCGTCCAGGTCCAGAGTCCGGCAGTACGTAATCGCGCTTTCCCAGGTAAAACGCGCGGCGGTTCCCTCGCACTGTTCTTGGGCCTGGGTTTGGCCGTAGCTGCAGCGCTGCCAGATGATGCGCTGGGTCAGGTCGGAAATGAAACGCGGTCCTACCTCGAGGGTGTTGCCGCTATCCTCGCTACTGGCCTGCTGGCTCAACTCGGCCTCCCGGGCGGCGCGGTAGTCGTGTACGAAGGCCGGCGTGCAACGCAGGGCTTTGCCGGTCGCCTCCTGGCCGGGATTGTAGAGTTCAAAAAGCACGGCGTTGGCGCCCATGTCCGCGGCGTTGTTTCGGAGCGTGATCTGCCCTTCTTGAACCGAACGGGGACGCAGCGAACCGGTGCTCAGGTTAGCCAGAGGCACGCATTCGGGACCCATGTCGGCCTGGTAGAGAAGCAATACCGGGCGCGCCACATCCCGCAAGGAACGCGAATTCTGGCAGGCCAGAAGCAGCACCCCCGCAACAAGACATATAGAAGAAAGGAGCCGAAACATGCGTTTAGCTTTGGACGGGTCGGGATGGCTGTAAAGCCCAAGTTTTTTGGGCAATCCGATTGGCGTCTGTCAAACTGCCCGGCCCCTTTGTCCCCGGAGACTCGCCGGCGGACACGATGGCGCGACATAAGCGGGCCCCCCGGACCGGAAGGAAAGACAAAAAAAGCCCGGTCGCCCCTCAGGCTCGGGGCCCTCACGGCCGTAGATAGAAGCGGAGGTGGCATATGCAAATCGGATCCGGATTCTCACATGCCGACGCACTGAACCAGATCACACGCGCGACGGAGCAGATCAATCAGCTCAACCAGCGCATTGTGGACGCGGATCAGGGCCTGTCCAACAAACTCGTGAATATGGCGGTAGACCAAAAAGTCGCCGGAAACCAGAATCCCGAGGGGCTGCTCGACCTGCTCGCCTGATCGATCAAGGCGACTTCTTGAGCAAGTCCGGGAAGGCGGGCCACGTGGGTCCGCCTTCCCTGTATTATCTTTCGGCCCGGTCGGCGGGTGGGGGCCGAAAACCGGCATACATCTCGTCCGAGCGCCGCCGCAATTCGAGACAACCCGGGTCGAAAGCACTCACCGCCGCGATCTGGTTGCAATCCGCATTCAAAAGCGCACGATAGCAGATCACGGAATACCCGCGGGCTTCGTCGGTGTGACGGGCCAGCTTCCATTCCAGGTTTTCCAGGGCGGCCGCCTCACAGGTTTCGCGCGTCACCAACGCCCGATCGGGAGCCGGTAGCCCCCTGTAGATCTTCTCATAGCAGGTTAGCATCTTCTCGCAAAGCAACCCCGTGGTGGCCCGGATATAACCGGGGTAGTCGGCCACGGGATCGGGCACGGATTCCTGTCGGTCTGTGCACCCGGCTACGCTCACAGAAGCAAGCAGTAGCAATAGTGCGGAAATGCGGACCGTAAATTGCGGCGCCCTCACGGGAGCTGTCCCCCGGAACGATCAAAGGGATTGAATTCGACGCACGTACCCTCGCGACCGGTTGTGATCGGCAGACGAACGCGCTCAATGATACTTTCCGGTTTGAGGATGGTCATGCAACCACGCCGGCTCATGAATATGTCCTCAAACGCGCGCGCCGTGCGGTCCTCGCTATCGCCACCTGTCTGGCCCGATTCGTAACCACGCAGGTTTGGCATCAGGTCGAGAATGGCGGAGCGCGTCATGTACTCAACAAGGGCTTCGGTCCAGTTGTTCCGAAAGCCACGGGCATAATAGATCTGCATACGTTTGATCGGCAGGCCGTCCATCGTGATGTCTTCTTCCGGAAAAATCTCAACGTCTTCGAACATATAAGACAACAAAGGCTCAATGAAGACCGTTGACTTCTCGGCCGTGTTCTCATCAATCGTGAAGATGATGTAGTTCTTTCCGACTTCGCAGGCCGGCCAGAACGTGTACTGATTCTGCTGCATGATGTTCACGGAGCCGACGTACTCGTGATCGGGCAGATACCATTCGGCGATGGCCGCGTCCTGGTATCGATTCGCCAGGATGCCCGCTTCCGGATCCAGCTCGTCCCGTAGATTGCGAATGCGGTCGACGGCTTCCTCAAATCCGCGTGACCGGTAATGCAGAATCCAGTACGGGTGCGGCTGCACGGGCAGCAGGCTGGAAATCGGTTTGGAAAACACCACATAGGCGTCGAACAGAACCGCCGGCACAAAACCCAACACGAAAGCAAAGCGAAACAGTCGGGCGCGCCAATCCGAGCGGCTCTTTTCCGGAAATAATTTCACCAGCACCAAAAGCATGGCCGGGTAAGACGCAAAGGTCCAGTTCGCCTGGATTGTACGCGACTCAGCCGTGATCCAGAATACCAGAGGCAGAATAAGAGAATTGGCCAGCACCAATCGAAAGGCGGCCGACTCGCTGTAAGACTCATCCCGGGGCGCATCTCCCCGAATCAGCGTTGAGTTCTGAAAATACTCCCGCAACGGTCGCAGAGTCTTTTGCCAGATGCTCGCGATCTCCGGTGAACTCCGAAAAAGCGTCCGACCGCGCTTCCAGAGCAGGCCGAAACAAAGCGCCATGTACGCGACAAGCCAGATGGGAGAAAAAGTCAGCATCTGCCCTGCGAAGTAAGCCATGCGACCGGCGCTATCGCCGTGGTGCGAAGACCGATGAAATCGCATTGCATCAAGCTGGGCCCAGTGATTCTCCAGGTTCCAGATCAGAAGCGGGCTCACCAGAACGCCGGTCAGAAGAACACCGGCCCAGAACGCGGGTTTTCGCAGAATCATGTGCCAGCGCGGTTCAAACAGGAGCCAGAGCGCAAGACCCACCACAAAACCGCCCATGGTGTGCTTCGAAAGCCCGCCAAGACCCAGGGCGACAAACATCAAAAACAGGACCGGCAACTCGCGGCGCGTGACGTAACGCACCGCGCAATACAGGGCCGCCGTCCAGGCGATGATGAGCGGCGTATCGTGCATAATCAGAAAACCGCCGCCGAAAAATCCCGGAACCAGAAGCAGAAGCACAATGAGAAGCGCCGCCCGGCCCGCCGACAACTTCAGTTCGCGCGCGGTGAGGTACACGAAAAGCAGCACCGGAATCGTGGCGGCGCTGGCCGCCAGGCGAAGCGCGAAGTGCGTATCGCCGAACAGGCCCGTAAAAAGCAGGATGTAGTACGCAACGCCCGGCCCCTGGTCGAAATAGGCCCAGTCGGGTCGCACAGACCAGGCCCAGTAATAAGCCTCGTCTGGATAGAGCGGCAGACCGAGTCCGTAGAGCAGGCGCGCCAGAGCAACGGCCGAAACCGCCAGAAGTACGAACGCGAGTTCGCGCCGCGGGACTACCGTAGGCGCGCTCAAAGTCTCCCCGCGCCGCCGGAGACGGCGAGAATGTGCACTTCCGGAACGCGCAATCCGATTGCCGCCACTGGCCGCTTACTCTCCCTGATGTTCTCGCGCCATACGTTTGCCACGCTCTTCATTCGTGAACAGATTGATCAAGAGCCCGACACCGAAGAAGCCGGCGCAAAGCAGAATGGCCACTTCGATCCCGACCAGCAGCTGAAAAAGACCATAGGTAATCAGTCCCACCGCGGCCGCCAGCTTCGTAGACAGCCCCCAGAGTCCAAAAAATTCGCCGGACTTTGTTTCCGGGGAAAAGACACCGGTAACGGCCCGACTGGCCGATTGGGTCGCTCCGAGGCACATACCGGCCAGGGCGCCAATTCCCAGAAATACAGTCTCGGTCAGAAGTTCCGTACCCAGCAGGCCGTTGATAATGCCGGTCACATCGACTGCCGCGTAGATCAGAACCACGGCCGCAATCCAGATGACCAGTGTGATATTGTAAGTCAGCTTATCCCCAATTCGGTCCTGGATGAACCCGAAAATCACCGCGCCCACCGCCGCCGACAGGTTGGTCAGCACAAACATGATTGCGGCCGCGCCCTCGCCCCACTGGATCACCTGCTCGCCATAGATAAAAGCAAAACTGATTACGATCGCAAGGCCGGAATAGGCAAAGAAGTAGGAGACCAGAAACAAAATCAGGTCTTTGAAATCTCCGATTTCACGGAGCGTGGTGTAGACCCTGGAAAACCCAATTGTGAGCAAAGTCTGGCCGGGAGGAAGCGTGCGCGGTTTGGCGCGTTCTTTCATCAACAGAAACGTGGGAATGCCCGCAAGCAAGAAGAACAGGCCGGTGATCGGCCCCACCCACCGCTTCATTTCGTAATCACCTTCTGTCGCGCCAAAACCGGTAATAAACATCACGAGAAGCGTCGAACCGATGCCGCCGAAGTAACCAAGACCCCAGGCATAACCGGAGATTTTGCCAAGCTCATTCGATGGACCCAGCTCAGGCAAAAAAGCCGAAACGATATTCTCCCCACTGGCAAAGCCAAAGTTGGAGATGATAATCAAAATGACGCCGAAGACAATCGCGCCCGGGTCGACCAGGTACAAAGCGGTCGTTGCGAGCACCGTGATCATGTAAGTTCCGAACAAGAAGCGCTTTTTCGAAGCCGTAAAGTCCATGAATGCCCCGATCACCGGAGCTGAAATGAGAACGAAGAAGTAACTGATGCCGAGCGCCAGGGACCAGAGCCAGTTGCCGCGAGCCTCGTCCCCGACGATGTAAAACCAGAACACGTTTCCGAAAATCACGGTTATGATGACGGTGGTGTACGATGAGTTCGCAAAATCGAAAATAGCAAATCCGAGAATCTCATACCACGGCGCCCGTTTGCGCGGTGCACGCCCGGTAACTTCATTGACCTGGCCCGGTTTGTACGGATTGGCTGCGCCTTGCTCACTCATTCTGGAATTCCCCGGTGAAGAAAATTGCGGACAGGCTGGCCCACCGCGCGCCATCTTTGTCGCTCTTGCGCGGACCTGGCAAGCCCTTTCGCCGATGGCGCGACTATTTTCGCTCGGGGCTAGCGGATCTCTCCGAGAAAACCATAACCACAACCCCCCGTAATGACGCGCGGCATAAAACACGCGCGAAAGGCGGGGGAGTGCTTCGCGAAGTAGTGCAGCAAGGTCACGCTGTGGTCTATTGCGTAGCGGGCCGCCAGCTCATGATAGGTCATTCCGAATCCGTTAGGTACCTGGGTGAGCCCGCGAAATGTAAGGTTGCTGTCTTTGTTCAGGCAGCCGTGAGTGGCGCCGTAGATGAACCGGTTCCATTCCGACTCCGGCGTTGTATAGCACCGGAGCTGGGCATCGAAATCCGGGAAGAGGTCCGGGAAATAGCCGGTCTGTACGTCCACCGGGGGCACGATATCCTTAAAGACCTCGATCGGGGCCGGGATCATGAGAAACTGATAGCTTTCCACCCAATTGGAATGCGCATAGAAGTCCTGGACAATGTGCAGAGCCCGGCCCATGTTTTCCAGTCCGACCTCGCGAACAAAGGCGCCGTTTGCCTTTTGCTTGAATTGATCCAGGCGAAAAGAGCAGCCCACCAGATCGTTGCTGTCGCAATGGAAGGTTCTCTGTTCCATGCCTTCAACGTTGTCGCTTACCACGGAGGCCTGCATCAAAGTCTCCGCGCATAGCGGGTCAACGTCGTAACCGGACTCGTACGAAAAGCGTTCCATCGCCTCCAGCGTAATGCGAATGTGGCTGTAAGGGCCAGCCCCGCCAAAGCCCGGCGTCGATCGCGCCGGCCACAGAGCGAGGGCGAGCGCAACCAGAGCCAGGACGCGAGCCAGATGCGTGTGCCCCCCACTCCGAAGCGAGGCGGTTGGGAACTTTGGATGCCGTTTCATACGTGGTTTAAGAATGATTTGACAGAGCGCGGTTTCTTAATAAATTCCAGGTTGCCCTCGGTACCGGAGAAGCAGGCTGCCATGAACGACAACCCCCAGCAGAATCGCAAGAAGAAGGATCCTGTCTTCGCCGATTTCTCGGAGACTTTCCTGTTCTACCTGCCGGAATCGCACAAGACGTTCTATACCGCCGAAGACCTTGATCGCTTCCTTACGAAACGCTACGAATTTTTTCGCGAGCGCAAGGACGAGGTCAAGATTCAGATATACAATCCCGGCGAGGAGTTTTTCTGGCTGGTCAACTCGACCGTGCTGGAAGTCGCCCTGCCCGACTCACGTTTTATCGTAGATACACTCATCGATTATCTCAATGCAAATGACCACGCCATCAATCTGATACTGCACCCGTTGCTTTCAGTGGAACGGGACGATGAAGGGAGCCTCACCCAGATTTCGCGCCAGGGCGACCAGAACCTGGAAACCTTCATCTACGTGGAGATCGGCAGGCTGGACGCCGCCGCAATGACCAGGGTTCGAAAGGACCTGGAGGCCAACTTCAGGGAACTGCGCACCATCGTGCGGGACTTCGGTCAAATGAACGCCCTGCTTGCCCAGGAGCGCTTTGCGGATCGAGCCATGCGCGAACTTGCGGACTGGTTGAGCCGCTACTTCATTTTGCTGGGGTCGGCCCGCGTCCAGGCCGGGCGAATCAAAAGTGAGCATCAGGGAATCTTCCGCACCGCAGAGAACCGTACCGCAATCGAAGAAGAACTGAAGGCTCACAAAGCGAGCGAGGAGGCCAGGGAGATTTCTTTTCTCGAGACGCGCGTGTACAGCCGGGTCAATCAACGTCGACCGTACTACCTGATTTTGCTCAACAACGAGAGCGGCAAATACGTGCTGGCCGGTCATTTCTCGGAGTCCGCCCACGGAGTGCCGCGAAAGCGAATTCCAATCGTGCGCGAGCTTCTGGAGCGAATAGCACACGAGTTTGCGGCTCCGCAGACGTCTTACACCCGCAAAGAGATATTTCGCCTGTCCGCTATCCTCCCTGTGCAGTTGCTTCTGACACGGCAACCACTCCTGAAGTCCTGGTTCTCTCTTCTGCTCGCGAATCTCTACAGCGACGAGATTGATCACGTCCTGGTCGAAGATGAAGAGTATTCGATGCTCTGGGTTGCGTCCGTGGTTCCCAGACGCGACGCCCCGCGAATTCCAGGAAAACTATTCGATGAAATTCTGAGCGCCAATTCCATTGAACGTCGCTCCGAACTACGGGAGGGAGTAAATCGAAATCAGTTCATCCTGATTGGCCTATCTTCCCCGGCGCTGAGCCCGATAGAAATCAGAAACCTTCTCGAAGAGAAACGGTCACGCGTCTTCAGCTCCTGGTCTCTGCGATTTCGCCGCCTCATTCAGAACAAGTACGTCGGCGACCGCAATATCAATGCTACCATGCAGAGGTATTTCAAGGGGCTCTCGCCGGACTATGAGATTCACCAGGAGCCCGAAGAAGCGCTCATTGACCTGGACACGCTCGAGGGACTGAAGCCGGAACAGGGCTTTCGCGTACGGTACTACGCCTTTGCGGGCCGGGATACAGATTTCTTGAAGATCTACTCCATTCGCCCTTCGCGCCTGAGCGAAATGGTGCCCGTGCTGAGCAACTTCAGGTTCGTCATCGACGAAGAGTACACGTTTGCCTACACGCGACCTGAGGACACGCGCTACACATACGCGTTTCGCCTGCCGTGCAATCCGGACCTTACAGTGGCCGATCGCTCCCGCATCGCACTGGCAATAGAGCGTGTGCTCAACCGCCGATCCACATCCGAAGAGACCAACGGACTGGTTCTGCTCGAAAAGATAAACGCCCGGGAACTGGACCTGGTCAAAGCACTGGCCGGCTTTCATTTCCAGATCGATAAGGCCTTCTCCCGACTTTCCTTGCGGCAAAGTCTGCTGCGCCATCCGGCGTTCGTGCGTTCCTTGCTGGACCTGTTTGAAGCCCGACTCGGCCCGGACGAAAACCCGGCCCTGGAGAAAAAGGCCGCTGAAGCGTGCGAAGCCCGCCTGCAGGAGATCGACTCGATCCTTGACGAAGGTCTCTGCCGCGGATTTCTGAATATAGTACGCGCAATCGTTCGCACAACCTACTTCACCGAGGGGGAAGCCATCGCCTTTAAGATCCGGTCCCGCGACATAGAAAACATGCCCGAGCCGGTCCCTCTATTTGAAATATACCTCTACGGCTTTGACATCGAAGGTACGCATCTCCGCGGGGGCATGGTCGCGCGCGGCGGACTGCGCTGGTCCGACCGTTCGGACGATTTTCGCACCGAAATCCTGGGCCTCATGAAAGCCCAGATGGTTAAGAACACGGTCATCGTGCCCCTCGGCAGCAAGGGCGGTTTTGTGATCAAAAACCGCGCGTTCGAAAACCGTCAGCAAATGCTGCAGGCCGGCCAGGAAACCTACAAACGGTATATTGGTTTGCTTTTGGACCTGACCGATAACCGCTCAAAGTCGGGCAAAGTCATTCCTGCGAAAGGCTTACGACGGCGCGATGGAGACGATCCGTACCTGGTGGTCGCGGCCGATAAAGGCACGGCAACTTTCAGCGATATTGCCAACGAGATCTCGACCGGTCGCAATTTCTGGCTGACCGACGCCTTCGCCTCCGGTGGCGCAAATGGCTACGATCACAAGAAACAGGGCATCACTGCCCGCGGCGCGTGGGAAGCGGTAAGAAGGCATTTTCTGGAGATGGGACTCAACCCCGATCGTGATCCGGTCCGCACGGTCGGCATCGGTGACATGGGTGGCGATGTTTTTGGCAACGGCATGTTGCTCTCCCGAAGTATAGAACTCCTGGCCGCCTTCAATCATATGTACATCTTCATCGATCCCAATCCCGATGCGTCCGCAAGCTATGAGGAACGAGAGCGGTTGTTCAAAGACGTACTCAACTGGAACGACTACGACAAATCAAAGATTTCGACCGGTGGAGGCGTGTTCGACCGATCGAGCAAGCGCATCAGTCTCTCCGCCCAAGCGCGTCAGGCTCTTGGAATTCGTAACGCAAGCCTATCGGGTGAAGAGTTGATTCAGGCGATTCTACGCGCTCCGGTCGATCTTCTCTGGAATGGCGGAATCGGCACCTATGTGAAGGCTTCCAGCGAGACCCACTTTCAGGCTCGCGATCCTTCCAACGACCGCGTACGCATCAATGCCTCTGAGTTGCGGGCCAAAGTCGTGGGCGAGGGTGGTAACCTGGGACTCACTCAGGCCGCGCGGGTGGAGGCCTCCAAAGCGGGTGTTCGCCTGAATACCGACGCGATCGACAACTCGGCCGGCGTGGACATGTCCGACCACGAGGTAAACATCAAGATTCTTCTGGATCAGATGATTCGCAAAAAGAGAATCAAGGACGTCGCGGCGCGAAACAGCATTATCCGCAAGTACGATGCCGACGAAATCAAACTTGTCCTGGCCCACAATATCTCAAACAATCTGGGGTTGTCCCTGGACGAGCGCCGCGTTCCCGATCAGTTTGTTTTCTTCCGGGCCCTGATCAAGCACCTGAATCGCATCGGACTGATCAACAGACAGAACGACAACATCCCCTTCGAAGCCGATCTCGACCGCATTGAGCAGGGAAACCGCAAGTTGCCGCGTCCGGTTCTCTGTTCGCTGATGGGCTTTACGAAGCTTTTCCTATCCCAGGTCTTTATTGATTCCGATCAATTTCGCGGCCCGTGGTTCGATCGGTTCATTATGCGTTACTTCCCGATCGGTCTGGTCAAGGAATTCGAGGATGAGATCAAGCAGCACCCTCTCAAACGCGAGATCGTAATCACCGAGATCGTAAACGACGTCATCAACAACGCCGGCATCTCCTACTACCAGCGCATGTACATGCGCACGGGCCGCCCTCTGCCCGAGATCGCGGTCTGTTACATGCAATTCTCGGAGTTCGCCGATCTGACAGCCATACGATCGTTGATCCAGGACCCGGAAAACGCAATCCCTGCTGAAATCGAGATCGAGTACCTTCTTCAGCTGGAAGAGCGTGTCTTCCGAATCAACCGCACGCTGCTCGAAAGGGGGGCCGCGGCTCTGACGAAGAACCTGGCGGACCCCGCCGCCTTCAAAGCGATCTTATCCGAAGCCCGCAAGTATTCACAGTACAGGTTACCACGGGAATTCCGAACACGCTACCGTCAGCTGGTAGCGCCTCTGGCCGAAAAAGTCCTGAACGCCTTCCACACTGCGGACGTTCTGGAAGACGCGCTGAACGTCTACGGATTGCGGCAGCGGGGCGGCGCCAAAATTTCCGCGGCGGACTATTTCAAAGCCCTGGAGGCCTTCCAGATTCGAGAGCTACGACGCCTGGTCTCAGAACTACGCCCGGAATCGAGCTGGGAAATACTCTTTCTGTCGCGGCTCGACGAGCGCATCGACGCTTTGACATTTGCGCTGCTGGAAGGAGGGTTCGTTGGCAAACGCTCCGATCCTCGAGCCGAGCGGGCCCTCCGCATGATCGAACAGATCATCACGCTGAACCGGGGCGGTGGATTGAGCACCGCGGCCTTCTTCGAAATGCTGGAGCAGGCCGCGCGACACGCCAGCGCCCCGCCGGCCTGAATGTCGCAGGTGCGCCGCCGGGCCGCCTGGAATCAATTGACAACAGGCCGACCCTGAAATTCTTTTGTGGGCGCCCTTTTCGCTAAAAAAATCAACGGTGCCCCCGGTTCACACAAACGTGGCTCAAGATAAACAAGACAAATATCAAAAATCCAGCTCCGAGTGGGTCAGATCGTTCTCCTGTTCCGACCTGAACGTGCTCATCGTCTGTCGTGGCCCCATCCGCAAAGAAGCGATGGATATATTTGCCCAGCTGGGAGCGACCTACGGTCTCTTGCTTTCGGAAAAAGATTCCGTGACGTACCCGCACACGCTTGCGCCGGAGCTCCGACTCGTGCGCGATCCGGAACGGGTGCACCGCATTCCGGACTACATCGGGGCGACCACGGAAGAACGCCGCGCAACAATCAAACGCATCATTGACATCGCTCGTGACTATGGCTATACGCATGTTTTCGCAGGGTACGGCTTCATGGCCGAAGACGCGGGTTTCGTGCGCGCCATCGAAGAAGCCGGCATCGGTTTTATAGGCCCCGCCTCTCCGGTGCATCAACGAGCCGGCGCCAAGGACACGGCCAAGAAGATCGCGCGTGAAGTCGGCGTTTCGGTGACACCCGGGGTGGACAACATTTCGGCGCTCACATTGATCAGCAAGGTCGGCAAGAGCAAGGAAGCTCTACTCAAACACGCTTCCGCGCACGGAATCGAGATTGAGCAACCCGACGATGACATCGAAGCGCTTGCGGAGCAGATCCTACAAAAGGGCTATCGGGCCGGCGTGGGATTGCTGAGCGTTCAAGAACTTCAGGAAGAGGCGTTCGTTCGCGTAGAACAACTGCTTAAAGAGAATCCCGGTCGGCGCTTTCGCCTGAAATACATCGGCGGCGGGGGCGGCAAGGGTCAGCGCATTGTAACGAAGGCCGACCAGGTACGCAACGCTGTTATGGAAGTGCTTTCGGAGTCCAAAGCCCTGGGCGATGCCGATAACAAAAACTTCCTGATGGAACTCAACATTGAGCACACACGCCACAATGAAATTCAACTACTGGGGAACGGCGAATGGTGTGTGGCTCTTGGCGGCCGCGATTGCAGCCTTCAAATGCACGAACAGAAGCTTGTGGAGCTCTCCATCACCGATGAGTTGTTCGTCACAGAGATTGAGAAGGCTTCGCGTGAAGGCAACGCGGGATTCGCGGCCCAACTGCGCAAAGATCGAGAGACACTGCAGGCCATGGAATCCCAGGCGGAACGCTTTGGCGCTGCGGTGGCTTTGAACTCCGTTTCCACTTTCGAATGTATAGTGTCCGGTAACGATTTCTTTTTTATGGAAATGAACACGCGCATTCAGGTCGAGCATCGCGTAACCGAAATGGTTTATACGCTGCGTTTTACCAACCCGGACAACGACCAGGACTCCTTCGATGTCGATTGCCTGGTTGAGGCGATGGCCTTAATGGCGGCGCACGGCCCCCGTCTCCCGAAACCGGAACGTGTAGTGCGCAATCATGCTGCGGGCGAAGTCCGGTTAAACGCGATGAACGACGCCCTGCAACCCCACGCAGGTGGACTCATTGAATTCTGGTCTGCGCCGATCGCGTCCGAGCTGCGCGACGACCAGGGCATCGGCGTAAGAAACCCGGACACCGGATCGTTCGTACACTATCACCTGGCCGGCGCTTATGATTCGAATATTGCGCTCATTGTGACCAGCGGCACGGACCGTCGGGACAATCTGGAACAGCTCGGTGACATCCTGCGTCGCATGGAAATCCGCGGCCACGAACTAAAGACGAACCGGGAGTTTCATTACGGTATTATCAACTTCATGCTGGGTTTGGACCCGATGCTGAAACCCGACACGCGCTTTGTCATACCGTATCTAACAGCGGTGGGCACCCTTGCCGAACAGCTCGAGTCGTTTGATTTGTTCGCCGCCTGGTCGGAAATCCAGAAGCGTATCGCCGCTCTCTACGGCAACGATGGCCTCGAGACTTTAATGACCAAACAAACCTTGCTGAGCCGTCCTCTGGATCTGTTGCTGCGGGATCCCCACGGTGCCGCCGGCTGGCTGGTTCGTAATCATCGCCGGGCTTTCGTTGTTGAAAACGGCCAGAGAGTCGTCTGGAAGCGCAATCCCTTTCGGGCACTGGCCGATCTGTACCACTATCTTCATCTGGAAGAACGCAAGAACGCCAGCCCGGTCCATAAGATCTGGGCCGACGACCATGCTTTGCTTATGCGTGGTCTCGACTTTTATGACGATCTGGAACGTCGACTGGGGGTCGATACCGAAAGCGAATTTCAGGATAGCCGCACCCTTTCGTTTCCGGCCGAAACGACCCGCTACCGCGACCTTGACCGGGCTTTGCTGGGCGAAAAGAATCCCTTCGTTGAAGGATCCCCTTACAAAGCGATGGATGACCCCATGTTTCAGGCCTGTGCAGCGGCGCATCGGGGATGGCAAAGCGGCATGACCCTGCTGGATCTGATCATCTTGATGGGCGCTCGTTCGGGACTGCTGGAATTCAGTGTAAATCCGGACCTCACGCCCCAGGTTCCGGAACGATTCCTGGAAACAGAAGCGCAAGCCCGCGCTCTGAAGGCTCTTGCCCCGCCCCCGCCGGCGAGCGCAAACGAATTGCTCTCTGTTTCCGGTGGTATGTTCTACACCCGCGAAACGCCGCAATCCGCGCCGTTTCTGGAAGTGGGTCAGCACTTCAACGTTGGCGATCCGATCTACATCATCGAAGTCATGAAGATGTTCAACAAAGTCTACGCCGAGTTCTCGGGCACCGTAACCGAGATCCTCGTCGACGGGGATACCGGCAAAGTCGTCAAGAAAGGTCAGCCACTCTTTCGAGTGAAGCCCGATGAAGAAATCCAGATCGAAACCCCGGCCGACATCGAAAAGCGTCGTCGCGAAGCAACCCTGGAATTGATGGGCCTTGCGGTGGTCTGAGTGGCCTCTCGGGCCACGCATGTCTGCCTCTGCTGCCGGGTCAGCGCTGAAGACATTCGTGAAGCGGTTCTCCAGCGCGGCGCCCGGAATCTGGAAGCCGTGGCGCGTCTCACCGGCGCCGCAACCGCCTGCCTGAGTTGCCAGGACGAGGTGGAAAACCTCATACAAAGTGCCCGTCAGGAACTGCGGGAAGCCCAGAAGGGGCAACCGCTGCTGCCTTTTCTATAGAGAGGCTGCTGCGGAGCGAACGGCTTGTGGGATCGAACGAGTTACGCTTTTCCTGAGCGATATCTTTTAGAGCCACCGCTGTTATGCAGGGAAGCCGCGCCCTGTTACTCAATCGCTGGACGGTTCCGCTGTGGCCCAGGCAGATTCGGATACGTGCGTCGCAATTCTTCGATACGGCTGTCAAGGTCCGGGCGCCCACGGTCTCTGAATGTGGCCGGCGGCGAGCACACAAACCTACCGATGTTGAACAGCATGAATATTCCCGCGATGACGAGCACAATGGGTATCGATCCTGAATGCTCGTTCTCGCGGTTGGCCGGCCTCTGATTCGCAGCGGGCGGGGGTTTCTGCAGGTGTTCGTACGGCAGTGGCTCGCGGACATTGGCACGTTGCAATACTTCCATCAGGACCTGATCGCGCCCGCCGTCCACGCCCGTTTGCAAGCGCGCCCAATCGAAGTCGTCCGCCAGGCATCGAATACCAGCGACTGGAAATCCTTGGTTCCGCAGGATGATGTCGATGACACCCTCCTCGAATATCGAGCGGAAGTCCAGGTTGTAGAAGTAACTGGTCGCCATTGTGGCATCCAGGAACTCAGGAATGGTGGCCGGATCCGAAACGACAAGCTGTTCCAGCCTCGCCAGGCATTCCCAGGCGCGTTCATACATCAATGAGTCGTTGCCCGCGACAGGACTCGCGGGACTTCCGATGCCTCGATTGGGCCACGGGCTCTCCTGCTGCGGCCGCTGCTGATCGGGCCGGTCGCCCTCCATATCCGATTCGTCCATCCGGGGAGAGATTGTCCTGTCCGCAGGCCCGCTCTCCTCAACGGAACCGAGGACCGCCTCATAAGCCATTCGCAAGTCCATGAAGGCCGCTGTATCGGAGCGATCGATCGACTTAAGTCGCCTGGCATACGCACGTTTCACGGCGCGCCGATCGGCCGTGGGCTCAAGACCCAATGTGATCCACGCGTCTTTCATGAGGCTACCGCTCAGAAGTACGGCTCCTCCTCAAGATCAGTTAGTCGAACGTCCATTTCATTTCGAGCCCTCTCAATTAGTTCCGGATCCTGAGCTTGCAGACAAGTCTGGAAGTGTGCGAGCAGGTCACCAATCTCACGCCGTCGCTCCCCGAGGCTTTCCTCAAACATCCGGTTTGCGCGCGCGAGCGTGGCCGCATTCTGCGCCTGATCCCGCGGATGCACTTTCAGATGAGAAAGCGCCTTGAGACGTTTTTCAACTTCCTCAGGTCCCAGCACGCCCGGATTCTCCTGAATCGTTCTTCGGTACGGCACGCCGGTGCTTAGAACGCGCGCGTCAATATCGAGGATACCGCTGGGGTCGTACGTAAAGCGGACCTCGATGGTTTCAGACCCCGCAGGACCGGGCGGAACGCGAACGGATATTTTACCAAGGAAGGTGTTATCCCGCACAAAACGGCTCTCTCCCTGGTAGACCTTAATGTCTATATGCCGTTGACCATCCTGAACTGTGCTGTAAAACCCGGAGCGGCTGGCCGGGATCACAGTATTGCGTTCGATAATCGGATCAAACAAGCCGGCTTCCGAACCAAACGCCGCCGTCCGGTGCGTGACTTCAATGCCGAGGCTGTAAGGCGCCACATCGGTCAAAACTGTTTCGCGCAAGGCACGATCCTCGGAAAGTAATCCCCCCTGCACAGCAGCCCCCAGTGCCACTGCCTCATCGGGTGGAATCGAAAAAGCAGGAAAACGGCCAAACATACGTGCGACCAAATCTCGGACGAGAGACATGCGAGTTGCGCCGCCGATCAAAACAATCTCATCCAATTCGGACGGACGAATTCGCGCATCGCGAAGGGCTTGTTCAACGGGATAGCGCAATCGCTTCAAGAGCGGCTCCCACAAAAGGGCCAGATCTTCACGGTGCAGTTCCGCCGCCAGCTCGGACTCGTTAATGGGAAAACGAATCTGAACTGCCTCGTCTTCGGACAAACGACAACGCGCATGATCGATGGTCTTGCGCAACCGATTCCAGATTGCAGTGTCGCGCTTAAGCTCGTCGCTCTTCAGCCCGGTCTTGTTCAAAAAATCTCGCAGGAGAGCCTCAGTAAAGTCCTCTCCACCCAGGAATCCGTCCCCTGCGCTCGCGCGAACCTCAACTACACCCTCAAAGAATTCAAGAACGGAAACGTCGAAAGTACCGCCCCCAAGGTCAAAAACAAGCGCCGTGGTCTGATCTACTCCCTGCTGAAGCCCATACGCCAGCGCTCCGGCGGTCGGCTCGTTAAGTAGTCTTTCAACCCGGAGACCAGCCAATTCCCCCGCGACTAGCGTTGCCTTCCTTTGAGCATCACGAAAGTAGGCCGGAACGGTGATTACAGCCCTGTGGACCGCCTGGCCGAGGAATTCCTCCGCATCGGCTTTCAGGGCGCGCAGAACAAAGGCGGAGAGTTCCTCGGGCCGGTAGCTTCGCCCGTTCAATTGGACGACACGACCAGTACCCATATGCCTCTTGAACCAGGCCGTCGTGCGCTCGGGATGCGTGATCAGGCGATCCCGGGCTGCCCGGCCAACCAGCAGTTCGCCACTGTCTCCAAGCCCGACAACTGATGGCGTGAAGAGATCCCCAAGGGCGTTTGGCATCAGCACAGCCTGGCCATCGTGCCAGATGCTAATTAGGCTATTGGTCGTCCCAAGGTCGATCCCGACGATCATCCCGTCAACGCGGCGCCGGGTAGCGCGCAAGGGCAAGACTTTTCAGCCCAAGATGCCAGGGCAGGAAGGCTAAAAGATAGCCCGAAAACAGGCCCCAGCCCGGGTTGGATTTCCCCCGATATCGTAAGCCTCTCCAGAAACCGGGGCCTGAAAACGGAGAACCTATGTATACTATGCTCACCAGCCAAATCCTGAAGATGTTAAGGAACCTGGCCATATGGCTGGACAAAGCCGAAGCGTATGCGTCGGCCAGAAAGTTCGATGCGAGCGTCTTGCTGCAGAGCCGCCTGTACCCGGATATGCTGCCCCTTTCGCGACAGGTGCAAATCGTCACCGACAATGCCAAAGCGATTCCCGCGCGGCTCAGCGGTCGGGTTGCGCCCGTTATTGAGGACAAAGAGACCACACTCGAAGAGCTGCGTCAGCGCATTCGCACCGTGAGCGAATACGTGGCAGGCTTCACCGAAGAGGACTTCAAGCAGGCGCCGGGAACTCCCGTCAGTCTGCCATTCGCTCCCGGTAAATACCTGCCGGGCGAGGAGTATCTGGTACAGATGGGCTTACCCAATTTTTATTTTCATCTCAGCGTGGCCTATTCGATCCTGCGGCACAATGGCGTTGAACTCGGCAAAGCGGACTTCATCGGGGGACTTCCCTACAGGGAACTTGAGGGCGCGTGAACAAGATCACCTGCACGCCCCAACAGGCTCAATCCGTTTTGTTGCAGATGCGCGATCGAGGCCTGCGCATCGCCGACTCCATGGCGGAGTACGAAAACGGAGAAGCCACCACGTACTACTACGACACAAGGCGTGCGCATATGCCTGCCAGCTGATTGACGTTGTGGCGGGCAGTTATGTCAAAAACGAGACGCTCAGCAAAGAATCCCTGACCGGGCGACTCATGCGAATGGCAATCTCGGAATTGGTCAGTCAGGGTTTTCAGCTGGAACCGGGAAGCTGAGATTTTCAAGCGGGCTGGCGCTTCGAACATACGCCTGAACCACATATTCGTCACCGGATATTCGCACGCTGAGAGAACCGCCCAACCTGGCGGCTCGCTCTGCAGCGCGTCGTGCACGTTCTCCGGCAAATCCGTTCGAGGCGTCGCCATCGGTCCGGATTTTGTTTCGCTGATTGAGTCTGATCAAGGGGCCACTCGAATTTCCATCTTCCTCGCGGCCGATCTCCCAACTTGATTCACCCGCACCGTATTTCAGGTCATTCGTACAAATCTCCCGGGCAAGCTGCATGAACTCGAAACGCCAGGTGTCATCCAGCATCGCGTCGTGAAGGACGGAAGCCCCCGCTTCCTGGACCGAAAAGTCCAATTCGCGTCCCGCATCGCTGTAGCGGCGAAGCAACATCATGTGGAGTCCGGTCAGCGGTTCTCGACTGGCAAGTTCCATGTCTTCCATGAAGAGCAGGTGCCCGCGAAAGGCCAGATTTGTGCGTCTCAGCCGTTCGCTAAAAGACTCCAGGTGCTCCCGCGCTGAAAAGCCGGCCTCGTTCCGAACCTGGTCCAGCCCGCGGTCGGTCATGATTTTGAGATCCGTGAGCGCGCCCCCGAGACTATCGTGCAGATTGATTTCGAGCTCTTTGCGTTGAAGACGGAGCGCCTCCCGACTCTGTTCCAGCCGTCGCTTGAGGCTGACCTGAGCCTCCAGGCTTTCCCGATATAGACGCCCCAGAGCAACTGACTGAAATAGCGCAAAAATGGCAAATCCCAGAATCGCGAAGTCGGAAGCCCGCAAAGCCTGCCAGCTCCGCAGCATCGCCAGTGCGACCAACATAGTAAACGCCAGCACACCGCAAGCCATGATGATCGCGCTTTCGCGACCACGCAGGGCCATGCTTACAGTGATGTAGGCCGCGTGAAGCAGCACGGGCCCGAGCACTGTAAGCGCCAGCACAAAAACGGCCAGCGAAAGTGTTCTTGTGCCGGGAATATGAGCGAGCATGAATATGCCCGAAAGAATTCCGTAAAGAAACACCGTCCGTTGGCTAACCGAGTCAGGAAAAACGGAACGCATGAACAGCATCACCAGGAGCGGCGAAACCATGTTGATTGTGGCCATCAGCCGCAGTTCGAATTCCCAACTGAGTTCTCCATAAAGCAAATCTACGGTGTTCTCGCCCAGAAAAGGAAAGCGAATCGCAAACGAAGCACACAAAATGGCGAAAAATAAAAAAGACTTCTGGCGCGCCTGGGTGAAAAAGAAAGCCAAATGATAGAGAACGACCGCGACCAGAAATCCGAAAACCGCAATCTCAATCGCCTTGCGACGAAAGTCATATTGTATCATCGCTTCTGCCGAAGCCATCTGAGAGCCAGTGCGCAATCCTCCCCGAAACATGGCAAAGTTGGCAACGTGCAGAAGCACCTCGGTTTCCGGTTTCACGACTGTGTAATAAAACGTACGCAGCCCGCGCCGGGAGCGGGTCGTATATGCAGTCGATCCGGGCTCTCCCACGCTGGCGACCGGCTCGCCGTCAATGTACATTCTCACGGCTGTGTATTGTTGCGTCAGGCGAAAGCCGTACTCGCCGGGCTTGAGTCGCAGCACCATGCGATAGCTGGCGAAGCCGTCGCCGGGGAGCTCGCCTTTGTCAGGCAAAGTCATGCCGGTCCAGGGCTCCATGCCTTCCACCAGCGCGTCTGGATGCAGCGGTGCCCGTACTCGCGCATCTGGATTAATGAAACGTTTCCAGTAAAACTCCCAATGAGCCGGTAGCTCGATTACTTCTCCCGACGCGAAGTCAATGCTCT
This sequence comes from Spirochaetales bacterium, assembly GCA_024233935.1. Taxonomy (GTDB): domain Bacteria; phylum Spirochaetota; class Leptospiria; order Leptospirales; family Leptonemataceae; genus JACKOY01. Next base: position 202,500 of record JACKOY010000001.1, on the reverse strand, counting down.
GCAAATCAACGATCGCCCCGCCCGCCGCCGTACCTTCCTGGGACTCATCGCCGACCGCAGGCGCACAGGCTGCCAGACGCATAAGCAAAACGAAAAGAGATGCCGCACGCAAACAAAGCAGGGCAAAAGGATCCGAGCATCTCGAACCGCGATCTGGCGTGCGCGAGAGGCCAGGCATGATTCTCAAGCCGCGCTGGATTCGATGCACCGCAAACATCGCACAATCAGACTACCCGGCCGGGCTGCGGAAAGCAAGCTACAATTACCCTATTTGAGTAGATTACCGGCGCGCCGCGTACTCAAGACCCTGGTATCTCTCAGAGAAGAGAAAGCTCCTGTGCGCGGAGCGATAGCTCCGCTCGATTGTGCACCTCAAGCTTCCGGTAGATGCGCTTTATGTGATCATGAATCGTATGCGGACTCAGACACAGGAACTCGGACACGGCGCGGATCGTTTTTCCGCGGACCAATAGCTCGAGCACCTGCTTTTCACGGTCGGTCAGATCCGGTCCGGCCGCCGGTTGCTTTCGGAAGTTCGCGAAAACTCGTAGAGCGATCGTGGGCGTGATCAGCGCGCCGCCTCCCAGGACGATACGAATGGCATCTTCCAGATCGCCCAGCTCGGACTTGAGAATATAACCCAGGGTCCCGTACCGTATGGCTTCGAAAATCATCTCGTCCGAGTTCAGGTTCGTAAGCATCACGATTCGCAACTCCGGCTGCCGGGAATGCAGGTCTTTCACAAGCTGAATTCCCGTGATGCCGCCCAGCATGATATCTACAAAGAGAAGATCGAGACTGTCGCTTCGCGAGTCGCGCTGAAAGGCCTCCGCTGAACCCCAGGTTTGCACCGGAGTCTCGATGGACGGCAGCGCTTCCAGTCTCCGCACGACCTCGGCGCGAAAGACCTCATCATTCTCCACAATGCCGACTCGGGCGGATACGGGATTCCGATTGCGTTTCCTGCGGGTCCGCTCCACAACTGGATGAGACGGTTGCAGCCGGGGAAAGGCAAGCACTTTGGAAATCGACACATGCAAAACCCCCTGTTCAGGTGGCCCGGGACGGCCCTTGACCGGGCCCAATTGCTTGACCGGGCCTCTAAATAAGAGCCCGGTTCGAGGTCTGACAGCGCACGGGAACAGCGCCGTGCGCGAATTGTCGCTCCACAGGCGATTCGGTTGATGCGAAAGAAGTACACGCAAGTGAATCGGCTCCGACTGCGCGCCAACGCTGGCCTGCCCGCCCTGCGCTTGCTTGTTCTTGCCTGCGCTCTGGTCACGTTTGCTGCCTGTCAGCAGACAGCCCGGCCGCCGATTGCAGAACAGGGCGTGTTGGATCTTCGCGAGTGGGACTTCGAACGCGATGGCCCGGTGGACCTGCAGGGCCAATGGGAGTTCTACTGGCAGGAATTCGTGCCGCCCCGTGCGCCGGCATCGACAGGCGCGCCACCAGAGCGGAATGCTGCGCCGCCGGCGACGGACTTCATTGAGGCGCCGCGTGTTTGGGATGGCCATCGCGTACCGGGTGTGGGACCGATTGGTGCTCACGGGTACGCGACCTATCGAATGCGAATTCTTCTGCCCGCGGACGCTCCGAGCATGGCGCTTCGCATCGATTACGCCGCCGCCGCGTACCGGGCTTACTGGAATGAGAAGCAAATTACAGGCGCCGGAACGGTAGCGACCGACAGCGCCAGTGAGGTGCCACGTTGGGTCGTTCAGTATTCCAGCCTGGACTCAGAACAGAACGACGCTTTCTTTACGATGCAGGTCTCGCAGTACCATCTTCCCTGGGGAGGTTTCTATCGTCCCATTCGCCTGGGCTCCGAAGAGGACATTTATGCCGCCAAAGAAAAGGACCGGCTGATAGAGGCGTTTCTCTGCGGTACGCTTCTCATTATGGGCCTCTACCACCTGGGCCTCTATCTTTTTCGTCGTAAAGACCGGGCGCCACTCTGGTTCGGTTTGCTTTGCCTGACAATCGTCGTGCGCCTTCTGGCTACCGGCGAACACCTGCTCGCCGAAATGCTTCCGGAACTACCGTGGTGGTTTCTATTCAAACTGGATCTTCTGGGATTCTACGCGGCCGTAGCACCCCTGATTCTTTTCATGCATTCCGTGTTCCCGTTGGATTTTTCGCGAACTGTCGTGCGCGTTGTAGCAGCAATCGCGACCGCGTGTTGTCTGGCCGTGATTTTTTTATCGGCCGATGTTTATGGTCACACGCTGTGGCCCTTTCAAATCTTCGCTGCGATCGGTGGCGCATATACCCTCGGGGCCGTCGCCCTGGCTGCCTGGCGAAAAAGACCGGCCGCAAAAATGATCCTCGCGGGCTGGTTGGTCTTTTTTGCGACCATTCTAAACGACATCCTGTACAACCAATTCTTGATAGGGTTCGGTTTTCTGGTGCCTGTGGGGCTCTTCGCGTTCACTCTTGCGCAGGCCGGCGCGCTTTCGCGCCGTGTGGCGCGCGCGTTTCAGACCAGCGAGGAACTCTCAAGCGGACTTGAACAAAAAGTCGTCGAACGTACCCGAGAACTGGAGCTCAGCCGTGCCGCCGCGGAGCGCGCAACATCCGATGTAGAAAAACTGGCCGGTTTTGCGCGCGCGCTGAATGCCAGCACCGACTTTGAAAATGTCATCACGGAAATAGTCAGATACTTGCAAGACGAACACGAAATCGACTCCTGTGTGCTCATGTTGCTGGAGAGGGAAACCGGAGAGCTGGCCTCCAAACGTGCGTTTACAACCGAAGGCACTGCCGAAGAACTCAAAGACTACGCCGAGTCTATCCGCGTCCCGGCAACAGTGGAGGGCGGCCTGGTCGGTCGCACGTTCGTCCGGCAGAAGCCGTTGTACGTGCATATGGATGTTGGCCGCGATATCTTTCGGCACCCTTATCCCGGTATGGACAAAGACCGGGAGATTCTGGAAACCCTGCGGCTGCCATGGTTTGTGTTCCTGCCGCTGGTTGTGCTCTCCGAGAGCATTGGCGTACTTTTGATCACCTCGTACCGCAGAGCTCAAGGGCTGAAGAGGGCCGACATCCAATCCCTGGAACGTTTCGCCGACCAGATAGCGGGAGCGGTTCATTCCATAAACATGCTCAATCGCAGCCGTGAAGAACGCGAGCGCACCGAACAGGCCCGACAGGCAGCCGAGCGGGCCGCGACTGAACTGGCGCGCATTGCGGAAATCACGCGCCAGATTAACGCGAACACCGATCTGGAACAAATTATAGACCTGATGTTCGACCACATCGCGAACACATACGCGGTCGATTACTTCGGCATCTATTTGGTAGACCGGGATCGCGATGAATTGTATGGGTTTCGCACGAGAACTCCCTCCGCTCTTCCGCTCGAAACGGAATTCTTTTTTCGCTTTCGGCTTTCTTTGAGAGAAAGAAGCGGTATGATGCTCGGCATTCGGCGCGGACGACCGTTCTACATAGAAGACTTTGCCTCCTGGAATCTGAGCGATACAGAGCGGGCACTCGTCGACAATCTGAAGCTACGCTCGCTGATGACGGTCCCGCTTGTGATTCAGCGAGAAGTGGTCGGCATTGTTAACTTCAGCAACTACGACCGCCCGATGATTCTCAACGAGGACCAGGTTTCCTCGGTCGGCACCTTCTGTTCTCACATAGCCGGAGCAGTCCAGAGCGCCCGCCAGTTTCAGGAAGTGCAGAGTGCGCGTGCCCTCGCAGACAAGACGCGCGCCGAAGCGGAAATTCTTGCGGACCTCGCACGTAAAGCCAACGAAAGCGTCGATCTCGAAAGCATTCTGGTGGCTCTGGCGCAGGTGACTCGCGAACAATTTGGCGGTGATCGTCTGGGCATCTACGTCGTCGATCGCGAGAACAACAGGCTCACTTTACCGGCGCTGCTTTACGATGCAAAGCCTGTTTTGCTTGAGGACTTTCCTGACCTCCCCCTCAATGTACCCCTCCGACCGGAAAGCGGCACCCTGGCGAGAACCTTTCGGAAAAAGCAGTCCCTGCACCTTTCCACGATTCGCCCGGAGTGGAAACAGTCTTCGCCGGTGGACGCGGCCATCAGCCGCACTCTGGACTTCTCCTGGTTTGCGCACATCCCGCTACTGGTGGAGGATGAGGTTATTGGAATTCTATTTATCACCGGCCCCGGGGAAAGGCGCCTGAGCCGCGCTGAACTGCAATTCTGCGAACGTATGGGTGCTCAACTCGCTGGAGCTGTACGCTCGATTGAGCTTCTGCGCCAGGAGCAGACTGCGCGCACTGTCGCCGCACAGATGGCCGAGATTTCCCGCCGCGTTGGCGAGGAAGCGGACATTGACTCACTTATGGAGCTTGTGTTCCAGTACGTCCAGGATTTTGGTGTGGAGCTTTTCTGGTTTGTGTCGGTGGACGAAAACGGATCGGGCCTGAGCGGCTCGCGCATGTATCGGGCCGGCGAGCCACCCACAAAAGAGCAACAGGATTTTTACAGCACGTTTCGCGCTCCTCTATCCCCGGAGGCGGGCGCGCTGTATCGCACATATCGGAGCAAGCGGGTTCTGCAGTTGCGTGAAATTCGCCCGGGCCTGGGAAATGCCGCAGACCGGGCGATCGTCGATACGATTGGAATGCGTGGGCTTGCGCACTTTCCGGTCATGCTCCAGGGTGAATGCATCGGGATCCTGGGCCTGGCAAATGCGAGCCGGCCGATCGACCTGTCGAAAACAGATATCGAGAGAATACAACGTTTCTGTGATCAGATCGGCGGCGCCATCTACAATGCACGACTTCTGAAAAGCGCCAACGAAGCGCGCTCGCAATCCGAAAAAGCACGGCACGAAGTGGAAGCGCTGGGCGCTCTTTCGCGACAGGTCAGCGAAAATCCTGACCTTACGGAGATCATTCAACGCGTGCAGGAGTTTACGGCCTCCCGGTTCGGAGTGGAAGTGCTGGGTCTTTTCCAGATCGAGAACGAAAACCAGCTGTACCTGCGCGATTTCGTGGATCCCAGCGGCACGCTGGATGCGGACGCCCTGCAGGACTTCAAGGACAGCGTGCGCATCCCGCTCCAGAAGGAGGGCGGCGCGCTCGCCCGCTGCCACGCCAAACAACGGGCATTCTACTTGCCCCGCATCAGCCAGTGGCTGCTGGAAACTTCGCCCTACGATCGAAGGATGGTCGAGGAATTCCAGGTCGAGAGCCTTGCTCTTGTTCCCCTTCGGGCTTCGGGACGACCGGCCGGAATTTTGTTTTTTACGTCTCGTAAGGGCCTGCACCTGACCCAGGAAAACCTGAAACTGCTGCAGGCCATGGCCGACCAGGTAGCCGGAGCGGTCGAAAATGCGCGCATGCTGGAGGCGCTCGCGGCCGAACAGGAACGCACTGAGACCGCCCGCCGCGAAATCGAAAAGCTCAACGAGTTCACGAAGAAGATTAACACCACTACCGACCTGGCCGCAATCATCGACGACGTGTTTGCGTACCTGACCGAGACGTACGGTTTCGACGGCTATCTGATGATGGTCCCCCGTGAAACCGAATCGGGCCGCGAACTGGCTCTGTGGAGACATGTGGACGTGGCCCGGCCAGCCTCGGTGTTTGACTATGCCCGCGCCGTCCGCATTCCGTTGGACGAAAGCGGCGGCATCGTAGCGCGGGCGTTTAATCGCAAAAGACCGCTGCTTATTCCTGACGTAAACCGGGACATCTTTCGCATTCCCTATCCAGGCTGGGAAAGGGATCGGGAGATGATCGAGAAGTTTCTGCTGCGGGCCTTTATGCTCTTGCCATTGGTGGTCCAAAACGAAACGATTGCGATCTTACTGTGCGCCTCTGCGAAACCCATGACCATGGCTGCCGCCACAAGGGCGTCTATCGCGCGTTTTACAGATCAGATTGCCGGTGCGGTTCACACAACCCGGTTACTCGACACAGTACAACAGGAGCGCGATGCGGCGCAGACTGCCCGTTCCGGAGCAGAGAAGGCGCGGGAGCAAACCCAGGCAATGAGCGCATTCGCGCGCAGCATCAACGAGCAAACGGACGCGAACATTGACGACCTTCTTAAGCAGGTCTTTCAGTATTTCACGAGCAATTTCAAAATTACCAACGGAGTCCTTTCGCTTGCTGACACCGAACGACGATTCCTGAGATACCAGAGTCATTTTCAATCCGGGGACCGACTCGCGCCCGAACAGATTGAGTTCGTCCGTAACCTTGAAGTGCCGTTGGGGCCCGAAGGCGGAACCCTCGCGCGCACCTTCCGGAAAAAGAAGGCGCTGTACATTAACCGCAGGGGGCCTGCCGCGAATAGCATCGACCAGGAGATCGTCACGAGACTGAATCTTTCCGGTTATCTGCACCTGCCCCTTGTCGTGCGCGAGCAAAGCATAGGCATCCTCTGGGTCGAGTCTCCGCGGGACCGCAGGCGTCTGAACCGCGAAGAAATCGCCCACCTTGAGGCCTTCACGGCCCAGATCGCCGGAGCAATTCACAATGCGCAGCTGATTCACGAAGCGGCCGTCGCGCGGGATCTGGCCGAGAAAGCGCGGCTGGAAACCCAGAAGATGGCCGAGTTCGCGCGGCAAATCAGTCAAAATGCCGACCTTGACCAGATCATTACCAACGTCTGCCGCCATATGGTGGAGGTGCTCGGCTTTGTGAGCGCTTCTGTCGCCCTCGTTGATGAGAGGGAGAACGTATTGTTCTCGGGCGGCGGATATCACAGCCCCTTCACGGCTGCGCAGACGGAATTCTGGGAGAATTTGCGCGTACCACTGACACCGGACTCGGGCACGCTGTATGTAACCTACAGTCGCAAGAAGACGCTCTACGTTCGGTCTGTTGGCGAGGCGCAGGCTGCGATCGACAAACAAATTCTGGACCTGTTCGGGTTTAAGTCCTTCGCCCAGGTGCCACTTATAGTGGGCACTCGCGTGCTCGGCATTCTCACTCTGGACCCGGGGGAACGTAGCCTGAAACAGAGCGAACTACGGCGTACAGAAGCCTATGTTGCCCAAATCGCCGGCGCCGTTCAGAATGCGCAGTTGCTCGATGAAGTACAGAAAGAACGCGATCGTTCGGAGCAGACTCGCCGCGAAGCGGAACGCTTGAATGAGATCGCGCGAAACATTGGAGCGAACGGCTCGATTGATGACATCGTGGATCAGGTTTTTGAATTCATTGAACAGTCGTACAAGTTGACGTACGTGGCGCTTTTCTTTGTGGACGATGCGCAAAACGAGCTGCACGGCTATCGGGCCAGAGCCGAAACAGCTGTACCTGAAAAAGTGGCTTTCTTTAAGAAGTTACGCATTCCGCTCGATGAGCGCAGCGGCTTTCTCTGGATGCTCTTGCGACGAAAACGACCTGCTTTCTTTCAGGCACTCGCAACCGAACGTCAGACGGCGATCGAACGGGACTTGATGGAAACTCTGGAACTCAAATCGGTCTTGCTGGTACCTCTGTACGTCGGGCAAAAGCTTGTTGGCGCAGTGGCCGCCAGCCGCCTGAATGAGGTCGTCGAACTGGAGCCCGACCATGTCAGATCGATCGGGCTATTCTGTCAGCAGATTGCAGGCGCCATCCACAATGCACATCTGCTGGAAGACGCCAATACGGCCAGGCGGGAGTCGGAGGACCTTCTCGCCCGGGTGCTGCCGGAGCAGATTGCAATCGAACTCAAGAATAACGGCGAAGTGGAACCGTTGTTCTATGATTCCGTTTCGGTACTCTTTACTGACTTCGTTGGCTTCACCGAGGCTTCTCAAAAGATGATGCCGGACGAATTGGTTCAGGAATTGGACGGCTGTTTCAGCCAGTTTGATGAAGTTGTGAAGCGCAACCGCCTGGAAAAGCTCAAGACAATTGGGGACGCGTACATGTGTGCCGCTGGCCTACCAACCCTGAGCATGACCCACGCAGTAGATGCATGCCTCACCGCGCTTGAGTTTCGATCCTTCATGACTCAGATGGCCGAGGTGAAAGAAGCGCTCGGCCACGATTACTGGCGCATTCGCATTGGCATTCACTCGGGGCCGGTCACAGCCGGCGTAATCGGCACGAACAAATTCGCCTACGACATCTGGGGCGATACCGTAAACACAGCCAGTCGCATGGAATCTTCCGGCCAACCCGATCGCATCAATATTTCGGCCGCCACCTACGAGCTTGTGAAGGATTACTTCGATTGCGAGTACCGCGGCAAGATTGACGCCAAGGGCAAAGGCGCCCTGGACATGTACTTTCTTCTTCGAATAAAGCGTGAGCTTGCCGCGGACGATGACGGCCTGTTGCCAAACGGCATCTTCCGGGAGAAGCGCGCCGCTCTGGAGAATCCGTTTGCGTCTTCGGACGCGGGTTACGAATTGCCCGATGGCGCCAGAGCGGGCCAGAGCCGCGAAGGTTGGTAGGCCGAAAGGCGCGCAAATCATCCCGGGCTCGCGGCGCCCCGGAAAGCCCCGTAGCCACGCCGGAGCTTCCCCTGAACAGGGGGTTTTGGGCGAATCTGCCACGCCAGAATCATAGAATTCATTGCGCCGTCGGTCCGGACGGGTGTGATTCTGTAGGGCTTCCGGCCCATCGCCATGGCTTCCAGTTTGACACGCTCATCCGGAATGGAGAATTTCCTGGAAACGCTCAATCGCGAGTGCGAACGTCTGTTGCCCTTCGCGCTGGCCGTGGGGTTGCTGGCCTGGTTGCCTTACGTGCGGCTCGATTCCCGCCTTCATCCGGACCTTTCGGTTCTGACCTGGCTACGCTTCGGACTGACCGCCCTCTCACTCATTCTGATTTTTGCGCGACTATTTGCGAACTTCCGCTACCGCGCCCTGATCCTGGGCACAGTCTTTCTGCTTTTCCTGGAGGTTGCGGCGGGCGTCATCGCGGGTTTAACCGGGGCCGATTCTGTGTACCTCGGGGGGTTCGCGCTCCTCTTGCTGATCATCCCGCTCGCCCCCCTCCCGGCGCCCGTTCTATACAGTACCATTGGCTTCAGCATTCTTGGCTTCGGCGTGTCCCTCGCGTTCAGGGGCCTCCCGGAGCTCGACCTTGAGTCCGCGTATTCCCGAAACAACTTTCTGATGGCGGTCTTGCTGAGTGCCGTATTCACGTATATGATCGGCGGCTGGCGGCGGCGCAACTGGCAGCGGGCAAACGATCTTCAGCAGGCCCGCACAGACCTGCAGCAGCTTAACGATTTTTCGCGTCGTGTCAGTTTTTCAAATCGCCTTCCCGCCATTGTTGATGAGGTCTTTCGCTACGTCACCGAACGCCATGGCTGCGATGCCGCCGTCATAATGTTCGTAGATGCACAAGAAACGGTGGCGGTCTACAGCGATCTTCTGCCGGAGAACCTGACTCGCGAGCAAGTCTCGGCTGTGCGTTCCTTCCGAACGAGTCTGAATTCCCACCGAACTCTATCGCGCATTTACAACGAACGCTTCCCGGTCACAGTGACGGCCGACGTCACGAACTCCGATGACGCCCTGTTCGGCTTTGGAACCTTCCTGTGCCTTCCGCTGATCGCCGATAACCGGGTGATCGGATTTCTGGCGGTTTGCGACACGCGCCGCCCGGAAGGACCATCTGTCACCGAGATCAATGGCCTGCAAATGCTGTGCCGTCAGATTGCCGGGGCGATCTACCAGCACCGTCTGCTGCATGAAGCCCGTCTCGCAGAACGTCAGGCGCACTCGGAACGAGAACGAGCCGAAGAACTGCGCCAGGAAACGGAAGACATTGGCGCGCTGATCAAGCAGATCAATGAGCAGCGCAGCCTGTCGGCGATCATTCGAGACCTATTCACCTTTCTGGAAAGACGCTTTCGCTTTTCCGGACTGGCGTTGCTTACCGTCGACGACCGGCAGAATCGTCTCCGATCGGCGGAGGTCTTCGGCACCCATGTGCCCGAGGCGGCGCTGCAATACGCGCGGACTTTAGATGTGCCGCTCGACGCCACCGGAGGCACTCTGTCGCGGGTGTTTCACCGCAAGCGCGCGATCTTTTTTCGCGAGAAGCGGACTGTTGTGGCGGACACTCGCGCAACCCGGGCCCACAGGCAAGATAGAGCGTTGCTGGAGGGCCTGCAGGCGGCGAGCTTTCTCATGCTGCCGCTGGTGATGCGCGAAGAACCCATCGGTATGTTGCTCATGACCGACTACTCGGACCGTATGCACCTTTCCAGAGAGGACAAATCGGCTCTCGAACGAATCGGGAACCAAATCGCGGGCGCTGTGCATACTGCCCTCCTCCTCGAAGAACTTCGCACCCAGCAGCAGAATGTGAAGGAGGCCCGGCGGCAGATCGAATACATGAGTCTCGTTGCCCGACACATCAGCGAAGCCAGTCAATTGGATGAGGCCCTGTCGATCGTCATCAATCACCTATCCGAGGCCTTCGGAATTCAGCACTTTGCCCTGTATCGGCTTTCGCCGGATCGAAACTGGCTCGAACTGGTCCGCGAAAACCTTACGGCAAATGCAACTCCTGAAGAAAAAGTGGAGCTATACGACCTGCGCATACCTGCGGACCCAAACGCTTCTATCCAGGGCGCCGTGTGCGCAACGCGCACGGCGCGCTATTTTCGGCGTATTCGCGGAAGAAATCTGAAGGCCTCTGCCGAGCAGAGATTTGTTGAGCTGTTTGGCATGCATTCTTTGTTGATGGTGCCGCTCGTCCGCGGGAACGAAACGATCGGCGCGATTCACTTTACGAATGGGCCTGTGGCGCCGCTTACATTGAGTCGGAATCAGGTGGAGGCCGTAACCAGGTTTTGCGATTACGTGGCCGGATCGTTGCATACATTTGCTCTCCTTAAAGAGATGGAGTCCTCAAGACGGCGCAGCGAAAATCTTCGCTCCGACCTGATTCGCCTGAACAATTTTGCGCGTGAGTTGAACGCGCTGAATGGCTACGGCGAAGTGGTGGCCTCAATCTACGATTATGCGAGGTTGAGCTTCAAGGCCAAGCACATCTGGCTGGTCATGGTCGATAGTGGCGCGCGCAGGTTTCGACTGGAACTGCCGACGGGCGACGAATACCCGGCAGTTCCTGGTGAAAGATCGGCGACCATCCCATTGGATAAGTCGGCCGGCCTTCAGTTCCAGGTTTACCGAAGGCGACGTCTTCTGCACGCTCGTAAAGCAGCGCGATTCTCCCGCTTCCTGTCGGAGATTGACCGCCAGCTTGTGGAGAGCTTTGATCTTGAGGATCTATTGTACGCACCGCTGGTTGTTCAGAATCGAGTCGTGGGAATGCTGGGCCTGAGCGGACTACCTGTTCCCATTTCGCGGTCAAATCAGCGCATACACCTCGAAGCCTTTTCCGAACAGGCGGCCAGCGCGCTGGACAGAACCCAACTGGCTGCCCGGAGCGCCGCTGACCGCAGACGCATGGCTCAGGTCGGAGAGATGGCCGCAGGCATCGTTCATGACTTAAAGAATCCCATGACTACAATTAAAGCCTACGCGGAGATGTCGGATAGTGATGTAGGGCGGGAGCGGCGCCGCAAGTATCTCGAAACAATTGGCAAAGAAGTCGATCGGCTTGTCGATATGTCCTACGACATTCTGGAGTTCGCGAAAGGAAACTACACTCTGGAGTTTACATCGTGCGAGCTGGACCGGTTCGTGCACGACTTACTGGAACCCGTGCAGCCGGACCTGGAGAAACACGGCATCAAAGTGGAGCTGTCCTTTGATCAACAGCGACCGGTTTTTCTGGACCGGGCTCGCTTTCGACGGGCCGTTTCTAACCTGGTCTCAAATGCAATCGACGCCCTGACGCGCGTGCCCCGGGCGCGCCGAAGACTGACTCTGACTGCAAGAACGGCGGACGCCTGGGTAGAATTGCGCTGCCGGGACACCGGGCCGGGGCTGCCGGAATCCGTTCAACAAAACCTTTACGAAGAATTTGTTACTCATGGAAAGGAAGGCGGAACCGGCCTTGGCCTGTCGATCGCCAAGAGCATCGTTGAGGCACATCGGGGTTTCCTGAGCTGCGAATCCAGCTCGGCCGATGGCACGGAGTTTCTGATCCGCATTCCGGCAGATCTCGGAACCGAGGATTCACCGGCGAGCAAAAGCGACATGGAGCGCCGGGCCCGAGAACGCCGGCAGCGAAAGGACCGACGCCGGGCGGTGGCAACGAGCACAGAATGAAAGAGAACCGTCTGTTATTCAAGAGGCCTTGCCTCGCGCTGCTCGTGGCCTTGCTTTCGTTTCTGGCCTCCGGGGCGTGTTCGGGGCGTGCGGAAAACGTGCACGCCGCCGACCCGGGCGTTCTGGACCTTCGGCTTCGCAGCACAGAGGAACCAGGTCCCGTAATCATTGAAGGGCCGTGGGCATTTTACTGGCACGACCTGCACCCGGATGCAGCCTCCCGGCCGACCGCCTTCGGCCCCATCAGTCACAGCTGGATTGCGGCTTTTTCCGAGACCGTACCCGGACTGGATGCCGATGGGTATGCGACCTACCGCATCAAGATCCTGCTTCCGGAAAACTATGCGGAACAGAACTGGGCCGTGCAATCGGGCGGACAACTGGGTTCCCTGCTCGTTCGCGCCAACGGTGCGGTCGTTCTCGAATCCGGTGTTCCGGGAGAGAACGCCCAGGAAACAATCGACGGCGCGGCGCGGGGCAAAGCGCGGTTTCGAGTCCCTTACGACGCTGACGGGGTCGTTACGCTTGATGTCGTAATCGCAAATTTCGGGCATCCCCGTGGGGGTGCGGGGGGTGACGTGCTCTTCGGCACCGCCCAACAGATAGAAACCGCCAGCCGATCGCTGGCAGCGCGCGATTGGTTTGTTACGACCGGGCTTTTCCTCTTCGGGCTGTACCACCTGGGTATGTTTCTCATCCGAAGGCGCGAACGTGTACTCCTGTATTTCGGACTGTTTGTTTTGCTGGGCAGCTTACGAATGCTGGCCACCGGCGAAGCCTTAATTCTGGAACTGGTCCCGTCTCTACCCTGGGAAGTCTTTTACCGAATCGGATACTTTACGTACGACCTCATGACGGTCACCGCGCTACTGTATGTCAACGCGCTGTTCCCGAGGCCGCGTTTTCGGCGGGCAATGCAAGCCAGCATCGGCATCGGTCTTTGTTTTGTTCTTATGGTGTTTTTGCCGACCGGTCGCCCGTTTCTTTCGGAACTGAATCGTTATTTCAACTTGAATGGGGCATTCGTGATCGTCTTTTGGACCGGCACGGCGATCTCGGCCCTCAGGCGCAGGGAATTGGGCGCGCCCTCGTTTTTTTTGGGCACGCTGGTGCTTTTGACCGGCGCCGTGCACGACATTCTGGAAAACCTCTCAATATTGCAAACCGACCAGATATTCCCGTTCGCACTTATGGTGTTTGTGGTCAGCCAATCCCTGATCATCTATCGACGCTTCGCGGGCGCCTTCACGGCGGTTGAACTCCTTTCGAATCGGGTGCAGGAGGCCAACGAGGAACTCAGCAGACTCTCCAGCGTAAAGGACGAGTTCATGGCGAACCTCTCGCATGAATTGCGAACGCCCCTCACCGTAATCCGGGGCGCTGCCGAAATGCTGGAGCTGGAAGGTTTGTCGGAAGACTCCATGCTTCGTTCGGCGCGTCGCATCAAGGACGGCAGCGAACAGCTGGCTGGTTACGTGGATGACCTGATGCTCGTAACCGATATCGAGAGTTCTCCGGCGCTTGCCCTGGCCTCCATTCCGACGCAGTCTTTGCTGACGAGCGTCGTTGACGGGTGCCAGGAGCTGGCCCGAGAGCATGAAGTGAGCCTGCAAATGGCTGCAATACCCGACAGCAGGATCCTGGCCGACGAGCGTCTGTTGCGAAGAGCCCTGCAAAATGTGATCAAAAACGCCATCATCTACAACAAGCCCGGCGGCCACGTAAAGATCGACGTGTTGCCCGGAGAGACCGGTTTCGCCATCTTACGCGTGACTGACGATGGGATGGGAATTCCAGCCGATGAGCTGCAGGCGGTTTTCGAGAAGTTTCACCGTGTCGATCGCTATTCCAATGGGGGCGTGGGCATCGGACTTTTCCTGGCCCGCCGCATCGTCGAGTTGCACGGAGGCCGGATTGTGCTGGAAAGCGAGCCGGGCAATGGCACGCGGGTGCTCCTCTCCTTACAAACGGCGACGGCGCAAAAAGAACGGCAGCAAGCGGAAGATGGAAAAGCTCCGCACCTTGCGGGAACCTGAGTCCACTTTGGGAGAAAGAGGAACCACGATGCAAAACGAAACCACCAAGATCCTTATCGCCGACGATCAGGCCAGCGTGCGCAATATGCTCTCAGACCTTGTAAGCCACGCCGGCTTCACGGCACTCATGGCCGAAAATGGAGAAGAAGCTGTGACGATGGCGACTACGCACAGGCCGGGGGTCATCATCCTGGACCTGATGATGCCCGTAAAAAACGGCCTCCAGGCCGCGCAGGAAATACGGGCAGTGCCGGAACTCGCCGAAACACCCATTCTCTTCCTCACAGCCCGCGGCCAACCTCAGGATGAAGCGCGCACGAAAGAAGCCGGCGGCTCCGCTTTTATATCCAAGCCCTTTTCTCCACGACAGGTGCTGGCAACGATTCAGCAGCTGCTCAATCCGTAAAAATGACGGCCGGGCAAGCGGCCCGTTTTCACCCGATTGGCCAGGCACAGACCGCCATTGCTTTTTAGTTGTGACCTGGTTCTGTTGCGTAATCGGCAGCGACCATCAGCGACGTATCGCCGAATTCTCCCCGGGTATTCATGTCAGCGTCGGCCTGCATCCGTAAGCCGCTACGGGTCTGCATCGTCCACCCCCCGATGGAGCGCTGCCCGCGCGCTGATGCCGCAGGAGAATCAGCCGCCGGATTTTCACGACAGGGCTTTCGCCGTCGCAGAGGATCTCCCCAGCGTAACAGGCAATGCCGCGTACGGATGCAGCAGGTCACAAATGGTTAATGCGCGCATTTTCAGAGCCCTCCCGTGGGCTTTCTTTGGAGAAATAGGCAGAACCTGGTCCGCGTTTTGGAGTTAGTTCTTTTGCGGTCCCTGCTTTTTTCTTCGTTGAAGGTGAAACGACGCCGTTTGTAGTATGCTCTGTCGGGCCCGACCTCGCTGCCCCGGTTTCCAGCGAGTCCAGACGACCGCCGGGGCAGTCCGGAAATCGTTCGGTGTGAGGTTACATTATGAAAAGACCGTGCGGAAAGTTGAGAAACGCGTCCCGGTTCATCCTGTTGGCATTCCTGCTCCCCGGGGCGCCACCCGCTTCCGCCGTGCCCACAGAGCAGCCGCTCGTCCGGGTCGAGACAGAGCTACAAAACTGAGTGTAACACGATGCCCGTAGACAGTGTCGCCTTCAGTCCCGACGGACGCACCATCGCCTCCGGCTGCGTGGATAAGACCATTCGAGTGTGGGACGCCGCCGATAGCAATCACCGCACGCACCCTCGCCGGGCACACGCATGCCGGACGCAGTGTCGCCTTCAGCCCGGACGGACGCACCATCGCCTCCGGCCCATATGACAACACGATTCGAATCTGGAACGCCGCCGATGGCACCCTCACCCACACATTGCGAACCCTCACCGGACACACGAATTACGTGAACAGTGTCGCCTTCAGCCCCGACGAGCCATACCATCGCCTCCGGCTCGGCCGACAGCACCATTCGAATCTGGAACGCCGCCGATGGCACCCTCACCGGACGCCACGAACCCTCACCGGACACCGGGGCTGGGTCGTCAGCGCCTTCAGCCCCGACGGCCGTACCATCGCTCCGGCTCCTCCGGTGGAACGCCGCCTATGACAACACGATTCGAATCTGGAACGCCGCCGATGGCACTCCCGTACGAACCATCACCGGACACTGGGGTCCCGTAAACAGTGTCGCCTTCAGCCCCGACGGACGCACCATCGCCTCCGGGCTCTTATGACAACACGATTCGCATCTGGAACGCTGCCGATGGGAACGTCGCCCCGTACGAACCCTCACCGGAACACACGAGTTACGTGAACAGTGTCGCCTTCAGCCCCGACAGCGATACCATCGCCTCCGGCTCCTATGACAACACGATTCGCATCTGGAACGCTGCCGATGGCACTCCCGTGCGAACCCTCACCGGACACACGGAATACGTAAATAGTGTCACCTTCAGTCCCGACGGCCGAACCATCGCCTCCAGCTCCGGGGATGGCTGGATAAGGCTGTGGTCAACCGGTTCCGGTCGGTATGTGCAGCTCGGGACATTACGCGATACGGATCGTCATGGATGACGAGGGTCGCTTCTTTGTGCCGCCCGGGGCCGAGAGTACATCCGCTTCAATGTGGGATTGAATTCATACCCGCAACATTCATACTGGGACCGTTTCTACACACCGGATCTAATGCAGCGGTTTTTGCGTGGTGAAGAACTGCCGCCGGTCGATCGGACACCACTCGACGCTCATCGATGAACAGCTCCCGGGACCAATACAACGCCGGCACGTGGTAAGCCTCAGGATCAAGCGCGCACGAAAGAAGCCGGCGGCTCCCGGTCGTACTGAGGTGATTGGGCCACGTGCTACCCTCGCGTCGTGCGACCATGCACACGCGTGCTGTCCGCCGGATAAGAAGCGCTCGCTTCCTGCTTTCCCGAAGGGCAGGATGGCGTCGTGGACTCGGGCGGAAAGCTAAAGAACCCTTTTGATGTCGGCCGGACCGAAATGCAATATCATTCGCCGCCAAAAGCCCGGTCGGCCGAGCGTTTGTGGCTTCCACTGTTGGCCGGGCCGGCCGCCGGAACTCTGATCGGCGGTTTTTCGGGCGCTCTGGCGGCCGGGCTGATTGGGCTCTTTCGTTTCCTTGTAGATGGAGAGTTCGAGGTGGCGGCCCTCGGCGGGCTGGCGGGTGCAATCTGCGGGCTGCTGCTCTCGGGGACCAACCGGCTTTGCTCTGGCCCTGCTGCGCGTGATCCGGTCGGGGCTGAACCGGGCAGCGCTGCTCAGAAGCGGCTCCATCTTCGGTGGGGCATTTGCCGGCCTGCTCGGTATTCTGGCGGCAGCCGTTGTCAACGAAGGCCAGAGCACGGCAGGCCGCCTGCATCTACGCCGCGGGACCGGCAGCCGCAGCCGCGGTCGGCGCCATCGGAGGACGCCTGCTGGCAAAGTTGATTGATTGGCTCGCGGCCGAGAGGGCACCGACAAACGCTTTACTTTCGTGAACATATTCTTACAAAGAGGCTTCAAAGTAAGTGCGCGTAAATCTTGATTGAGGGATGAAATTCATGCACCTTTCTGCATACGCGAGGCTTGCGCTCGCAATTGCCATCGCGCTGGCAATCAGCACATGCACGTCCATTCCCGAGACCGTGCAGTTTCAGCAAAATGAGAATCAGCTGTCCGTCCGGGTTTACCAGTCCGTCGGCCCCATCAGCTGGTTCGACCGGTTTCAATACGCGCCTGAAGGAAAGTCGTACTTCGTATACGATGTCGGGATCATAAACGCCGGAAGCGCGCCGTTGATCGCGAATTTCCGGTCATTCCGGCTCGACCCGGTCGATCCCGGAGAACCTTCTGAACTACCACCCGGCGCCAGTGTGCCCGAGGACGCACCCGAGAACGGTCCGTTTGCAGGCCACGAATGCTGCGGCTGGTGGCTGGACATGCGCCGCAGCATCGAATACAAGTTCCAGGGCCGCGTGGACACGCGATGGCCCATCGCCAACATACCGCCCGGAGAAACCGCCGTGCGCCGGATCGCCTTTATTTACGACACGGACGCCCGTCCCGAACACTGGTCTTTACCGATCCGGACGGCTTTGAGATTTCGGTTTCGCTGCGTACGCCGGTGGGCGCCCGCTGACCGTGGTCGTCCGATGTGCTTGAGGGCCGGGTTACGTCCAGACCTCGGGCAAGGGGCCCGTCGGGCCGATGGCGTCCGAGCGGAGCCTCTTTCGGTGACCGGGAAACCCGCAGCACCGCTACCGCAGAAACCGGACTGAAACCGAACTTCGCTGGCCACGCACGGCCTTACGCGCAGACTGAACTCAGCTGGATCAGGTTCGGAGGATTGCCTTGATGCTCGTCTTAATACTCGTTGTTTTTCTGACTCTATTCATCTCAGCCAATTGTTCGCTCTACGAGGCCGTCCTCTATTCGACCCGCACCGGTGCCCTCGAATCGGCCCGGACCAATCCACGCCTCCGGGACCGCGCCCTGAAAATGCTGGCCATGCGCAAAGACATCTCCGCGCCCATCGCCGCCATTTTGGTCCTGAACACCATCGCAAACACCGCCGGTGCGACGGTGGGCCGGCATACGCCGCGCAGATCTTTCCCGGCTGGGGTGTGGTCGCCTTCTCCATCGTCTTTACGATCGCCATCCTGCTACTGGCCGAGATCATGCCCAAGACGGCTGGAGCGATACACTGGCGCGGTCTGTGGCCCTGGATTGTTCACCCACTTCGGTTCATAAGCTCAGCCCTGCATCCGCTCGTCAGCGCCTCCCAGCGCGTTGGCAGCGTCTTTGGTTCCGCAAACACAACGACCATCACCGAAGAGGAAATACTCGCGCTGGTCAAGATTGGCATGCAGGAAGGCGAGCTTTCGCGTGATGAAAGTCGTATGGTCCGGAATATCATCAGTCTGGAAGAGCGTCCGGTGAAGGACATCATGACACCGCGACGCGTCATCTTTGCTCTGGACATTGAAACGAAGCTGAATAGAGCCCACGAGACATCGAAGGACTGCGGCTTTTCACGTATTCCACTCTATGAAGGTGATCGCGAGCACGTGATCGGATATGCGTTACGCGAAGACATAGAAAAAGGACGGGCAAGACGCAGGCATTCCCTGCGGACATTGAAACGCGAAATAGCCGCGGTGCCGGACACAACTACCTGTTTGAACCTGCTGACGTACCTACTAAAACACCGCGGACACATTGCCATCGTACACGATGAGTTCGGCGGATTGTCGGGACTGGTGAGCTTGGAAGATCTGCTCGAAACGATCCTCGGAGCTGAAATTGTGGATGAAACCGACAAGCTGGTCGACACGCGCGAAGCGGCTCGCAAGAATGCCCGGTCCAATCCCGGCCGGCGCAAAAAAAACTGAGGGGCCGCAAGACGCTGGCCGGTGCCGGTCCCGCCGCTCAGGCTTGACCAGGTTACGCCCCCATCCATTGAGATAACGAGCGCATCATTCACACCAACCGCAATCCAGCGTCGCCCGTCGGTCGCGACGCTGTTCAGGTTTTGTCCGACGCCGGTTGACGTAGCAGTCCAGCTGACCCCGCCATCGGTCACCCAGCGATATCCATCGTGGCCAGAAATATACGACACACATTTCGTTAATTACATTTCACGATACTGCATACTACACTTGCTGTGCCGGCTCAAGCGGTAACGCTGGAACGGCCCCATTCAAATACGAATACAAACGCGCGGAAGCACGCCCCCGTGAGTCTACAAACGCCCGGGTCTCCACACCGTGCAGATAATGCTCGTTGAAGAAGTGACCGTAACGATCCGCTACGAATACAGGGCCATCTATATGAATGCTTCCGCGCTCGATGGAGCGTTGCGCCAGAACTCCCAGCCTGGCGACCAGGTCCCGTCGGTTTGCAAAGTGTTCCAGCGCACCGATCCGGCGCACGGTAGACATCAAGTCAGATGGGTTACCAAAAGTATACACCTCCAGCTTTTCCGGTCGGAGCTGGAAACCAGCCGGTCATGATCCAGCGCCAGAAGGACCCGACCGATCACCACGGCCCCCTGCGAGTGAGCGAGCACCACAACCCGGCCGCAATTTGGGTCCCGCAGGGCTGCGCCAATGGCTGCGAGGGCCCGCGCTCCGGCACCGGTCATTGGCGCGTAACCTTTCTGAGCGGTCACCTGCAGGAGGTCCGGCAGCAACGATCGCGTGAAGTTCGGAATTACTGTAACCGGACGGCGAAATATGGCGGCAATGTAACGACCGCTCTCCAGGGCCATGGTCTCGTTGGTGGCGACCCCGTTCATATAGAACCGGGACTCGTCCTCGTAACCGGACAATCCGGGTACGCGAAGGAGCGGTGGCGGCTGCTCGCGCCCCGGGGCCTGACCAAATAGGACGCGCAGCCGGCGACGCAACCCAAATGGCAGGAGGAAGACATCCACAACAAAAGAAAGCAAACGGCGGAAGCCGGACCATGTCCTGATGTGCAACATGTACAACTCGGACCCGGGTTGTAGAAGGGCGTCCCAGATCGCGCAGGCGACCGACGATTCCGCGCAGATTATCCAGCGGGGACCAGAACAGTGCTTCGTACAAGACACGCACCAGATGTGGAAGCACGGCGAGCTGTTCCCAGGACGCACCGGGGCTCGCTTGTTTTTCGGCCGGGGCCATTGAACAGATCTAAATCGTGGCCCGGCACCGGTCAAGCCGCGGCGATTGTGCTCCCATTGTTTTGATCGGAGAGTCCGGTAAACGCGCTTGCACTCGCGTGGGCCCGGTGCCGCGCTGTAGGTGTAGCGCCCGGGGGCAACGAAGATGCAGGAAAACATGAAAGCGATCGTAATCGATGGCTATGGCGGCGTGGACCGTTTGAGTCTGCGAGACGTGCCCCCCCCCGGCCTGCCGACCGAGAAGTTCTCATTCGCATTCGCGCCTCCAGCGTGAACCCCATAGACTGGAAATTGCGGGCCGGAAAGCTCCGACTCATCCATCCGATAAAGTTTCCGGCCATTCTGGGATTCGATCTGGCCGGCGAAGTCGTGGGTCGGGGCTCCGGCGCAGGAAAATTCAGGACGGCCAGCGCGTCTACGCGCGTTCCAACAAGCCTTCGGGCGAAGCCTACGCAGAGTTTATAGCGCTTGAGGAAAGCTACGTTGCTCCTTGCCCCGATGGCATGTCTTTTGAGGAAGCCGCCGCCATTCCCCTGGCCGGGCTGACGGCGCTTCAGGCGCTTCGTGATCACGGTGGGATCGATAGCGGACAGCAGGTTCTGGTAAATGGAGCCTCAGGAGGCGTGGGAAGCTACGCCGTGCAAATTGCAAAGGCATGCGGAGCTATCGTGACCGGCGTCTGTGGTCCGGCCAACGTCGATCTGGTGCGCCGGTTCGGAGCCGATCACGTCATTGACTACCGCAGCCGGGACCCGCTCGGCGGCGATCGGAAATGCGATATCATTTTCGACGCGGTGGCGACCCTTTCGTTCGGAAAGGCCGGTCATGCATGCAACCGAAGAGCCACTTCGTGACAACAGTTCCGGGACCGGGGGTGATTGCCGCAATCGCCATCGGCAACGTGTTTTCACGAAAAAAGGCCTCCACCATTATGGTGAAACCCAACGGCGCCGATCTGGAATACCTGACCGGGCTTGCAAATGCGGGCAAACTACGATCGGAGATTCACAAAGTCTTTGGCCTGGCCGAGGCCGGCGCGGCGCACCTGGAAAGCGAAGGCGGGCGGGCACGCGGAAAGATTGTGATCCGCATCTGACGCACCTCGTCAATGCGCAGAAGGGCTGCCGATTCCGCCCGATCGCGGAATCCAGATTTTCCGGCCCCGCTTCGAAGGCGACGCCGCGCGTGAGACCCTCAGTATCCCAGAAGGTACAGTGAGTACAGCACAACGCAGGTCGCATCAAAAACAATGACCAGCATGTAACCCCGCGCGAAGGCCCGGAAGTTCGTAAGCAAGAAGGCCACGAAAATGCCCTTACCCACCGCGGCCACCGCGATCACCGCCCCGCGGGCAGAAGGCTCCATGCCGGCCCAAATCAACAGGGCGCCCACCAATCCCACCATAAGCGCCCAGAAACGCGCGAAAAAAAGCCCGACCGGATCACTTACATCAAGCTGATTGAAGGTCTTGAGATACAGCCGGGGCGCGAAAAACTGAAGTATCATGGAAGCGGTAATGCCCCCGGTGATAAACAGAATCAATGCGATGTTGCTCTGGATCATTACGTATCCTGAAGGCGCCCCCGCGTTGTCACCGAGAAACTGCCGTTCCCCGACCGGGGCGGAAGCTTGCGAAAGGCAGAGCTATCCCCTCAGCCGGTGCCTGTTGCGCCTAAAAGAAATGCGGCCGGTGTTTCTCCGATACCCCGGCTTTCGTAGTTGCTTTCTTCGGCGAATTGGAAAGCGGGCCGCAGTCGTTCGACAAGTTCCATGGAGCACAGGACACGCCCGGGAGCCGACAGCTTTTCCAGGCGACTGGCGAGATTGACAACCGGACCCCAGATGTCGAAGAAGATGCGGTGCTTGCCCACGGCGCCGGCCACAAGCGGGCCGGAGGCCATGCCGACCCGGACCCCAATGTGACTGTAGCGCTCGGACACGATGCGCACAATATCCAGAGCGAATCTGGCCGCGTTTTCAAACGCGCCGGAAGTCTGGTCGATCACGTTGACGGCCGCCATGTAAGAGTCACCGATCGTCTTGATCTTTTCCACACCAAACTGATCAGCAAGTTCATCGAAGTCCGAGTAGATGTCGTTCAGCATGCGAACTACCTCGTTCGGATCCGATCGCACGGACAGTTCCGTAAAGCCGACGATGTCGACAAAGATCACGACAGCCTGATCGCAGTTGTAGGCCAGATACCGGTCATTGGACAAAAAACGCCCGAGCAGGCTCTCGGGTATCAGGTTGCACAGCAGTTGATAGTTACGGCCCTTCTCGGCGGCCAATCGTTCCAGGGTCCTGTTCAGGAACGTAGCAATGAGCAGAATCTCGACCAGCAGGAACGCCGTAGCGCTAATTGCGTTCACTCGAAGGTACAGACTGGCCGTCTCCTCAAGGTCCGAAACGATAATGCTCGTCCCGGAAAAATTCAAGACCAAAAGAGCGCAGAAGGCAAGCACCGGCAGGGCTCCGGTAACAACAGCCAGCAAGCGATCTCTGCGAAACAAGAAGGGTGCTCCAACCGCCACAGGGAGCAGAAAGAAGTGCATGCCGAAACCACTGCCGAGGGCGATGGCGTAGCCAGTGACGCTCAAGAACGCACCCGCGTAGAACAGCAACGCCATCCAGAGAATCCTGTAGCGTCCGATCAGATAAATGAAAACCAGGTAAGCGGCGTAGAGAATCGAAATTGATGCCGGCACGCCATCCACAAAGGACGCATGGTAGTTCACAAACGCGTAAACGATAGAATAGGCAAAGGAAGATCCGACCAATAGCTCCAACAGGAACCTATCGTTCTCGAGAGGGTCGTCCCTGTCAGGGTTGGTTTCGGCGCGCATTGCGACCTAGATGAGTTCGGAGTCTCAGGATTGCCGAAGGCCGGGGAACGATCGGCTCAATCTGCCTTGCTTGCCGGGGGCGGCCCGGCGCGTAAAGACAAATAAAAAAGTCGCCGGCGATTGGAAAAGAATCAGGCCGAAAACTCCGGTGAGAACCAGCGCAGAATATGCGGATTTTCGTCGCGCGGATAGTTGTGAGAAAGGTCCGGTAGCTCTCTATAGGTGATCTGCGCGCCTGCCTGTTTCAGCGCGTCGGCCGCAGCCCGGGCTTTCTCTACGGGAAACATCCAATCCGGGGCGCCGTGCACCTGGTATACAGGCAGGTCTCGCACCGGAGCAAGAACGACTCCATCCGCGTTTACAAGCACATGAACTGCGGCCGCAACCGGGGCGAAGTGCGTAAAGGGCGATTGCGGAACGATAGAAAGCAGCATGGCATAAGTTCCCCATCGGAAATTCCCGTGAGCAGGACACGCGCCGTATCTACGTTCCAATTTTCGGAGATATGAGCCAACATCGCATTCAGACCGGCAGCGTCACGCCCGGAGAGTGTAACGACCGGTGCGTCCCCAGGAAGTCGGCGCGGCGAGGATACAGCCGGAGCGTCGCGCGTCGGGCAACCAGCTCCAGAAGAAGTCGGCCCCGTGCCCGGAACCACCGTGCAGTGCGATGACCAGCGGCCACCTCTGCTGCGGACTGTAGTACTCCGGTATGTACAGAGAGTAGCCGCCCCTCTTTCCACGCTGATTTTCAAAGTGTAGAATACCGCGCGGGCCGGGCTGCTCTCTCTGAGCCCGCTCCGTTCGCTCAATCATGGAGATTCCGTCATCGACCGAACACCCCAAAAAATGAGCATTGATCAACGGCAGATGGATAAGTTCGTAGAGGATCTCCCGGGCCCGCGCAAGCGGACGAAAGGATTGGAACGCCTTCAAAATTTCGTGCGGTCCGACCCGGGCGGTCGCAAAACGCGCGGTGGCCTGCAGTGCTGGGCAGCAGCGCGCAGCAGGACGTGCTTTTCCGGTGATGAAGATGTATTCCCAATGCCGGAAGGATCGCAGCGCGCCTGAAGTGCGGTCGCAAGCGGCTCAAGCACATCGGCCTCCGCAGATAGCCGATCAGGCTGCAAGCGGTCCTCAATTCGACCAAAGGCCGCGAGCAAAGCGGCAAGCGCAGACCAGAGGTCAGCGCAATCTTCCGGAAGATCTCTTCGCATTGTGCGCCTCCCAGCCCTGCATCTTGCCGCCCACGGGCATTCGGACGACCTTTGCAATTTGCCTGTGATAAAGCAAGTTCGTGTTGAAACGGATCGTGCATCCGGGTATGAGGGGATGCGACCGCGAAATATCCTGCCATGGCGGGCTTTTTCGGACAATCAGACCAATCAAAGCGAGACCAGATGGCATCACCCGGCGTGACCATTCGAACCAAGATTCTGGGCATCCTGACCCTACTGCTTCTGGCCATGGCGCTCGTGGCGGGTTTTTCCGTTTACCGGGTCTCGGGCGTGGCGCGTGAGCTACACACGGTGGCCAATCATTATCTTCCCATATTGCGCTCCATTGAAAGCATTGAGGACCACGCACTTGAGCAAGAGCTGCACTACACGCGTCTCATCCGCCTGCACGAAATGCGCGGCGCGCCGACGGTGCTCCGGGAACGAGAAGAGCGCCAGTTTCTCGAACGTGGCCGGGCCGTAGACCGGGAACTGGAGAGCACTATCGCCTTGCTGGAAACGGCCCGTCAGATAACAGCCGTTCCTATCGACCGAGGCGGAGATGGAGCGTTTACTCCAGATGGTTCAAGAGATAGACCGCGAGCATACGCAGTTCGAATCCCACGCGCGCGAGACCCTCGCAGCCATCGAGCAAAGACCCGGTACGGGTCGCCTCATGGAGTCGGCGCTTGAACAAGAAGAGGATGACTTCACCGAAAGTCTGGATGTCCTGCGAGAGCAGGTGGAGACTTTATTTCGCGCTCGACGGGAATCACTTCGGACCATGAAGAGCAGGTAATCTACTTCAATGTTGCGGCCACAGTACTCGCTGTTTTGGTCGGTCTGGCGCTTTCCGTGCTCTTTGCAAATGGTCTGGTTGCGCCGATCCGCAAACTCGTTTCGGGCACGAAGGCCGTCACCGAGGGCAACCTGGACGTGATACTCGACCGGAGTAGCGGCGACGAAATCGGCGAGCTTACCGGAAGCTTCAATTCCATGGTGCACGGCCTCCGGGATCGCGAACGAATCAAAGAGACCTTTGGTCAGCACGTGGATCCGCGCATCGTTGATAAGCTCCTGAACGACGCGACCGCAGCTGGAGAGGGATCGCGCGAAACGATGGCGATTTTCTTTTCCGACGTCGCCGGTTTTACATCCATCAGCGAAAAGCTGACGCCGGCCAGCCCTGGTGAGGCTAATGAACCGCTATCTGTCAGCCATGAGCGCGAAAGTTCAGGAGCGTGACGGAGTGATCGATAAATTTGTCGGCGATGCGATTATGGCCTTCTGGGGCCCCCGTTTGTGGAAGCCAATCGCAGATCGCAGCTGGCCTGTGAGTCCGCCCTGGACCAGCTGAAAGCGCTCGACCAGTTCAATGCAACGGTGGGGGAAGCGATTGGCGTGGTCGGAGTGCTGGATGCCATAGACATCCGCATTGGAATCCATACCGGGGAAGTGGTCGCGGGCAACATGGGTTCCGAAACGGCGCGAAACTTTACGATCATGGGTGATAGCGTGAACTGGCCTCGCGCACGGAGGGTGCCAACAAGCAATACGGATCGCGCGTTCTGCTCTCCGAGGCCACCGTGGCTGAAATTTCGGGCTTCGTTTTGCGTGAACTCGATTTGATCCGGTGAAGGGCCGCGACCAACCGGTGCGGGTCTTTGAGCTGGTTGGCCGGGAGAGTGAAGTGGAGCGGTATCGACTGGATGCGATTGCGTTGTTTCAAGAGGCATTGCCTCTACCGGGCTGGTGATTGGGACCGCGCCGAGCAGGCTTTTCGAGACCTGCTTGCTTCCCACGGGGCAGACCGTGCCACGCGACTCTTTCTGGCCCGAATCGAACACATGCGCAAACATGCTCCCACGGAAGACTGGACCGGAGTCTGGCACATGAAAAGTAAGTAGGGCCCGATCGCCGCCCGGAAGAATGCAAGTGAAGCCGGTCTACTGCCGGCCTTCGTCGAAGGCCGCGCAGGCGTAATCCCGACAGAATAAAATGAAAAAAGCCTGTGCGTGCAGAGTCCTTGCACACGAAATCCCCTATGCCGCAGACAGAAACAAGCCGCCCACCGATTCGTCTGGCATTGGCGTATCTTGTTCACCTGTTCACCGCCAGCGGCGTGGTCTTCGGCTTTGTGGCCATCGAATCCATTGTAAACAATGAGTTCCGTGAGGCCTTTCTCTGGATGGGCGCTGCGCTTCTGGTGGATATGGTCGATGGCACGTTTGCCCGCGCCGTCGGGGTCAAGGAATTGCTGCCCGGCTTCGATGGGGCGCTGCTGGACAACATGACCGATTACTTCAACTACGTTATCGTTCCGGCGGTTTTTTTATATCACGGCGCGATCCTACCGGAGCATTTTCGACTTGTGGGTGTGGCCGGAATCTGTCTGTCCTCCGCCTATCAGTTCTGCCAGAAGGACGCGAAAACCTCGGACCACTACTTTCGTGGGTTCCCCTCGTACTGGAACGTGACAGTAATCTATCTTTTGCTTTTGGGCACGGATGAGCGTTTGAATCTGGCCGTACTGGCTTTGCTGGTTGTGCTCGTGTTCGTTCCAATCAAGTATATCTATCCCTCAAGGACAGAGCGCTTCCGAAGAACCAGCGTGGCGCTGACCACACTATGGGCGGCCGTAATGCTCGGGATGCTCTATGTGTATCCGCACACGCCGCTCTGGCTTGTTCAGGTTTCTCTGATTTACGTGGCGTACTACTTTGGCATCAGCCTGTTTATCGAAGTTTCCAATCGCCTGCGGGGGTGAAATCCGCCCGAAACGGATTGGTCAGGGAGACTGCGCCGGGTTCTGGTCTGCGTCGACATGAATTCGCACCAGGTTTTTTCCATCTAACTTGGCGCGATACATCGCCTGGTCCGCTTGATCTACGATATTGCCCAGGGTTCCGCGCCAGGATTGGGAATGGCTGACGCCGATTGAAAGTCCCAATGCAGCCGGCCCGGCCCCGGGATTCGATTCCGCAATGAACTGCCGGAAAGCCTGAATGATAGATTGGCCCTTGCTTGCTGCCCCTTCCACCGTGCAGCCACAAAGCAGCAGCAGAAATTCGTCGCCGCCGAAACGGGCCGGCACATCGGAACCCCGGCAGGAGGCCTGCAGTATCTCTGCCAGGCCACAGAGCACGCGGTCTCCTGCAGCGTGGCCCAGGGCGTCATTTACGGCCTTGAAGTTGTCCAGATCAATGAAAAGCAAACCGTAGTCCACGTCGACCGAGCGCCGTCGTCGTTCCAGTATCTGGGAAAGCACGTTTTCCAGATAACTGCGGCTGTAAAGACCCGTCAGGCCGTCCCGGATCATCTTCGAGTAGAGACGTTCTTTCTCATCGTTTAGTTGCACGAGTTTGCGGCGTACGTCGATGGTGAGGCGTCCCAGGAAAAGAGCGATCATCAGCGCCATAACCACGGGACCCAACCAGGTCGCGGTCCCGAACCCAACAACCCCGGCTGCATTGAGTCCGTCGTAGAACCCGTTGCCGATCCAGATCGTAAATCCGATCATGAGCGGCCAGGCCAGCCGTCGGAAGTTCACATTGAATACAAAGTGACGAATAAAGAGGCCATAGGACGTCAGAAGCGACACGAAAATCGTGGCGAAGTACGGAACGAATAGCGGACCCTTAACCATACTGGGGTGATCTGAATTCGTCTTGAGCTGATCTGTAATCAGGGCCCCGTGATCCACCCAAATGCAGACCGCACAGGCAAGCCACAGCGCCGTAATGAAAGTCGAAAGGGTTTTGATCCGCTTGCCGATCAGCTTCTCCACATATAGATGAAACGCAAGCGGCGCCAGGGACACGCCGGTGTACGTAACCCGGGTCCAGAACTCCACTTCGGAAACCGTCCGAGCCGAGACGTAGAGCGTAAATCCCCACAGGAAAAGCGCCATCGCAATCAGAATGAAAGAGAAGTACAGGAGGTGCGTTTCCCGGTCGGCGAATAGAAAGAAGATCAGGGAGAAAATCAAGATTATCGAAACGACTACGGCACCCGCGCCATTTCCAATGGAATGGGCGTGAATAGTGACCTGGTATGCGGGATCAACCGGTATCATGACGGGGATTTGAGCGACGTGCCGAAGATTCTTTTCCGGACGAATCATCTGGCAACATATTTCCCTCATAAGGCCGACGCCCCGCACCCGAGCCCGGCTCTCTGTAACCAGAGGCCCGGCAAAATTCTATTGTTGTCCTTCGAGATCCGCCGTAACGTGGAATGGTTTCACGCCTGTTGCCATGGTTTCCGCTGAACGAACTCCCGTCATCGATGCCTGGGCCCAGCCGCCCCTGCCCGGATTCTTCGATCGGCTCCCGGAAGTGGAATCGCTCTTACGCCGATCGGGCTCGGGCGGGCTGCTGGAAAAGGGCATGCAACCCCCCGAAATGATCAAAGCCATGGACGAGGCCGGGATCGAGAGCGTCTGCTGTGCACCTGGTGCCGGCCGGAAGGCTGGCTACTCACGAACGATGAGCTGGCCAAAATTGTGCACCGCTATCCCGGCCGCCTTTTTGGCGTAGCGGCGGTCCATCTGCATCGGCCGATGGAAGCCGTACGGGAGCTCCGTCATGCGGTCGAAGATCTCGGTTTCAAGGCGTTGCGCATGATCCCCTGGCTCTGGAATTTGCCGCCGAACGACCGACTTTATTACCCTCTCTACGCGGCCTGTATTGAACTCGGCATCCCGTTCTGCACTCAGGTGGGCCAGACCGGGCCGCTCATGCCTTCGGAGCCCGGTCGACCCGTGCCTTATCTGGACCAGGTGGCCCTGGACTTTCCGGAACTGAAGATCGTGGCCGGACACATTGGATTTCCGTGGACCAACGAAATGATCGGCCTTGCAATGAAGCACCACAATGTATACATCGATACGTCTGCCTGGCTTCCGTCGTACTATCCCCCCGAGCTCCTGCAATTCATGAAAAGCTTCGGCCGCAACCGGGTCCTCTTTGGAAGCAACTTCCCGCATCTGCCCTGGGACCGGACCGCCGGACAGGCCCGTGAACTGGATCTGCCGGAACCCATACGAAAACGCTTCCTGCACGACAATGCGATCAGCGTTTTTGGCCTGTGAGTGCAGGTACTGGCGGCCTTCCGCGCTGAACTGTTGCGTTTCATTTTTGCCGGGAGCCGGCTACTGCCGGGCGATTTCACGCGCGGCCAGAGCTGTCCGAACAATAGTACGCACGGCGGAATGACAGTACAGAAAATACGGCGTGTCGCTGACCTGATACGAATCAGATGGGATCGGCTCAGAAACTCTTGCATCAACCACAAGATGGTGCGAGGATGGCATCATGGATGCCCTGATGGATTTCCTTGATGCTGCCGGCAGGGGGAACATCGACCGCGTCGTCTCCCTGATCAAAGGTGGCGCTGTGAAAGTTGATGACCGAAGTTCACGAACCGGGCAGGGAGCGTTGCATTCCGCCGCGGTCAATGGCGAAATCGAAATGATCCGTGTCTTGCTGGGTCAGGCGGCGCGGGTCGACCTGGAAAATGAGCACGGCAACACACCGCTTTTTGACGCAGTTCTGAATGGCCATACGAAGGCGGTCGAAGAACTGATCAAGGCCGGGGCCAACGTTTCGCACAAGAACAGGGAAGGCATGAGCCCACTCGCTCTGGCAGTGATCGAAGGGGATCTGGCGATCGCCAGGCTGCTCGTGGAAGCCGGCGCTCGCTGAAGCCAGCCTTCCGCTCGAAGAGACGCTTCGGGAGGAGGTGAAAAGCATCCGGCCGACGGGCAACCAGGCGATGAACCCGAGACGGAAGGAGACCTCCATCGCATATTCCTGGGGAACGACCGAGGAGGAAGAGAGGCGGGCTTTCCCGTGCGATTCTTACCTGGCGGATGCGAATGATATTTTTTTCGCGCGGTTACCGTTCATGCGTCGGCCCCTGTAATATTCGAATGGCTTTGCCAGCTCCGGGTTGCGCCGTACAGCTATGACTGGATCGACAATTTCGGCAGACGTAGTCCTCGCCAGATTGATCCCGCGTTGCAGGAGCTGCAAGCTGGCCAGCGCTTCATGCAAATCTTCGCGCTCTGTGAATTTCACCGCAACGAGCATGTGACGCTGACAACGTGCTCAACCCGGGCCGAGCGCTTATTCGGAAGCCTGGCGGTTAGCTACTTTATCTCGAAGCCGCCGAAAGGCGCATGCAGGCTGATTGTGAAACTCCGCGTAAGACGCTCGCGGGGCTTCTTGACGGGCCTTTGGTCACCGCTGCTGCCGTGGGGTGACCTGGTCATGATGCGCAAACAGCTGCTCACGCTTAAACGTCTGGCCGAACGAAGCAACTGAACTACAGGCATAGGGCTGCCGCAAGCGTTGACGCTGGCCCGGCCCCGCGCTGCGGGAACCAGCGGCAACGCCTCTGCACGCTCAGGGACAGTTGCTGGCGGCCTCTGCGATTGCGGTGGCCAGATCAGCAGGGCTTTCTCCGGTTGAAATGACCGTTTCGAGAAGGGCCCGTCGATCTTCCAGTTCGTTCTGAAGTTCAGCGTTTTCGGGATCGGCTGCGAGATTTCGTTCCAGTTCCTGAATGGCACAGGAATGCACTTTGCCACTGGCAACGAGTTCCGAATCTACGCCACCGCAGGCAGTGGCGAAAGCCAGAATAGCAGCCAGAAACAAAATGGTCCAGAGTTTCATCAAATCACCTCCTGAGTGAGTAAAGCGCCGGAGAAATTTCGCGTATGATGTCGATAGCAAACGCGATGCGGCTCATGCCATATCGCACATGTACGGAGCCTGTCCAACACTTCTTCCCCAATACTGGGTCCGCCTCTTCCTGCGGTTAGCCGCTGTCTGGCACCGCGCTAGCGTCCCAGATCTTAACCGATTCATTCTTCCGGAGAATTCGAAGCAGAGTCAGGATTCGGATACCTGGTTTTGCTAAGCCCCAGGTTGTTGTAATTTGAGGGCCTGGTTGTTTCAGTAACGAGAAAAGCGACTCGCTCACTTTCACATCGGCGATCGCGCACATGCATGGCTGCGAGTTCAAAGGCTATCGCATGCAGGCAAGGCCCGCCCCACGGGCATGCACACCGGGTCCAGGCATTCCGGCCCTGCCCGAAGGTTGTGACGCCCGGGGCCCAGGACACAGCGCTTTGCGCGCGATGCTACGTCGCATCGGTGGTCGCAGCGGCCCGGTGTATCTGCAGGACGAGTCGAATGCGAACTTCTCGACCGATGGCGTTCGGGCCGGCCGGTAGCGGAAGATTGAACGGAATACCGAAATCGTAGCGATCGACGGTGGCGACTCCAACAAAGCCGCGCTTGTATACGCCCCAGGCGTCGGCAAGAGGCCTGCAAACCGTAACCACGAACTCCACTTCCCTTGTTGTGTCGCGGATCGTCAGGTTACCCTTGAGCTTCATCTCGTTATCAGAAACAACTTCGGCTGCAGTGCTTGTGAAGGTCATATTCGGATAGTTATTCGAATCGAAAAAGTCTGCGGATCGTAAGTGATTGTCACGGGCGGCAACGAAAGTATCGACACTCGACGTCTTGATAATGGCGCTCAGTGCAGTCCTCTCCGGATGGTCTTCGTCGTAGCGAATGTCTACGAGGTAAACGCGAAAGATCCCACGCACACTGGTCGTCAGGTAATCCACTTCGAAGCCTATCTCGGTGTGGTCGTTGTCTGTTTCCCAGGCCGGTAGCCTGGTTGGTAGATCGGCCACGAACACACCTACCGGGCGGGTTGTTGCCTCCCGTCCCGGTTCGCTCTGTGTTGCAATTTTCTTCTGCAGTTCGCCCGCAACATCAACAAGCTCATAAACGACTTGCGGCTCCGCCTGGCCGCGCAACTGGACTCTCGCTTTCCGGCCAACATGAATCGCGTCGCCGGCAATTTCGTACACCCGACTCGAAATCAGCGTGCTCGTCCCAATTGCCTTGTTGGCCTTTTCGAGGCGGCTGGCGGTGTTTACCGCGGGTCCCAGCGCCGTGTACTGAGCCCGGTCCCGGTGCCCCAGATTGCCCAGAATAACCGGCCCCAGGCTGATTCCGATGCGAATGGAGAATTCATGGTCGAAGTTGTCGCGCAGGTAGATATTGAACGAGTCGAGTTCATTGCGCATGGAGATGGCACAGCTCAGCGCATCCAGGCAGGCTTCCCGCACGTCGTCGCCTTCGAGGCCGAACAGAGCCATGATGCTGTCTCCGATAAACTTATCGATGTAACCGTTGTTGTCCTGAACCGCATCGCCCAGACGGTTGAAGAACCGGTTCATGATATGGATAACGTCATAAGGCAAGTTCTTCTCGGTAAAGCCTGTGAACTTCTCAACATCGAGGAACAGGACCACGATCTCTTTTTCGACGCCGGATCGATAGCGTGAAACCTCGGACCAGGCCAACCGGATGTCTTCGTCATCGAGAACGAGGCGCTTCAACACGACATCGCCGGTGGGCCGCGCCTGGCAGGCGAGACGAATATAGTCCGGCCAGCCCTTCATTTTGGCGATTCTGAGTTCGGCCTCGTTCCGCTCCGACAGATTCTCACCGCCGGAGACAATGCGAACACGGCAGGTGGAGCAGCGCGCTGATCCGTAGCATTCGTGGATGTGCGGGATGTCGTTCGCAAGAGAATACTCGAGCAAAGTTTTCCCCTGCTCGTCGGCCTCTATAAGAGCATCGCCCTGGAATTCAAGAAGCATACAACCTCCCTGCGTCGATCGCCAACCGTGGAGACTGGCGCAGTGACCCTCAAACAATTTTTTCTCGCGCTTCAAGGCGCGGCCGGGCGCCTTGCCAATCGGGTGTAGCGCCCTCTTTCGCCAGGTACGGGCGGGGCGGACAGGAGGACAGATTGTATTTCCGCTGCCCATTCCGAATCTTTCATGGAACCGGTGGGCAGCCCTGACTGCGGTCCATCGCATAGATGAGCTTCGTGAGAGAAGCGACTGAGCTATAGGACCCAGACCGCGCTGAAAACTTATGGGCCCACCTGGACTCGAGACTCAGAACTTTCGCTTCGGCGGAAGTTCTGAACACCCCGACGCGACCCATAGGGAACGACGGACTGAACAGGACCAGGAGATTAGGAGCTTCGTGAGAGAAGCGACTGAGCTATAGGACGCAGACCGCGTTGAAAACTTATGGGCCCACCTGGACTCGAACCAGGGACCAAGAGATTATGAGTCTCCTGCTCTAACCGACTGAGCTATAGGCCCGATGAGAAGAACAAACAAGACTGCGATACTCCGTCATCCCGACAAGTCCTTTTGAGGTGCGGCCCACCGGGACTCGAACTCAGGGATCAAGGGATTATGAGCTAAGAACGAAAACCGACTGAGCTATAGGCCCGATTGAATGCTCGGGCAAGACTCCGAAATTAGCAGCACCAGACAACTCATTTTGAGGCGCGGCCCACCGGGACTCGAACTCAGGGATCAAGGGATTATGAGCTAAGAACGAAAACCGACTGAGCTATAGGCCCGATGAGAAGAACAAGCAAGACTGCGATACTCCGTCATCCCGACAGGTCCTTTTGAGGCCGCGTGTCCGGACACCTTGTGGTCGCGAGC
This sequence comes from Spirochaetales bacterium, assembly GCA_024233935.1. Classification (GTDB taxonomy): domain Bacteria; phylum Spirochaetota; class Leptospiria; order Leptospirales; family Leptonemataceae; genus JACKOY01. The sequence goes on along the minus strand of JACKOY010000001.1, from coordinate 168,558 downwards.
TTGGTAGATTGGGATGGCGGACTGTGCTGCACAGTTCCCGGCGAAAGCTTTTTATGATTCTTTTGTAATGGGCGGTAGCTCTTTCAGCCTGTAACCCACACCTGGTTCTGTGACGATTATTGCGGGCCGTGCTGAATCCCTTTCGATTTTTCTACGAAGCTGTAGCACATAGACGCGTAGGTAGCCCGCTTCCTGTTCATGTCCAGGTCCCCATATTTGTTTCAGAATCTGCTGTTGGGTGAGCACGCGGCCTGAATGCCGGGCTAGAAGAGTGAGAATCTGGTATTCCATGGGCGTAAGGTGTGTCTCCTGGCCGGCCACGAACACCTGCCTCTTTTCAAAATTGATGGTGAGCCAATCCGTGGTGAACTCTGCAGCCACAGGTCCAGTGGAGGTGGCATGACGGAGCGCCACACGAATCCGTGCAAGAAGCTCTTCATTGCTGAATGGCTTGGTTACAAAATCGTCAGCCCCACCATCCAGGAGAGCCACTTTGTCGTCGTCCGAATCACGAATGGTAAGCACGATTACGGGCCGCTGAAACCATTTCCTCAGATCTTGAAGGACGGCCAGCCCATCCATATCCCCCAGAGAAAGGTCCAGCAGAATCAGGTCGGGAGTGCTCGCGGCAGCAAGCTGCAGGCCCTGTTTTCCATTCGAAGCCTCAACCGTCTGATAACCCTCTGACTCGAGCAAACGACGCAACAGACGTCGAATCTGGATTTCATCATCGACGATTAAGATCCTTGCCTGGTTCATAATTCAATTCAATCTGAAAAATCGCCCCGCCCTGCGGAGCATTCCTTGCGGTGATCGCGCCATCGTGCAGCTCCACAATACCTCTAGCAATGGATAATCCCAGGCCCGAACCACCGGGCTCCATATTTTTTCCGCGGTAGAACTTCTCGAAAATATGCTCCTGATCCTCCGGGTGTATTCCGGGGCCCCGGTCTTCCACCTGGATGCGAAGCTTTCCACGCCCGGCATCTGCATCTACGTGAACATAGATCGGTTTTTCCTTCGGTGAATAAGTGTGCGCGTTCAAAAGCAGATTGCTCAACGCAAGCATCATTAAGATGAAATCCACCCGGATAAATAAGTTGTCCCGGCTCATCTCAAGCTCCACCTTCCGGTCTGCCAGTTCCTCTTTCAGATCCTCCAGAGTGGCTCCAATCAGATCTGTGACATCATGGTACTCAAGTTTCAGTCGCGTATGGGCACTTTCGATTCGATGCATTTCCAGGAGATTGCGGACCAACCGATCCAGGCGACGGGCTCCCTTGAGTATTTCCCGGGTAAGATCCTGGAACTCTGTCTTACCACCCAGCAGCAGAAAGAGTGTAGCGGCAGCGCTCTGGATGGCGGCGATGGGCGTACGCAGTTCATGGGATACCGTGCTCAGCAGCAAACGTGAAATACGCTCCGATTCCTCCTGCTGGACCATCTTTCTTTTTTGTTCATCCAGCTTCTCCCGTTCCAGGGCCATGGCGATCTGTGCTGCAATGGTCTCAAGCAAGGAAACCTGATCGTGCGGCAAGGGTAGATTGTCCTCCCTTTTGAATATGAGCACTCCGGCAGAACCGTTGGGGCCGATCAACGGAATGAACTGTCGATCCAGGTTTTTCATGGTCGCGGTCTGCTGCCCGGCCTTTTTGGAATTTGCGAGGACCCACAGGGCTACCGCATAATCGCTATCGGAAACGGAAAGTCCGGTTTCCAGTACGGGCTCTCTCTGTAGTCCTTCAGTATCGCCGGCCAGCAGAAAGGCTACACGGCATCGAAACAGGCGTTGCAGTCGAATGGCTCCCTCTTCCAGAATTGCATGAATGCTATCCCGGCGGGACAAAGCAGCGGTTAGCTCGTAAAGGCTTCCAAGGCGAAATTCCCTTTGCATCAGCGCTATCTGGCGTCGCTTCAGGCGGGAGGTAGTCTGCCCGGAGACCAGGGCCACCAGGAAGTAGATTAAGAACATAATGGTGTCCTCCAGCTTTCCAATGCGCCACTGGTAAAGCGGAGGGATAAAGAACCAATTCCAACCAAGGGCGCTGAGCGTGGCCACGAACAGTATGGCTCCCCGGCTCAAGTAAAGCCCAAGGAAGGATACAGTGGCCAAAAACAAGAGACCGGTGGTCCAGTAATTGATGTAGGGTTGAGCCAGATAATTGGAAAGTCCCAGTACGAACAGTATGGCAGCACCCAGATAATATTCGCGCAAGGGCATCTTTTGCCGGGGCAGTCTGCCTTCTTTGCGCGGTTCCAGAGGTTCGGTAACGATATGGATGTCGATAGAACCACTGTCATCGATGAGCCGTTGGATCAGATCCCGACTACGCGCAAACCAGCGCTTCTTCCGGTAGGATCGGCCAACTACGATCTGACTCACGTTGTATCGGCGGGCCACTCGAAGGAGGCCCTCCACCAGGTCCTGGTCCGGAGTGGATATGACCTCGGCCCCCAGTTCTCGAGCGAGGGCCATGTTGCTTGCAAGAGACTCTTCGTCCACGCTTGACAGAGGCCTCATGGGATTCACATACACGGCCAGCCAGGTGGCGTGTAGATTGCTTGCCAGCCTTCGCACCCAACGGATCAAGTACCTGGATTGGGGGCTGGGGCTAATTGCCACCATGAGCTTTTCCCTGGTTTTCCACGGTCCTTCGATACCACTCTTCTGCAGATAATCCGAGATATCGCGATTGATGCGGCGGGCGGCTACATTAAAGGCCATTTCACGTAAGGCTGTCAGATTCTGGATCTTAAAGAAGTTTGCCAGAGCCCGTTGCGCGCCTTCCGGACGGTAAACCTTGCCTTCTTTCAAGCGCTTGATCAAATGAATCGGTTCCAGGTCAATGACCTCAATACTATCAGCCAGATCGATGACACTGTCCGGTACGGTTTCGCGTATCTTTATTCCCGTAATTTCCTGAACCGTGTCGGTCTGGCTACTGACGTGCTGTACGTTCAGAGTCGTCCAGACGCTGATCCCGGCTTCCAGCAGTTCAATAACATCGTGATACCGGCGAGAGTGCCGGCAGCCCTGTGCATTTGTATGCGCCAGTTCGTCGATCAGAACAATCTCTGGATGCCGTGCAATTACAGCGTCCAGGTTCAGTTCGGATACTTTCAATCCATTGTGCTCCAGCTGCAGCGGAGGTACGGTTTGCAGGCCATTGAGGAGTGCATCGGTTTCCGGCCTTCCGTGGCTCTCCACGTAGCCCACCACTACGTCCTGACCGGCGGCGGAAGCCTCACGGGCCGCCAGGAGCATAGAATAGGTTTTTCCCACACCGGCGGCCATTCCGAAGAAAATCTTTAGCTTACCCTTTCCCTGATCCTGCCTTTCCTTTTGCAGACTGGCAAGAAGCGCATCGGGATCGGGGCGATTGGTTTCAAGCATGGTCTTTCAAATGAGTGCCGGTTCAACCGCGATACGGGCCGGCGATCGGCGTAGCTTCCGTCGTTTCAACCCTGCCCGTCTATCTCCGCCCGCGGACAGAAAAATGACCGGTAGGAAGGCACGCGCCCTAAAGGGATTCTGTAGAGGCGTCATTTTGAATCAAAGATATATTGAACTTCAATACGTTGACCAGATCTTCGTCATCCAGCACTTCCGGATTTTCTTCCAGATACTCCTCCAACGCCAGGTTCTCCAGTCCTCGCCTGGCAGCGATACGAGGCCACTGGTACCGGGCAGCCGCCAGGGAAATATGAGGGTCCAGTCCCGAACCCGAAGTTGTCACCAGTTCGACCGGAACCGGTTCTTGCTCATATGCGCTCAGATACAAAATTGCATGCTGACGGAACTCCGGGCTGGCCGGACTGAGATGGCTGCCTCCGCTGCCGGCACCGTCGTAGTCCACGGCAGATGGCCGGGGCCACAGAAACTCGGGCTGGCTGAAGCCCTGGGCTATGCGTTCAGCCCCCACCGGTGTTCCGTCCAGATACAGGATGCTACCCGAGGAGCGAACCGGCATCAGGGCACCGGAAACAAGGAGAACAAATGCCAGGGTGACTCCAATCAGGGCGTAGCAGAGTAGATTCAACGCCAGAGATTCCAACAAATACTTCTTCATTTCCTTTCTCACTTTTCAGGCGAACAGCCCGGTGGCCGCCAGCGCCAAATCCAGCAGCTTGATTCCAATGAAGGGCGTCAACAGGCCGCCCAGACCGTAGACCAGAATGTTCCTTCGCAGCAATGTTGCCGCCCCTGCTGGTTTGTATCGCACTCCTCGAAGGGCCAGAGGCACCAGCAGAGGAATGATGATTGCATTGAAAATCACGGCAGAAAGCACAGCAGAGTTGGGCGAATGCAACTGCATAAAGTTCAAGGATTCAAAATGCCCCATGGTCGCCACGAACAGAGCCGGGATAATGGCGAAGTACTTCGCGACATCGTTTGCAATAGAAAAGGTAGTAAGAGCACCCCTTGTCATGAGCATTTGTTTTCCAATTTCTATGGCGGACAGAAGCTTTGTGGGATCGTTGTCGAGATCCACCATGTTGCCCGCTTCTCTGGCCGCCTGGGTTCCTGAATTCATGGCCAGGCCTATGTCGGCTTGAGCCAGGGCCGGCGCATCGTTGGTTCCGTCTCCGACCATCGCCACAAGTCGACCCTCTTTCTGCTCCTGACGGATGAACTCCAATTTATTCTCGGGCCTGGCTTCGGCAATGACCTGGTCCACGCCGGCTTGCTGTCCGATCACCTCTGCCGTAATCGGATTATCGCCGGTCACCATGATAATTCGCAGGCCGGCTTTGCGCAGTCGGGCTATTCTGCGCTCGATGCCATCTTTGAGCTTATCTTCGAGGGAAATAGCACCCAGAATTTCATCGTCTCTACAGACCAACAGGGGCGTACCTCCCCGGGCAGATATGGTATTTACGAGCTTATCAATTCTTGATCCGTCCGATCCATGAGCTGCCCCGGCGAACTCCTTGATGGCGTCGGGGGCTCCCTTACGATAACGGACTCCATCGGGTGCATTGAAACCACTCAGACGCGTGGAGGCCGAGAATTCGATGGAATGCCCACCTTCCGGAACCTTCAGGGAGGGATCCCGGCTCCGGGCCAGCTCCACTGTGGATTTTCCTTCGGGTGTAGCATCGGACATGGAGGCAAGGTAGGCGGCCCGGACCAGTCCCGGCAGCAGCCGCTCGTCAAGAGGCAGGAAAGCGACGGCCTTGCGATTTCCCAGGGTGATTGTGCCGGTTTTGTCGAGTAGGATTGTGTCGATATCGCCGGCCACTTCTACAGCTTTGCCGCTTTTGGAAATGAGATTCGCCTGCAGGGCACGATTCATTCCGGCCAACCCGATGGCCGCCAGCAAACCGCCAATGGTGGTGGGGATTAAACAAACAAAGAGCCCAATCACTGTGGGCAAATCCAACTCCAGGTGAAAGAAGCGCGCCATTGGATAAAGAGCCACTACCACAATCAGAAATGCCAGGCTCAGGCCGGCCAGAATTACCGTCAGCGCCAGTTCGTTCGGTGTCTTCTGGCGATTCGCTCCTTCTACCAGGGCGATCATCTGATCCAGAAAGCCATGGCCGGATTCGGATGTAATCTTGACCGTGATTTCGTCGCTTATTACGCGGGTGCCTCCGGTTACGCCGGAACGGTCTCCCCCGGCCTCTCTAATGACAGGGGCGGATTCGCCGGTAATGGCAGATTCATCCACAGTGGCGGCTCCCTCCACTACTTCGCCATCCAGCGGTATGGTTTCCCCGCTGCGAACCACCACCAGGTCCCCCTCGCGAAGTTCGGATGGACTCAGTCCTTCTTCCAGAGAGTCACCTTTCTTTCGCCTGGACACGATTTCGGAACCCATGGCTCGCAGGCTTTTTGCCTGTGCCTTTCCCCGCACTTCGGCCAGGGATTCAGCAGAGTTGGCAAACAGCACCGTCAGCCACAAGATGGCGGACAGGGATAGCTGATATGCGGCCAGCTCAACCTCACCAGTCGTGAGAGATGCGATTCCGCTAATAGTCGCAAGCAACGCACCCATCTCGGAAACAAACATGACTGGATTCCGCATCATTCTACGGGGATCCAACATCTTGAAGGCCTCAATCAGTGCCTGGCGAAGCTGTAGCGCATCAAATAAGCCGGACCTTCGCATCTGCTTTCGATTCAGAGCGGGTCTATTTCTGGTGCTTCTTGTTTTCATAAAGGACCTTACAGAGTTAGAAGAGCTTCCTGCACCGGACCGAGAATGGCCGCCGGAAGAAATAGTAGAGCACCTACCAGGATAATGGTAAATAGCAACAATGCTGCGAAACTGAACCCATCGGTGCGTAACGTACCCTGCGTTTCCGTGGTTGGATCCTTTGCAGCAAGTGAACCTGCGATGGCCAGAGGCAACAAGATGGGAATGAATCGTCCCAAAAACATGGCCAGGCCGGTAGCTATATTCCAGGCCACTGTGTTGTCCCCGAGCCCTTCGAATCCTGATCCATTGTTGGCCGAAGCAGAAGAAAACTCGTAGAGCACTTCCGACAGTCCATGGGCCCCCTGATTCAGAATCGTCTCCTGCGCCACTCCAGTAGCAAGGAACAGGGCGGTTCCCAGGAGGATTAAGAATGGATGCAACAGGAGAGCCAGCATAGCCAGCTTAACTTCTCGAATCTCAAGTTTGCGGTTCAGGTATTCAGGAGTCCGACCCACCATCAAGCCGCCAATGAATACAGCCACAAAGACATAGAGCAGAATGTTAATCATCCCGACTCCAACTCCTCCAAACACCACACTCAGCCACATCCCGATCAGGGGCAGTAGACCGGTGAGCGGATTCAGACTGTCATGCATGGCGGCCACTGAGCCATTGGAAGTGGACGTGGTGGATACGGCCCAGAAGGCGCCCGCTGTGGGTCCCAGTCGCATCTCCTTTCCTTCCAGGTTTGCATCTACCTGCGTCACAGGCAGACCAGCCAGTCCGGGAGACGGGTTGCTTTCCAGGTACGTGGCTGCATTCACCTTGATGAAGAATAGGAGCAGCATGATCGAAAATATCACGGCGCCGTGCTTCAAGCGCCTTATCTGAAAGGCGAAAAACCATACACACGCCATTGGTATGAGCAATATGGCCCCGTTCTCCAGGAGGTTAGAAAGCGCTGTAGGATTCTCCATAGGATGTGCGGAGTTTGTGCCAAAGAAACCACCCCCGTTCGTGCCCAGCTGCTTGATGGCTATGAACAGAGCGGCTGGCCCGCGTGCAATCGTCTGGGGAGCGCCCTCAAGAGTCGTTACCTGGGCCGCTCCTTCCAAAGACATGGGAACACCTTGATAGGTTAGAAAAAGGCTGAGAATCACCGACATAGGAAGCAGAATGTACGCGAGGATTCGAATCATATCCAGGTAGAAATTTCCAATCTCTACCTTTCCCCATAGTAACCGCGAAATGGCTGCCAGAGCTGCAAGACCTGCTGCCGGGGTGAAGAACTGCAGATACATTAATCCGAAAAGCTGCGAGAGGTAGGAGAGCGATGACTCTCCCGAGTAATGCTGCAGGTTGGTGTTAGTCCAAAAGGAAGTCACCGTATTGTAGAGCAGGTCGGCGCTCAGGGCCTTCTGGCCATCCGGATTCATGGGCAGCACATGCTGGAATGCCAGAATGCAGAAAGGAATAACAAATGCGATACCGTGGGCCGCGATAAAGGCTACCCCATACTGCTTCCAGTTCATGCTGGTGAACCAGGATTTGAACCTCGGACCAGGAACTCGCTCCAGGACCTGGTACATATAGTAGCCGAAGGGAAAGGAAAAAGCGGCCAGCAGCAATACAAAGCTGTTAATGAGAGTCAGTTCGTCTAAGGTCATGTTTTGCCCTCCGAAGAGGATTGCGGTCTCCAAAACCGGCGCGCATTCAAAATCGCTCCGGCCAGATCATCGCATAGATGAGATACATTGCGCTCGCCAGCGCAAAGAATGCGGCCAGAACTATCATTCTGTCCCCCCTACAGTGTGAATGGCAATTCGCAGTATTCCGAAGAGCCCTAATATCTGGCTTACGGCCAGACCGATAACGAGCAGGTAGATCATGGCCGAATAATAATCCGGCCCGCCTGTTCTCGTCTATTTCGGGAGGATTTCTATTCGGGCATGTGAGATCAGGTTCGCGTTGCCAGATCCGGCATATCTATTAAGATTCTGTTAATGGCGGTTTCCTCACGCTGCTATCGCGGGCGCTTGCTGGCCATGTGCATCTTCAGAAGAAACCCGAACGGCGAACGGCCCACAGGAGCTACTGCCCACGCTCAAAGCAACTGACCGGAAAGAACCCTTCGGGTTTCTGATGGGACGGACGCGGGAGATGATTGGCAGTGCGGCGAAGCCTGAGCGCCGGGCGGGCCTGTTCCGAAGCTGATCCCGCGGCCCACCGGGACTCGAACTCAGGGACCAGGGGATTATGAGCTAAAAACGAAAACCGACTGAGCTATAGGCCCGACAGGAATGACGCAAGAGTGCGAAACTCGGTCGCCCCGAAGCGACCCAGGGGGAGCAACAGATTACTTTCGGGCTATGGGATTATGAGCTTGAAATGAAAGCCGACTGGGCTTATGGCTCTCGTTAGAAATGCGATCGACCCTTCGTAAACGAATCAGCCTCACTGCGCTGGTCCTCTCGGGGCTGGCTTTGATGGGCACTTGTCTACCGATCGGCGGAGTGACGATCATACTCTGGAAGGGGATAGTCGGTTTCGGAGGCGACGCGCCGGGCTCTGGAAAGGCGTTGCTGTTCTGGCTGATCGCGTGGGGCGCTCCAGCCGGCTTGTGGCTTGGGGGGATAATGGTTTATCGCAGGGAGCGGCACCTGCTCGCCGTACTATTCTCCGTCCTGGTCGTCTTGCCCGGCTTCGCCGTGATGATCGTACTGGCATCGCTCAAGTGAGTGGCGCCCTTGGGAACGAGCATCACCAGCATACGCGCCAGCCGACCGCCGCACAAAAATGCTTGCATAAATTCTGCTATCGACAAGAGTTAACCCATCGGTTAATTAACCATCTCGTTGATTCATGTCAGATACTCTCAGCCAGACCTTCGCGGCGCTTGCCGACCCGACCCGCAGGGCTATGCTGGCCCGGCTAGCCCGGGGTGAGGCCCATGTATCCGATCTGGCCAGGCCGTTCCTGAATAAAATGAGCCTCCCGGCCGTAACAAAACATATCAAGGTGCTCGAGAAGGCAGGGTTTGTGACCAAGTCGGTCGATGCACAATACCGGCGATGCGAGCTCAACCCGGAGGCCTTCGTCGATGTGGCCGACTGGATGGAAGAGTACCGGAAGTATTGGGAAGAGAGTTTTGATCGTTTGGAAGAATATCTAAAGACCGTAGCCCCAAAGAAGACCAGACCAAAAGCAGGTAGAAGAAAAAATGTCCGCAAGCGCAAAACCCAATGAATTGAGACTCACCCGGCTCCTGGATGCTCCAGTCGAGGCGGTCTGGCGTGCCTGGACCGATCCGGAGCAGGTGGCGCAATGGTGGGGTCCCCGCGGCTTTACCCTCACCACGCACAGCAAGGACTTCAGAGTAGGAGGCCACTGGCATTACACGATGCACGGGCCGGATGGCACCGACTATCCCAACCGAACAATCTATCACGAGGTCGAAGAGTTCCGACGCCTCGTCTACGATCACGGGGGCCACGATGACCGACCGCCACTTTTCCGCGTAACTGTAGTTTTTGAAGACCTGGGAGAGCAGACCCGGATGGAAATGACAATGGCCTTCACTTCTCCGGAAGAAGCGAAACGGTCCGCAAAGTTTATCAAAGAAGCCGGCGGACACTCAACCTGGGATCGACTGGCCGAATACCTGGCAAAGAAAAGAACGAATGCGGATATCTTTGTAATCAGCCGGAGCTTCCCTGCTCCCATCGAAACGCTCTTTGACATGTGGGTCGATCCCCGGCATTTTTCGCAGTGGCTCGGTCCGGTCGATACGCGCATGGAGTTTATTCAGCAGGAGATTGCGGAGGGCAAGACCACGTTCTTCAAGATGACCTATGGTTCGGGCCTTGCGATGTACGGAAAGATGCATTACCTGAAGATCGAGCGCCCTGAACTCCTTGAATATACGCAGGTTTTTTGCGACGAAGAGGGCAATCTTTCCAGGCATCCGAATGTTCCGGTCTGGCCGGAGCAAATGCATACGCGGGTCCTGCTGGCTCCGGAGGCCCCCGGTCCTGCCGGCGAACCCTGGACGCGTGTCACGGTCACCTGGCAACCGAGTGGCAACGTCTCGGTTGCCGAGCGACAGGCCTTCGTGGACATGCGCGCCGGCATGACCCAGGGCTGGACGCAATCCTTCGACAAGCTGGAGGCATACGCGCCGGCAGCCGCGCGGCAGTGACGCTGGGCCCGGCTGAGTAACTGTCGGGGTGATCAAAAATGCAGCGGGGCGCTAAAGGCGGGACCCGCAAATTCCGTTGGGTACTTCGAAGAGATCGATGTACGTCTGGGAAGATACAAACAGGATCGAAGTGACCATGGGTCGGCTGGCGCCGTTCGATAGCGCCGACGAGCAGCGGCGCACCCTTGATCACATACGGAGCAGCGGCAAGCCGTTGCTCATCAGCCTGGTCGGCAAACGGACACTGAGCCCGGTTGAGCTACGCTTTCTGGAAAAGGCGACCCGGATCGCCCGTTCTGGCCGCCAGAAGCTTTCCATCCACGCTGCAGGCGCGCCGCCACAAAGCAGGGCGAGCCTCTCAGAACGACTGGTGGATCGGCACGAGATCGCCCAATTGCTGGCCCGGTATGCGAAACCTGCAGAAGCTGCGGGAGAATTGATTCAAGAAACGCATTAACCAGCCGCCCGTTCAATGTCTGCGCCCAGATCACGCAGGCGTTCATCGATCGATGCAAAACCGCGATCGATCTGGTTGATATTCTGAATCACTGATTCGCCCTGAGCGCAAAGGGCCGCAATCAACATGGCCATACCGGCCCGAATGTCAGGACTCGAAACGACCGAGCCAAACAATGGCGTCGGACCAATCACAATCGCGCGATGAGGGTCGCAGAGAACAATCCGGGCGCCCATGGAAATCAACCGGTCCGTAAAGAACAACCGGGACTCAAACATCTTTTCATGAATCAGCACGGTGCCCTTGCATTGGGTTGCCGTCACAAGAGCAACGGAAGTCATGTCGGCCGGGAAACCGGGCCAGGGCGCATCATCAATACGCGGAACGTCCCCTCCTATGTCGGTTACAATCTCCATCGTCTGGTCGCCCGGGACAAGCAGGCCATCGTTCTCGACGCGGGTTTCGATGCCCAGCCGTGAAAAAACAAGACGAATCATGCGCAGGTTTTCCAGATCGGCATCTTCAATAAAGAGTTCGCCACCCGTCACAGCCGCAAGCGAGATGAAGCTGCCCACTTCCAGATAATCAGGACCGATGCGATGGGGCGCCCCCTTCAACTTTTCCACGCCCTGAATACGAAGAACGTTAGACCCGATGCCTTCGATGCGGGCGCCCATGGCTTTGAGCATGCGGCACAATCCCTGAACGTGCGGCTCCGAGGCGGCGTTGCGAATCACGGTCTCGCCATCGGCCAGACTCGCAGCACAGACTGCGTTCTCGGTCGCCGTGACCGAGGCCTCGTCAAGCAACAGGTCGGTGCCGCGCAATTGATCGCACTTCAACTCGAAGCCGTCTGGAAAAACTTTCACGGTGGCCCCGAGGGCCTGCAAAGCAAGAATATGCGTGTCGAGTCTCCTGCGTCCAATGCGATCGCCACCGGGACGGGGCAGAAATACGTGTCCGTTGCGCGCAAGCAGAGGACCTGCAAGGGTAACCGATCCGCGCAGCTGCGAGCTGAGCTCCGGGTTCAGTTCCGATTCCAGTTGTCCGCCTGAGACGATGCGCAGCCGCGACGGATCGGAGGCGCTTACTGGCTCGACGCGAGCACGCACGCTACGAAGAATCTCCTGCATCATGAGCACGTCTTCGATCGGAGGAACGTTGCTCAGAATCATTTCCTCGTCCGTGAGTAAGCAGGCCGCGAGCAAGGGCAGGGCTTCATTCTTGTTTCCCTGGGGTCGAATTCGACCGGACAGGGGATTCCCTCCCCGCACACGAAATACTCTGCCTTCCGGAGCACGCATGCGGTATGGCACCGCTACGCAAGGTCGGTCGTCTACCCAAAAGTGTCTTTAGATTGACCGGACCGGACTTAAAGCGACTGGCTTGCTTCATGCAGTCCACATCACCGGTCGCCCTTACAATTGCCGGCAGCGACAGCGGAGGCGGCGCGGGCATTCAGGCGGACCTGAAGACTTTTCAGTTTCTGGGGTGCTTCGGCACCACAGCGATTACCGCGGTGACCTGCCAGAACACGCGCGGTGTGAGCGCCGTTCAGGGCCTCGCGCCGGATATTGTCCGGGCCCAGATTCGCGACGTGCTGCTGGATTTTCCCGTCGCGGCTGCCAAGACCGGCATGCTGTACTCGGCCGAAATTATTCAGAGTGTAGCATTGGAGTGGGGCGAGCATGGCGGAAATATCCCGCTGGTGGTTGACCCGGTCATGGTGGCCACAAGCGGGGATCGGCTTCTGGAGGCGGCCGGCGAAAGGGCGCTCATAGATTTTCTTGGCAGAGCCACTCTGATTACGCCCAATCTACCCGAAGCGGAAGTAATATTGGGCCGGGCCATCTCCCCCGAACCGGCTGATATGAAAGAGGCAGCCTGCGAGATCCAAAAACGTCACGGCGCCGCCGTGCTCCTGAAAGGGGGTCACAAAACCACAGGCGCGGAAATGATCGACGTCCTGGTGAACGGCTCAGAGAGCCAGTTCATCGTGCGACCGCGCATTCGTACGAGCAATACCCACGGGACCGGATGCACACTGAGTGCTGCCATAACGGCGGGACTTGCGAAGGGGGAGTCTCTGGCCCGGTCCGTCTCCCGGGCCAGAGATTATCTACAAAGGGCCCTTGAGAGCGCCCCCGCGATCGGGTCGGGTCACGGGCCGCTCAACCACTCACCGGCCGAACAGCCCCTACCCTGATTTTCAGCGTCGACGTCGTCCGCCGATCGCTTCTCGGTCGCCGCCTTCCTGGGGTTTGTCATCGGAACCGCGGTCACGGTCTCCGCCGCCACCCCCACCGCGATTGCGGCGGCCACGTCGGCGACCCTCATTACGATCACGCCCATCTTCGCGCCCATCGTCACGGCCGTCATCGTCGGAACTGCCGCCACCACCGGTGGCACGGGTAAAGACCATCTTGCCCGCCGCGGTCTGAATGATCGAAGTCACGTTTACACGCACGTTCTTCCCGACCAGGGAGCCGCCGTTTTCGACAACCACCATGGTGCCATCTTCCAGATATCCGATGCCCTGATTTTCATCTTTGCCTTCTTTGATGATGTCGATCAGGATATCTTCTCCCGGGAGCACGACCGGCTTGAGCGCGTTAGTCAGACTGTTGAGGTTCAAAACCTCAACGCCCTGAAGCTCCGCCACCTTGTTCAGGTTGAAGTCATTTGTGATCAGCTTGGCCCCGAGCTCCAGCGCAGCCTTGATGAGTTTCGCATCCACCTCGCGCGTCTCGGTGTAATCAAGATAGCTGATCTTGACATCAATGTCGGAACGCTGCTGAAGCTTGTTCAACATGTCCAGACCACGCCGGCCGCGATTGCGCTTGATCGGATCCGGAGAATCGCTGATCAGTTGAATCTCGCGAAGCACGAAGTTCGGGATGACCAGCGGCCCTTCGATAAAGCGTGTCTCGGCGATATCCAGAATACGCCCGTCAATGATGACGGAAGTGTCCAGAATCTTGGCCCGCCCGCCGATCGGCTGATCGGCCGGTTTGCCCGCGATGCCGCCAAATATGCGCAGACCCGGGTGATGAGCAAATTGCGCCCCTACATAGCCGAAAGCGAGCAACGGAAAAAGCCGCCACACGTATTCGGATCCGGGGAATGCCAATCCGAGGGCGGTTGCGAGAGCGGACACAAAATAGCCAGCCACAAGCCCGAAAAACAAACCGCTCGCAATTGAAAACAAGTACTCCCCGTTGAGAGTCTTGAACAGCACGTCGAGATAGACGAGCAAAGCGCCTGCAAGCAGGGTCAGCCCGGTAACAATACCGGCTGTGGAAATATCAGCTCCTGTTCCCAGGGCCCCGGCAAAAATGCCGGCGCCGAGCAAAAGGAGCGCTAAAGGTCTGTATATGATCCTCATAGCCCAAATTCCTCGTAACAAAACTGGAGCCAGGGACATTCATAGTTCAGCAGTAGCGAGCAGGCAACGATTCGTTCGCCGAAGAACAGGAGCGAAACGAATCAGGAAAGCACCTCAGAAATCAGATTACTGGCCTCTTCTACAGAAACACCTCGAGTCAGGGCGACCTCGTTTGATATCAGGTTGTAGGCGGACTCATAAAGCCGCCGCTCCATCAGAGACAGTTCCTTGTCACGCGCGCGCTTATACAGATTTCGACAAACCTCTGCAACCGCATATATGTCGCCCGACTTGATCTTGTTCATGTTGTTCTGATACCGGATCTTCCAGTCCTCTTCCGTATCAACTTCATCCTTTTGAAGCAGGTCCAGGACCTTCTTGACGTCCCGTTTCTTAATAATGGAGCGAATGCCAATCTCCCGGGAATTCTCCACGGGGATCATTACCTTCATTTTATTGCTGGGTATCTCCAGCACATAGCACTCTTTGCGCTTCCCAAGAATAACCTGCTTCTGAATCGCCGTTATCTCGCCGACTCCGTGCATCGGATACACGACGTAATCACCGACAGAGAAATCAGGAGCGCCGGCTCCCGACTGAGACCGCGACCGCGTCTTTTTTTGACGGGCGCCGGTCTGGCGTGCGACCTTCTTCCGGGTCGCCTTCTTTTTACTCTCCTTCTTCTTAGAGGCTGTCTTCTTTTTGGTGCTGCTCTTCTTCTTGGTTGTTTTTGCCTTTTTCTTTTTTACTGCTGGCATACTTGGTCCATGATAGCTCTATCACAACGGGGCAGAGGTGCTTTACATCTGTCAAGGATTTTTTGAAAGGGGCCGGGCATGCGACATTTTGTGACAGGTCGCATCACTTTCTGAATACATGCCCGGGCCGGGAACGGACGCGGGCCGCCTCCGGGGCACAGACTTCCCGGCTCCAGTCCGGTCAGATATGGCTACGAGAAAAGGCCGGCCTCGCGAGCCGTGTGGAAAATGTTCCCGCGCTTGCGCTGCAACTGCAGCAGGGTCGGGTCCGTGAGAATCTGAAAAACGATCGGGGCCGGCAGAGCGCTCATCTGCTCATACTCTTCGCGGTACTGCACAACCGGCATTTTCTGGCAAAAGATATTCGCCTGGTATTGATTGATCTGATGCTCAAGCAGAAAACTGAGAGTGTCGTAATCTTCGACGGCTTCGGCCGTGATGTACGCTTCCCGGTTGTCGGCCAGACGCTTGCAGTAGGCGATGAAGGCCAGGTTATCCAGAAACTTTGTTCGATCTTCGTCGGGCTTGAACTTGAAGCTAATCGGATCGAGTTTGAACTCCTTGATCATCAGGCCCAGGTCGAGAATAACCTGATGACTCTGGCTCTTAACTCCAAAGTCATCGGCCGCGAAAGTGATCCCGTGCTCAAAGAAACGCGCACAAACTTCCTTTAGCTTCACCTTTTCCTCGTCGTAGGGCTTTTCCACCAGCTCGAAGCGGACATTGGAAGGTGTCAGGCCCCGGGCGTGCAGCAGACGATTCAGGCGATTCACGCGTTCCGTATTTGCAAACGTGTCCAGCATCGTCTGTGGCGAAATGTTGAACTTCAGAACCCCGGGCGTGCGCTCGCAGGCAATGATCAGTTTTTCGAGAATCAAAAGCTCAATCCGTTCGAGGTCTTCTCCTTCCGGTATATCGTTTATGAGGTCGTAGTATCCCTGATAAATCGTGCCGCCTACGAAAACCTCGCCGCCCTTTACTGAGAATGTCTCTGCGTTACGGTCATAGAATAGAGTCGGCTGAATGACGGCCTCGCTCGCATCTCCCGAAAAATACGAATTGGCCCGATTGAAGAAGGTCCAGCTCCAGCGAATGAGGTTGTCGCGCAAATTCTTGCGCGAGGAATCATCGAGCACGAAGAAGATCTCATCGACGCTGGAGATGTAGTTGGCCTGGGTCCGCCCAACGCCGAAGTCAAACCGGCAGTATCGCTTGCGCTGCGACTCCTCGTGCAGACGTCCGATGGCGTTGTCAATGTTCGGGAAGCGATTTCCATCCCAACGACCAATCGGAGAGATCCCCATCAAAAGACAGCGCGACTCTTCGATGTAGTGAAAACAGTACTCGATGTCGACCAGGTCCAGCTGGGAATTGATATGATTGCGCAGATACGTCAGGAAATCTACGAGATCCATGCCCCGCAGGTTTTCGAAACGAATCAGAACGATTGGCTTCCCACGATTGCCGTCTACGATTTCCTTCTTAAAAGAAGGCAGGTCGAGCAGGCCCATGCGCTCTCGGTCGCTTACGCTTTCGCCGGAAGAGACCGGTTGATCCTTTTCGACTGCTATTGATTCGGCAGTTGGTTCGTTGGCATCGGTTGTGTCGCCGTCCATAGCTCTGGAGTTGTTACCTGAATCCCAGGCGCTGTCAAGAGAATCCACGGCCAGGGTGTGGCTGCATTGTGTCCCGACGTCTTATCGGAGCGTGGATTGAACGGCCGCCCGGAGCTGGCCCACGTAGCCCGAGCCGAAAATATTCACATGCACGAGCAGCGGGTATATCTGGAAGAACGCGATACGTTCCGAAAGACCGGGCTGCCCGTAGCTGCCGGCAATCTGTTCGGCGGCGGCCGCCGAAAGGCTCGAACCAAAGAGGGCCAGCATCGCAAGGTCCTGGTCCGGATTCGAATAAGCGACGCTCGGATCTATGAGGTACGGTCGCCCCCCGGGGCCCGGAAGCAAGTTCCCCGACCACAGGTCGCCATGCACCAGCCTGGGACCAACCCGGTCGGGCTCAAAGCGAGCGCAAAAACGCTCCAGGGACAGACGCAGATCCTTTTCCATTTCAGTACTCAGAAGCCCGGCCCGGCGCGCCTGGTTGTATTGCGGAGCCAGGCGGTCCTTCCACCAGAACTCATGAAAGCGATCGTGCTTGTGATTCGGTTGGGCAAGGGTGCCTATGAAATTGTGCTCGTTCCATCCGAAATGCGGTCCGGGGGTCTGATACAACCGCGTAAGGTCTTGAACCAACAAAGCCGGATCGAAGCGGCCGCCCGAATTGACAAATTCCATGGCAATGGCGGCGGGTTTGTGACAAACACTGTAGACTCCCGGCGCCGAAACCCCGGCCGCCTTCAGAGCCTCCAGGCCCCGGGCCTCGGCGTTTGCCATGGCCATATTCGCGACCATTTTCAACGCCAGGCGATCGGGTCCGGGACCGGAGAGGCGGACATCGTAAAGCGCGAACAAACTCCGCGAATGCAGCCTTACGGAAACGATCTTACAGTCCGGGAAGAGCGCGAACAGGGCGGCCCTGGCTTCGGCTGACACTCAGGCATCCCTGGCAAGTCGGAAACCACTGAACTGCCAGCGCTGGTAGGGCTGAAAAAAGTTACGATAACTGGAACGAATATGGTCGGCCGGCGTTGCGCAGGAACCTCCGCGCAGGACCATCTGATCGATCATGAACTTTCCGTTGTATTCGCCCAGGGCGCCGGCAAGAGGTCTGTAACCCGGATAGGGCAGGTAGGCGCTGCCGGTCCACTCCCAGACGTCGCCAAACATCTGCTGAAGTCCTTCGCCGGCTTGAGACGCGCGCGCGGGATGATAGCGTTCTTGATCCAGGAAATTGCCCGCGCGGATGGCGGGGCAAAGACGGTCCGCTGCTATCTCCCACTCCTGTTCGGTCGCCAGACGACAACCAGCCCAGCTCGCGAAAGCCAACGCTTCGTAATAGCTCACGTGAGTCACCGGTTCGTCGGGATCAATAGAGCGCGCACCGGTCAGGGTCCAGATCTTCCAGGTACCTTCCACTTGCTCCCAGTAGAGCGGGGCGCGCCAGCCTTCCGCCTGAATGCGAGCCCATCCGTCCGATAGCCAGTGTCGAAACTCCTGGTACCCACCGTCTTCAATGAAAGCCAGGTACTCGCCGCAAGTTACGGGGCGCGATGCTATGGCAAAGTCCTGGAGCAGAACGGCATGTCGCGGGCATTCATTGTCGTAAGCGAAGCCGCGGGAGGGATCGTGACCGATCTCGTAGGTCCCACCCGGAACCGAAAGAAAACGTGTCTCTCCGGCCGCGGCCCCGAAGGAAGCGGGCGCGCAGTCGGGCCGGTAATCGGGTCGGAGCGCATTCATAAAAAAGCAATGCTTGAGATCGGTCAGGATTAGCTCCTGGTGTTGTTGCTCATGGTGAATGCCAATTTCCAACAAGGCCAGCACTTCGCCTTCGACCTCTTCCGAAAGATCGCGCAGCAGAAGCTCCAGGTGCTCCTCGACGGAGTTGCGATAGGAGTAGACTTCCTGCACTGTCGGCCGCGAACACAAGCCGCGAGCCGGCCGGGCAACTCGTTCGCCCTGACTTTCGTAGTACGAATTAAACAGAAAATTGAAACGCGCGTGGAAAGGTTCAAAGCCCGATTCGAACTTACTCAGAATAAAATTCTCGAAAAACCAGGTCGTGTGGCCCAGGTGCCACTTGGCCGGGCTGGCATCGGGCATGGTCTGCACGACATAGTCTTCGACGGCCAGCGGCTCACACAGTCGAGCGCTCAGTCGCCTGGTCTTGCGGAAACGCTCCAGAATCTGATTTCGATCCAGAGCGGGCCAGGAAAGCTGCATGCTGGAAGGTAGCGCGACGGTTGAGCGGGGTCAAGTACGATGCGTTACGGGTTCCACGGTCTCACCCAATTCCTGAACGAGAAGGCGCTGCCCGAAAATCTCGCTGCACATATCCAGCAATTCCCGTTCCTTCGTAAACAACAGGATCTGCCAGTGCCCGTCCGCTTGAAAATTGCTCAAGCGCTCCAGGGCCCGCCGTTGGCGCGCGCGATCGAGGGTCAGAAGCGGATCGTCCAGAACAAGCAAGCGGCGCGCCGCGCTTCCGGCCGAACGCTCGGCAAGTGCCAGCCGCAAAGACAAAGTCAGGCTGTCACGGGTGCCGGTCGAAAGCTGATCCAGGCCGCGGACAGTGCCCCCTGAGTCCGCAGCGCGCAGGTTGGCGCTATCCAGTTCTGGTGCGTTCAGGGCAACGTCCCGGCTGTTGTTTGCGATTTTCTCGAATCCGAAGCCAACCCGCTGAAGCAGGTCGGCAAACACGGTCTCGCTATCGTTTTGAATGCGACGACAGATCTCCAGAGCCAGGGCAGCGCTCTGGCGCTCGTCCAGTAAGTCCTGTTCCCTCGCCCTCAATTCCTGCAGGGCTTCTTCGATCGCGACGATCTCGCCGGTAAGGCGGCCCAGGCTGCCGCGCACTTCTCCAAACACTTCCGAGCGTTCGCGCAGGGCTTCACGCTCCCGCTCTTCCAGACGGGCGAGAGCGCGCTCCAGGTTCTGCCGCTCTCGGAAAAGGCCGGCCAGGGTTTCGGGGTCTGGAGCCCGGGAAGGAAGCCCGCCCGATGCCTGGACCTCCAGATCTGCCAGCGTCTGCTTCTTCAGCGATTCGAGCCCACGTGCGCCGGCCTTTTCCTGAAGCCGGCTCGCCAGGGCCTCGGATTCGCGCAGTGCGGTTTCGTGCTGTTCGCGCGCACGGACGTAGGCGTCCCGCGAAGAAATCCTGCGTATCGAAAGCCAATGCGAAAGCGCGCTCTGGGCTTGAGTAAAACTGTGCCGTGACTCTTCGCAGGCTTGTTTGAGCCGATCGGTTTGAACCTCCAGGGCCAGCACGCGCTCCCGGGCTTCTGTGCAACCGGCCTGCAGGGTTTCATGAAGCGTGTTCTTCTCGGCCAAAAACGCACGAAATTCATCGAGATCACGAAACGATGGCAGCGGCCCGTACTCGCCCTGCGCCAGCTCATGACGCCATTCACCCAGAAGTCTTTCCGCCGCCGCCGGATCCGGCGCCTGCTGGCGGTGCACGGCCAGGCCACCCAGCAAAGCCGCCGCAAGTGCGGAGACGATCGCGAGCAACGCGGTCACTCCGTTGTTCTCGAAGGCCAGGGCGCCGCCTACACCGAGAATGGCAACTCCTGCGGCTGCCACTGCGTAAGCCCACCGCACGCGCCAGGCACTCCGGGTGGGTGTCTCCGCTACGCGTTCTTTCCATCGGCGAATCAGCGGGTCGAAATTCCGGGCGCGTTCGCTTTGGGCCTTGAGTTCGGCCAGGCGTTCGCCCGCTTCGCGCAAACGATCTGAAATATCCAGGTGGCGCTCTTCGGCCCGCGAGAGCTCTTCACGGTGGGATTCCACGTCGGACTGCAGTTGATCGAGCGCGTTCGTTTCGTCGGCGGCAAGGTCTGCATTCGCGGCCAGTCTGGTTTCCAGATCTTCGAGGCGACGAAACCAATCCAGAGTCTCGATCAACTCCTCACGACGCCTGAGCTGTTCTTCTATATTTATGGCAGCGCCGGTCCGCTCGAGGCTTTGTTTCAAAGAAACAAGCTCCGACCGATACTTCTCCAGGAGTTCGTCCAATTCCTGCACGTGCTTTTCTTTTTGACGGGCAGCCGCTCGTTCCGCCTGCATGCCGGCCAGCTGCTGCTCTTGCTCCTTGATCTTCTGCCGCTGTTTCTCGAGTTCCGGATTCACACCGCTACGACTGCGCGTGCTGGCCCTCTTTTCCAGCCGGTCCAAAAGGGCGGCCGGATCCACGTCCCCTGCAAACAACCGGGCTTGCATGGTTTGCGCCCACGGTTTCCGATCAATCTCCACGCCGAGCTGGCCGGCACGGATGGCAAACACGTTTAGAAACTCAAGCACGTCGAAAAGGGGCGCATCCCCAGGGTCGGCCGCAAAGAGCTCTTCGCCGCTTCGCTCGCGGGCAAATTCGATGCGGGCGGACAAATCTACACCGTAGCGTTCGCGCAATAGCTTGCCGGGCCTGAGGTTGGCGCCAGGACGGCAGAGCGCAAAGGTCAGTGCGTCAAATACCGTGGTCTTGCCCGCTTCGTTAGGGCCGAAAAACACCGTCGTCTGCGCAAGATCGAAGCTGCTGGAACGAAAGCGACCAAAGTCATCCAGAATCAGTCGGCGAATCATCGGCGGCCTCCCAGCATCTGTCGCATCTCATCCAGAAAAATGGAGCGCGCCCGCAGAAGTTGCTGCTCCATATCCGGATTACTCGCAAATTCCTGTTCCCAGATTTGTAAAAAGTCGCGCGCGAGGGGCTGTGTGGCAATGCCGGGTAAAGCTGCCACCTGGTCCCGGTCAATCAGCAAGCGCCGCACCCGGGCTTCCAGATTGGAATGCAGTCGCTCGCAATTCCTTGCGAGGAACTTTTCGTCTTCAACCACACCACTCAAAGCAAGCTCCAGGACGTCCTGGGGCGAACAGTCCAGAGCATTCAAGTTCGGGGGCAGCGAACCATCCAGTTCGACCGGAACCGCGACCCGGCGATAACGGCCTGCAGCCGGGAGGTCCAGGAAGTTCACGCGAATGTGGGGCGCCGGATGCGCATTCTCCACTTCCAGAAAAAGGACACCGCGCGCGTCCGCTTCGCCTTTGCGCCAGACTCTGGCCGAACCAGGATAAGCAAGACGACAGTTGCCGGAGGTCACTGCGCGTCGGGCGTGAATGTGGCCGAGCGCCGCATAGTTCACGCCGAAGCGGGTGAACAGCAGCGGGTCGATCGCGGTGCCGCCTTCTTCCCCATCGGGACCGGCATAGGCCATGCCCTCCACCACTCCGTGCGCCAGGGCAATGCGTGGGATCCCGCCTGGAGCCGGCACCTCCCAGCTTGCAAAGTCGTCGTAAGATCGGGCATGGGGGATCAAGAGGAATTCCACGACCTCGCCATCGTACTGCCTTTGAATCAAGGAGCAGGGAAGATCTTCAAAGAGCTCGATCTTGCCGAAGTCGAACGCACTCAGTCCCAGGCCTTTGTCCCGTAGCGCCTCGTGGTTGCCTGGTATAAAGAGGATATCGCCTTCAAAATCCCGGACAAGCTCGCGCACGACCGGCACCAGGGCCTGGGCGTCGGCATGCGAGTCGAAAAGGTCACCGGAAATCAGAAGCGCGTGTACCTCCCGGGCACTGGCAAGCTCCACGATCTCCTGAAATACCGCCAGGCTGTAGTCACGGTCCTCCAGACGTGTCAGGTGGATGTCGGCACAGTGCAAAAAGCGAAGCATACGTTTCTCCGGTGAAATAACTCGCTGACGAGTGTACCCGGGCAGTGTGACAGAATCGAACCGGCGCTACGGGCCCTGGGCCTTCGGAGCGAGTCGACCCTGTTAGCGCAATGCAGGCAGCCCTGCCGATGCCCGCCAGCTCCAGATGAGATCGCGCACCTTCTTATGTCTCTTAAAAAATCGCACAAGTGCTGATACTGAAATGCCCAACGCCCGAGCCGCGGCGGCCGGTTGCAGGTCGGCGCACAAGAAGGCGCCCAGAGCCCGGGCCACCGAGCGCGAGAAATCGGGATGTGAAAAAGCCGCTCCGGCCCGAAATGGAAGCTCTGTGCTTGAGGCCCGGGCGCGCTCCTCGGGCGGCAGTTTCAAAAGCTCTCGACCCCAGTGCAAAGCCAGCTCCAACCGTAGTCGCTCCAGGGCGGCGGCACGATTGCGGGCCCCTTCCCGGTGATCAGCGGCGGAGGCCTGTACGCCGGTTTCGCGGTGAATCAGACGCAAAGCCGAGTAGCTGCGATTGCGACTCTGACCACCGGGGCCGGAGCCCTGATAGGGCTGTTGCTCACAGGCCCTGAGCAGACCCTCGTCATCAAGGAGCAGGGCCGCCAGTATGGTTTCCGCATTTGTCAAAATACCTTACTCTGTGCGGCTCAGCGGGGGCACGCTACGTATCTTTTTCAATGAATCGCAACAGGTGAAACAAAGCCAGGTGCGCGGTGTAGTGGCGAACCCGGTCCCGGTCCAGAGGGATATGCAATTCGTGGCTCTCGCAACCGGACGGACCGGACACACCGACAAAGACGGTGCCCACCGGCTTGTGTTCGCTACCGCCATCGGGCCCCGCGATTCCCGTGACGGCCACCGCGTAGTTCGAAGCCAGCCTTTCGCGCGCGCCCACTGCCATTGCACGAACGCACTGCTCGCTCACGGCGCCAAACTCGTTGAGCACTGATTCGGGCACACCCAGCAAAGCCTGCTTTATCGAATTGGAATAGGCCACAATGCTTCCCACGAAATAGGCCGAACTGCCAGGTCGGTCGGTCAAAATCTTTCCAATAAGCCCGCCGGTGCAGGATTCCGCCGCGCCAATCGTCAGTTGCTTTTTTGGAAGCAGGTCGTGTAAAATCTCTTCTGCCGAAGCCGGCAGCACCTGACCGGAATATTCGGTCTCAATCGCCGAACGAATGCGGTTCAGGGCCGCGGCGTCGGAGGCCTCAAAAAATAGTTTCAACTGACCATTGCCGGCTGTAATTCCCCAGGAAAAGTCGTCCGGCCAATCGGTTACAACGCCCGGCTTTTCCTTATCCCCAAAGACCCGCGATTGAAACGCGGATTCACCGACGCTGTAGACATGCAGTACGACGCGCGCCCGACCCGGCTCCGGGTAACGCCTTGTGAGTTCCGGAAGCAGCTGTGTGGCCAGCATGTGCCGCATTTCCTGGGGCACACCGGGCATGGCGGCTACGAGACGCGAATCGGTCCCATGAGAAATTTCGAGCAGCATGCCCGGCGCCAATCCCCTTTCGTTCATGAGCACATGCGCCCCCTCGACAATGCGAACCTGGCGGCGAGCAGAAGCGGAGTTCAGGCGGCCGCGTGATCGTTTGCCGAGCACTTCCAGTTTCCGGGCGGCCTGGGGATCATCAACTATATCGCGTCCGGAAAGGCCGGCCAGCGCGTCCACCGTGTGGTCGTCGTCGGTGGGGCCCAATCCACCGGTCATAATTACGATGCCGACATCGCTTCTTGCAAGTACGTGGCCGATCTCGCTCTCAAGCAGTGCGCGATCGTCGGGCATGGTTCCCAATCCAACAACAGGAAAGCCCTGCTCGGAACAGGCCCGGGCAATCTCGGGGGCGTTGGTGTCGATGGAGCGGCCCGAACTCAGTTCGGTGCCTGTCGAAAGCACGTAGACGCCCGGTCGCACAAAAACGAAAGACCCACGCAAGGTCGACCTGTCCACCAGATTCGGCTTTTCAGACGATATCAAACGCATTGCCGGCGGTGAGATGCGAACGCTCATTCCATGTTACCAATCGAAATCGGTCGTTTCGATCGCGCGCTACAAAGCGATGGATGGCAGTATTGTGACAGAGCGCCCGCAGCGCAAATCCCGGACCGGCATCGAGCAAGACCGCGCCCGCGGCCCGAATCCAATTGCCATGCGAAACGACCAGCATGCGATGCATGCCGGACTCGGGCCGTTCGGAAAGCGCGCCTTCAAAAAAGCGTCTTGCGCGATCCATCACGTCGAGCAGAGATTCTCCGCCGGGATAGGGAGCGTCGGCGTGGTTTCGTATCTGCCAGAGCACGTCCTGGTCGACTTCACTGTGAAGGCGCCCTTCAAAATCCCCGCAGTTCACCTCGCACAAAAGATCGTCCGGCACCTCGGGGGGCAGATCATCAAGACCGATGGCCTCGCGTAAGATGCGCGAAGTCTCCCGGGCCCGGCCCTGGGGCGAGACAAACCAGACGGCCGGACGAAATAGATGCTTTTTCATGACGGCGCCGAGCTCTTTCGCCTGCGTACGTCCTTCGTCCGTGAGCGCCGAGTCCCGGGTTCCCTGGATGCGTCCGGCAAGATTGAATTCCGTTTCGCCGTGGCGAATCAAAGTGATCTCTGTTTGCACTCTGCTAAATTCATTTGACCCGCTCCGGTGCACAAGTTTGTTTACCCGTACCTGGAAAGTTGTTCGCAAAAGCTATGTCCGCTGATTCCATACAAACCCGAGTGGCGTTAATCGAAGATGTTCTGCCCGAGATCGCGGACATGTTGCGCGATTACCAGGGAAGGGCGCTGAACATCTCGACGAAAAGCAACGCGATGGACCTGGTCACTGACGCGGACCGCGAAAGCGAAAGCCGCCTGAGACGCGCGATTGAGAAGGCGTTTCCCAAAGACGATATTCTGGGCGAAGAGCAGGGACTGGAGCAACGCGGCGCCGACCCGAGCCGGTACTGCTGGTCTCTCGACCCCCTCGACGGCACCATTAACTACGCCCACGGGTTGCCCCTGTATGCGATCTCGGTGGGACTTTTGCGAGGCGAAGAACCGGTGGCGGGCCTGGTGACCATGCCCGGGCTCGGCAATACGTACCGGGCAATTCGAGGAGAAGGCGCAACTAAAGACGGAAAGTCGGTCCGTGTGTCGGAAACCAAAGATCTGTCCCGGGCCCTGGTTGTGACCGGCTTCCCCTACGATCGGCAGGTTCGCCTGCCCGATCTGTTACGCGGCGCCGACGCGATCCTGCGCCATGCGCGTGGCATTCGTCGCACAGGCTCGGCCGCCATGGACCTCTGCTGGGTGGCCGAAGGACGCTTTGATGCCCACTACGAAGTGAGCCTGAACTCCTGGGACGTTGCGGCCGGTTCGATCATCGTGACCGAAGCCGGCGGGCGGCTCTCAGACTTTTCAGGCCGGCCGCATACTCCGGGCATGTATCAGACGGTCGCCAGCAACGGGCATATTCATGACGCGGTAATCCAGGTACTCGCACCGATTGCGCACATGGCCCGCTGACCGGCCCTACTTTGTCTTTTTGCGGCGCGCTTTCTTTTTGAGCGGGCTTTGCGCCTCGCTGGACGGACAGATCTTGCAGAGGGGGCATGGCCCGCACTTTCGTTCCCGGGCAGTGCAGTATTTGCGCCCCAAAAAAATGATGTAGAGCGACCAATCCAGCCACAGGTCTTTCGGAACCACACGCATCAGGTCGCGCTCCATGCGAACCGGATCGGTGGCGGCGCTCAAACCCAGGACTTTTGAAATGCGCGCGACATGGGTATCCACAACAACGCCATCGGCCCTGCCAAACAGCTCCTGCTGGATGACGTTGGCGGTCTTGCGACCGATACCCGGTAAACGAACCAATTCTTCAATGCTCGATGGCATCTGCCGCCCGTGGTCCTCAACGAACGCCCGACAAAACCCGCGAATGCTTTTGGCCTTGTTTTTGTAGAAACCGGTCGAGTAGATCAACCGCTCCAACTCGCCCACCGGGCGCGTATAAAAGTCTTCCGGCGCACCAAAGGCTTCAAAGAGCGCGGGGGTTACCCGATTCACCATTTCATCGGTACACTGGGCGCTCAGAATTACGGCGATGGCCAGTTGGTAATCGTGCTCGTAAGTGAGGGGGGTGCGGGCCGGGCCGAATTCCTTGCACAGTCGACGGTAAACCTGACGCGAGAAACGATGCCTGGCAGCGAAGCCTTCTTCTTTGGCGGCCGGGCGGCCAGAGGACCGAGCGGGCATAGCGGCCCGTATTTCAGGCGCTGAGCTGACTCAGGTCCTGACCGTATTGCTTCATGAGGGACTTCACGCCCCGCTTATTGAGGGTGCGCAACATCCGGGCCGAAATGCGCAACCGAACCCACCGGTTTTCATCGGGCAGGAAGACCTTCTTAGACACCAGATTGACCCGAAACTTGCGCCGGGTCTTGCGGTGAGAGTGGGAAATCGAGTTGCCGGAGGCGGTCTGCTTTCCGGAAATCTGGCAACGGCGGGACATAGTGAAAACCGAGTCGCCGCGGGTCCGTTTTCGGTCAACAAGTTATTGAAAGCCAGCCCCGCTCGCCACAAATCGGGGCCATGGCAGTCATCAGGGACATCGAAAAAGGCGGCGGCGAGGTAATTCGGGTGGAAATCTCGGAATACAAGGGTCAGAAATATCTTAATCTGCGGGTCTGGTTCACGGACAAGCAGAGCGGCGAGCTACGCCCTACCCAAAAAGGGGTCGCTATCCGCCCGGACCAGTATCAGGATTTGAAGGCGGCGGTGCTGGAAGCGGAATCGCAGATGTCGTGACGAAAAGACTGCCGGTCGGCCCGCCGGCTCCGATAAAGTAAGAGAAATGCCCGTTTCTGTCTCCAGGTCCGGCGAACCACGCCGTTTTCTGCATTCCTGCCTCTCCTGCGGAAAAAGCTTTCGGGTGCTCATCCGGGTGGATATCCACAGCCTGCACGAGGCCGCCTGCCCTCATTGCGGAGTCCGGACCACCTTCGACAACCGCGATGGCCGCCTGGACCACGGAGCACAAAGGCAACCCGCAGCCCATGACTTTGCTACCATGCGCCCGGCGGCGTCGCCGGCACCTGCGCTACGAGAGCGGCCGGCCGAAAGGCCTGCTCCGCGACCTGCTCGCGCACCACGGCCGCCATCAGGTTCCAACGGGTCCTGGCGAGATTACCGGCGCCTGGGACAGGCAGCTCTGCAGAGGAGTCGCTCAATCCTGCGTACGCTACCCAGCTCGGCCCCTGACGCTCTGGGCCGGTTGCAGGGACACTGGCCCTTGCTGGCCGCGCTCAGCGTGCTCGGCCTGTGTTTCTTTCTGGCTTTCGTCGTATCGCTGCACATGCCGGGCCTCTATCTGGATGAACCCGCCCATTACCTCAGCCGGCTTGCCTCCGTTCAGCCGAACCGGATCGTCGATCGCAATGGCACCTTGATTGCGGAACTTTTCTCTAATAAAACGGGGCAGCTCACACCCGAAAGTATGCCGCGGAGTCTGGCGGCGAAGCTCGTATTTGTGGAAGACGAAGACTTCTTTCGTCATGGCGGGCTTGATTGGGGCGCCATCAGCAGGGCGATGCTCATCAATGTCGCAACCTTTGGCTACAGCCAGGGCGGTTCCACGCTGACCCAGCAGCTCGCGCGTATTCTACTGGGGGAGCGTCAGAAGGCCATCGTCAGGAAGGTCAGGGAAGCCGCGCTGGCCTACTACCTCGAAGGCAACCTCGCAAAAGATCAGATACTCGCGGCTTACATGAATCATGTCTACCTCGGCCATGGCGCGTACGGCATGGAAATCGCGGCGCGCTTCTATTTCGAAAAGCCCCTGGACCAGCTCAGCTTCGCCGAAGAACTGGCGCTGGTATGCCTGCCGAGTGCGCCGGAGCGGCTGTCTCCCCTTCGGCATCCGGAACTTCTGGAAGCAAAAATGCGGCACGTTTACGAACGTATGCGGGACGATGATTTCCCTTCAACTCCGGAGCCAGAGGAGTTCGATCGCCAATTGATCGCCGCCTTCGGCGGAATGAATCGCAGCCCCACATCGACGGTCTTTGGAACGCGAACAAACGATGCGCCATACGTGGCTGAGCACGTGCGCCTGCAAATTCGACGCATACTCGGCGAAAGCTTTGAATTCGACGCCGGCCTCACCGTCGAGACGACGATCGATCGCGCACTCCAGGTGGCCGCGCGTTCGGAAGTCGAGGACTTCGTGCAGCGTACGTCACCGAACTTCCCTCCGGTCATCATGCGCGAAGATCGCGTGGTTGCGCAGGATTCACCGCGCGCCGCGCTCCAGCGCGAGTACATGCAAACGGGCATCGGTCCCATGCTGTTTGGCATGCCCGGACCGATTATGGATAGCCGACCACGCATGCAGGCCGCCGCCATCGGTGTCGAAGCGACAACCGGAGAAGTGCTGTTTATGCAGGGCGGCACGTCTTTTTCTTCAGACAACCAGATCAACCGGGCGGTGCACATGCGCCGACAAACCGGCAGCGCCATCAAACCCGTTGTATACAGCGCCGGAATCGAAAGCGGAGCGGTCACGGCCGCAACGTTGCTCGACGATCGCCCGCTGTACGTTTCTCAGCGCGGCCGAACCGACACCGATCGTGATTACTGGTTACCCGGAAACTACAGCGGTGTCTATGAAGGGCGCATCAGTGTGCGCGAAGCATTGATGCGTTCGCAGAACATTCCGGCAATTCGGGTTCTGGAGCTGACCGGCCTTCCGCGAGTGGGTGAACAATTTCGCAAGTTCTTCTTTCCCGGTGACTCAGCCTTTGACAGTCGCTTCAGAAGTGACGAAACCGTTGCGATCGGCTCTCTGGAAATGAGCCCGCTGGAAATGGCCGTAGCCTTTTCTGCCTTTGCAAACGGCGGACAAATCCGACGCCCGTTTTTGATTCGTAGCATTCGGGATCCCGAGGGGCATGTACTGTATGAGTCCGGGGCAGATGAGTTTCAAATGAATACCCCGGAAGACCGCGTCGCGCTGAGTCCGGAGGCGACAGAAGTCATGATCAGTCTATTGCGCGACAGCGGCCGCTACGGAGGAACGTCGCGCGGAGGTTTCAACGGACTTTTGATCGGCAAAACCGGTACGTCCAACGAGCACCGCGACGCCTGGTTCGTCGGCGCGATTCCCGGTGTTTCGGCGGCCGTCTGGGTGGGCTTTGATAATCCGGCTTACTCCATGAACGGGGGCACCGGCTCCAATCTCGCCGGGCCTATCTGGGGCCGCATCATGAAACATGCCAGGGCTCGGGGGAATTTCAACGTACAGTCCCGGGCGGTCCGACTGGACATCTGCCCCGAGTCAGGCTTACTGTACGGCCCGGGTTGCAGCCAACGAGTCAGCGAAATCTTCCTTCCCGACCACCGGCCGACCGAGACACACAGAGCCCCCGAACGACCCGGGGCGCCGGGCGGACAGACCTGGAGTGTAAATCGTGACTCTGACTTTGAATAAGAACTCCCATCCTGTTCCCGGTCCATTGCGGCAGATTGCAGGCCTGGCTATCGTACTGGCTCTGGTTTTTTCTTTCACGCAGCTACAGGCGCGGGACGAGTCGGCCGGCCGGTCCGATTTCGATCTGGCGTATCGTTTCGAAAACGACGCTCCCTCGACGGCCATTCTCCTGTACGAAAGGGCCCTGCGACTGGGCCTGCAGGACGATATGGCGCGGGCCGCGCGCTGGCGATTGTTCTATCTGTACCGGGGCACCGGCGAGTACGGTCAGGCCTTTGCGCTCTTGCCGCGACTGGGGGGCGGTAGCCGCTTGAACGCGATCGCCGCCGAGACCCGCAGTGAGGCCGCACGCTGGCTGGGCATACCGGAAGCTGAAGTGGGGCGCTTCTACGAAGCTGTGCGAAAGCTGCGGGCGAACCACGATCCCGAAGCGGCACGCCAGGTGACCGCAATGGTGCAGGCTCATCCCGGCGCAATTGCGCTGCGCCAATTCAGCCTCGGAGAGCTCGCAGACAACGGGCATTCCGATCTGGCCCTGGAGCTGCTTGGCGCCGAAGAAAGCGATCTGGCGGCGCGGCTGGAACGGGCCGATGTTCTGATACGGCTGGGCAAACCGGCCCTCGCCCAGGATCTGCTGTACCGCATCTCCGAAACGCCGGATCTGCCGACGGCTCAGATGTCACGCATGCTCTATTTGATGGGGCGCATCTACCGCGATTCCGAACAGCATAACCTGGCGGTGGCCTGTTTTCGAATGGCTGCGCACTACGCTCAGGAAAATGGGCAGGATCGATTGCGGGCCCTGGCTGCGTTCAGCCTCTACCGCATGGGCCTTGCAAGCCAGGCCCGGGCGCTGATGCGGGGCCTCGAAGAAGATCGGAGCGAAGCCATTCGTCTATTCATGCTTGTTTTGCAGGTCGACGTGGATCACGATGCAGCAGCCCTCGCCGAACTGCGCGCCATGCGGCCCGTGCTTGAAGAAAAGCAGCGTCGCAATATCACAACCTTTCTTGTGAACGAAGCGCTGCGACTGGCCAGCGGCCGATGAAACGTTTCCTGCTCCTGGTCCTTTTGTCGGGACTTCCGGGCTGCGCCAGCACCGGGGACCAGGATGTTCTCCCACCCCAAACGACGCAAAGCGAACAGCAGCAGCTGGTGCAGGAAGAGACCGGCGAATCCGAGCAGGTCGCGGTTGTGACGGAACCGGAGATTGTGCGACCCGAACCAACGCCGGAACCGGTTGTCGAACCAGAACCCGAGCCGCTCCCGGAACCCTTTCGTCCTCCGAACACGCGGGACAGCTTCTGGATCAGTCGTCAGCAAGCCCTGGTCGGTGATGAGCTTCAGATTCACGTGCCGTCCACGCACAGAGCGATCCTGTTTCGAAACGACAACGCACTTCAGTTCCACGGCTCGTACGCCTTTAGCTCGCGTCTGAGCCCGGCCTTATCGCGACCCTTTTTGACCGCGCCCGATATGGAAGATCTTACGGAGTTGCTGTTAGATTCCCGTGGCAACTACGTCGTTCTTCTGGTGCCGGAGGCCTACTCAAACCGGGCACGCACGGAGATTCAGAATCGCTACGTGCCATACATTCTGGCCACGACACAAATCGGGGAACGAACCTACGCGATCATCAACATCGAGAGCGATGGAGACGAACTGCTCCGTGTGGAATTGGAGGCCCCGGCGGGATCTGACCGACCGGGGGATTACCTCACGACCTACGTCGAGGAAATCTACCTCGACCAATAAATCAGGAACGGCTGAAGAAGGACTTTATCTTTGAAAGCAGGCCGCTTTTCTTTTCGGTTCGCGTTGTGCGTTCGCTCCGGGAGCGCTGGTTGCGATTGCGCGACCGGCCCTGACCGTTGGATTGGTTGCGTTCCGGCCGACTTTCTCGATCGGCTCCGCCCCCCCCACCGCGTCGGCGACGGCGCGGTCGCCGACGGCGTCCTTCTCCCGGGCCCGCACTTGAATCGCGCGCCGGTTCGTTATTGCTACGTGAACCGGACAGCACGGCAGCCCTATCACGCTCGCGCACGGTCATCGGACGTTCATCGTCTTCTCGGTCCGCGTCGTCCCGCGGGCGCGGTTTGCTTTCGCGTTGGTTGCCTTCCTGGTTGTTGCCGGAATCCCGACGACGGCGACGCCGACGACGGCGACGCGGTTCGCCTTCGCCGCGCGCTTGATTCTCGCCCTCGGGCTTTTCGCTTACTTCGTCCGCCGCCTGCTCGTTTTCGGCGCCCGGTGGCCGGGTATTGTCCGGACTGCGTCTGCGACGACGCGAGCGCGAGCGCCGCGGCCGTTCTGCTCCCGGCTCCGTTGTAGTTGCCTCATTTGTTTCTTGCATTTCTTCCTGATCCTTGCGTTCGTCGCGATCGCGGAACGCTTCAAATTGACCCTGCGGCATTTTCAGGTATTCCAGGATGGGTTCGGCGACCGGAATCTTCTGGTTAATGTAGCGATGGATACGTGGCAGGTTTTCATAGTCCGATTCGGAACAGAATGACATGCTGACACCGCTCCGACCGGCCCGCGCCGTTCGTCCGATTCGATGCACGTACGACTCTCCATCCTGGGGAAGGTCGTAGTTAAATACGTGGCTTACATCTTCAACGTCAAGGCCACGACTGGCCACATCTGTGGCAACCAGAACGGAATAGCTTCCCGTCTTGAAACCTTTCAAGAGCCGAATCCGTTTCTTCTGATCGAGCAAAGATGAGATGCCCGTGGCCGCTATTCCGTAACGCTGAAGCAGCCTCTCGAGACGTTGCACCTGCTGACGATAGTTCGTAAAGACGATTGCACGTATGCCTTCCGTGTTCAGTAAAGTGTTTACGAGATACGCGTCGCGTTCGTCACGACCGAGGTGTAACAAGCTCTGTTCTATCTTGTCGACGGCCACGCTTTCGGACTCGATGCGAACCTCGTGGGGGTCTTTCATGAAGTCCGAGGCCAGACGCAGAACGTAGTACGATAACGTTGCCGAAAACAACATGCATTGCGCATCGTCGGGGACATGCCGCATGATGTAACGGACGTCCCGAATGAATCCCATGTCGAACATGCGATCTGCTTCATCGAGAACCAGGAATCGTAGCCGTCCTGTTTCGACTTTGCGTTGCTTCATGTAGTCGATCAGACGGCCCGGAGTTGCCACGATGATTGCTGGATTCTTCGCGAGCTCCTCTTCCTGACGTCGATACTGTTCGCCACCGTAAACCGCACAGACTGCGAGTTCCCGGTGGGCCGTAAGTTTGTGTGCTTCCTCCGCAATTTGGAGGCAGAGCTCACGCGTGGGCGTGACGATCAGCGCCGCCGGTCCCTGGGCTTCCTCTGACAAAATGCGATGCAGAATCGGGAGAAGAAAGGCGACGGTTTTGCCGGTACCGGTCTGTGCTATACCCGCAATATCGCGACCCGCGAGGGCCGGTGTGAGACATTGCTCCTGTATGGGTGTTAAGTCCTCGAAACCCATGTCCGTGGTGGCACGGATCAGGTCGGGATGCACTTCGAGATCGGCAAATTTCACGCTGGAGTGGATGACATTTCCTCGGGGCCCCTGGTGTCAAATCATAAGCCGCCGAAATAACGGGCGTCGCTACAAGGCCAGCAGGATGGCGCCAAGGCTCCATATGAAGAGCGCCGTAAAACCCGCCAAAACGGGCGCGAAAAGAGAAAGCAGAGCCAGACCACGAGGCTGAGCATATACGAGACGCAATCCTGCGTACTCCATACATCCCTGCCAGGCGCACGCGGCCGCCACGAGCACGAGCGCCACCGGAGCGGGCAGTTGCCCCACGCCAACCAGGCTCAAAACCGAAGCCAGAAAAAGAAAAACGATCACCGGCACGCCACCCACCAGGCTGATTGTCTGCGTACGCCATAGGCGTGCTCCGGGTTGTCCGAGAATGCGCAGCCAGCCGTGGCGCACGAGACCGGCGCAAAGCAGCAGGGCGCACCAGGTGGGTACCACCAGCAGCGACGCAAATATCGAGCCCCCGGAGGCCGAAAGTCCACTTCTGACCCGCGCTTGAACGAGTCCCTCCTCCAGTTTCGCCCCGTAGAGCAATATCAATAGAATGCCCGTCAGCAAAGAAAGAAGCCCGAGTCCAAACACGCCGAACAGGCTGGATCGATAGAAGGCCGGTTCGCCGTGACGACTGAAGAAAGTCCGCGGATGAATCAGACCCTGAAGAATACGTTTCGTCGATGTGATCATAGCTTTCATTGTCCGTCTCCAGTTCCTGAGAATTGTACACCCAGGCGCTCATCAAGTTGCTCTACCAATACATGTCGGGCAACGTCCAGTTCAGCCGATTGTCGTTCCATTTGCAGACGCGAAAGCGTGGCCCGAATCATTCTCAAAGCGGCAGTCCGATCAAGTCCCATAGAAGCGTACACCCCCCGATGACTGTCATAGATGGACCGCACGTCTGATTCCTCCGGGACCGAATACGCGCCGCCCGGCATACCCGATCTCTTTCGAACATAGAAGTCCGCAATTGCAGTTAGGAACGCGTGCTCCAGAACCAGGCGCGCTTCAGTATCGTTAAGCACTCCATCTTCGAGGGCGGCCAACGCGAGTAGATCGGTTTCGTAGCGACGCCGAACAAATCGCGCGTACTCTTCCGGGTCCTGGATACGCAAGCGGGCCGTTGCGGCATCGCTGTGTAACGTGGTCAGAGCTCCGTAGGCGGCGCGCAGGTGGTCGCCTGTTATCTGCGCGTCCTGAATCGAATACTCCCAATCGGATGTGGATTGGTCGCGGAACCCGGAAAAGTAGGCCCGGACAAAGTCTTTCAGACCAGAGCGATCACTCCCTCCGGGCAAACCCGCAAGAAGGGTCAGCAGCACCGAAGCCAGAAACACGATACTGATCATCCGCTGATTTCGCAGGGACCAGGATCGAAATTTCTGGTAGAGTGAAGTGGGGGTTTCTTCTATTTTTTCAGCGGCCAATTGTCAGTCTCCTGTGGTTGATCGTAAGAAGCGCGAGCGTTGCATTCGGGATCAGAAGCAGTGTAACCGGAACGGAAAACAACAGCCCGAAGAATACACTGACTGCAAGCGGCCTCCAGAGTTCGCTGCCACTGCCCCCGGCGAACAACATCGGAAGCACACCCGCGAGGGTCGTGAACCCGGTCATAAGAATGGGCCGCAGACGAACACGACACGCGCGCGCAACTGCACGCAGGGCTGCCGTCGGATCCAGGCTCCCGGCGCCGCGCGAACCGATCTTTTCGTCCACACTTGCCTGCAGAAGGATGCTGCCATTCACTACTATGCCGCACAGAATCAGCAGCCCAAGAATCGCGGACATTCCCAGGGGATAGCCCGCAACCGCGAGCGCCGGGCAGACACCGCCTGCGCTCATCGGTATCGTCAGCAATATCAGAAAGGGTCGGGTGAGCGACTCCATCAGCGCGGCAAGCAGCAGATAGACCGCGAGTATTGCAAAGACAACACCCGCAAGCAAATCGCCCCGGGCGGCACGGGCAGATTCAAACATCCGGTCCCAGCGCCAGGTGTAGTCGGCAGGAAACGAGAATGCCTTCAGTCTGCTTTCCACGTCGACCGCGAGGGAATCCAACGTGCGATCATGGCTATGGATTCCGATGGACACACTGGGACGCCGGTCGCGCCGCCAGAGTTGGGCCGGGCTCTCTCCGTTGGAAAGGGATGCCAGGGAGACCAGCGGATGCACACGATCGCCGAGCGCGAAACGGATTTTTTGCAGGTCGGCCGGGCTTTTCACCTGCTCCGGGAAAGCGCGCACACGAATGTCCACTTCTCGGCCGCCCTCGTAAAGATGAGCAACGACGCTTCCGGCGACGAGTTGCCGTAGCATACCGGCAAGGTCGCCGACTGAGAGTCCCGCCCGGGCCAGCAGAGTGGATCGGGGATGAATTACGAGTTCCTGGCGAGGCTCTCGAAAGTGATACACGATCTGATCAATCCCGGGAACTCCGGACTGCAATTCTGTCGCAACGCGACCGGCAAGCGTTCGCAAGCCCAATTCATCATTGCCCAAAAAGTGCAACGTCAGGCCACCCTGCCCGCCGGCGTCGCTTTCAAAATGGACAAACACTTCCGGGTCGGCAGAAACCGCACCTCGCAGCCGCTCCACAAGTCTATGTACGCCGGAGGGACTCCGGTACGGCCCGGCCGGCTCGATGTACAGGGTGCCGTGCCACTTTTCAATACGGGCACTAACCGCCGCCACTCCCTGTTGCCGGCCGACCGTGGCAGCAATGCCCTCAACAAGTTGCGCAGTCCGGTCCAGGTGAGTTCCCGTAGGCAGATCGATGGTTGCCTGAATTTCCGAGGAATCCAGCAAGGCCCGGCTTTCGAGCTCCATTAGAAAGAACCCCAGCGGTCCGAACATAAAAAGCAAAGTCGCCGCGGCCGTCAGTTTTGGCCATCGCAGGCACACAAACAGAAGGCGACGCTGAACGGATTGCAGAACTCTCAGAACACGCTCGCGGCGGGAAATACGAGACCGGGGTGCGGCCGGGGCGTGCGGGGAATCGACGGCCAGCTTGAACGCGGGCAAAACCACCAGTGAAAGTATTAGAGAAAGAATAAGCGCAAAAGAAAGCGTCAGACAAAGACCTGCATATTGCTCACGCAAATCGCGGCGGGAGAGCACGAGCGGCGAGAAGACGATCAGAGTCGTAAGCGTTGCGGCAATCAGTTCCGGAAGCACCCGCGCAGTTGCCCCGACTGCTGCCGCGACCGGATCAATAGCACGTTTCCATTCGCGCTCAATCGATTCGCAAACAACTACGCCCGCATCAATCAGCATCCCGGATCCGAGCGCAAGACCCGAGAGGCTCATAACGTCGATCCCGGTTCCGGTCACAAACATCAAGAAAAAGGTCCCGAGTATGGAGAGTGGAAGCATGAGCGCTGTGAGAATCGTGGACTTCCAGCGTCCCAAAAAAAGGTGCAGCACAACAATCGCGGTCAGACCTCCGTAGGCGGCCGCGAGCACGGCGCCCTCAATTGCGTCCCGAATGAATTGTCCTTCGTCGAAGGTGGTCTCATGAAACAGACCGGGGGGAAGATCCAGACCGCGTAGCGCGGTCGCGCAGCGGGCAGAAAACTCCAGAGCACCGGCGCCGCCGGCCCGCGAAACGTACAATGAGATTCGGTCCTCGCCATTTCGGTGCGCGATCGTCTCTGGTTCACGATGGCCGTGCTGCACTCGTGCAACTGTGGCCACCGAAGAAATACCGCGCGTGCTGGTGATGGCGGCGGCGGCGATCGCGGCCGCATCGTCAAAGCGGTTGGTCACCTGGACCTCGGTCTCGGTCCGATTCTGAACTCGTCCAATCGGAGCTTCCGGGCCGCCGTGCGCAATGGCAGCAGCGACTTCCTGGCCCGAAAGGAGATGACCGGGCAAGAGCGGCGCGTCGAGAAGCACCTGTATCTCTCTTTCAGCCCCGCCGCCAACGAATACTTCGGAAACGCCGTTGATGCGCTCGAACGCAGGTTTGACGCGTTCCTCCACGTATTCGCGAAGGGCGATGGCATCCTGAAAATCGGACCGGAAGGCCACAACGAAGCCGGGACGGTTCGATGGATCGTACTGCACGACAACCGGCTCCTCCACTTCCCGCGGGAACAGGTGTCGAATCGATTCCAGACGCTCGCTGATCTCGTGCAACAGGAAGCGGTCGGCAGCAGAATCCGAAAAGATCAGATTTACGCGGGACTCGCCGTCGGCGGAACGAGACACAATGCTTTCGATCGAACCCAGGTCGGACACGGCTCGCTCGACCGGAATCGTAAGTTGCTGCTCAATCCTGGCGGCGGAAACGCCGGGGTAGCGTGTAATGATCGTGGCGCCGGATTCGGTCACGCCTGGACGCAACGCGACCGGCAACCTGGAGAGGCCGGCAATGCCCAGCAACACAAGAGCAGCCGTCGCCATCAGGCAGAGTACGGGCCGTCTTACAATATGGTTCAGGCGTTTATTCAAGGCGCTTTCCCGGGACGCCGCAGCGATTCGGCCACGAAATACAGGAGCGGAAAGGCGATCGGCGCAGCAAACGCACCGAAGGCGAGCCCCCCGATGACCGTAGCCGCCAGAGGAGCCTGTACGTCCGCCCCGGCCCCCCAACCCAGACCGAGGGGCAACAGCGCCAGGATCGTGGTCATCGTGGTCAGAAATATCGGGCGCACTCGCTCGCGCACTGCCGCGACCAGCACCTCCTCCAGCTCGTGAGCCGAAAGAGCGGCGGGCTTCACTGCCCTGGCCACGATCGCTTCGTACAGCATGATGGAGGCGTTAATCACGATCCCGATAAGCAAAACAAGCCCCATGGCAACCGGTATGCTCAGCTGATGGCCTAAAAGCGCCAACGGCAGCGCCGCGCCGAACAACATGACCGGCACGGACAATGCGAGCGTGAACGGATGCAGCAAGGATTCGAACTGCGCGCCGAGCACCTGGTAGACAAGCACGCAGGACAGCGCGAAGGCAATTGCCAGCGCCGCCAGAGAATCATTGAGTTGATCGCTATTTCCACGAAGCCGCATCCGAACGCCGTCGCGCGCGGCGGGCGCAGCGTAGTACGCCAGTCGGCTGTTGATTGCCGTCGACGGGTCCACATCCGAAACGGGTTCCAGAAACCTGAGGCGCTCCACACGCCGCTGATTCTCGCGCAGGAGAGTTGTATAACCGCGGGCGTGCGCACCATTCATAAGGCCCCCGGCACGGACCTGCGCCCCATCGTTCAAAGTGAGATAGACCCGCCGTAAGTCCTCTGGCCGCGCACCGGCGGCGCCCCGCGAGCGCACCCGAATGTCCGTTCGTCGATCTCCCTGTCGAAAGACGGTAGCCACCCGGCCCGCCAGAGCCTCTGAAAGCGAACGGGTAACGGATTGCGGATCAAGGCCGAAAGAAGCCACGCGCAGACCATCGAGTTGCAATCGAAACTCCGGGTCGTGGGCACGGGACGTGGAACGAATTTTACCAAAAGCGGAGCTGAGCGCCGGATCCTCGGCCAGGGTGTCGGCCCAGCGCCGACCGGACGCGCGATCGACGGCACTGACCTCCACGGAAAAATCGTCCCCGGAAAGGCCCAACAGTTCCTCAATGGGATCTCCGCGCAAAACAACCTGCGCGTCGGCAAGACCGGCGCTCGCCAGGGCCATCACGATCTGGTTCTTGAGAGTCTCCGAATTTCCGGCGTCTCCATGCACGCGAAAGAAACTCCGGGACGTGAATACGCGCGCGGTCTGACGGGCGCGCCCCACAAAATCATCGGGCTCGTAACCCAACCGGGCAACTGCATGCGAAACCAGTCCCCGGCGAATAAGATCCTGCTGCAGTCGCCGATGAAACGCGGTCGCGTCTTTGATCAACACGCCGGCCGGCAACTCAATGCGCGCGAGGACTTCCCCGCGATCCACAGCGGGAAACAGGCGCCGGTCCAGAATCGACAGAAGGACCGCACCGAAAAGCGAAAGGCCGGCAAGCACGGCGATCGCAATCCGGGGCGTCTTCAGGGCTCTCCTCAGAACCTCAACAATGCGCCCTTCACTCCACTCGAGCAGACCGGCGAAGCCACCGCTTCGCCCGGCCCGCGGGCCAATGCGCGCGGCAATTGTCGGCACGAGCGTTAGAGAAGTTGACAGTGACATGCCGAGCGCAAAGCAGATGGTCAGGGCGAGGTCGCGAAAAACTGCTCCGGCAATGCCCGGCACAAACAAAACCGGGACAAAGACGACCAGAGATGTCAGCGTGGATGCAGTGACCGAAGCGTGAACGCTACGGGTCCCTTTCAAAGCAGCCTGTTGGGCGTTCTTTTCGCCGCCTTCGAACTGCGCGTAAATCGCTTCCAGAACAACGATGGCGTTGTCCACCATCATGCCAATACCCACGGCAAGTCCGCCCAGACTCATCAGGTTGAGGGTGACTTCGAAAGCATACATGAGCAACATCGTGCCCAGTATCGAAACCGGAATTGCCAGAAGAGCGATGCAAGCAGTGCGCACATCGCCGAGAAAGGCGAACAGCACCAGGCCCGCCATCAGGGCCCCGAGAAGACCCGCGTTGCGTACGGCATCAATCGACTCGACGATATATCGCGATTGATCACGAACAATGCGAAGCTCAAAGCGCCGGGACTCCTGGGTGTTGATCCGCTCCAACCGCTCGCGCACTCTTTCGGCCAGATCCACGGTGTTGGTCCCGGCCGATTGACGGATCGTAATCAGGACCGATTCATTTCCATTGTAGAGCGCAGCGCCACGCTGATCCTGATAGCCATCGACGATGCTGCCAAGTCGGTTCAGCGTAAGCGGTTCGCCCGACTGGCCGACGCTCACAACCGTGTTGCCGATCGCGTTCACATCGGGAAATTCGTGCTCGACCCGGACGACCAATTCCTGATCGCCCTGTCGGACGTTGCCGACCGGAAAGCTGAAGTTGGCCCCGGCCAGGGCTTCGGCGACCTGTGAAAGCGGAACCTGCTGCGTGCTGGCCAGTTCCGGATCCACCTCCACCTGGATCTCACGCCGGAGCCCGCCGAAAACACCAACGGCTGCCACACCAGGCGTGCGTTCCAGCTGCGGCCGAACGTTGGTTTCGATGTAATCCCGAAGCAGTCTGAAATCCAGGCCGGACGGGTGCGCCACGATCGTCAGGATGGGCTCCTCGGCCGCATCGAATTGAAGAATCAGGGAACGCCCGGCATCTTCGGGCAGGCGCGCGCGCGCAAGATCCAGTTTTTGGCGCGCCTGCATGCTCGACTGGTTGAGATCGCTACCCCACTCCAGTTCGAGGGTCACAATCGAGAGCCCTGCCTCCGAGCGAGATCTGAGAGTCCGTACGCCCGCCACAGCGCTGAGGCTTTGTTCGACCGGCGCCGTGACCAGGTTTTCGATGAGATCGGGCGCGGCACCCTGGTAAGGAGTCAGTACCGTCAATGTGGGCACTTCGATGCGCGGATACAGATCCAGACGAAGACGTACAAAGGCCGCAGTACCGAGAAGACAGAGCGCCGCGAAGGCCATGGTCGTGGCGATGGGACGACGGATGCAGAGCCAGATCATATCAATAGGTGAAGTAGAAGTCGAAATCCGACCCCATCGTATTTCCGTTTACGTCCATGGCGTCGCCGCCGATGCGCAAACGCCAGATTGGAGTTTCTCCCGGTGCGTGGGCGACGAAGGGCCCTTCGAAGACCAGGGTCATGACGTTCGCACTGACATCGAGACCGTAAATCGCCAATGTGGTCGCACCGGGATCGTGCACACGGGAAAGCGATGTCTCAGCACCCAGGCTATTGCGTAGCATTGAAGCGCTGAAGGTAAGTCGCAGCGCATAGACGAACCTGGTGCTGAGTGGCACCGGGTCGCTGTCGACTTCCTGTAAAACATCAAGGGGCTGCAGGTCCGTCAGAGCAGGACCGCAACACACCGGCGTCGACTGGTCCAGGCCCGGTGCGGACGACTGCAGTTGCCGCAGGTCGAGCACGCGGGGTCTCTGAGACGACGCTCCATCCGTGCGAAACGAAAACGCGTAATTCTGGCCGGTCGTGTTTTGCTGCAGGTCGGCCGCTGAACTATCAACTTGCAGTTCATAATTCTCTTCGGGTTGAAGGCCGCCGGTGAAGGAAAGAGTCAAAGCATCGGACGCAAGATTCCAGCTGTAAGAAACGAGGGCCGGGGGATACAATGAAAACGCCTGCTCAACAGAAAGACGGTCCATTGGTTCAGAAAAACCAAGCACGATTGGCGCCGAACGATCGACGCCGGCCACAAACTGACCGTTTACCAATGGCACGACGCCTGCCTGGGCACTCAGCAAGACGGGGCTTGCGAAATCCGAACCGACTGTAAAGCTGATGACCTCTTCACCGGCCAGCTGGTTGCCGGAGGGGTCCGCAAGATCCGTATTCAGTCGCACCACATAGGTTCCGTTTGGCAGCGGAGACGTGGGGATCAGCGTAATGCGGTTTGCCGGTATCTGGCTGATCGTATAGTTTACGGTCGGGGACAGAGTCAGGCCATCGCCGATAGTCGCGGAGTCAATATCCTCAGAGAAATTCAGTTCAAGCGTTGTGTTTGCGTTGACCGCGGTTGCGCCGGCCACGGGAGACGATGAAACAAGACGCGGACGTTCGTGGTCAAAACCCGGTGAAAAGCGCACGGTAACTTCTTCGCCCAGGTCAACGCCGGCGCCCGATTCGGAAGCCCGTCCGACGATCATGGTGTATTCGCCGGTGTTGTACGGAGTCGCGGGGTGAAACTCCATACGATTGCCCTGCCACAAGAAACTGCCCGACACGGAGCCCCCCTGCCCGATCAAACGAAAGGCATCCTGCGTTTTCTGGTTATCCATGGGCATGTTGAAAAGAACCCAGGTTTCTGTATTGGGACTGATACCGAGGCTTCCATCGGCCGGAGAAGTGGCGAGAACCACCGGACGCTCGCCACCTCCCGGAAGAAGCAGTCGATCCAGCGCCTCGTCCGTGCAGTTCGGCAGAAACACCGCGAGCACGACTGCACAGGCAAGTCCGGAAAGAAAGCGCGCAGACTGCAGCCAGTCGAGCGT
Organism: Spirochaetales bacterium; assembly: GCA_024233935.1. GTDB lineage: Bacteria > Spirochaetota > Leptospiria > Leptospirales > Leptonemataceae > JACKOY01. The sequence continues at coordinate 126,274 of JACKOY010000001.1, read as the reverse complement.
CATGGGGTCACCCGAAAGAAGAACTCTGGATCGGTCTCAAGCCAGGTGCCGGTTTCGGCTCCGATGGGCGCGGAGCGAATTCCGTTACGTCCGCCGAAGAGGGTCAGGTGATACTCGTTTTGTCCTAAAGAGTCGAGCAAGATGATGAGGCGGGCATTCGGGAGGGCGCCGGCTGGCTGCAGTTGCACACCGCTCACGACCGGGTTCAGCGGAGGATCCAGGCCAATCACGCGACTGACGGAAAAGTTTTCGGCGACCGTAGCCGGATCGAGCGAGCGCGAAAAGGTCAACTCCAGACGCGCCGGACCGCCGGTGGGCCCGTTGCTGCCGGCGACGCTGATTACAGAGAGGTTGACCGGATCGAGAAATAGCGTTTCGGCTGGAAGCGGCTGGGTCTTGTCAAGACTCAGGAGGTCCAGGTAATCGGAGTTCAATGCCCCCGCGCTTGCATCCGTTCGAAAATCAAGCACGAAGTTCAGGGCGAGCGCGTTGCCGGCAAGATCAGCAGCACCGGTTGATAGGAGCAGGCGGTACTCGTGCTCCGGTTCGAGCGCTTCGTCCGGAACGAAGCGCACGGTATCAAAGGCGGCGTTCCATTCGAAGTGACCACTGACGATGGTATTGTTGTCCCGGCGCAGGAGTTGAAACGCGTTTTGGGTTTGTGCAAAGTCCATCGCCTCACTGAAACGCATCTCAAGCTGGCTGTCTTTGCTGACACCAGCGGCAGGACTAATGAGATCAAGGGGGCTTCCAAATTCGCGCACACCCAGAACAACCGGTAGCACAAAGTCGGAGCCCACGCGGAAACTGGAGCTGAAAACGTCTCCCAGCGCTATGCCTTCCGAATCGCGAGCGCCCGTTCCCAGGTTGATGGCATAGGTCGTGCCGTCCACGAGGGCGCTGAAGGGTTGAAATACGAAGCTATCGGAAGCGACACTCCACTGAAAAGCGCCCGCGACCGAAGGCGAAAGAAAGAACGCGGCTTCCACGGAGGCGCGATCCATCGGTCTAGAAAGGTAGAGCGAGACCGGCGCCGTCGTGGCCACGCCCTGAGCGTTGGGCGACGGATCCACCGCCACAACCGCCGGGCCGTCGGACCGGGTCCCGACCAGGAAGTGCACCAGGTACTCGACACCGAGGGCCACTCCGTCTTTTGATTCGGCGGTTGCTCCCACGCGAAGCACGTAGTCCGTGCCGGGTACGAATTCGGGATCCGGCGAAAACAAAATTCGTCTGCCAGCCCAGTGCACGTCGCCCGATGGCGGTGTGGCGCCGCCGACGGAAAACGCCAGGGCCGTGGCCTCCTGATCCATCTCGCGATCGAACTCGACGAAAACGTTGTCGTTCTTGCTTACGCTCGTTTGAAGCGGAGAAGGATAAGAGGCGACGATAGCAGGGCGCGTGCTTGCCGGTGGCACCAGCAGCAATTCCGGAATTTCGAGGGCCTCCTGGCAATGCGGCGCGCAAAACGCAGCAAGCAGGGCCAGGCTCAGGCTCGCCAGTTGCCTCATGGCGTACCCTCCGAATCGCCGGCACTCTGAGTCTGCACGGTCATGCCGTCCTGAATCGTAAGAACTCCGCCTGCGATTACCTGTTCACCGACGGACAGACCGCTCAGCACTTCGACGCGCTCCTGGAATATCGAGCCGGGTTCAATGGTGCGCAGAAATGCGAGGCCTTCCTGAACCACGAATACCTGGACTTCCCCGTCTTCGGACGTGGCCGGAAGAAGTGCAGAACGTGGCACCCAGAGCGCGGAATCACGCACCGCCGTTGTAATGGAAACCCGTGCAAACATACCGGGACGAATGGCCCGGTCCTGGTTTGGAAGCGCGATGCGGACTTCCGCGGTGCGCGTGGCCGGATCAATCAACGGCGAAAGCCGCTCGACGGTTCCCTGCCGCTGTTCGCCGGAGCGGGCGTCAAAAGACAGATCCACAGCCTGGTCGATAGCAATGGAGCCAAGGTCTTCTTCCGGGACCGCCGTGCTCACCACCAGGCGGTCCATTCGCACGACGGTGAACACGGTCTGCCCCTCGGTGGTCGTTTCGCCCATCTCCAGCTCCCGGGAAGCGACGACTCCGGCAATCGGCGAACGGATGGTTGCTTCTTCTATGAGTGCTTCGAGAGAACGCACTTCAATGCGCGCGCTCTCCAGGGCCGCTGCGGCCACCTGAACTTCTTCCGACGATACCGCCGTGTTCATTTCTACGATCGCGCTTCGCCGCTCCGAAACCGAATCGGGCACCGCGATCCCGGACCCTGAAAGATCCTGATCGCGAAAACCAACCGTCGCCGTTTGGTAGTTTTTGCGGGCCTGGTAGTACCGGCTCATGGCGCTCAGGTATCCGGCGTAGACACCACGCAACTCGATAGCCGAGACACCACCGAGGGCGTAGATCTCGCGCTTGTTTTCCAGCTCGCGGCGGGCGTTGAGAAAGGCAGCGCGAGACTCCACAATCGATGCCTGGGTGCGCTCGAGCTCCTGGAGCTGCCGGTCCACCTGGAAGCGCGCCGAACGCAAACGGGCAACCGCAAGCGCATGTTGCGAACGAGCGGAATTCAAGGCCGCCAGCGCCTGACGATGGCGAAGTTCCAGCTCAAAAGTTTCCAGGCGCGCCAAAGGCTGACCGGCGATCACGTCGTCGCCGACTTCAACGAGAATGTGTGCAATGCGCCCCTGAATGCGCGGGGTAATGGCAGCCTTCTCAAGGTAGGTCACGGTGCCGGGCCCTTCAAAAACCCGTCTCAATTCTTCCCTGGAAACGGTGTGCAGCTCAACGACCGGCGCTACCGACGGCAAACCGGGATCGGAGCTTTCCCACCGCAAATAGGCAACCAGGCCGATGAGTCCGGTGACGAGAAGGCCGACCCCAACAATCCAGAGGCGTCTGCGGGTGGCCCAGAAGCCGCGCAGGGTTTGCCATAGCCGGTCCGCATTCACCGCGACGACTCCTCTGCATCCGTTTGCGGCGGGGCATCCAGCTCGGTAAAAATCTCTTCAGGATTCTGCGGAGAATCGGCTTCCGGCAGATCCGTAGAACGCCAGAGACGCCGGGGCGCACCGGACTCATTGAGCCGACGGATTTCCATTAGGGCAAGACTGTCGAGGGGCAGGCCGAGCTGCAGTTCCAGTTGGTTTGCACGAAGAATGTGCTCAATACGCAGCGCAACCAGCTCCGTGCGGGCCCGCCGCAATTCCAGTTCGCGCTCCAAAAATTCAGAGAGCGCAATCTCCCCCCGACGATGGCGCAATTGATCAATTCGGAACCGACGTTCCTGAATCGCCAGGTCGCGATCGCCGATTTCCAATTCGGTCGCGTAGCGTTGATAATCCCGAAGGGAACGCCGCACTTCGGATTCGACCGATCGCCGCAACTGTGTGTCGGTCTCCAGAGCGCGCATCAACTCCAGTTCGTTGCGCATGTGGGGCTCACGCCAGGCGCCGTTATCGTACACGTTCAGCTGGCCGCCCTGAGAATAGCCGCTGCGTGTTTCGTTGGCCGAATGCAGTCTGGTTACGTCGGTCGTAAGCGTGTTTCCGAAAATCCGAAACGTAAAATTGACGCCGAAAGAGTACTCGGTGTTTGTTGGCGGCCAGTCATTGCCCGTCTTTCCGTAGCTCCCTGTTAGGGCTATCGTGGGCAGGTAGTCGTACTTTGTAATCAGGTACTCCCGTCGGCTGCGCATGAGCGCCAGGCGCGCCTGCCGGATGTCCGGTCGATTTTCGAGCGCGAGCCGGAACAGTTGCTCTGAATCGAGCTCAACCGGATGCTGCTCGAATTCGTATGACTCCAGCGGATACAGCTCCGGCAATTCGTCGGGTTCCAGGCCTATCATCCGGCCGAAGTCATTCAACGAGTCCTGCAGGGCTGCAGTGCTTTGTTCGACGCCAAGTTCGCGCCGCCGGAGTTCATTTTCGACTTGATGGTAGTCGAGAGCCGTGACCGCTCCCTGGGCGTATTCCAGTCGGGTGCGCTCCCATAGATCGCGGGCATTTTGCAAAGACTCGCGATCGATTTCCAGATTCTGAAACTGTCCCAGAAGCGCGAAGTAGGCCGCCCGAACACCAAAGCGAAGGTTGTTCTCCAGCTCGGATGCACGCTCGCGCGCCATGCGCACATCCAGCCGCGCCACCTCGTAGGCGTACAGGGTGCGACCGCCATCGTAGACCGGCTGTGAAAGGGAAAGCTGCACCGAGTGCGTGCCGTTGTCGATATCGCGGCGGGCAACGGCGCGGTTTCGTCGGTAGTTAACGGAGAGCGACGGAAAAAAGTCCCGCAATCGGCCGGCCAGGGCTTCAGCCGCAATGCGTGTTTCAAACTTGGCTGCGCGTAATTCCAGGTCGTGTTCGAGGGCCATTTCCTCAGCCAGTTGCAAATCGATGCGGCGGGCGCCGAGGTCCCCGGGAATCAGGCAGGCCAGCCCCAGAAACGCTATCGGCCAGACGCCACGCATGCTATTCCGCCTCGCCTCCAACCGCGGAGGCGACCCGCGCAAGGACGGCCTCACTCGCTCCCAGTTGCCGCAACCGCTCGTAGTGTTGTCGGGCTCTCTCACGCATTTCCAGACGGCTGAACAGAGTCGCCATGTGCGCATGCACGTGGGTCAGCTGGTACTCCATGGCCAGGGCGGTTTCGTATTCCACCAGTGCCGCCTGCCAGTTCCGGCCCGCCTCCAGACAGCGGCCCAAATAATAGTGCGCCATGTAGTTCTCCGGATCGCTTGCAATGACTGTGCGGAAGTGGTCGGCGGCCTCATCCTGACGATCGTCGTGTACGGCAATGACGCGTCCCAACCAAAGACGCGTGTACGGGCTTTCCTGGGCTGCGAGCGCTTCCGTGAGAACGCGTTCGGCCTGTTCAAAGCGACGGGTGAAAAAATGGATGCGGGCTTCAAGGACCGCGGCGGCCGCGAAATCTGGATTGGCGGCCCGCACGGGCTGCAACGCCGCCAGCGACTCGTCAAAATGACGATTGCGGTACAGCGCCTGCGCCCGCGCAAACTGAGCACGGGTCTCGGGCGCGGGCTGTTCTGGCCCGCAGGTCAAAAGAACTAAAATGATAATGATTATATATCTATTCAATCTGTTTCCATATTCGTCTCCGGGCAGAGTCCGGACGAGCGGTCGGAAGCGCTTCGCAATGCACTTTGCACTCCAGCGCAAAAACCCGCCATCGATGTGACGGAACTTGCACACCAACGCTCGCTCCGGCGCGCAAAGCGCGAAAGTCGCCGCAGGAGTGCAGCAGCAGTTTACAAAGGCCCGGGAAACCGTCGAAAGTGGGTTAATGGTACGTCGATTCTTGCAACCTGTGGTGCCCGTCGCACTGTGCCTGTGCCTGGTAAGCGTCGCCGGATGCGGGGCACGCGATCCAATCGCCGCTACGTTCCATCGCATGCGTCAGGCGGCGGTCGGAACGGGGGACCCGGTCATTGTCAGATGGGCCGATTTCGAACTCCGACTGGGGGAAATCGGTTTTGCCGGCGAACACGGCCGGGTGCACGAAGCGGAGGAGATTAACCAGCTGCCCCCGATGGCGAGGCGCGCGTTGCTGGAGCGCATCGCACTCCGCAAGTACTTTGTGCGTGAAGCGCTCTCGGGCGAGGAGCTCGACCGGCCCGCAGCCGCCCGGTTCCTGCTCGCGCGCTTTGAGCAGGCGGTAGAAGAATACCACCTGATGCAGCGCTTTCGAGAACCAGCCGGGCGCAGCCTCGAAGGGGCTTTGCCGGCCGGGGCTTCCCAACTGGAGCAAAGCATGGTCCGGCAACGCGCCCGGGTACTACGTCAGCGCTATCAGGCTCGACTGCTGCAAGAATTCGGCCCCGTTCAAATTTCTGAAACGAGAGGCGACCTGTGAAACGATCGATCCTGAGTGCGCTGATCCTGTGTCTGCTCTCTACTCCGCTTGCTGCGCGGGATTTTCTTCCGGGTGCCGGACAAATTGACGAGGCGGAAATCCTGGAACGCATGCGAACAGAAGTTCAGGAGCCGGCGATCCCCCAAACCGCCCCCGGCGAGAACCAGACGGAAGACAACGAAGGCCATATCCGGCGGCGGACCCGATTCCAGGTAATCCTGGAACGCAAGGGACAGGCGCCGGTTGCCGGAGTTATCAGGCTTACACAAAACCGCTTGCATTTCCGCACCAGCGAAGGTCACTCCCGTATTGCTCCCTCTGAAATTCAGTTTCTGGAGATCGCGAGCTGGCTGGCCCGGCCCACTGCATCGGACGTGTTCTATTTGCCACACCGGTGCACGCTGAGGCTGAACAGTGGCGAGACCCTGCAGGGGGAACTGGATGCCCCGGAGTGGCTGCAGCTCGCGGTGCATGACAAGGGCACCCTGTTCGTGCTGCGTACGTACTTTCGCCAGGCAGGCAGACAGAGTCCGTCGGAGATCTCCGCGGAAGCGGTCCCGGATGGCACAGTGGTTCGGGTGGAGTTTACGCCAGAGGTTCAAGATGGTCCCGATGCTTGAGTGGGTAGGCGCGCGAAAGTACGGCGGCCTGCGGCATGGATATAGAGTATCAATAGTTCTGTCCGCCAGGCGAGCGTGCCGCCTGCACTCTCTTTTGCCGGGGACTCTACTCGCAATTTCGGGGCTGGTGTTCTTTTTCGGAGCGTGCTCCAACCAGCTGCGCGTGCCACCGGAGCCCTGGCAACGCGAAGCAACACAGAGCGTCGCGACAGAGCCTATCGACAGTGTGGCGATGGTGCACTCGGCAAGGTCCGTATTCCGCATCGACCGTTTCGAAGTAAGCGAGGCCTCCGGTGATTATCTGTCCTCTCCGAACGTGCTGCCGCGCGCGATGGTTACGCAATCCGAAGCCGCGGCCCACTGCGCGTCTCGCGGCAAACGCCTTTGCTCCCTGTACGAATGGACTCAGGCCTGCCTGGGTCCGCACGGGAGCCGTTACGCCTACGGTAGCGAAGCCCTACCCCGGGCCTGCAACACGCAATCCAGGGAAGCCGGATTCGCCGGCGAGTACGGCCACTGTCGAACCGAGGACGGTGTCTTTGACATGGTGGGCAACTTGATGGAGTGGGTGGCCGATGAAAGAAGCGGGCTGGCGGTTGCGGTTGGCGGATCGTACCGGTCCGGCGCAAGCGCCAGTTGTTTCTCCACGTACTACGCCCCACCCCAGGCGCGCTCGTTTCAGATCGGATTTCGATGTTGCCTGGGAGCGCCCGTTTCGGCGGGAAGCGAGCCATAGGATGCAGAGAATGAAGGTGCCCACGTTGTTTCTTGTTTTGCTCACGAATGCGTGCTCGTCGTACGAAGTTTTCGCGATTCGCACACAACTCTGGCCAGGGGATGTAACGCGGGATGTAGGCATCGGAGAATTCGCCGTAAGCGGGGCGCGCCGAGAAACGCAGGAGGATTTTCCGGGCGCGCTTGCCTTCGCATTGTACGAACGCGGTTTTGCAGTAACGGAGCAACCGGTGATCCAGGAAAGCATGATGTCCGCCGGCCTGCCGACGGATCGACTGCTGGTTGAAAGCGAAGCGGGACTCCTGGGCCGCGGCTTTGGCGGGCGCCTGCTCTTACAGGGAAAATTGCAGGAAACACGCACACGCGACCTACTCGAAGATCGCGAGCAGGTGCTCCTTGAGATCGAGGTTCTGGATGTGCGACTTGCCCGAAACCTGGGCAGCATCCGCACGTTTGCCACCGACCTGGCCGGCTTCGGACCGCGCGAAAATCTCGAAATGGCGCGGCGTTCGGCGCTGCAACTGGACGAAATGATTGGCGAGGTTCGATGAACAATTCCTCTGAAGACCGGATGAACAATCGCGTGGCTACTGCGCTGACTTTCGTGGCCATTGCGCTTCTGGTCACGATCGCGTGGCTTATGGATCGAAGCGCGACTCGGGACCCGAACGAGCAGGCTCATTTCCATGAGCGCGTGCAACTTGAGGTCCGTCTGCAGGCCTGTGAACGTGCCGATGCGGAACGACCGCACTGTACCGTCGAGGAGATGGCCCGCTACCGGGCAGAGATCCGCGAACTAGATCGAATGCTGGGCATCAGGACGGCCGGGAGCGATGGGCAGCCAGGAAACGCTCCATGACCGGCTGGCCCTCAGCGTAAAGCCGGCGGTAGATCGCATCCTTAAACGGCACGATCTGCTCGACCAATTCGCGAAAATCGAACCAGCGCAACTGTGAAAACTCCTGTTCGCCCTGGTCGAGCCGGAGCTCGTCTATGGATCCATTCCAATAGAAGAAAAACCACCGCTGTCGTTGCCCGGCATACTTCTTGAGTCTGGCCGGAACATCTTTCGGGAAGTCATATTGCAGCCATTCCGGAAGCTCGTAAACCGGAGCCTCGTGCAAAGAAAGGCCGATTTCTTCATATAACTCCCGCCGGGCGGCCGCAAGAGGCTCCTCGTCCGCATCCAGACCCCCCTGGGGGAACTGAAAGTTACCGGCATAGCCCAGCCGCTCCCCCGCGAGCACCTGGCCCGCGCTGTTGAAGACCACGATGCCGACGTTCTTGCGATAAGGCTTCATACACCAATGAAGGTTTTGGAAACGGTTTTTCGGCCAGTCCGTTTTTTGGTTGCCCTGCGAAAAGACACATGGAAGTAAACGCGCCACCATGTCGACGAACGAAGCATCCACATTCTACGAAGTGCTGGCCCGGACAGCGCGAAAAATGCCCGAAAAGGTCTCGTTCAGGCGACGCCTGCCCGACGGGACTTACAGCGGTCGCAGCTTTGGAGAAATGCTTCAACTGACGGATCAACTAACCGCCGGCCTGATTTCCGTTGGCGTGCAAATCGGAGACCGCATTACCTTTCTTTGCGATAGTTCCCAGAACTGGCTGATTTGTGACTGCTCCATTGTGACGTCGGGTGGTGTTTCGACACCCCGCGGCACCGACGTAACCGACGAGGACATAAGCTACATTGTATCTCATTCGGGCAGCCGATTTGCAATCGTACAAAGAGAAAAGGACCGGCGACGACTGGAAAGCCTGCGCAAGAATTTCCCTTCTCTGGAACAGATCTTCGTAATTGAGCAGGACAATGGCGATCTGGCGACGGGACCGTCAACGGTCGGTGAATTGATGGAGCGCGGCAAAAGGGAACTCGAACGTGACCGCGAGATCGTTTCACGGCGCCTGTCGGAAGTGGATCCGGCTGCCCTCGCCACTTTGATTTACACCAGCGGTACAACCGGCGCGCCCAAGGGCGTTATGCTGAATCAAACCGGCTGGCTCACCGGCATTCGTCGCGTGCTGGAACGCATCGGATTTCGCGTGAACGATCGCATTGTGAGTTTACTCCCCCCCTGGCACGCATTTGAACGAGGAGTCGAATATGCGATTGCAGGTCTGGGATGCGATTTTCTGGTTTCTGATATTGGCAATCTCCGTGAAGATCTGACGCGCTTTCGCCCGACCATTTTTCCGTCGGTGCCGCGTATCTGGGAGACAATCTACAACGGAATCCATGCAAAGCTCAAGAAGGGGTCCGCCTCTCAGCAAAAGATCTTCTACTTCTTTCTGGCGGTTGGGGAGAAATGGGCCCGCTATCGTTCGATCCTCTTCGGATACGATCCCCAGGTGTTGCGTAAGAACTTCGTGGTTTCTTTTTTCCGGCGATTCTTCGCACTCCTGGTGCTGACGGTCCTTTTGCCTTTGAAGCTGTTGAGCCTCTTGATCTTTCGCTCCATACATCAGGCGGTGGGTGGGGAGCTACGCATATCGGTCTCGGGCGGAAGCGCCCTGCCGGCGGTTGTGGATCGATTTCTGCAGGCGATTGGTATTCCGGTCGTGGAGGGCTATGGCATGACCGAAACCTCCGCGATTATTTCCGTGCGGCACCTTTCGCGGCCCACGCCGCTTACGGTGGGCATCCCGATCGACGGTTACAAGATCAAGTTCAAGGACGATCAGAATCGCGAACTGCCGGTGCGCGCCGGAACCAAAGGCACCCTGTGGGTGAAGAGCGGACAGATCCTGTTGGGTTACTACAAACGCGACGAGCTGAACAAAGTGGTCTTCGATGACGATGGCTTTTTTGACACGGGCGACATCATGACGCTTACCTGGCGGGGCGAACTCATGTTTGCCGGGCGCGCCAAAGATACGATTGCCCTGGCCGGTGGCGAAAACGTAGAGCCGGTACCTATAGAAGACAAGTTGATCGAGTCAGAGTTCATAGACCAGGTTATGGTTGTGGGAGATGACCAGAAAACACTCGGCGCGCTAATTGTGCCCAACTTCGAGCGAGTCCGGGCCGTGATCAAAGACCTGCCGGAGAATGCCGGGGGCTGGAATGCCAACCCGGAGGTGCGCAAGCTCTACCGCCAGGAGATCACCCGCCTCATCAGTAAGGACACCGGCTTCAAGTCCTTCGAAATGGTTCCCGGAAATACGTTCTACGTCATGCCCCGCCTCTTTGACACGGACACGGAAATGACCCGGACTCTGAAGATCAAACGCCCCATTGTGAAGGAGAACCTCGCAAAAGAGATTGCGGGCATGTACAAATAGGGACTTTGCATCGCTTCAAGAAAGTGTGCGGTGCAAAAAAACCGGGCCGCCCCGCCAGGACTCTGGAAAAAAGGCTGAACCCAAAACGAAAAGGTGCCCCGAAGTGTGTACGAATGTTGAAATCAACGGCCGGCGAAGAATCCATGTCAGCAGAGGGAGCGGTAGGAGCCTGACCGCAATATTTGTTTGACTGGTGCTTCGCGCGCCATACATTACGGAAAATTCCAATTCTATATGGAGCTTTTCGGGGAGAAAGCCTTATGAAGCGATTTCTGAATAGCGTTAGACCGGCCATCGCGCTGATTGCATTTGTTAGTGCCGCGGCAGTCTTCGCATCGCCCGTGGGAGTCTGGAAGACCGTCGATGACGAGACCGGTCAGGCCAAATCACACGTACAGATTTACGAATACAATGGCATGCTGTTTGCCAAAATTATCCAGCTGATCAATCCCTCAGAGCCGAATCCGACTTGCACCGAGTGCGAAGGCTCACGCCACAACCAGCCCATCCAGGGCATGGTAATCATGTGGAACATGAGCCCGGACGGCAACGAGTGGTCCGGCGGACAGATTCTCGATCCAAAAAACGGCAATGTGTATCGCTGCAAGATGTGGCTGGAAGGCAACAACCAGCTGAAGGTGCGGGGTTATCTGGGTCCGTTCTACAGAACCCAGACCTGGTATCGCATTTCCTGATTGTTCCCGGGGCTGCGGCGTTCGGCCGCAGTCCCCTGCCTTTTCTACACCCAAAATTTTCCAAAAAGGCCGCTCCCTCGGGGGGCGATTCACGTCAGATTGATTACTCTGGTCTGGGAATGGGACCGAGGCGCCGGGGCATGTGCGCTTTCCGCGGGAATCGGAATCTGATATGCCAAAACGGCTTGACAGCCGGCCCTGCCGTCTAATCACAGGCGCGTGGCTCGTAGCATTGCTTTTGCCACAATCTGCGCCATTTCCGGGAATCTATGCCTGATATAAACAAACCGCTCATTGTTCAATCCGATCGGACCATGTTGCTCGAAGTCGAAAACGAGCATTTCGAGGACTGCCGGGCGCGCGTGAGCCAGTTTGCGGAGCTCGAAAAGAGCCCGGAATACCTGCACACTTATCGCATTACGCCCCTTTCGCTCTGGAATGCGGCCTCCAGCAAGCTCAGCTCAGACGAAATCGTCGACTCGCTGGAAGAGTTCTCTAAATATCCGGTGCCCCGCAACGTCATAAATGAAATTCGCGAGCAGATTTCGCGTTACGGAAAAGTCAAACTTGTCAAAGAGGAAGATGGCAATCTGTTCATTGTTTCGGACGAGCGGGCCTTCTTAAACGAAATCGCAAATCATCGTACGGTTCAACCCTACATTGAAGAACGCGAAAAAGACCGCATCATGGTCAAAGGCAATTTTCGCGGGCACATCAAACAGGCCCTGATCCGCATCGGTTATCCCGTTGAGGACCTGGCGGGTTACGACGATGGCGCAAAGTACGGATTCAATTTTCTGGGCAAGACCGGCACCGGAAGCGAGTTCGGCATGCGCGACTATCAGCGTCGTTCGGTCGAAGTCTTTCACGCTAACGGGGCCCGTGAAGGCGGCTCCGGTGTCATCGTGCTGCCGTGCGGCGCCGGGAAGACCATCGTGGGCATCGGCGTGATGCAGATCGTGGGCGCCCAGACTCTGATTCTGGTCACGAACACGCTTTCCATCCGGCAGTGGAAAAACGAGATACTGGATAAAACCGACATCAAAGAAGAAGACATCGGAGAGTACAGCGGCGAGAAGAAGGAAATCAAGCCCATCACGATCGCCACTTACAACATTATCACTCACCGCAAGAAGAAAGGCGGTGAGTTCACACACTTCAACATCTTCAGCGCAAACAACTGGGGCCTTATCATTTACGATGAGGTGCATCTTCTGCCGGCGCCGGTGTTCCGCATGACTTCGGAACTGCAGGCCAAGCGGCGCCTGGGCCTGACAGCCACTCTGGTTCGCGAAGACGGGCTTGAAGAAGACGTGTTTTCGCTGATCGGCCCGAAGAAGTACGACGTGCCCTGGAAAGAGCTCGAAAAGCAGTCCTGGATTGCCGACGCGCGGTGCATTGAGGTTCGCGTGGACATGGAAGAGGAGCTCCGCCTGCAGTACAGCCTGGCCGATGATCGGGAGAAATATCGCCTGGCTTCGGAGAATCCCGAAAAGCGCACGGCTATCGAGATGATTCTGGAAGAGCACGGGCGCAGCAACGTTTTGATTATTGGGCAGTACATCGACCAGCTCGAGAAGATCTCGGCCCACTTCGAGTTTCCACTGATCACCGGAAAGACGCCGCTTCCGGAGCGCGAGAGACTGTACGCCGGTTTTCGAACGGGCGAGATCCCCTGCCTGATTGTATCGCGGGTGGCCAACTTTTCAATCGACCTGCCCGACGCGGCGATTGCGATTCAGGTCAGCGGAACCTTCGGTTCAAGGCAGGAAGAAGCCCAGCGCCTCGGTCGTGTGCTCCGACCGAAGAAAGGCGACAACACCGCGTTCTTTTACTCGCTTGTAAGCCGCGACACAACCGAAGAGCGTTTCGGTCAGAACCGCCAGCTCTTTTTGACCGAACAGGGCTACGAGTACCAGATCTACACTTTCGAGCAGTTCAAAGAACTGCGCGGCGAAGTGCGCGAAACCATTCTTCAGACCAGCTGATACGGCGGAAGACTCCGGCGGTCAGTCAATTCGGAGACACTTCTACGGCGCAACGCCAGCCCTGTATTTATGGCGGGAGAAGCAACGGTGAGGTTGATGAAACGCGCATCGTGCATCCTTCTCAGCTTCATGGTCCTCTATTGCAGCAAACCGGACCCTGAGCCCCGCCACTCGCTCACGGTTGAGACGTTGCTCGCGGAGTTCTACGCAAACCGACCTAACGCCGGTGCCTTCAACAGCTTGTCCGAAGAGCAGCGCTGGCAGTTCCTGGCGGTGTACCTACCGGGGCGCGTATTTCGGGTCGGCCCAACTGAATGGATCAAATTCCTGCCCGATGGCAGCGCGCTGTTTCAGGAGCTGGTCAACTATGGAACGTACGAGCGTGAGGCCATTGGAATGCGAGTTACACCCGGAAATCTCCGATGGGAACTCACAGGCAACGCTCTGCACATTCGCGGGACCGATTCTGTCGGCAGCGTCTCTCGCACGTTCGGCGCCGAAACTCACTGGATGAAGCCAGAGATCCTGTCTGAACGCGTCTTCGTGTTTTATGACGGGCGCGGGGGCGAGCTTGGATTGATCCTGGACTCTCCCCGCGACTATATACCCCCTTTCCTGGATATGGGGCACCAGTTTCCGCAACTCGGCCAGCATTCAGCTCCGCAGGAGGCGTTGCCACCAGACGAAGGAGAGTGAAGGCGGAGCGTCGAAAAGCATTTTGGCGGAACCACTCCAGCTATCTACGTGTCGCGAAAGGGAGTCAGAATCAAGGTGAAGCGCCTGGCCTACATCGTAATTGCTCTGGTTCTGTGTTGCCGCGGAGATGTGGCCCAACCAACGCGACCGAAACTCAACGTGGTACTTCGGGAGTTTTACGCGAACAAACCCAACGCCGAACACTTTAGTAACCTGAACGAGGCGGAGCGTTGGCGATTCTTGGGGGAATACCTACCGGGTCGTGTGTTTCGCGTCGGGCCATCGGCCTGGCTAAAGTTCCTACCGGATGGAACCGGACTTTTTACGCAGCTGGTCAACTATGGCACTTACGAGCACGAGGCAATTGGATTCCAGGCGACTCCGGGCACGTTCCAATGGCAAATAGCGGACGGCAAGCTTTGCATCGAGCCAATTGATGCGCTGGCTTTCGGGCTTCAGACGGAGCAGCTCTGGACAAATCCGCGTTGGGCGGAAGGCGTTTTCCGGTTTGATGACATGCGTGGCCGCCGAGTCGTTCTGGTTCTAGTTACTCCAGATTCTTATTTGCCTCCCTTTTTTGAAAGGCGCGAGCAGTTCCCGCTGCTTGAAGGCGCGACTGAATAACGCTGAGAGTCGCCGCCGGATAACGATCGAATGACCAGCCTGGCCCGCCAGGCAAAGTTCCAAAACGATGAACGAATAAACGCGGAGCGCGGCGCAGCCCAGCTGCGGACCGAAATAAAAACACTCGAAGAAGAGATTGCGGCGAGGGCGGCGAGCCCGAATCCACCGGCTGTGCCGGAGCCGCGCGAGGACAATGAGCCCAGCGTGCGTCTGGCCCGCATGCAAACGATGCTGCATTCTTACGAGCGATTGGCCATCGGCAATGCCTGCGCGATTCAACACCCGAACTGCCCGGAAGAGGGACTCCCCGTCAGCGGGGCTGCGGCGCGCTCGGAGCGGGACGCTGCGATCGCGGCCATGCAAGCGGAACTGGACGTGACCTACGGGCAAATGCCGCGGAGCTACCCCACGCTGAACACAAACATCCTCTATCGTGCTGTTGCCAATCCGGCACCGCCGCCGGATCATTTCTTTGAGCGCATTACAAGAATCATCGACAATATGTCGGGCCTGCTCAGGACAGACAAGGTGGAGCGCATCAACGCCGCGACATACGCCAGCGAGAGCGCGGGGCTTAAATGGCCTACGCACTGTAACTACGGTGCGCAGCGTATCGCGGCGGCCTATGGTGTGCAGCTTCATCTGCACCGCGATACGGGCGCGAACAAAATGAACGCGTACTTAAACGCTGGCGCCTACGACACGGAAACCCACGAAATGGTTCGGATCACCGACCCCGCGGAGGCCGCGCGCCTTGCGCAAGAGGGCTACCTGGTGGTGGCGTCGATGCTGGGATATCAGAAGAGAAACCAGGCTACTGGCGCCCTGGAGTTTAATTCCGAAGGCCGACCGCACCGAGGCGATGGACACATCGCGGTAGTTACGGGCCTGACTCCGGGCACCGAACCGACGGTCGCGAATCTGCGTGTTTATCAGGCGGGAAGCAAGATTGGGGACTGGAGCCTTGAAGACGGTTTCTACCAGAGTAATGTCAACAGGGTGGAGCTGTACGTCTGGAAGGAGCGGGAGTAGCGATGAAGGCTCAGATTGCATTTATAACTATCTTCTGTTTGGTCGGTGCCTGCGAGACATCGAACGAGGATCCACAGACACCACTGTCTCGGCCGTCAGTGCAAGACGTGCTGGCAACGTTTGAGGCGGACCAACCCAAGTCCGCCGCCTTCAATCGACTGTCAGAGGCGGAAAAATGGGAGTTCCTGCGCGTTTTTCTCCCGAACCGAGTGTTCAGTGTTGGCCCCTCAGACTACATCAAGTTTCAGCCCGGGGGAACGGCCACTCTGGTCTCGCTTTTCGGCGGGCACTACGAGTTGGCCGCGACCCTGAGGTGGGAAATTAGCCACAATGAGCTTCGCCTTAGACCTGCAACAGCAGCTCAGTCTATGCCTCTAGGTCTGGAACAAGAGGAAATCTGGCAGAGCCCCGAGATTCGAGCGGGCAATGCATCGTTCAGTTTCGCAACACCGAGTGGCCGCGGTGCCACGCTGGGTCTACTACGTGCAAGATACCGGTCGGGGGCACCGGATTTTCTCAATGAGCGTGAGCAGTGGCCGCTACTCTGGGCCAGGATGTATCCCGAAGGGGATGAGGGCCTTCAATAAGAACGCAACGCCTTCGAGAGCGCCGGGTCGCGTCATCGCGGGGGAACGAACAAGGGACGCACACGTACGCACCACGAAACCTTCGTCCATGCGCCGCACAAAGTGGGCCGCGCGCGCGTCAATTCGTACGCGCACCTGATGCCGCAGTCAGATTCGGTCGGGTAGAGTTGTTTGTGTGGAAAGCAAAGGAGCGAGAATGAAATCGAGAGCTGCATTTCTAAGCCTGCTCTGCTGGCTGTGCGTACAGTGTGAACCGGCGCGCGAACGAACACCCACCCGGCCTCCCGTGCGCGATGTGCTGGCCACCTTTGAGGCGGCCCGACCCAAAGTGGCGGCCTTCAATCGCCTCTCCGAGGAAGAGAAATGGGAATTTTTGCGGCTGTATCTCCCGAACCGGGTCTTTCATCTCCCGCCGGGTGCATGGTTTAAGTTCCTGCCGGACGGCACAGCTCGTGTCGCAGCCTTGACGGCAGCTGGCCATATCGAACCAACCGACAGCGTGCGCTGGGAGTTCGTGGAAGGCGGCGGGCTGCGCTTTCGCCCCATGGAGGAGGGCTGGAGCATGCCATACGGTTTCCCGGAGGGCACCTTCGTCGAGCCGACTATGAGCGACCGGGCCTTTAGGTTCAAGACTCCCGGAGGCGAACCGGCCATGAGTTTCAATCTCATCCAACCTCTCCGGGTCGCTCCTGACTTCCTCAATGAGCGTGAGCAGTGGCCGCTACGCTGGGCCAGGATGTATCCCGAAGGGGATGAGGGTTCACAGTAAAGAACGTTACGCATGTTGCGCGACAGAAGATAACATGCGAAGCAGGGGGCACGTGGAACATGGCAGCGACGGGGCTGCATTCCTTACGTAACGGCCAAAGTGCGCCTCCGACCGGTCCCTTCAGGACCGGGGTGGTAACTTAAGAAGCGGTAGCAATTTGGGGACGCGTGGGCAAGAAATCCAAAACGCCCGCTGTCGAAGCGCAAAGACGGCAACTGCGCAGCGCGCCGCCGGGAAGCAACTTGCCCCGCGACACGTTGTCGCGGAACAACCTTCCCGAGCGTCGCGGAGCATGACACAATTCGCCCGAACCGCAGGTTCGCGATAAAGCGAATTGTGCCCCCCGCGGCGCGCATAAGAAGCGCCGCTACTATTGGCGAGCACACCGAGGGCGCGATCTTACGCTCGCTTCCAGGCGTCGCGCTCGGGGTTCAAAGTTGTGCCCATGGCACACTTGAATAGTACGAGCGCAGCCGAGCAGTTTGAACTCGCTGACGCGACCAAGGGGAGCGGCGGCTTACTTTCGCGCGGAAAAACCGGCCGGCGATAGTCCCAAGACGTGCGGTGTCGAAAACCAAAGACGGCAACTGAGCAGCGGGCGCTGGGAAGCAACTTTCACCGCGCCATGGATGGCGCGCAAAAAAGTTCCCCGAGTCACGCGAGCCACACACAATTCGCACGAACCGCAGGTTCGAGATCAGGTGAATTGTGCCCCCGCGGCGCGCATAAAAAGCGCCGCTACTATTGGCGAGCGTCCTCGGGCGGCCGGGGTTGCCTCTTACGCCCGCTTCCGGGTGGTCGCGGGCGGGAGTTCAGAAGTGTGCTTACGGGCACACTTCTGGGGCCGGCGCCGGTGCCACCCCTGGCGTATCGTTTTTACCCCGCCTCAGGCGACCCCTCAAGAGACTCCCGATCGAGGCCGGTAATCTCAAGGACAGTTTCCATATCCATACCGCGGGCGAGCATGGCACGCGCGGTTTCGAGCTTCGCTTTTCGGGCGCCCTCGGCCTCGCCTTTGCGCATGCCCTCCGCCTCCCCTTCGGCCCGGCCCTCAACGCGGCCTTTAGATTTGCCTTCCTCCAGAATTTCGCGGTAGATCGGTGATTCGATCATGAGTTCTCTCCTTTTTTTGCCGAGGGCCTGAGCAAGCTTACGATCGTGCATCCCGGTGTAGATGTCCAGTACAGTCAGTAAATCCCATTTCTCCTCGTTCGGGATGTCGGCCGTCTCGAGATTACGACGGTCGATTTCGCCCACCCGGGCAAGGCCGCCCCGCATGAGCACAACGTACGGTAAAAGATGCACGTCCGCCGTCACAAAATCGGCCGCCTCCAGCTCCCAGAATTTGACCAGCCGAAACCGGTAGGTCAGGTTCTCTTCGGACACAGAGTCCTTTGCGGCCGGGTGTGGACGGTACAGAAACAAGACCGGCTCCACCGGCAAACTCTGCCGCAGACGATGGCGTAGCTCGTATTCGAGCAAACGCAATGGAACCCGAGGATCCCAGTTGGTCTGAAACTCAACCAGCACCAGTCTTTGCGAGCCGTCGTCGAGCGTTACAATGTGCACCGAATCGGAGTGCCGCACACTGACCGTCGCGGTCGCGCTTTCCTGCACCTCCTCGCTTTGACTGATCGCCAGTCCGAGCAGGCGGCTCAGGATTGGTTTGGCCCCCAGCCGCAACAGCCGCTTCGAGACTGCATCGTACTCCATCTTTTCATTATAGAATGCGCGTGTGACAGGGTTTTCTTGCGAGGCTCCGCCGGTGAGCGGTCTCAGATTGGGAGCCGTCTTCGCTTTTCCACGGCTGCGTAGACCGCCGCCTCAACCGGAGACGCGGGTCGCTTTTCTGGTAACGAGCGCAACGCAATGTTGCGCGACCAAAGGGTAAGCGCGAATCCGGGCGGTTGCGGTCTACATTCCCTGTGGTCGCGCACGCCAAAGTGCGCCTCCGCTCTTGTTATCTGGAGTTGCACTTTGAACCCGCCCGCCGCGATGAGTTCGCCGCAGCGAACAACCTCGGGCAAGAAATCCAAAACGCCCGCTGTCGAAGCGCAAAGACGGCAACTGCGCAGCGCGCCGCCGGGAAGCAACTTGCCCCGCGACACGTTGTCGCGGAACAACCTTCCCGAGCGTCGCGGAGCATGACACAATTCGCCCGAACCGCAGGTTCGCGATAAAGCGAATTGTGCCCCCCGCGGCGCGCATAAGAAGCGCCGCTACTATTGGCGAGCACACCGAGGGCGCGATCTTACGCTCGCTTCCAGGCGTCGCGCTCGGGGTTCAAAGTTGTGCCCATGGCACACTTGAATAGTACGAGCGCAGCCGAGCAGTTTGAACTCGCTGACGCGACCAAGGGGAGCGGCGGCTTACTTTCGCGCGGAAAAACCGGCCGGCGATAGTCCCAAGACGTGCGGTGTCGAAAACCAAAGACGGCAACTGAGCAGCGGGCGCTGGGAAGCAACTTGCCCCGCGCCATGGATGGCGCGCAAAAAAGCTCCCGAGGTCTGCGAGCCAGGGATGGCGAGCACACCGAGGGCGCGCGGGTCGCCAGGGGCCCGCGGTGGCCCCTGGCATCTCCGTTTTTACCCCACCAGGCGTCCCGCGCGCGTACGTTCGCCGTTACACGGCCACGGCCGATCGTTCACCGGGAGCTTCGTCGAGCTCCTCGTTAAAGCCAAAGAGACGCGGGTCCTTTAAGCGATCAATATAGAGCACGCCGTCCAGGTGATCGCACTCGTGCTGATACACGACGGCGTCAAAACCTTCGATGATCTGATCGTAGAACTCTTCGTGCTCGTCGTACCAGCGCATGCGGATTTTTCGCGCGCGCTCGACGTAACCGCGCATGCCGGGGACCGACAGACAACCTTCCCAGAAGCCTTCTTTTTCTGAAGGCAGCACTTCAATCTCGGGATTTATCAGCACTTTGCGTTCGAGCCCATCGGTTACTTCGGGATAGCGACCACTGCGATCAAAACCCACGACCACAATGCGCTTCAGGACGCCGACTTGCGGGGCGGCCAGGCCCAGACCTTCCGCCTCCTCCATTGTCTGGAACATATCTTTAATGAGCTTCTTGATTTCTTTCGAGCGGATCTCGGCAACCGGAACCGGTTCTGAACGCTGGCGCAGGCGTGGGTCACCCGCGCGAAGTATTTTACGAACAGCCATACCCTAAACTATGCCGGTCAGGGCCGTCTGCCTATCAAGTTTTTTAGCCAGGCTCGCATACGCGCGAAGCTCGATTCGGATTCGCGGTCAATGGCGTAAAAAAACTCTCCCAGGGCCCGGTTCACAAGTTCCGGTTCCTCGCGGTGCGGATCATGGCCGAGATGCGCGTATCGAATCAGCTGGCTGCGTTCCAGACATTCATTCCAGGATTCCGCTACCGACGTGGAACCCAGCGGGTTGCGGTCGCCGGTAATCACATAGACCGGGATGCCCGGCCCGAAAGGCGGACGATACGGCGAAAGAGCAAGCACAGAGCGAAAATACAGGGCCGCATCGGAACGCTTGAGTGCCCGGGACCGGCGGATCAGGCGAACGAAGGCGGGCAGACCTTCGACAAGCGGGTCGAACAGAAACAGATAGAGTGGCACGAACCAACTCGCCCGCGCCGCCAATCGCATCAGCCAACGGCCGCGAATCGGTCTTTCCACAGGCGAGATCAAGACCAGGCTTCTAACACGATCCATACAATGGCTGGCGGCCCGCAGCGCAACCAGTGCTCCCAATCCATGACCCACAAGATGCACGGGGCGCTCCCGGGTCACCAGGCTGGTCGTGAGGGCGGCAATGGCCTGATCGAACACCGGTTGGCCTGATCGGGGGGTCTCCGTCGCCCCCGCGTGGCCGGGGAGCGACCAGGGCAGGCACTCGTACTGGGCCTGGAAGTGATTCAGCTGATGGTGCCACTCATCGTCCGGGCTGCGAAACCAGTCCGAAACGAAAATGAGGGGGCTACGCTGCACGGTTCAAGGTATGCGTCGGCGCACCCGACGGCAAGCTGCAATGAAGAACGGGAAACTGTGGAGACGAGGGGAATCGAACCCCTGACCTTTTGAATGCCATTCAAACGCTCTCCCAACTGAGCTACGCCCCCGGCATGCGACCCCGAAGCCGCAGGTGCCGGTTTCGCGCCCCGGGCGGGTTTGTCAAACACGAATCCGCCGAATCGCATGAATAGAGCAAAACTGCTTGAAGCTGCCGCTTTGCCAGGTATACCGGATTGTTCCCAGAGGCAAACATTGGACCTACCTATTCTCATCGCCCTGGTCGTGCTCGTCTTCCTCGTGGCTGCCGGGGGATACTACATGGCTCGTAGCCTGGCCGGGCCGCGCAAGCTCGACGACATTGATCGGCTCATCAAAGCGAATCGCACACGCGAAGCCATTGCCGATCTGGAGAAGATACTTGAAAAAGATGAGCGCAATATGGGCGCCCACTATCGGTTGGGATTGTGCTACTCGAAGCGCGGAGAGCCTTCGAAGGGTCTCATTCATCTGCGTCGCTGCCTGCGCATCGCGAAGTGGACGCCCGACCTCCGGGAACCGCGGGTCCGGAGCCTGCTGGCTGAATGTCTGGAATCCAGCGGCAATCTTACGGAGGCAAAGAACGAATATATCATACTCACGACCCTCGAGCCCAATAAGTTTGAACACTTTTTTAAGGCGGGAGAACTCTTCTTTCGCGCGGGAGTGCACAACAAGGCGCTTCATTTCCTACAGAAGGCCACCAGCCTGAATCCAAAGCATACCGATTCGCTTGCGTTATTGGGGCAGTGCCATTACCACATGCAATCTTTCCAGGAAGCGCGCACGTCGCTGATCAGCGCAACTCAGCTCAAGGCCGATCATTACGTGGCCCACTACTTTCTGGGCCTGACCTTGCGCTACCTGGGCGATTTGCCGTGGGCCGTAAAGGAGCTCGAAAAGGCCGAAAAGGACGATGCGATTAAGGACAAAGCCTTGCTTGCGAAAGGCATGACCCTTATTGATCAGGAAAGTTACCAACGGGCCGTTCAGGAATTGGATCGGGCACTCCGTTATGCCAAGCCCGGGTCCGATACTTTAATCAACGTGCACTACCTGCTTGCCCTGGCGGCGGAGCGCAGTCGCGATCTACCGGTTGCAATCGAACACTGGGAGAAATGCGAAGCCATAAAACCGGGCTTCCGCGACGTGCGGGACAAGCTGAAGCAATACTCGGAATTCCGAACTGACGACTCGATAAAGGACTTCATGATAGCGAGTTCCGCTCAGTTCGAAGGCTATTCGCGCAAGATGGTGGAGAAGATGGGCTACCAGATCGCAAACCTGAAGATGCGTGGAGACACCGTAATTGAAATACTGGCCTCGGAGTCGGACGGACGGGTGGGCCCCCGCAAGACGAACACGCTGTTTTTGATTCAGCGCGACGTCCAGGCCGTGCACGAAAAGCAGGTGCGGGAGTTTCACGAGCACATGCGCGAAGAGAACGCCGCGCGTGGCGTCGTTATGACGACCGGGGACATTACTCCCGGCGCCTTGAGCTTTGCTTCCAGCCGACCCATTGAGCTGTTTGACGGCGCCAGCATGGCTCAGAAGCTGAAGGCTTGATCCGGAGGCGACCATGACAAAAGACGGGGAGCAGACGCCGCTTTTGATCGCCAGGCCTGGTGGCCGGCTCATGCTGCACCGTTCGGACGAAGTCGATTATATCGTTAATCTGGCGATTGACGAGGCGCGGGCCATGGTCCAGGCCCAGCATGCGACTCTGTATGTCTACTCGGAGGACGGCTCCATTAAACCGTATGGTGATTCCGAGGATCCACCCGGAATAGTGGATTTCAGCCGCTACTGCGCCGAGAACCGCATCAGCCTTTGCCACAATCCGGAAGCCCCGGCCGGCTCGGGAGCCGCCCGAAAAAGGGCGGAAGTCGCGCCCCGTGGAGACATCGGGGGCATTGAGACCGAGACGCCGGTACTCTCGGTCTTCTTGAGTTTGCGCGAAGGCGACCTGGGCGTCCTGACCCTGTATGAACCGCGATTCTTCAGCGCGTTCTACGAAACGGATCTCAACCTGGTGAAGAACTTTGCGGCCGCGTTTTCGATTCTGATAACGAGCGGCTGGGAAAGCAAAAGCAGCGGTGAAATCTACCTGAGCTTTAAGACCAGTGTGCTCCTTTTGCTGGAAAACGCCCACCTTCAACAGCAAAACAAGGACGCAAACTACCGACTGGAAGCAGTGCTGGAGGTTTCAAACCTCATCAACTCGTCCCGGGAACTGACCGAGCTCGTACGGACCGTACTCTACAGCTGCCGGCGTGTCATGCGTGCCCAGAGCGCCAGCATGTTTTTGGTCGATGAAGAAACCGGCGAACTCTATTTCGATATCGTAGCGTCTCGAGATGCCGCCTCACTCAAAGGACTGCGAATACCACCGGGTCAGGGCATCGTGGGATTGTGCGCCCAGGAAAAACGATCCATCGTCGTAAACGATGCGGCAAACGACCCACGTATTTACCGCCGGGCCGATGAAGTGGCCGGCACAACTACCCGCAACCTGATCGCCGCCCCCATGCTTGTAAATGATCGCTGCATCGGCGTGATTGAAGTCATCAATACCATTGATCGACCGAGTTTTTCAAACAACGACCTCGAACTCTTTGAGAGTTTTTCCGACAGCGTGGCCCTGGCAGTCCAGCGTCGTGTGCTTTTAGACGAACTGCAAAAATCCAATCAGGAACTGGAGCGTAAACTCCGCGAGACGCGCACGTTGCACGAGGTAGCTGCGGCACTTGTCGAGGCCACGAGTGTTGACGATATGTTCGCTCGCGTCCTGGCAATCATCCGGGGCAACCTCAGAATCTCCCGGCTTTCGATTCTTTTGTACGAACCGGAAACCGACTCCCTCCGCCTGCGGGCCTGGCACGGAGATTTTCCGGAAGATCCCGATCGTGTGCACGACCTGCACAATACACTGTCCGGGCTCGTGTTTCAGCGCAATGAAGCGATCATATCAAACGATCTGGCAAGTGTCCCGGAGCTGAAACAATTTGCCAACGTCAGGCGCTACGCAACCGGGACCTGCATTCTGCTTCCAATTGTTGGCACGAACAGTGATCGCCCGATCGGAGTTTTTTGCGCGTCCGACCCGGAACCCGGTCTGTTTATCGAAGAAGACAGTCAGCTGCTTTCGACCCTGGCCTCGCAGATTGTTCGTGGCTACGAGAACTTTCGACTGAGCGATGAGATCCTTGCCCGCCAGGCCATCGAGAAAGAGGTCGAGATTACCTCCGGCATTCAGAAAAACATTCTGCCTGAGTCGACACCGGAACACCTGCACCTTCGCATGGGGGCTCGTTCCGTAATGGCGCGCACGACCGGCGGCGATTTCTACGACTACTTCATTGAATCTCCCAACGGGCCCGTTACTTTCCTCGTAGCCGATGTCTCGGGCAAATCCCTGCCGGCGGCTTTGTTCATGGCCGTATCCAGTTCCATACTGCGAACGATCATGCGCTTCGAATCGAATCCGACCACGATTCTGGCCCGGGCCAACGATTTGCTTTATGAGGAATCCCAGTCGGGAATGTTCGTCACGGTTTTTTTGGCGCGGTACGAACCCGATTCCGGTCGGCTTTCCTACGCTTCAGCCGGTCACAACGAGATGCTTCTGCTGCATGTGGACGGTAGCTACGAGATGCTGTCCGGGCGCGGAGCGCCGCTCGGAGTCCTGCCATCGTACCGACAAAAGTACGTCGGAGGCCAGGTGCACGTAAGAGAAAATGATCAGTTGATTTTGTACACCGACGGCGTTGTCGAGGCCGTGGACCCGCAAAACGAGGAATACGGCTTCGACCGGTTCGTCCAGCAACTGCGGCTGCATCTCCATCGAGACCCGGGCGAAATCATCGAGTACGTGTACCGCAACGTCACCGGTTTCAGTGGCAGCGAACTGCAGACCGACGATTTCACGATGTTGATCTCGCGTTTTCACGGCACCATTCAGGGAATGCGCGAATACCACATTCGACTGCCCGCTCAGAAGAACAGTATCCGGATCTTTCGTGACCAGATCATGCAGCTGTGCATGAAACACGGCCTTTCCGGCCACGACCTGGACGACATTCTGCTTGTGGCCGACGAAGCTGCGACTAATATCGTAGTCCATGCATACGGGGGCCAGGAAGGAGAAAACAGCTATTTCGATTGCGACCTTCAGATCGACTCGGAGAATATGGTGCGGTTGCAGTTCCGGGACCAGGGGCAGCCCTTTATGATGCAGGAAGTGCCAAGCCCGAATGTCGCGGATAATCTGGCCGGTCGCCGCAAAGGTGGATTTGGCGTTTACCTTATGAAATCACTCATGCAGCGGGTTGAATACGCGCGGACCGACGGCGTAAATTATCTGATTGCTGAAAGAAGCCTCAAAAAAAAACCTGCCACGGACCGGAAACGCTATGAGCATGAAAACCAGGGAAGTTGAGCAGTATCTGGTGGTCTATTTAGCCGGTCGGATGGATGTTCATCTGGCTTCTGAGACCGAAAGCCAGCTAAACGATCTGATTCGAGAGCACTCTGGCAAGAGCGTAATTTTGAATCTGGAAGATGTGGAGTACATGTCTTCGTCGGGCCTGCGGGTTTTCGTCTCCCTCATGAGGACTTTGAAGGAATCCGGTCGGAGCCTCAAGCTCTGTAATCTCTCGCCGGCAGTCCGTAAAGTTTTTGAAGTGGTCGAGTTGATGGATATGTTCGAGGTTTACGAGTCCGAAGAAGAGGCCGTCGCCACCTGACACGCTTTGTCCGGCCCCGGGCAAGGCGACCCTCATGAAGCCATCTTTTCGCAGACGAGTTTTCAATCGTGTTGGTCGGGCGTTTGGCATTCATCCTGACGTCAGTGGATTGATTTCCGGAGCTTTTCGTCTGGCCAACCCCGAACAGGCCGCAGTCCCGTCGGAAAACATGCCGAACGCTTCGCGCGTCGTTGCGGCCGGTTTCTGGAACTACAGCTTCTTTCAGTTTTATCCGCATATCTCTGGCCCTTTCTGGGTACACCGTCAGTACGATCCGGCAGATCCCGCCTTCATCCCGCGGGCCGGGTCGCCACTCAGTGTGAACCTGACTCACCGGGACTGGTTGGGTTTGCGGGCTCCGGATTCCACGACCTTCGGCCTGGTCGATCCCGCTGGAGCACTCAGTCCGGTAGCTGGTTATTACAGCCTCGAGTTCGGCATTCTTCGAGGCGGCCGGCTTTTGCTGGCTTCGCGGGGCGACCTGACCGTGCGACAGAGCCTGCTCAAACAAACGCCCATCCCACGCACGGAATTCAGCATGCCGGATCTGCGGGCACGCTGGACGGTTGCCGGCTCCGCCGACAATCCTGAGCTGATGCTTTCGGTCATTGATTATCGTTACACCGGCAGGGAACCGGCAAGCATCGTAATCGGTGTTCGGCCGTTCAATCCGGAGGGTGGCGTTCTGATTCATAATATCGAAACGGTGCATCGGCAGGGCGGAGGGCTGACGCTCGCTCTCAACGAACTCAAGGAAATCATGTTTCTGAAAAGCCCGGATGGGGTTGCGCTGTCGGGTCTGCAGACCGGAGACGCCTATTCGCGCGAACCAAAAAGTGAGGAGGCCCAGGTGCAGTGCCCCTTTGGTGTTTCCACAGCAGCGCTCCACTTTGAACTCAAACGCAATCGGGGCCAGATTGCGTTTGTTGCGCGCAATTACCAACGGGAGCTGCACTCCAAAGCGGACGCCGCGATGATCCGTCGTTTCATTGCCGATGCAGGAGAGCAGAAGCGGAGGCGGCTGGCGCGTCTCCGGACGCCGGGCACGCGGATGAGAGTGAAAAAGGCCCAGCGGATCAAGAATATCGAAACGACGCAACTATTCGACGAGCAGGCCCTGCTGGGAGTCAAGGGCTCGGCCCTCACTGCCTCCATCAATAAGAGCCGCCGGCGTTGGAAGTCGTGGATAGATGAAGGCGCCGAATTTCGTTGCGCCCGAAAAAGTTGGAACCGGGCAGCACGGGTCTATCGCGGATTTGTGCTTTCGCTGCAAACCGGAACGGAAGTCACGCCCGGTGTTTTCACGTACAATCTGTTCTGGTTTCGGGACGCCGCCTACATGTTGAATGCACTGGCGAGCTGGAACTATCGGGAAAGGGCTGAGCGCGTACTGCGAACCTATCCCGGTCGCCAGGACCGTATCGGTTTTTTTCGTTCTCAGGACGGTGAATGGGATTCAAACGGCCAGGCCATCTGGAGTCTGGTCCGTCACGGTCGCATGTTCGGTGATCAAGAGTTCCTGAAGAAAATGTACCCCAGCATCCAGCGTGGCGCACTCTGGATCGAAAAGAAAATCAAGCACGGCTACCAGGGTCGTCTGTTGCCGCCGGGCTTTAGCGCCGAACATCTGGGCCCGGCCGACCACTACTACTGGGACAATCTATGGAGCCTCGCAGGATTGCGCGAGACCGCTTACCTGGCGGATTATTTCAAAGACGAGCAGACTCTATCCAGGACCCTGAGGGTTAAGCAAAGCTTCGAAGAAGCGCTACGGGACGTTTCGGCAGAAGACCGCAAGCAATACGGCGTCCTCACGGCGGCTCCGGGCCGCGCCCTCGACGCCGGCATGATCGGATCCATCGTGATGCTCTATCCCCTGCGACTCGATCTTTTTGATCGCGACCTCATGGAAGGCACCATCAACGCCATCCGTCAGCACTTCATGCCGGAGGGGCTTTTCTTTCAGTCAATGATTCACTCCGGCCACAACCTCTATCTATCACTGCAAGTAGCACAGTGTTTTCTCCAGCTCGGCAATGTGAGCATGGCACGAAGAATATTTCGCCGGGTGTTGCGGGCGCGTCAGGAGCTCTGGACCTTTCCGGAGGCCATTCACCCGCGAACCGGCGGAGGCGCGATGGGTGATGGCTTTCACGGTTGGGCCTTCGCGGAGGTGCTGCTTTTTCTGCGCGAGCTGGTCCTTCAGGAAGATGGGGAATCCCTGTTGCTTTTGGGAGGGCTGACCGAACGTGAACTCGCCGGCCCGGACGGTTTTCGTTTTGGCCCTTTTCCGGCCGGCGGCGCGCACGTTATTCTCGAAGGCGAACTCAACAATGGACGGGGCACGATTTTGGTTCGCCTGCAAAACCACGAACGCGCATCATTTCGAGCACTGCAGGTGCAATTACCGGAAGGCGCAAAGGACGTGAACGTGCGCGGGACAGATGACTTCCGCCTGAAAGATGGGCGTGTGTTCATACCCGGGCCCGTCGCGGAAATGCGGATTCGTTTTCGGCAATCCGACGGCTGAGGGTCGTCGGCGGGGTCAGTCCATACGCTTGTTTGCCATCAGGTGTTCGCGGAATTGCGGACTACCGAAGCTGGCCGGAATCTTAATCACCTCGGGAGCCCGATAAGGGTGATTCTCCATGATATACTTTTCTATGTCCGGGTAGTAGCCCGCCCGTGCCTTCATCATGAGTTTGTACTCCTCATCGAAGTGCACCTGGCCTTCCCATTGAAAAACGATTTTCACCTGATAGTAAGTCCCGCTCAGAATGAAGCCCTCGCGCACCAGGTCTACAAGCATTTCCTGAGCGGCCTCTTCCTCGTTCAGGGCCGTCATTACCAGTATTTCGTCCGTGTCTGCCATTAGTGAAACTCCCGGGTCAGCGTGCACGGCCTGGCTGTCGTAGAAACTGCAGGAGTAGTTCCGCGGTCAGTTCCGGCGCATCCAGCGGCGCGACGTGTCCCACGCCTTCCAGGGCATGAAATCGAGCCTCCGGCATGGCGGCAAGTACGTGCCGGTGCAATTCAAAGGGAATCACAAGATCGGCCGTGCCCCACAGCAAGAGGCAGGGCGTAGACGAAGCTCCCAGTCTCTCGAAGACATCCTGCATGGACTCCAGCGGCATACTGCGCAAGCTCGAGAGGATGGCCCGCTTGTAACCGTAGTATTCGGTTTGCTCGAAAAAGCGCCGCTGTAGGATTTCGCGGCCACGGTCGGTGGCGACATTTCGATCAAGGCCAGAGGCAAGCAGTCGGTCACCGAGCGCGCGCATCATATAGTCGCCAATCAACGGCGCCCGGGCGATTCGCGCCCTGAAGGGCAGCTCGACCGGCACACCCGCCGGAGAGATCAGGCTCACGCTGCGAACCCTGGGGGGATGGTCAACGGCGAAGCGCGTCACAACGGCCCCTCCCATGGATAGACCGACCAGATGAACCGGCTGCTCCGGGTTGTCGGCGAACGCCACCGCAAGCAATTCCAGTAGTTGCCGGTCATAGAGCGCGGGATCATAATCCAGAGCTGGTCGGTCGGAATAACCGCGACCAAAAAGATCGTAACGCAAAACTCGAAAACCCGATCGGGCCAGGGTTTCGAAAGGACCGTCCCAGATGAACGAGGGCGTGGTGAGGCCGTGCACAAGCACGACCGGAATGCCGCTCTCAGGACCGCCCAATTCATACCAGGTCACGCCATCGGAGAGTTCGGCCGCCTGACCAACCGCAGCACGATCGAGCCCGGAAAAGTCACGGTGCTCGCGATCACAGACGTAATAAGGCAGTGCCAGCGCCAGAAGAATGCCGGCCGGCACCAGTCGGCGCAGGGCGAGGCGCTTGCGTCGCCGTCCGTCTTGTTCTGCAGTCCCGTCCATGCTTACCGGCCCCCGCCAAACAAACAGGCCCCGGTGTTTTTCACGCCGGGGCCTGAAGGCAAAGCGCTTTCAATAAAGGTCAATCAATCGTACATGGACTCTATCAGGTCGCTGTACTTGTCCGTTACCAGATGGCGCTTCACTTTGAAGAGGTTCGTGAGTTCGTCGCCGACTTCGAAAGGCTTCGGCAAAAGACGAACATCGATCACACGCTCAAAGGATTTGAAACCGCTCTGGCCACTGATGAGTGTCTTCGCTTCTTCCCGCATCATCTCGAGAGCTTCTTTGCTACGGGCGATCTCTTCATGCGTGGCACCGTATTCCTTCATGGCGTCCGGGCTCGGAACAATCAGCGCCGTGAGGTACTTTTTGTCCTGTCCCACAACCATGCAGTGCTCAACCAGGGGCGACTGAAGGAGTTTGTTCTCGATTGGGACCGGCTCGACGTTTTCGCCACCGAGCAAGACGACAGTCTCCTTGGAACGACCGACAATCTTGACCGTGTTGTTGAAGGTGATGACTCCCAGGTCACCCGTATTCATCCAGCCGTCCTTGAGCACCTTATCGGTAGCTTCCGGATTCTTGTAGTAGCCCTTCATCACCTGAGGACCCTTTACGTGAATCTCGCCCTTCTTGCCACGCTGGGGCGGGTAGATGGCATTACCGGTCGACAGATCAATCAGGCGCATCTCCGTTTCCGGATAGATGGGGCCCACTGAACCGATCACCAACTTCTTGTATGTGCGCACCGCGAGCACGGGACTGGTCTCGGTCATGCCGTATCCCTCAAGGACCGGAATGCCAATGTTGTTGAAAAACTCATCCACATGAAAAGGAAGAGCGCCACCACCGGAAACCGAACCGCGCAGACTGCCCCCGGTCGCTCCGCGCAGCTTGCGAAGAACGATGAAGTCCAGCAACAGGTACGGCAAAAGAAAAAGAACAATCAATACGATCGAAAAAATAGCCCTAAAAAGCGAAGCGATCGGATTGCGGCCTTCCATGTCCAGTTGCTTGAAAGTCAGGAAGCGCCAGGAACCTTTGACCATACGCGCGCAGAAATACGCGGCCGCAAATAGACCTCGCAAGACCGCCGAACCCGACTCGACCTTTTTCTTAATGCCCAGGTAAACGTTTTCCCAGAGCCGCGGGGCGGAAGCCATGAAAGTCGGTCGAATAATCGCCATGTCGTCCCGGATATTCCGAATGTTGGAATAGTAGGTAGGCATGCCCGTCGAAATTGCCAGCATTTCGAACACGCGCTCGAACACATGCCAGATGGGGAGGATCGAAAGCGCGCGGTCCTTGCCACCGACCTCAAGCGGAAGGTTCTTCACCTGAGAGATCATGTTGCGGTGCATGAGCATGACGCCCTTGGGTGCCCCGGTCGTGCCTGAAGTGTAGATCAGAGTAAAGAGGTCGTCGGGCTGAATGGCCGCCATACGCTCTTCGGCGCGTCGGTCTCCGTTCGCGCGCAGTTGTTTGCCCTTCTCCATCAGGTCGTACATATGAAGGATATCACCACCAGGTCGCGTTTCCTTATCCATCATGATGATGTGCTTTACGTTGGGCAGCTGGGACTTGCATTTTTGCAATGTATCGAGCATTGCCTTGTGCTCAACGAACACGACTTTTGCGTCGGAATGCGGGATAATATACGTGATGTCCTGCTCGGTCACGTCTGTACCCCTGGGCACGTCCGCGGCGCCTGCGCATTGAATGGCGCAGTCCGTGACGATCCATTCCAGACGGTTGTCTGCAAGCAGGCCAACGTGTTCGCGTTGTTGAACGCCCAGATCAATCAGCCCGGTAGCCAGATTGAGGCCCATCTCATAGACCTCCCCAAAGGTGACGGGCTGAAAAACCTTCTTGGAGTCCCTCGTGCAAAATGCCGGTGAATTTCCGAATCTTTCCGCCGCTTCTTTATAGAGCTCGGCGATGTTACGCGCTTTGACCTGACTCACAAATACTACCTCCGAAACATATTCTCAGGGCCGCGCCTATAACGCCGACCCTCGTCTTTATTCGATCGAAGCCACGGGCCACGGAAAATAAATTGAGCTTGTGTGGGGACCGGCGCACAAGTGCTGTCCCATTAGAAGAGCACACTTGCCCGGACCTGACCTATCGATCGGAGGCGAGTTGAGCAAAAAGCCAACGAATGTCAACCTTTTATGAGAAGTACTCGAGCCTGCGCTCCTCGAAACAGTCACTGTTGTGTGTTGGCCTCGACCCCGACCCGGAAAGGATCCCTGAAGGATACGACACAGGCGACATAAGTGCGGACCTGCATAGCTTCCTCGCTGACGTTGTCGACGCGACTGCAGACCTTGCGGTTGCCTACAAGCCGAACCTGGCGTTCTACGAAGCCCTGGGATCGCGTGGATGGTCCCTTCTGGAGCGTTTGATCGGTACGATTCGCGATCGCGCCCCCGGAACATTGATTATTGCCGATGCGAAACGCGGGGACGTCGGCAATACCGCTCGTTTCTATGCGCGGGCCTTTTTCGAGACGCTGGCCTGTGATGCGCTCACCGTAAATGCTTACCCTGGCCTGGATACCCTGGAACCCTATCAAGCCTACCGGAACCAGGCGATTATGGTACTGGGTTACACTTCCAATCCCGGGGCGTCGCTCTTCCTGGAGCAGGGAAATCCGCCACTCTTCATGCAACTGGCCCGGGCGATCGCCCGGGCCAACGAAACGAGCCGAAACCTGTGGCTTGTGGTCGGTGCGACGGTACCGGGCGCGCGCATTAAAGAAATCCGGTCTGTCGCAGGCCAGGTGCCGTTTCTGGTGCCGGGAGTTGGCGCCCAGGGTGGCAATCTGGATACGGTACTGACTAACGCGGGCTCCGAGATTCTGATCAACGCCGGGCGCGATCTGCTCTACGCAACCAATTCGCGAGACCGGGTTCATGCCGAGGTGTCGCGCGTCGCCCGAGCGATGGCCGGCGAAATTCGAAAGCGCGCGGCAATCGTCGATCCCAGGAATTTTCCTTTACGGGCAGACGACCCTTCCTAAAGTCACGGCCATATATATGAGGCATGCATGGTCGTAATCTCAAGAGTCTTTCGTTCCTCTATTGGCCGTAAAACCACCATGGCGCTGACCGGCGCCGCCCTTGTCCTTTTCTTGTTTGCTCATCTTTCCGGGAACCTGCTGCTTTTCGCCGGGCAGGATGCGATGAACGCATACGGCGTCACGCTACGTCAGTTTCCGATATTGCTCTGGGTGGCGCGAATCGGACTCATAGTGGTTTTCGTTACGCACGTTGTGATTGGCACGTTACTCACCATCGAGAATCGCCGCGCCCGCCCCGAACGTTATCACAATCAGAAAAGCATTCAGTCCACTCCGGCTTCGCGAAGCATGATGATTACAGGACTGCTGTTGCTGGCTTATCTTGTTTATCACCTGCTGCATTTTACCCTGGGAGAAACACACTCTCAGTATTTCAATCTGACCGACGCCCAGGGTAGACATGACATCTATTCCATGGTTGTGCTCAGTTTTCAGCAATGGCCGATCTCTGTTGCTTACATCATCGCGATGGGCTTGCTGGCGTTCCACCTGAGTCACGGTATTCCATCGCTCTTTCAGTCTATTGGATGGAACGGCCCCCGTTTCATGCCGCTTCTGAGCAAGCTCGGCCTCGCAATCGCCGTGCTTCTGCTGCTGGGTTACATTAGCATCCCCGTCGCTGTTCTTTCGGGTATTATCGGCCTGCCGTAGTGCGTTGCGAGCGGCGAGCGAACGCAAACAAGGACACCAAACATGGCACTTGAGTCAAATATTCCTACCGGTCCCATTCAGGACAAATGGGAGAAGCACAAATTCGAGATGAAACTCGTCAACCCGGCGAACAAGAGAAAGTTTGAAGTCATCGTGGTCGGGAGCGGTCTGGCGGGAGCTTCAGCGGCCGCCAGCATGGCCGAGATGGGCTACAACGTGAAGTGTTTCTGCTTTCAGGACAGCCCGCGTCGGGCTCACAGCATCGCGGCCCAGGGTGGAATCAATGCCGCCAAAAACTACCAGAATGACGGCGACAGTGTGTATCGTTTGTTTTACGATACTGTCAAAGGCGGTGACTTCAGATCGCGCGAAGCCAACGTGTACCGGCTCGCTCAGGTGAGCGTGGATATTATTGACCAATGCGTGGCGCAGGGTGTGCCCTTCGCGCGCGAATACGGAGGGCTTCTGGACAACCGCTCGTTCGGCGGCGCCCAGGTGTCGCGCACGTTCTACGCACGCGGCCAGACCGGCCAACAACTCCTGATCGGAGCTTATCAAGCTCTGGAGCGCCAGATCGCGGCCGGCGGAGTGACCATGTACCCCCGCACCGAAATGCTTGACCTGGTTGTCGAAGACGGCGCCGCGCGGGGCATCGTCGTGCGGGACCTTGTGACCGGCGAAGTGAGCGCGCACTCCGGCCACGCTGTGGTGCTGGCCACCGGCGGGTACGGAAATGCCTACTATCTTTCAACGAACGCCAAAGGCTGCAACGTTACAGCAAGCTTCCGCGCCTACAAGAAGGGCGCTTACTTCGCAAATCCCTGCTACACTCAGATACACCCGACCTGCATACCGGTCAGTGGAGATTACCAGTCCAAGCTCACCCTCATGTCCGAGTCGTTACGAAACGATGGCCGGGTATGGGTTCCGAAAGAGGGCGGCGATAAGCGAAAGCCAAACGATATACCCGAGTCCGAGCGGGACTACTACCTGGAACGCAAATATCCGAGCTTTGGCAACCTTGTGCCACGCGACATCGCTTCGCGCTCCGCCAAAGAAGTCTGCGATGAAGGTCGCGGGGTGGGCGAAACCGGTCTGGGTGTGTACCTGGATTTCGCAGACTCCATCCAGCGGCTTGGCAAAGACGCCGTCGCCGACCGCTACGGAAACCTCTTTCAGATGTATGAACGAATCACCGGCGAGGACCCATATAAGGTGCCAATGCGAATCTTCCCCGCTGTGCACTATACGATGGGTGGTCTGTGGGTCGATTACAACCTGATGAGCAATCTGCCCGGGCTGTTCGTGATCGGCGAGGCCAACTTCTCGGATCACGGGGCCAATCGGCTCGGAGCGAGCGCCCTCATGCAGGGTCTGGCCGACGGTTACTTTGTTCTGCCCTACACAATCGGCAACTACCTGGCCCGAATCGGCTGGGACGCAAAGTACTCTGCCGATGACGCCGCCTTCGCACAGGCTACCTCCCAGGCCAAAGAGCGCATCAACAAGCTCCTGAACATCAACGGCGCACGCACGGTCGATTCCTTCCACCGTGAGCTCGGCCTTTTAATGTGGGATAACTGCGGCATGTCCCGAAACGCCAAAGGCCTGAAAGAGAACCTGGAAAAAATCCCGGCCTTGCGGGAGGAGTTCTGGAAAAACGTGCGGGTCACCGGATCGGGCGCGGAGCTCAATCAGAGCCTTGAGAAAGCCGGTCGCGTTGCGGACTTTCTCGAGTTTAATGAACTTATGTGCCGCGACGCGCTCCATCGCGAGGAATCGTGCGGGGGTCACTTCCGGGAGGAACACCAAACTCCGGAAGGCGAGGCCAAAAGAAACGACGAGGACTTTACTTATGTCGGCGCCTGGGGCTACCAGGGCGAAGGCAAGACTCCCGAGCTACACAAAGAAGCGCTCGAGTTTGAATACGTAAAACTTACCCAGAGGAGTTACAAATAATGAAGCTGACTCTGAAAATCTGGAGGCAGAAGGGCCCCGGTGACAAAGGTCGGATGACGACCTACCAGTTGGACAATGCCAATCCGCACATGTCCTTTCTGGAAATGCTGGATGTCTTAAACGAGCAATTGATTGAGAAAGGCGAAGACCCGGTAGCCTTCGACCACGACTGTCGCGAAGGCATTTGCGGCATGTGTGGCATGGTTATCAACGGAATACCGCACGGGCCGGAACGCGCGACGACAACGTGCCAGTTGCACATGCGCAAGTTCAACGATGGCGACACGATTACGATTGAGCCATGGCGGGCGCGGGCCTTTCCTGTTGTTCGAGACCTTGTTGTAGATCGTTCTGCCTTTGATCGGGTCATTCAGAGCGGAGGGTTCGTGAGCGTGAACACCGGTAGCGCTCCGGACGCCAACGAAATTCCAATTGGGAAGGACGTGGCCGACCAGGCCTTCGACGCTGCGGCATGTATTGGTTGCGGGGCCTGCGTCGCTGCATGCAAGAACGCCTCGGCAATGCTTTTTGTGGCGGCGAAAGTTTCACATCTGGGCCTGCTGCCCCAGGGAGAAGTCGAACGCACACGACGCGTCCAGCGCATGGTGGCCCAGATGGATGACGAAGGCTTTGGCAACTGCACCAACACCTACGATTGCGAAGCGGCCTGTCCAAAAGAGATCGGCGTCGGTTTCATTGCGCGCATGAACCGCGACTATTTGTCGGCCACAATCAAGGAGCCGATTCCAACTTAGGTCAGGGCACGCTGGTTAAGCCAGCAATACCCAGGAAACCTGCTCGCCTGCCCGGAAGGGAACGATTGTTTCCGAACCGAAATCGTACTCCGTCGGAACGGCGCGGGGCTGTTTGCAAAGTCGAACGCGGTCCGTATTTTTCGGAAGCCCGTAGAAGGCCGGCCCGTTGGTGCTGGCGAAGGCTTCGAATTGATCCAATCGATCCTCGTTATCGAATACTTCGGCGTACAACTCCAGAGCGAGTGGGGCACTGAAGACGCCGGCGCAACCACAGGCCGTTTCTTTGCTCGACCGCGAGTGGGGCGCGCTGTCGGTTCCCAGAAAAAACCGACTGTGTCCGGACGTAGCAGCGTCGACCAGAGCCCGGCGGTGCTCCTCGCGCTTCAGCACGGGCAGACAGTAGTTGTGGGGGCGAATGCCGCCGGCGAAAAGTGCGTTTCGATTTAAGAGGAGGTGCTGCGGCGTAATTGTGGCGCCCACCCGGCCCTTCGTCTCCCGCACAAAGTCGACGGCTTCCCTGGTGGTTACGTGTTCGAAAACGACCCGCAGTCGTTGGAAACGCTCCACGAGTGGCGCCAGTTCTCGCTCCAGGAACAGGCGCTCGCGATCAAAAACATCGGCCTGCCTGTCGGTGACTTCCCCGTGCACCTCGAGCACCAGGTCCCGCTCCTCCATACGTTCAAACACGCGATACAGGCCCGAAAGCGAGTGCACACCTGCTTCCGAATTGGTTGTCGCCCCGGCCGGATACAGTTTTATACCCGCCACGAACTCACTGGCCGCTGCCCGGTCGACTTCCTCCGGCTCTGTTGTTTCGGTCAGATACAGGGTCATCAGGGGCGCAAAGGCCGCGTCGCCGCAGGCTTCCAGAATGCGCTTCCGATAGGCCTCCGCCTCCCCCACGGTCTGGATGGGAGGCCGCAAATTGGGCATGACGATAGCGCGGCGAAACTGGCGCGCCGTGAACGGAGCCACGGCACTCAGGGCTTCGCCGTCGCGCAGGTGCACATGCCAGTCATCGGGCGCGCTTATCTCCAGTACTGTTCCCGGTTCGGCAGGCATGGTCAGGTATTCGTGAGAAGCGCCGCTGACGGCAGGCCGTGCACCTTGAGCGCATCTCGAATCGTCTCTCCATAAGTTTCGGAACCCACCCAGTAGGCCGCCGCTTCCCTGAGGTCTGGTCGGCGGACGCCGAGCATTTCAACCACGCCCGCGCTCGCGGGATCCTGGTCGAGGCATAGAACCACCTCAACGCCCGCCGCAGTCCAAACGTCATGCTCGTACAAGAATGGAACGTGATCCACACTGAAGGCGCTCTGCCAGAGCGTTATGGGGATGTTGTGGGCCCTGGTGTGCATGCGATGGAGAATCATCGAGCGCAGGGGCGCGACACCCGAACCCATTGCAAAAAGATGCACGGCGCGCACGTCACCTTCCAGCAGAGACAAATCAAAGCCCTGACCGGCAACGACGCCCCCTGCGACCCGCTGACCAATAGCAAGGCGACACAGAGCGCGGGCCGGCTGGCGTGCCGCATCCTTGATCAAAAACTCCAGGTGCCCGGCGCCCGGCGCGCTCGCAATTGCAAAGTAGGCGCTTTCTCCCGCAGCCGTAAGCTCCACAAATTGCCCGGGGCGTTCGAAGGATTGCAGAACATGCTCCGGCGCGCTGAGTTCGATGTGCACCATATCCCGTCCGGAAGGCCGGCTGCCACGCAATCGGAATTCGTTCAGCGGCTTCAGCGTCGCTTCCCCGGTTTGGATCTGCCGGCGGTGCGACCCCGGGATCTTCGACGTGCCGGCGCCGGATTCTGAGGCCCACCGAAGAAAGGCGTTTCAAGAAAATTCGAATCACCGCTAAGGCATTCCAGAAACGAGCCCTCGGTGCGTGACGTCCGCTCCAACAGGTAGAAGCTACCCCACGCGAGCGTTGGAAAAAGCCGACTGAGCGGCTTACTCAGGAACGGCGGCAGCGGATAGAAGTTTGAGCCGCGGAATTGCACGAGTCTAAAGAAACCGCCCTCTTCGGCGAAGCGGCGCATGTCCGGTTTTGTGAATCCGCGCACGTGAGCGCTCAATGTCTGAATCTGGGTCGGCTGTTGTCCGAAAAGCAGAAGCAGGCGATTGTGCAGGCTGGCAAGATTCGGAACACCTACGATGAAGTGGCCGCCCGGCTTGAGCAGGCGCGCAACCTCGGCAAAAATCCAGAAGACTTCTTTCGTATGTTCGAGAACCTGATTGGCGATCACGACATCCATCGCCGCGTCTTCTACGGGATACGGGTCCCTTTCGATGTCGGCCGGGAAGGTCCGAATACCTTCGCGCGTGCACTTTTCCACGTTCGGGCCGTAACTTTCGATTCCATAAAGCTCAATGGCAGACCCGGATCCGTGTTTTTCCCGGACGGATTTTCGAACATTTAAGAGATCCGTGCCGGGTCCACAACCGAGGTCCAGAACACGAAAAGCCTCGCTCGGTGGTGCGGCACCAAAGAGCTCGGCCCCCCATTGTTGAATAATGTGTCGCCCGTAGTTCAGGTACTCCGTGCCCGACTTGAGCGCCACAAAAAGGGAACGAAGCATTCGTTTCTGTCAACCCCGCGGCCACCTCGTGCAAGTAAAATAGCCGCCGTTGAAGGGATTTTTTGTTTTCGCGTGAAGGCGCCCCTCTATAGAGAGCCGTGCGACTGCAGGAACGCAACGTCCTTATCACCGGTGCTTCCAGCGGAATCGGGGAGGCCACGGCGAGGGTGTTGGCCGCCCGGGGCGCGCGCCTGATCCTGGTGGCAAGACGCTCAAATGAACTGGAGCGCGTTCAGGCGAGTCTTCGCAAGACCGGTAACACTCAACAGATCGAAATCGTTTCGGCCGACATCACACGCGACTCCGATCGCAAACGAGTTCGCAAAACAGTTGAACGGCTGGGCGAACTGCACGTGCTCATAAACAACGCCGGAATCACGGCCCACGGTCGCTACGATGAGAGTGTTCCGGCCGTGCTGCGAAAAACCTTCGAACTGAACTTTTTTGCGGCAACCGAGCTGACCGGCGAGCTCCTGCCCATAATCAAGCGGTCTTCCGGAGACAAAATGATCGTCTACGTGAGCACCCCGTCCGGCCTTTATGGAATTCCAGGACGCTTCGCGTATTCCTCAAGCAAAGCAGCCGGCCACGCCTGGATGGAATCGATACGCTTCGAACTGGAACAGGACCATATTCAAACGTTGATTTTTTGTCCCGGCTATACGCGGACGGCCCTTCGCACATCGGGCCTGGACGAAAAGGGTCAGATTATCAGCGAAGAGCAGGCCCGCGGGGCCGCAAGCCCCGAACACATCGCCTCGCTGCTCTGCCGGGGCATGGAGCGGAACCGGCGCCTGGTGCTGACCAACCTGAACGGTAGAGTTATCTACCTGCTACGCACGCTGGCGCCTGGCCTGCTCTTTCGGCTCATATCCAAAAAACTAAAAAAAGACTTTCACAGGGCCTGAGACGGCTCCAGAATTTACGCCCGCATGGAGCAGTTCATTCCTCCTTCCTTCAATCTGCCCCTGGCATGGATGGTGGATTTCAGTCTACCGGTCCTCCTCAAGCAGGTTGAGAACCTTCAGTCGGTCGAGATTCAGCCGGCGGACCTGGAACTCCTGCGTTCTCTGCGCAAAGAACGCCTGCTCTACGTAAGCAATCATCCCACCAACTCGGAACCCGCCGTTGCCTACTACGTAGCCCATCGAATGGGCACCCGCTTCAATTTCATGGCCTCCCGACAGGTCTTTGATTGGGGATACGGAGCCATCGGCAAAATCATACAGGGACTTGGAGCGTTCTCGGTTTTGCCGGGCGTTGCCGATCGGGAGTCGGTTCGCACTGCCCGCCGGGTGCTGGCAGCCCCGGAAGGCAAGCTGGTCCTGTATCCCGAAGGGGAACCGACGAGCGGCGAAAACGACAGCCTGATGCCATTTCAACCGGGCGTCTCGCAACTCGCGTTCTGGGCCCTTGCTGAGGCCCGTGAAAGCGACCCTCAGGCTGACATAAAGGTCCTGCCGACCTTCGTGAAGTACGTAGTGACCGGCAACGACGTCAAAATCAAAGTCGACCTGCATACTTCTATCCGCCGACTGGAGCGACGATTCCAGATCGAGCCGGGAAACAAGAACCTCCTGCGACGCTTCCTTACGGTTGGGCGCGTGTTGCTCGAGCAAGCGGAAGGCGAATATCAGGTCGTCGTTGGCGATCGCGAGGATTTTGAATATCGCATCGGCCGATTACGCCACGCCATCCTGGACGGCATTGCCGATCGTTTCAAGATCAACAACTACCAGCGCGATGCGGACGCAATTCAGAAGCTGCGCCAGTTTCTTTCCATTATTGAGATGATCGAAATCGACTACAAGGGCATTGAGTTACCCCGATTGTCCGGTTCAGAATTACAATGGATGAAACGCGAGTGCGGCAAGGCTTATGACTTCATCATCATTCGTCCGGAGTACCTGGTAAGTCGCCCAACGGCCGAGCGATTTTTTGAATGGCTGAACCGCTATGACAACTATGTATTCGGCAAGACCAACACGCGCACGCGCCGGGCCCACGTTTTCTTCGGGCCTCCTATTTCCCTGGCCGCGTGGGCGTCACGCTATCGCGAAAACAAGCGTCGCACGGTCGAAGATTTGACGACAACCCTCCGAAAGGAAGTCCAGAAACTGCTCGACGCCACACACGACCTCACGCACCCGATTGTACGCCCGTACGATGTTGAGGGATCCTGATTCTACATGATGCATTTTCTTTCCGGGCCTCGCCGGAGCATTCTGATATCTTTGATTGCAACCGTCAGCACGGGGGCTCTGTCGTTGATTGCCGCGATGGCCGGCCCGGTGGTGGGCCCGGAATGGCTGGCCAGTCTGCTGACGGCGTTTGAGAAAGCCGTTGGACTGCTTTCGCTGGCTCTGGCTGCATTCTTCATCTATCGGGCTCGAGAAAACCCGGAAGAACTCTGGCGAAGTCGGTACCGGGTTTACACGCCATCGGTCCTGAACGATCTTTTGGTTTTTCTGCCATGCCTGCCCTGGCTGGTGAGCCTGCTGGTGATCGACGACCAGCTGTATGAGAGCCTCTTCTTAGGAGATCAGGACTTTACGAGCCTGTCCGAGGCGCTCAACAACACCGCCCTGGGTCGC
Organism: Spirochaetales bacterium; assembly: GCA_024233935.1. Lineage (GTDB taxonomy): Bacteria > Spirochaetota > Leptospiria > Leptospirales > Leptonemataceae > JACKOY01. The sequence goes on along the minus strand of JACKOY010000001.1, from coordinate 85,094 downwards.
GGGCTTTTGCACACACCGTACGTGGATACTGGCGCGAGCGGTTCTTTTCTGGGCCACCATTTTGCTCCGGGGCTGCTCCTGTACGTACCTTTCTATTTTGTGGCGCACCTGTTTGAATTTCTGGCGCGCACTGTCGGCGCCGGCACGCTCATACGCCCCACGCATTTTCTCTACGCGCACCTGCTATGGCTGACTCTGGGTGTGGGAATGTATCTATGGGCCCGTTACTTCGTGATAGAACTTCGGAGCGTGACGCGAGCCGTTATCGTAGTAGCACTCCTGATGCTGAATGTACCCCTGTGGCGGCTGGCCCTTTCTTTTCACTGGGAGATCATGGTATTGCCTGCGAGCGCTCTAACCTTTCTGGGTTTGCAGAGACGGAGTCGCTGGCAGTACATTGTGGGACTTTTGCTGTGGCTCTCCGTGAAGGAAGACGTGGCGATCTACGCTTTCCTTTTTGGTCTGTATTTGCTGAGCGATCGCGAGAAGGGCAATTATGCTTTCGAAGCGGTAGCGACCTGCATTATCAGCCTGCTCTACTTTGGAATAACGCGCGAGCTGGCAATGCCCCACTTTCGTGGCACGACTGCCATTATCTGGGATCAATACTGGGCGGCAGACCTGCCGCGTTCCTCCGACCTCTGGCCTTCTTTCAAGCTGCTCCTGGCCTTTGCACTTCTGCCCTTGCTCAACCTTCGATTGACCGTGTGTGTTCTGGCGCCGATCCTGCTCCTGCACTATTTCTCAAGACAGCCCTGGCACCACGACTTCATGGGCCATTACTGCTACTCCATTTTGCCCTTCCTGCTGGTCGGTTTTTGCCGCGGGCTGAACCGCGTATTCTTATGGAACGAACGTTTCAGCACACGCGATTATCGACCGGCAACGGTTGCACTGTTACTGTTCGTCGTGCTACTGACGGCGGCCTGGGATCGACTTGTCCCGTTTCCCGGGCGCGCCCCGGCCCCCCGCCACGCTATCGTGCAAAACATGCTGGCAGCGCTTCCCGATGATACCTGTTTGCAGCTCCAGGCACCTTTCAGCGCCCTGGCGCCCCTTGGCGTTCGCGTCTTTCCGATCGCAGTGCCGCCCTCCAACCCGTACAGCGCGGTGGTTCCTGGCCCGGGAAATTTTGATAGTTTTTACTTCGGCCCGGAAACTCCGTGTCGGGACTATGTGCTGGTGATTGACCCATCGGACATACGTCCTCAGTACGATGCGGAAACTGTGGCAAGGCTGATTCAGTACGCGGATAGAAACCTGACGTTGCAATCCGCGGTCAACGGCCTCTGGATCTACGGACTTACCGGGCTGCGCTACTGAAAGGCTTGCTAGACGAAGTGAATATCAATGCGCGCCAGGTAATCTTCGAGCGCCGCAATCGAAGCTTTGATCTGCTCGGGATCGGAAGCACGCGCCGCATTTTCGATGTCTTTTCCGACTACGGAGATAAAGTCGAAACCGTATCCGCCGCCACTGCCTTTCATGTTGTGGCCAAGGAAGCGAATGGATTCAAAGTCGCTGGCTGTCATGTGTTCGCGGACTTTCTCAATATTCTTTCGCACATTGCCCAGATAGGTGGGGATCAGGTCCTCCAGCTCCTGGTCGATTTCTACGGTTATTCGATCAGCCATTCCGTATGTCCTCGCGCGGGCAAGGGTGCCCGAACGAACTAATGTGCATAATACTTTTTTATCCGGGCGCCGCGAGCGCTCGTGCATAGCCCTGCTCAAGCGCATTATTGATCTGCGCGGCCAGGTCTTGTAGCAGCCGCTGCCGGGCTTCAAATTCACTCTCCCGGAAACCCTCACTCTCGCTGTACTCCGTGCGGGAACCCAGTTCCCGGGAAACGAGCACCAGGCCTTCGCCTGCGTCTCCCTGCCCGTGCTGTCTCAGCCGCACACGACAGCCCACAATCAGCTCAACTCGAACGGGGCTGCGCAGGTTGTCAAACATGCGTCCTTCCTTCCTGTACAGGGTGATCTCGCCGTACAACCACAAAGCCGCATCGTCCTTCTCGGTCGTGAGTCGAAAATTCTCCCGTCGCTCCAACTCGCGGCGCACCCATTCATTCAGTTCCTGATTCACATCAGGCTGGAAGGATTCATTTGTGAAATTATGAAGAAAAAGCGTCCGGCGGTCTTCAGGAAACAAAGACAGATCAACAGAGCCGGGGCTGAGGCAGGCCGACAGCACAAACAAAAGGACGAGCGACGCAAATCGCATCAACGTCGTCATAAAACGCCTTCCCCTTCGTCTGCCGGCGCCTGCTCGACGTAGAGCGCCAGGGTCTGGAGATGTTTCAGAATATCACGCACCATGCGGGCCTGCACGTAATCGACCGGACCCTCCGCGTCTTTTTGGATCAAGAGCACCTCGTCCGGGTCCGGCGCCTCCGGAGCCGGCGGCAGGTCCCCGCGAACCGCGATCACAATTTGGCTTCCGGCGTGAATTAAAAAGGTGGCCTGGAAAATTTCGGGCGCCTCTTGCCAGGCTTCGTTCGCCTGAGGGCGGCCGGCGGCGCGCGGGTCATCCGCAAAGTAGTGGATCTGAAGCTGCCGGGCCGCGCCTTCCAGGGCGGCCGCCATGTGGGTTGGCACTTCACGCTCGGTTCCGTGGCCGGCCCTGGCGTACCAAATAGATGCGGGATGATCCTGTTCGTCAAGGACCCGCTCCTGACGCAAAGAAAAGCGGCCATCGGGCGATGCGATGTTTCCGGTGAATACCAGGCTTTCGGTGTAGCTGTCGGCCGGATAGTAGAGAAGGCGCTTCTCGCGATAGAAGTCGTAGTCCCGTTGGAAGCTTTGCACAAGAGCGTTGGTAACTATGAGAATCAGCCCTTCATGTTCGGGCACATTGGACAGCGCGTAGTAGTTGTTGGATGGCGCTTTGCCCCCGATCGTAAGTTCGACGGTCGGCTCTTCTTCCCGGTCCTCTCCGAGCTGAATTCTTACGAGCGGTTCATTCAATCCGCAACGCTCCCGATTCTCCGCCGTGTCCTCTATGTAGGAGACAAGTTTCGGAGAACGCAAATCCCCGAATATGTTGCTCACCGAAAAAGCGCCCTGGCGCCTCACAATCGGAGAACCGATCTGACCGCCGGCCGGACTCTCCACATAGTAGTCGTCTTCGAAAAATCCCGGGTCCCGGATCAGTCGCAAATCGGGACGAACGGCGACGGTTGCATCGGGCGGGCCCTCTTCGCTCCAGGCGCGCAGTTCGTGATACACAATCAGCTCCCAGTCGTTGTGCCACAAAACACTCTCGGACTCGTCCGGCTCGTCCCCCGGTCCCCAGAGCACAAGCAGCGTCAGCGTGATCGTGGCCAGGCCGCCTAAAATAGCGTATATGGTCCCGGCTTTCATCACTGGTCTATAAAACGGCGGCGTCTCCGGTATTGGTAGAGCAATACGGCAAAAATGGCGCTGATGCCGACCGGAAAAACAACGAGGCCGAAGAGCATGATGCGGAACTTTATTTCGTCGGTCAACTGGGTCGTCTCTTCGCCGGGTTCGTCGGGCACCAGACCCGCCACCACCGGATTCTCAACCATCCACATCATCGTGTCCACGATCAGGCGCACATTGTCGCTCTGTACAGGAACCGCGAAGGCCCGCTCCGTCAGCCAATCGACGCCCGAAAAAACCGCCAGTCGGGGCGTCTCGGGATTGTCCGGCTGCGCGTAAGCGATTGCCAGGGCACGCCGGCCACGTTCTTCGGAACCGTCAAAGCGCCCGTTTCGATTTTGGTCGAAGTAAGAGTCGAAAGTCGAATATAAAAAGGGCGTCGGAATCAGATCACGAAGGCTGCGAAAGACCGGTGCGGTGGTTTCGGGTGCGTCCGGAGCGGGCGCGGGAGCAGCCTGGGGAACCGGAGCTTGCGAGGCAGGTCGCGCCCCTTCTTCAAAATATCCGGATTCGACCAACACGATGTCGCGCCGGGGCCCTGACTGCAGCGCTTCCGTAATCGCGTGGCTCACGGTGCCGTTTGTAATCGCGAGGCCCGGGATGTTCGTGTTCGTCAGCACGCGTGGAACGAAACTGTACTGGCTGCCGCCCATCTCCGAAAGCAACCAGCCGAAGTCTTCGCGCCCGGCGGGCTCCAGAGCAACAATTACGTTTCCGCCCGATTCCAGATAGCGCACAATCTCAGCCCGTGCTTCTGGACCGTAAGGGACTGTGGGGCCGGCCAGAAAGAGAACATCCGCATCCTCGGGGATTGGTCCGGGCCAACCGTTGCTCTGGTCCAGCGCGCGAATTGATGCGTTGTAGAATCCCAGTTCCCGTCGCAGGGTGTCCAGCCCGCCGATGCGATTGGCAGTGTGCGTAAATCCAAAGCGCTCTCCGTTCAGATTGGGAAAATAGATGTGCATCTGGGGGGAGGAGACATGGATCAGGGCCCGGGTGACATCTTTTTCCAGGCGTCGCATATCGCGCTCGGAGTAAACATAGACTTTGCGTTCAATATACGGGCTATCCGTTACAATGCTTTCAATCTCCCGACGGTTGGCCCGAATCACAATCGTTCCGTTGTTTACGGCGCCAAATTCTTCCGTGTCGAAGGAGCCCAGGTCTGCATTTAAGAATTGCACGGACACATTGGAGTTCAGAACGGGTAATTGCTCCATCATGATGCGCACGTCTTCCGAGATTGTGTACAGCTCGGTTGGTGTCACGCTATCGGCCTGTCGCCGCACGGCCTGCAACTGGGGCAGAAACACAAAGACCTGCACGGGACTTTCGATTGATGCGATGATGCGCGAAGCATCTTCGCCAAACGAATAGTTGCCCGGAAGATCAATGGCGGGATTTCGCACCGTGGTTATGTAGTTAACCAAAACCAGTAGCGGTATTGCGGCAAGGGTGCTGACCACCGTAGAACGCATGTAGTTCTGGCGCTGGCGGCGCAGACTGGCGGTTGCGAAACGATTCAGGGCATAGCCCAGGGAAATGGCAAAACGAAAGACAAAGGCGCCCACAAGGGCAAAGAAAAAGAAGAACAACAGGAGCAGTCGAAATCGAGACAACAGAGACTCGTCTCCGGCCGCCAGGCGCGTGGCAGGAGCTTCGGTCAACACACGCACGGTGAAAATTACGGCGGCCAGAATCGCCAATCCCCAGCTGTACAACAGTCCGCTTTCGGGACGCGCTCCGTCTTTGCGCGCGCCCAGGGTCATGACCAGGGGATCGCTTAGCCCGAGCAAGGCCCCCAAAACCAAAAACGAAAGACCGGTCACGCTGTCGATCCAGAGCGTTGCCAGATACGCAGTCAGCTGGCCCGCAAGCCCAATCCAGACTCCGGCCCGGTGATAGAGGGCAAACAATCGTTCCATCAACTCTCGCTTCCCCGCCAGCGTCGGGACTCCAGGACTTTGACCGTCAGGAACAAAAACAGGGCCGCAAGACTGGAGAAGAATACAACGCCCTTCAAAGGAATGATGCCCCGCGCGAACGGGAAGAACTGGCTATAGGCGTGCATGTGTGTCAGCACTTCCCGCGCCGGTGAAGGCAGGAGCCCCGCAAAGAAGCCGCCCACGTCTACTATGAAGAGCACGAGCGTCGTTACCAGAAATCCAAGAAGGTAACTGTCCGTCAAACTCGAGGCAAAAAGGCCAACGCAGTAGGCATAGGTGCCAGCGAGCATCAGTCCGAATACTCCGGCCAGCGCAACAAACAACGAGGCGTCGGCGATCCAGACGACGTAGAAAAAAGTAATGCCGACCGAAATCACGGCGATGGAAAGTAAGCCCATAAAGAACTTGCCCAGCACCATTTCGAAATCAGTCACGGGTAGAGTGTAGAGCAACTCCATGGTTCCCTGCCGGCGCTCCGAAACGAAACTGAACATTGCCAGCGAAGCCGGCACAACCAGAAGGATGATGTAGAACACGCGAAACAACACCATTACGATGTTCGCTTTGCCGATGCCCGGGTTCGCACCGATCACCACGCTGATGGCGCCGCAGAACAATGCCACAATGGCCACCGCGCCAATCGGCAGGTTGGAACCCAAAAAGGAACTCAGCTCCTTCAAGAAGATCCAGCGCGCATTGGTCAAGGCTCGAAAGGCGCCGCGTCTCATCGACCTACCTCCACGACCGGACTGGCGGTCATTTCCATGAAGCGACTTTCCAGATTCTGGGTCAGATCCTCACCTGCGATCTCGCCGGCCATACGTCCTTTATGAATCACCAGCACGCGATCGCAGGTGCGACTCACTTCGGTCAGGATGTGGCTCGAAATCAAGATCGTGTGTTTGCCGGCCAGTTCCCGAATCAATTTGCGCACTTCCACGATCTGAACCGGGTCCAGTCCACTGATGGGCTCGTCAAAAATCAGAACGGGCGGGCTGCCGATGAGCGCCTGGGCAATGCCGACCCGCTTGCGGTAACCCAGGGACAGGTGCCGAATCAGGGAACGCCGCGCCGGTTCCAGTTGCGTCAAACGCGTGACCCGGAGAAACTCGGACTCAAAGTCGGGGACCATCTCCCCGCGCAGGCGCGCAACAAAGTGCAGGAAGTCCTGCACCGTCATCTCCGGATAGAGGGGCGGGTGCTCGGGCAAATAACCGATCAAGGCGCGCGCCTCGTACGGATCACCAAAGACATCGCGATTGCCCACCCGACATTCCCCGGCGCCAGGCACCAGGTAACCGGTCAGAATCCGCAGGCAGGTGGTCTTGCCGGCACCGTTCAGGCCCAAAAGGCCAACAACCTGACCCTGACCGATCGAAAAGCTGACATCCTGGAGGGCCGGGAAGGTACCGTAGTACTTAGTCAATCCCTGTACTTCTATCATACGGCCTTGTTTGTTGACTTTCCGGACCAGGCGAGTGTCAATAAAAAATATTGGTCAGGCAGAGGGCAGACTGGTATTCGGAAAAAGGACGCACCGGCGCCGCCCGTGCCGGTCTAATCTAGCATGAACCAACGCTTCCTCCGCCTTGTTTACACCGCCATCGTGATTTCGTTGGCGCTGGCGCCACCTGCGCTTTTTGCGAACCAGTACTATCGAGACGGAAAGCTCGCCTACAGCACCGGCGAAACCCGCCGGGCCTTTGAGCTTTTTCAACAGGCCCTCCGCTTCAGCCCGTCCGACGGTAACCCACTCTTTTACATGGGCTTGATCCAACAGGAAAACCGCGAATACGAAGCCGCCATCCAGAGTTTTCGCCGGGCGGTGGAACTGCGCATGGACCCGGATTTACGCGAAAAGGCGTTCTGGAAGATCTGTCTCTATTATAGATCCAATCGTGATTGGGAAAACCTCCTGACCTATTCGGAAAAGTTCCTGCAGTTTCGCGACATCCCCCAGGTGCGCCAGATGCGAGAGCAGGCGGAACAGAATCGGGATCCGCGCATGGTGCGCATCAACCAGTACATGGCGGAGGCGGAGACCCTTCGGGGGGAAGAACGCTGGGAAGACGCCCTTCGGGCGTACGAGCGGGCGCTGGCGCTCCGGTCCGACTATCACCCCGCGCGCTGGCAGGCAGCGCTCATTCGTATGCGACTGGGGGACTATGCGCGCGCGGTCGGCGATCTGGACGTTTTGATTCGAGCCGAGCCGGAATCCTGGGAGTATCACTACAAGGCCGGGGTCTGTCGCTATCATCTGGGTCGCCACAACGAAGCCTTAAGCAGTCTGGCGAGTGCACGGGAGCACAACCCGGATCCAAACGAAGCGTTCACGTATTTCGTGAATTATATGGAAGGGCTGATCTTTCTGAAGCGCCAGGATTACGAGCAGGCCCGCACCCACATGGTCGCCGCAGCGGCTGGACGGCGCACGCCGGATCTAATTGCAGATTTGAGCCTCGCGGAATGGCGCCTGAATCGCTCCGAAGACGCCACGCGACATGCCCGGGAAGCATTGGAGCAAGATGCAACGGCCTCAGAGGCGCTTCTCGTTCAGCTCCTGGCGAACCGGAGTGCTGACGCCGGCGCCGCCCTGACCTTTGCGCGTCGCCTCGCCGATAGCCTCGACGCAAAAGAACCCGACCGCGACCTCCGGGGTGAATACACGGATGGCCTCTTCGAGGGCGGGCGCCTGGCTCTACGGTCCCGCGACTTCCGACTGGCAGTACGCCTCTTCGATCGTGTCGATCCGGGCCAGCTTTCCGCAGCATACAACCAGACCGCAGCCCGGACCTTGCTGGACTTCAATCGCGACTTCGGCACTGCGCTGATGGAGAGCGGAGATCTCAACCGGGCCCGCAACGTGCTGCAGCGCGTGCACGACGCGGGCGGGTACTTTCTGCTGGCACGCGTTCACGCGCTACGAAGGGACGAGCAGAGCTGCCGGACCGCTTTGCGACAGGCCGGCAACGCCGACGAGAGTAACTGGGAGCGCGCCCGGACCGATTCGGCCATCAGCGAACTCATGCGGCAGAGCGCCGACTTTCGCGGCTTCGTTGACCGTCGGGGTGCCGAGCCCACTCCTGCACCGCAGCCGGAAACCCGGCCCGACGCGCAGCCGGGGGAGCAGCCCTCGGGCTGAAGTCTTTGTCCGGGAACGCAATCAAAAAGGGGCTGCTGGGTCGCGCGGACCTCAAGCGGACTACCAGATATCTGCGCGAGGAACTGGACCGCTCGTTTCGCAAACTCCGCGCGCAGATGCCGCCCCGCGCCTATTATCTGTCCTATTTGTTTCGTAACCAGGTCACCGACCGCTTTTGGGGTCGCCTGGGCGCACTCAACGAGGACACAACGACCACACGCAATACGGTCTTCTGCGACGTCCGGGTGGGTTCGTACCGCTACGACAACACCAGCGAAGGTGGACTGTCCGACAACTCCGACCGCAACGAATCCGTGGACTACATCGACATGCCGGCCGAGCTTTCGGAGCAGGCGCTGAAATTCGGCCTCTGGAAACTTACCGACGCGCGCTATCGCGAGGCCGCGGAACAATACTATGAACGACGCTCCAATGCGCTTCATTTCCTGGACCTGTATCCCCAACTCGCGTCCCGGAAGCGGTCGCCGGCCTGCGTCGATCTGCGCTACCAGGCATTGCCGGAACCGGACCTGGACTATTACCGCCGTCTGATCCGGAAAGCCGGAGCGCTCATCAAACGCTATCCGGCCGTTAAGAATTGCTGGTTCGAATTCGTCTCTCACCGACGACAACATGTGTTTGTCAGCACCGAAGGACGCGAGGTTCTGCAGCAGCTGGGCATCTTCGAATTGCACGCGCACCTCTGGACACTGACCAAAAAGGGTGAAGGGGTTTCCCAGGAGATCAACCTCATCGAAGGCAATCCGGCAAATCTGCCGGACGAGCCGGAATTTCTACGCCTGGTCAAAGAACGAATTCGTTTGCTCGAAGAACTGAATGCGGCCCCGCGCCTCAACTCGTACTCCGGCCCTGTGCTGTTAAGTCCCGATGCCAGTGGAGTTTTTTTCCATGAAGTCGTCGGACACCGCCTCGAAGGCAGTCGCCTGCTTTCAGCCGACGAAGGGGCTACATTTAAGGATCTGCGTGGACGCCGCATTGCCCCCGCATACATCGACATCGTGGATGACCCCACGCGCCGCAAATTCAAAGACCGCCAGATGATCGGAACCTATCGTTACGATGACGAAGGCAACGAAGCGCGGCCCGCCGTGCTGGTGAAAAATGGAATCCTGCGAAACTTTTTAACCGGTTCTACTCCGGTTCCGGGGCAGCGCGAATTGAATGGTCACGCCCGCTGCCAGCGGTTCGAGCGACCGATTTCGCGCATGGGCAATCTCATTGTGGTCAATCACAAGCCCGTCGCAGATGAGGAATTGCGCGAGCGCTTTCTGGAAGAAATCAAGAAGCAGGGGCGACCGTTCGGCATTCATGTAAAGGAAGTGCTGGGTGGGGAAACCGGAACCGGGCGTTATGATTTTCAGGCGTTCAAAGGCGAAATCCATCTGGCGACGCGGGTCTTTCCCGATGGACGCGAAGAACCCATTCGCGGTGTAGATTTTGTCGGTACGCCACTGTCGGCGCTGGACAGTGTGCTGGCCATGGGAGCCACTCCGGTTATGGCCAATAGCTACTGCGGCGCCGAGTCGGGCATGATTCCGGTTTCGACTGTGGCGCCGGCCATGCTGATGCGTACGCTGGAGTTGCAGGGTACGGAACAGGAACGGCTGACTCCCTACCTGCTGCCACTCCCCTATCTGAGTGCGCCCCCCGCTCGCCGGCGCTAAACCGATTGCCCCCGCAGCAGATTGATCAGTCGATCGAGATCCTGGGTCCGGTGGTTTGCGTGTAAACTGATGCGAAGTCGGCTGGTTCCGGCGGGAACGGTCGGGGGTCGTATCGGACGGACGTCGAGGCCCTCGTTCTGCAACCTTTCTGCCAGCGCCAACGCACGCGCTTCTTCGCCAACGATGATCGGAACGATGACCGAATACGCCCCGCCCACCTCAAAGCCGGCGCCGGCCAGTCTTTCGGTTAGATAACTCGAAAGACGGTTGAGGTGTTCGCGCGCGGCCTGCATGGCGCCGGTGCGCATTTCTTCGAGAACGTCCCCGAGCAGCGCCGCCAGAAACGGCGGTTGAGCCGTCGAAAATACAAAGGAACGGGCCCGCTGAATCAAGATCTCGCGCACGGCCGCGCGACCGGCCACAAAGGCGCCCTGCAGTCCCGGGGCCTTACCACAGGGAAACACGTGCAGTGCAATTTGATTCGCAAGTCCATGCTGGACGGCAAGGCCGGCGCCGCCGGGTCCCAGAACCCCGATCGAGTGCGCTTCATCCAGGCATACCAACGCCCCATGCCGATCGGCAAGGCCACAGAGGGCGGGCAAATCCGGGCTGTCGCCGTCCATGCTGAAGAGCGCTTCGCTTACAATCCAGCGACGACCGCGCTTCGACTGGTGGCGTTGCAGAAGGTTTTCCAGATCGTTCAGATCGTTGTGGGCAAAGTAGTGACGGCGGGCCCCGCTGAGTCGCACGCCATCGAGCAAGGAAGCATGGCAGAGACGATCGCAAAAAACCAGATCGCGTTGACCCATCAGAGCCTGGAGGCTGCCCACGTTGGCCGCGTACCCGGAGTGAAACAACAGGGCCGACTCCTGCCCGGCAAAGCGCGCGAACTGGTCTTCCACCTGCTCGAAAAGATGATGATGTCCGCGCACCAGTCGGGAGCCGGTGCTTCCGACCTGCTCGTGCAAACCCTGCACGCGTTGGGTCAACAATTCCAGAAGGCGTCCGGATGCATTCAGAGCCAGGTAATCATTGGAAGCAAAATCGATGCCCGGCGACGCAACACGCAGGTGTCTTTTCAGCCCTTTTGCTTCCAGAGCTCGCAGCTCTGCCTCCAGGTCGGCGCTCCAGGCGTTCAGAGAATTTGCTGATGATTCGCCGTTCTGACCTGCCTGCATGGATCCCGGAATTCCTTGCCAGCCCACATCCCCTGGCGCTTACTGAAAACATGGGTAAGACGGCCTATTTCACCGACGACCTTTTTCTGGAACACAATACCGGCGATCGGCACCCGGAAAACTACCGGCGACTGGTCGCCATTCGCGAAGCTTTGGAACGTCAGGACTTCTTCGGCCGATTGCTCCCCCTTTCGAGACGTGTGGCGACTGCCGAAGAGATCGCGCTCAATCACGATCCACAGTACGTCGATCAGGTGGCGGATTTTTGCCGCACACGCGGGGGGCTGCTCGATGCCGATACCGTTGTCAGCACAAAGTCGTACGACGCCGCTGCCCTTTCGGTCGGCGCAGGCCTTGAGGCGGCCGACCGCATTCTTGCCGGCGAGGTCGATCGGGCGTTGCTGCTTCTGCGACCCCCCGGCCACCACAGTCTCAGGACCCGGGCCATGGGCTTCTGCCTTTTTAACAACATCGCGATCACCGCACGCTACTTGCAGTCCCGGGGGTTGGATCGTATTGCCATTCTGGATTGGGACGTACACCACGGCAACGGCACCGAGGCCAGCTTCTATTCCGATCCAGAGGTGCTTTTCATCAGCACGCACCAGTATCCGTTTTATCCAGGTACAGGAGCGGCAACGGACCGGGGCGAGGGCGCGGGCCTCGGAACCACTTTGAACATTCCCATGGCCGGTGGCTCGGACGATGCCGATTATCGCTCCGCGTTCGAGAACCAGGTCTTTCCGGCCCTGCAGGAGTTCCGACCGTCGGTGTTGCTCATTTCGGCGGGCTTCGACGCCCATCGCCGCGATCCACTGGCTTCGATTAATCTAACGACGGAGTTTTTTGAATGGGCCACGGCCCGCGTTCTGGAAATTGCACGGGAACACAGCGCCGGGCGGGTAATCAGCTTTCTTGAAGGCGGCTACGATTTGTCCGCCCTGGCAGAATGCGTTTCGGCCCACGCCGCGGCACTGAGCGCATGAACGGATCGCTGCGCGGACGCTTCCTGCTCGGCCTGCGGCGGTACCGCATCCATCGCGCCCTTCTGGCGCAGGGCTTTCGATCGCGAAGGCAGAGCTTCGAGCATCAAAGCTATTTCGTGTACGAAGGCGGCGTGGCAGAGGGCACGCCCCTGGTTCTTCTGCACGGTTTTCTCGATTCGAGTCATACGTTCCGCCGCGTTACGCCTGAACTTTTGAAGAGTCATCGGGTGTACCTGATCGATCTGCCGGGCTTTGGACGCTCGGCACTGCCCGACATTCGGGCCCTGTGGCACATACCGGTCCTGGGCCGCATGATCGCGCGGTTCCTGTTCGATGCACCGACCTCGGGCGCATTGGCTCTGAAAGAGGCGATTATCTTTACGCACAGTCTGGGCGGATTGGTCGCCGCCCATGCCACCCTGTATCTACACAAAGTCCATGGGATCTCGCCTATTCGCGAACTGCACATGATAGCTCCGGGCCTAATGCGGCTACCGCCCGATCATCGGGACGAAATTCGCCAGATGATGTTTCCGGAAACCACCGGGGAAGTGCGGGCCTTGCTGAATGCGATCTACGGCGATCGTGCGCCCGAGTTGCATGAGTTTATTCTTCGAGAATTGCTGCGACAGTGGTCCCGGCCCGGGTACGCCTATCTGGCGGATAATACCATCGAAGAGGAAGCACGGGCCTTCCTGACCGGAGCGCGACTGCGTCAGTTGCACCTGCCGGTACACATGTACTGGGGAACCGACGACCGCATCACCGAAGTCGGCATGGGGCGGCGCATCCAGAAAGAAAACCGATCCATACGCCTGCACACCTTCCGGGCGGCGGGCCACGCTTTGCATGTGGAGCAACCGGCGGAATTACTGGGCGTATTCTACGAACAGTTGAACCGGGCGTCCATCAAGCGCACGCCTCGCCGGCCAGCAGATAGTCGCGCACGTAAGCAGAAACGGCATCCTCGATCGAAGTAATGCTCTGGTTGTAGCCGGCCTGACGGAGCCTTTCTATTGGTGCGCAGGTATAGTACTGGTATTTCCCCCGCAACTCTGCGGGCATCTCAATGTACTCGATCGCCGGTTCGCGGCCCATCGCGCCGAATACGGCGCGCGCAAGATCGTTCCAGGTGCGCGCTGTACCACTGCCGGCATTTACAACACCGGTTGCCTCACGATTATCCAGCGCAAAAAAGACCGTCATGCGTGCGGCGTCTTCAACATACAGAAAATCCCTTTTCTGCTCTCCGTCGGCGTAGTCCGGATGATAACTCTTAAAAAGTCGTATGCACCCATCGCTCTGGACCTGGCGAAAAGCTTTGAGCACCAGAGATTGCATATTGCCCTTATGGTATTCGTTGGGCCCGTACACGTTAAAGTATTTCAACCCCAGAAAGCCGGGCCGGAACTGATCGCGCGCAAGCCAGCAGTCAAACATGTGTTTGGAATAGCCGTACATGTTCAACGGACGCAATTCGCCGAGCCGGGCGGGATCGTCGTCGAAGCCATCGGCGCCGTCCCCGTAGGTGGCGGCGCTCGATGCGTAGACCATTCGCAGGCCGTCCCGGGCCGAAACCCGCGCCAGCTCCATCGAATAGCGGTAGTTGTTCTCGACCAGATGACTGGCGTCGGTCTCGGTCGTGCTGCTATTGGCGCCCAGATGAACGATGGCTTCTATCCCGGGAAACTGCCCGCGCTCCAGCCGCAGAAGAAAGTCCTGTTTCTCGAAATATTCCCGGTAGGAAATCGAACGAAGGTACCGCCACTTCTCGGTGTGGCCCAGGTGATCGACCAGGATCAGGTTTTCAGCCCCTCGACGGTTCAGCTCCCGTGCCACCGCGCTCCCGATCAGCCCGGCGGCGCCTGTCACAATGATCAAACCTTTGCCTGCCATGACCGATGATCAACCCAGGGGGCAGCCCGACAAACAGTTCCCAAAAAGCCTTTCCCCGGACCCGGGTTCCGGATTGTCTGCCCGGGCTACTTTATGGCGCGAATTATTTCTATAATAAACTACAAGGGCGGCGTGGGCAAGACAACGATCACGCTCCAGCTCGCCGTGGGGCTCGCGACGCTCATGAAGCAGCGCGTGCTCATGGTCGATCTGGACCCCCAATGCAGTCTCTCGCTTTCGACCGTTGACGAGCACTACTGGGCCGACTGGCTGGAACGCCGGGGGTCCATCAACAACCTGGTCCAGTCGTTCTTCGAGACCGAGCAGCCGCAACTGGACCGTTCCTGGATCATCGAGAATGCCCTGGATCGAGCCTGGGACAGCATGCCGGGCAATACTCCGGGCCTGGACCTCTTGCCATCCCATCTGGACCTGCCGGAATACGAAATGCGTTTGGTCTCCCGCAAGCCCCGCCATATCGCCTCAATGGAAGAGTTCTACTTCAAGCGAACTACAATCCTGAAGGAGGCCCTGGCGCCCATTCGGCGCCACTACGACTACATTCTGTTCGATTGCCCCCCGAACATCTACCTCATTTCCGGCAACGCCATCGTCGCCAGTGACTACTACCTGGTGCCCACAATTCCGGATTTTATCTCCTGCTATGGAATTCCGTTCATTCTGCAGCACATCGGCAACATGCAGAAAGACACAAAGGAGCGCGGGCTGCGTTCGACAGCGTCCTTTTTGGGTATTGTCCGTAACCGGGTGCGTCAGGCGGGAGGTCACCTGGTGCGCGAGCACGAGGAGCAAAGCCACAAACTGAAACTGAACTACGAAAACCTGCTTTTTGAGACCATGATTTTCGATCGCATTGGGGTAGCGGAACTGCTGGGCACACGACATAATATCTACAATTCGCGGGAGGAACGCCTGGCCGAAACGCGCAAGGAATTCACAGCCCTGACCCGTGAGATGGTGCGACGGATCGAAGAGCCGCGCGCCTGAAACAGCCGAAAACCACCCTGTCGTTTTTGTTTGCTCTTATCGCGGTGGCCCAAAAAATTCTGGAAAGGCCAAAGTTTCCCAGGTCAAAATCCGATACAGAGTAGTGACTTACCCGGCGTGGGCCCCGAGCGGGGGCCTGCGGTGATTATGCAGGAGCTCATGACCATGAAGCCTAAGGCGTTAGCAATTAAGCTCGCTCTATTCAGTACCCTGGCGTTCTTGTCGCCTTCCCTGGCGCAACAACCACCCCAGAACGAACAACAACAGCCCAACCAGCAGGCCGGTCAGGCCGATCCGAATGCGCCGGAAGAGCAGTCTGTTGACCTCGGGGTTGGCCTGCACTGGGAACAACTGGAGAACTTCGAAGAGGCTGAAGACTGGATTGCCCGAGCGACCTGCCCGCTGGGGGAAACCAAGATCCTCAAGATTGTTCAGCGTGGCGAGATTCGTTCCGCTGACGACGAGCACGAGCGTCCGCCGCCCGGGGAAGCCTATTCGATCAATCAGAACGCGCAGAACCCTAACCATATCCTGGGCGTAAAGACCTACTTTGAAGACCGCGGATTCGACCGCGTGGAAATCTCCCCGCCGCACGAGTTCATTATTCGGGGCAAAGCGCGCCAGTTCTCCGTCTGGGTTCTGGGCCGCAACTTCCGACACACAATGTTCATCAAACTGCGGGATTATCGCGGACGCATCCATAAGCTGCGCCTGGGACGCCTGGACTTCTTCGGATGGCGCCGTCTGACTGTGACGGTTCCCGGCTGGCTGCCGCAGAGCACGCGCTTTGCCCTGCTCGACCGCAACCTGCATTTCGTGAGTCTGTTTGTGGTGAGCGACCATCATGAGGTGGGCGGCACCTTCTACTTCTACGTGGACGGCCTCAAGGTGCTCGTAGACCGGAGTGAACAGGATTATCCGGGAGCCGAAATCAAGGACAACTGGTGAGAGCGGGCTTGAGGTCCGGAAGAAACCAAGAAAGGTTAATGCGATGAAGACTACAAGGCACCTTAGAAAATTCACAGTACCTCTGCTGGTAGGGGGCGCCGCCGCTGCGCTGGTTCTTTTCTCGCGCACCGCGAACGTCCAGGCCGGCGTGGAGACCGCCATCGGCAGCGACGTGGAATCGAGCGAGTTGCGCGCGATCACGATCGAAAGCTGGGACTCGGACTATACCGGTGGAGGTTACGGCTGGGAAGTCGTGACCAACGCCAATGAGACGAACCCCGATGCCGATTACGAGCCCGCCGCTTCTAACTTAAAAGCCGAACGCGAAGTAAAGTTGATTCGGGGCACTCCGCGGGACATCCGCTACAATGACGGTTATGAAAACGCGCACATACTCGGCGTGAAGTTTGCCTTCACATTTCCGGGCTACAACGTCGTGACCGTGCGCCCACCGATGGTCGACCACTACATCATTGAGCGTGTGCGACCGTACCTGAACGAAGAATCCGCCCGTCGCGGAGACTACCGCAATACCTCGTGCTACGAAGATGCGGCACAATCGGCGACCCGTCAAACCTCACGGCCGGTCATGATCGATTGTGTGCGCGGAATTGACATGCCGGGCGTCGTAAAAAAGATCTCGGTCTGGGTCATGGGCCGCGGAAACGAGTACGACCTGGAAGGCTGGATCGAAGACTGGCGCGGAGACACACACATTCTGCGCTTTGGGTCGATCGACTTTATCGGCTGGCGTCCAATGACAACCACGGTTCCGACCAACATACCGCAAGATGTGCAGTCTTTTCCGCAGATCAAGACTCTGGTATTCCGACAGTTTAAGATCCGCGCCCGACCGGAAACATCGCTGGAACCGGTTTACGTGTTCTTTGATGAGCTACGGGTCCTGACGGACATCTTCGAGGTGCATTTCGATGGCGCTGCGATTGACTTTGATCGCAACGACTGTGAGCGCAAGAACCGCCTGTTCTCATTGATCCGCCAGAACGCCCGTTATCCGGATCACTGGCCGAGTTTGAGCAACTGCGAGAACGCGCCAGGCCCGGCAGAGCAGACCCCGGCCATGCAGCCACGGCAGCAAGGAGCCAACAACGGGGGCGGCGGCCAGTAAAAGGCGCGCAACCGTCCTGGGTTGGAAGGGCGTCGGGAAACCGGCGCCCTTTTTGTTTTGATTTGACGCTATGCGAACGGGAGGGCACCCTCCCCGGCACCGGAGGCCTGAATGAGATTCCTGAACAACTACAGCCCCTTTGCGGCGACAATTCTGCGCGTGACCGTTGGTCTTATTCTACTCGCGCATGGACTGCCCAAACTGCTGATTGTCGGAGCCTTTGTGGACGGAACAGGGGCCATCGTTGGACAGGCCTTGAAGTGGCCGGTGGGGCTGGGCACGATAGCCGTCGAAGTAGGAGCCGCGCTGTTTCTGGTGATCGGCGTCAAGGTGCGCCTTGCGGCTTTCGTTTCGGCGGTTTGGTTTTTCGGGATCGCCATCGTTGTACACACTCTCGCGCACAACGACTTCTGGATGATCTTCAATCGTGATGGATCTGACAGTCAGTCACACTTCGAATTTCCCTTCCTGATTGCCGTTGTTTGCCTGGCGGTTTCGTTTCTGGGAGCCGGCCGCTACGGCCAGGACGAATAAGGTTCGAAGCGACAGTGGATTACTGTCCGGGCGCGTTTTCGTTTTGAAGCGAACCGGACATGGGTCACACGACCAGGCAAGCGATAACAAGCATTGGGCCGGACAGACGGCCCGGAGTGCGTGACCGCACTAAAACAGACTACCCTGTCGCTCTTCCCAGAGCTCGTAATAGGACATTCGCGTAAGGCCGCGCTCCACGTAGTCCCGGCGGTTGGGAATTCCATCGGGGCGTCCCGTGTTGTGCATACGAAAACAGCGCTCCCAGTTGCTCCGCTGTAGTTCCTGCTCGTAGTGAACGCGCATGTAGGCCACCGACCAGTAGAGCTGCTGGGCGGCGGTCAGGTCCTCGATTGAGCAGCCCAATTCGAGACAGTGGTACCCCATAATCTGAGTCAGCCCGTAGCTCGTGGCCAGCGCACGCAGGCGAGCGTCGCTTGCGCTTCGAATCTTACTGCGTTGCACTCCGCCCCAGGCCTGGCCGCTATCCCGCAGATCAACGAGGCCGCGATACACGGCTGGCTCGAAACGTCTGCTGTCGGGGTTACCGGCCGGGTGGGATTCGAGGCTGATCAGGGCGGCAAGGTAGGCGGGACGAACGGGCGTGCCGCGGGTCGCCTGTTCAATATCTTCATGAAGGGCATGGTACAATCGGAACATGGTCGCGTCTTCGCTATTGCGGGGGCAGCCAGGCAGAAAAAGAAAAAGAAGGCCAACCAGTACGAACGCCGGGGGCCGGAGGCGCGCCGCGCTAGCCACGCTCGTCAAGGATCTGGCGAATGCTCTGGATGTAGTTCTGCGTCTCGGCATAAGGCGGCACGCCGTTGAAACGTCGCACAGCGCCGGGGCCGGCATTGTAGGCAGCAAGTGTACGATCAAGGTCGCCGAATTGTGCGGCCATGTCACGCAGGTAGCGCACGCCCCCCGCGAGATTCTGAGCGGGATCTTCCGGATCCACGCCCAGCATGGAAGCAGTTCCCGGCATGAGTTGCATAAGACCGATCGCTCCGGCCCGGGAGCGCGCATCTGTGCGCCCGCCGCTTTCCACCTGAACGATAGCGCGCACCAGATCGGGCGCCACACCCTGTCGCAGGGACTCGGCCTCAATCATACGGTCAAGTTCGGCCCCAAAACCGGTTCGTAGAGCCGTTTGTTCTGGTTCTGGATTGGCACGGGGCTGGGACTCCGGCCCGGCTCCCGTGGTCGCCGGCGATAGCACAAAGCGATCCATGATGCTCTGAACACGACCGAGCGCTCTTTCAAGACCGGAAACCTGCATATCGAACCAATCGGAAGGGGTGCCGGTCGGGCTTGAGACTTTTTTTAACCCGAAAAAAGCGTGATGTTTTCTTCCAGAGCGATCCGCGCCAAAAAGGTGCGCCAGAATTGGTCCGTAATCAGGCGAACCTTCCGTGGTTCCGACAGGTGGCGCAGGAAAAGCCAGACTGCATTGTCCCGGTATTCTACAAAGACACTCGGTTCAAGCGCTGCGTAGTGGATGGCGTAGCGTTCTTCGGCCGCCCGCAGGCGCCCGTCGGACTCATGCACACGGTCCACAACGCTGGCCGCGACTTCCAGAACGATCGCGCGGGCGCGCTCCCAGTCGCTGGCCGGAGTCAGCGGCACCCGAATTTCGTTCCAATATAATGAAAATTCTTTGCTCGAATTGGCGAGGGGCTGGGTAAAAAGAAGCGAATTCGGAATATGCAGGACACGTCCGGTGCTCTGGCCGCCGTCCTCCCGGTGGCGCACTTCAATCATGGAAAAATCCAGCAGCCGCAATTCCAGCACGTCGCCTATATGATCGCCCACCTTCACCCGGTTGCCTACGTCGAACGGGCGACGCACAATGATATAAAACCACCCGGCTACGTTCAGTATGACTTCTTTGATCACAATCAGGATGCCGGCCCCAAAGATTCCCACGAAGGCCATCACGCTCTGCAGCGAAGATATCCAGAGCGGCAGGGCGATCACGATCAGCGTAAATAAAGAAAGATAGAGGCTGGTCAGACGCCAGCGATTGAGTTGTGCGCGGGAGCTGTGCCTGCGACGGGCCAGCACTATGAAAAAAAAGCGCAGCGCGAAGATGAGCAGCGCCAGCATGAGCGTGACCAGCATCCGGTTGATCAGAGCCGGGATATCGAAGTCTTTCAGAGAGAACGGATAGTCGAGGAATGTCATTCCGTTGGCCGGGAATTTTAGTTGACCACGCCCCGGAAGGCGGTTCGAGTCTGTACAGACTACAGGCGGTCTCAGGAGTAAAGCATGATCCGAAAATCTCTCGCATTCTGTGGAGTCTTACTTCTGGCGGGAGCTCTTCCCGGTTGCGGATATAACGACATCCAGCGCAACGATGAAGCGGTCAATGCCGCCTGGTCCGAGGTCTTGAACCAATACCAGCGGCGGTACGATCTGATCCCCAACCTGGTGGAAGTGGTGCGGGCCTACGCGGCCCATGAGCGTGAAACCCTCGAAGCGGTAACTTCCGCGAGGGCGCGCGTGGGTTCCATACAGGCCACTCCCGAACTGATCAACAACCCGCAGGCTTTCGCGGCTTTCCAGCAGTCCCAGGCGCAGATGTCTTCGGCCCTTTCGCGACTGATGCTGATTGTGGAAAACTATCCGGACCTGAAGGCTAACGAGAACTTCCGGGATTTGCAGGCACAGCTGGAAGGCACGGAAAATCGTATCGCAGTTGCCCGGCGGCGTTTCATCCAGGCGGTCGAGCAATACAACGTCTCCATCCGAACATTCCCGAATGTCATCACGGCGCGCATTTTTGGATTTGCCCGCAAAGAGAACTTTCAACCGGAGAACCAGGAACAGATTTCGCAACCGCCTCAAGTGAACTTCAACTGAGGCCTGGCGTGCGCGCTGCCAGGCAACTATTGCGCTCGTTCAAGCCCGGCCCGCCTGGCCGGCATATCAGCGTTGTTGTACTGCTGCTGGCGCTCCTGGCGGGTCAGGGGCTCAGCGCCCAGGAGGATCTCGTACCGGTTCCAGAGCTGACCGGGCGCGTGGTGGATACGGTCAGCCTCCTGGACCCGGGCAGTCGACAGGCCATTGATTCTTATCTAGAAGGTCTCGAGGAACGCAAGGGCAGCCAGGTAGTCGTGCTGATCGTCGAGAGCACTGGCCCCGAGCCGATCGAAGAGTTCAGCATTCGCGTAGCGGAGGCCTGGCAGATTGGGCGCGGCAACGTGGACGATGGCGTGATCCTGGTTGTTGCCAGAAGCGACCGTCGTATGCGCATTGAAGTGGGCTACGGACTCGAAGGCGCCATACCGGACATCACCGCAAAGCGCATCATCGCGGACATTATGGCGCCGCACTTTCGCGAGCAGGACTTTGGCGGTGGCATTCAGGCCGGTGTAGAAGCAATCGGTGCGCGCATCGAAGGAGAGCCGCTGCCCGAGCCCTCTGCGACAACCGATTCACGGGATCAGGAGGGAGGGGAGTTCTTCTTCCTGGCCTGCTTCGTCATCGCCTTGATCGCTTCGGCCCTCTTGCGTATGGCTTCGACCGGCAAACGGTTATTGGGATCGGGCATTCTTGCATTTCTGTGCTTTCTGATAGCGCTCTTCTTCTTCGCGTTCTTTACCGCGCTCACCTATGCGTTTGTCATTTTTTGCGTTGCCGCTTTCGGCCACAATTTCCGGGGACGCGGCGGTGGATCGGTCTTCTCCGGATCCGGGGGCGGGTTCGGAGGAAGCTTCGGCGGGGGCGGCTTCAGCGGTGGTGGGGGCAGCTTCGGTGGCGGCGGCGCTTCCGGCAGCTGGTAGCACGCTCACATGCGAAAAACGCCGAAGCGAGTTTCGGCC
This sequence comes from Spirochaetales bacterium, assembly GCA_024233935.1. GTDB lineage: Bacteria > Spirochaetota > Leptospiria > Leptospirales > Leptonemataceae > JACKOY01. Next base: position 63,414 of record JACKOY010000001.1, on the reverse strand, counting down.
TGGGGGGCGCCGGCGCAAATGGCGAGGCTCAGGCCCACAACGTGCCGCGTGTCGGCCGGGTCGATCACGCCATCGTCCCAGAGTCGGGCGCTCGAATAGAGCGCGTCCGAACGCCGCCGGTATTCTTCCAGAATCGGCCGCTGAAATTCGGCCTGTTCTTCCGCAGAAAGACTTTTGCCGCTACGCGCCAGCTGATCCTGTTTGACAGTCAACAAGACTGAGGCGGCCTGCTCGGGTCCCATAACTGAGATCCGGGCGTTGGGCCACATCCACAGAAAGCGCGGCGAATACGCCCGACCGCACATGCCATAGTTGCCGGCGCCATACGACCCTCCAATGATCACCGTGATGCGCGGGACCGCCGCGTTGCTCACGGCGTTTACGAGCTTGGCGCCGTCACGGGCGATGCCGCCGGCTTCGTACTGCCGACCCACCATGAAGCCGGTGATGTTCTGAAGAAACAAGAGTGGGATGGAGCGGCTCGCACAAAGCTCTATGAAGTGTGTGGCTTTCAGTGCGGACTCGGAAAAAAGCACCCCGTTGTTTGCAATGATTCCCACCGGGAAGCCGTACACCCGCGCAAATCCGGTCACGACGGTTTCGGCGTAACGCGCCTTGAACTCATCGAACACAGAACCGTCGACGATACGCGCTATGACTTCCCGTACATCGTAGGGCTGACGCAGGTCTTCGTTGATAATGCCGTACAATTCGTCCGTTGCAAAACGGGGCGGCGGACTCTGAGGATCGGGCCGCATGAGTTGCGGGCGGTTCAGATTGCGTACGATGCGGCGGGCGATGCGCAGCGCCTCTTCATCGTTGTGGGCGAAATGGTCTGCGACCCCGCTACGGCGGGTATGCACGTCCGCGCCGCCCAGATCCTCCGGCGTGACATCTTCGCCGGTAGCCGCCTTTACGAGCGGTGGACCACCCAGAAAAATCGTGCCAGTGCCCTGCACGATGATGGTTTCTTCGGACATGGCCGGGATATAGGCGCCACCGGCTGTGCAACTGCCCATGACGACGGCGATCTGTGGAATGCCGGCCGCCGACAGACGGGCCTGATTAAAGAAGATACGACCGAAATGCTCGCGGTCGGGAAAAACCTCGTCCTGCATGGGTAGAAACGCTCCGCCCGAATCGACCAGGTACAGACACGGCAGGTGGTTTTCGAGCGCGATCTCCTGAGCACGCAGGTGCTTTTTCACGGTCAGTGGAAAATAGGTGCCCCCCTTTACGGTCGCGTCGTTGGCTACAATCATGCAGGCGACGCCTTCCACAACGCCAATGCCGCAAACAATGCCCGCAGCAGGAGTATCACTCTCGTAGACCTCATGGCCGGCGAATAGACCGATCTCCAGAAAAGGAGCTCCTGGATCCAAAAGCAGTCGCACACGGTCGCGCACGAACAACTTGCCCCGGGACTCGTGCAGACGAATGGCGTTCTGACCGCCGCCCTGCTTAATGCCACTCGCAACACCGGCCACAAAAGCGGCCTTTTCTCTGAGAGCGGCACTGTTCGCGCGAAACTGCTCCGAACTTGATGCCACATGCGAATTCAGGACGGACATGGTGCAGGAGCCCCCGCGCTTCTCTCGATGGCAACAATTATGAAAACCGGGCTGCCATTCTGCCTGGCCGACTGCCACGCTGACAGGACCGCTCCGCGCGGCCCGCCCCGGAAGCGAAACCACGGGCTGGAACAAATCCTGCGTTGTTTCGTGTCCTCTTTGCGTGCACCCGGAGCGCCATTGTGTATCTTGCAGTGGAGCAATCGGGGTTCGCTTCGGGACGAGCCAAAAGGAGACCCAGATGAAAAGCGTGATCAGATTCGCGGACCAGAATATTACCGAAATTCCGCTGAACGAGGTGCCGCGGGAGGTGCCCGTCATTCCGCTCAGAAACGCGGTCCTTTTCCCCGGCGTACTGCTCCCGGTTTTTGTGGGTCGCACCGACTCGGTCCGACTGATCGAGGCGGCCGGAAAGCCCGGCGCCCTAGTAGGCCTGTTTACACAGCGTTCGCCGGGTGACGAAGAGGTGGACTTCAAGGGCCTGCACACGACCGGCACCCTCGCCGAGATTCATCGGGTTATACCTATGAGTGAAGGCGGCTTCCAGGTCCTATTACAGGGAGTGCAGAAGATTGAGCTTCTGGAGATCAAAGAACGCAAGCCGTTTCTCAAAGGCCGGATACAACCGCTCGGAGAGATCCAGGACCTGGACGTGCGCGGACACGCAGAGTTCCAGGAGTATGTGGGGCGCTACGTTCAGGTGCACCCCGGGATTCCCGATGAGATCGGTGCGTTCGTGAAACGGGTCACAAACTCGAGCGCGCTTGCAAACCAGATCGTATTTTTCTCTCAGCGCGAAAACGAAGAAAAGATCGAACTGTTGCGCATGTCCTCGGTCGCGGAAAAAGTGCAGATTCTCAAAGCGCAGCTCGCAGAGGAAACCGAGCAGCTGAAGATGGATCAGGAAGTGCGCAACAAAGTCGAAGAAGACACTTCTAAAATGCAGCGGGAGTTCTATCTTCGCAAACAGCTGGAAGCGATCCGCAAAGAGCTCGGCGAAAACGACGACGACGAAACCGATGAGCTGGAAAAGCAACTGCGCGAAAAAAACCTGCCCGAGCACGTTCGCAAGGCCGTGGACAAGGAACTGCGTCGCATGCGCCGCATTCAGGAAAGCCCCCAGGGGGGCGGGCTTGAGGGCGGCCAGATTCGTAATTGGCTGGAACTGATTGCAGAACTGCCTTTCTCAGAACCGGAACCGCGGGCTATTTCGCTCTCGACCGCTGCCCGGGTGCTGGATGAAGATCACGAAGGTCTCGAAGAAGTAAAAAAACGCATTCTGGAGTATCTGGCGGTCGAGAAACACACCGGTGGCGGCTCCCGAACGCCGATTTTGTGCCTGGTCGGGCCGCCTGGCGTGGGCAAGACCAGCCTCGCCCGCTCCATAGCGCGCGCCATTGATCGTCCCCTGGTACGGGCGGCGCTGGGCGGTATGCGGGACGAAGCCGAAATCCGCGGCCATCGACGCACTTACGTCGGCGCTCTTCCGGGTAAGATCCTATCCGCCCTCAAGAAGGCCGAAACCCGGGACCCGGTATTTCTCCTGGATGAAATCGACAAGACCGGCGTTTCCTACCAGGGAGATCCGGCGGCGGCGCTGCTGGAAGTCCTGGACCCCGAGCAAAACCATTCCTTTGAAGACCACTATCTCGGGTTATCGTACGACCTGAGTCGCGTCCTGTTTATTTGCACGGCGAACAACCTCGACACAATCCCCCTTCCTCTTCGGGACCGTATGGAGATTGTGCAGATTTCCGGCTATACGCTGAACGAAAAGGCCCAGATTGCGCGCAAGCATCTGCTGCCCGGAATCCTGAAGGATCTGAAGCTCGAGCCGACCAGCATTGTGCTCACCGACGGCGCACTGCATCGTATCATTGATGCGCACACCCGGGAGGCGGGGGTCAGGTCTCTAAAACGCAAACTGGAATCCATCGCCCGCAAGGGCCTGAGGCAGCTGATGGAAGAACAGGAACGAAATCCGGAAAGGGGTGCTGAAGGCGAAACCCTGCGGTACGATACGGAAGACATCGAGAAGATTCTGGGAAGGGACCGTTTCTACCGCGATGCCAACGAGGCGACCGGTCGGCCGGGAGTTGCGGTTGGTCTGGCCTGGACTCCGGTGGGCGGCGATATTTTGTATATCGAAGCCACGGCGTACCCGGGACGCGGCAACCTGCGGCTTTCGGGACAGTTGGGTGATGTCATGAAAGAGTCCGCCCAGGCGGCGTTGTCCTTCTTGCGTGCGCACGCCGAAGAGCTGGGAATCGACGCGAAACTCTTTCATCGTTCCGACATCCACGTGCATATTCCGAGTGGCGCCATTCCCAAGGATGGGCCTTCGGCCGGCGTGACCTTGCTATCGGCATTGGCTTCCCTGTTCACCGGAAAGCGAGTGGCCCCGGATATCGCGATGACGGGCGAAATATCTCTGCGTGGACGCATCTTGCCCGTAGGCGGGATTAAGGAGAAGGTCCTCGCCGCACGGGCCGCGGGCATTCATCGGGTCTTTTTACCCGAGAAAAATCGCGCCGAGTTTGCGGAAATCCCGGAACACGTAACCGAGGGAATCGAGGCCATTTACTTTGCGGACATGATGGAACTGTTGCGGCAGGCGGTGCCGGGCTTGCCTGCCCGGCAAGCGGAACAGGCCGGCATACAACTGGAAAGACACCGCGACGGCTGGTAAGCGGAACATGGCAGAACCGGCGGCCGCGGCCGCCGGTTCCAGGTTGGATGAACCGGATAGGGTTATCAGTTTGCGGGTTGAGCCGGCTGTTGGTTCTGGTTGCCGCCTTCCACGCGCTCGTAACTCTCAGGACGAACGTCATTGAACCGCAAACGCACCTGCAGATCGACCTCGTCCTCGTAGACCTCGGCCCGACTGTCCGTGGCGTCCCGGCGGTACTGCTCGGGCAGTCGCATATCAAAGACCGGGTGCAGTTCTTTGGGTAACAGGTACGGGTTCTCGTACCAGGTCATGCGTACGTCTTCAATGGTCGGGACTTCGGCCTCTTCCGTGCGGCCAGCCTCGGTAAACCCAAAGTGATTAAACAGGGCGTAATTATCGTACGGATACTTGAGTTGATAGATGAAGGCCGCATTCACCTTTGCCCGCCGGGCGAGCACAATGCTGGCGAGATAGAATTCAATGCGTGCCCGACGCTGATCCGGATTCAGTCGTTCTTCGTTCCGAAGGTTTTGGTCCACGTGCAGTGCCCGTTCGCGCGCCTGGCGGGCCAGCCCCAGCAGATGGTAACCCATCTCAACATTCTTCTCTATGCGGAACTTATTGCGGGCCCAGTGCACTTCCTGGGAATCATAACGTCTTTCGGTGGCCGGCGCGTCCCGGTCGGTCTCAAAGTCGCGCCGACGGCGTGAGTTGGGGCCGTAATCGATCGATATATCCACCACCGAACGGTCATTGGGGTCGTTTTCGTTCTTTCGTTCGATAGCGTCCCGCATCATCTGATCGGTGCGATCCAAATAAGACTGACTCAGGATTTCAAGCAGGGCGTCGGTCCGCTGCTGCGCATCCAACATGCGGCTGTAAGCGTTCAGATAATTTCCTTCGTAATAGTAGACCATGCCCTCCTGGTAGATGCGTTTGATCTCCTCGTACGGTCTCACACGACTGGCCTCGGCTTCGGCGAGCCCGCCGTTGGCTTCCAGATCCGCAATGCAAGCCGGCACGGGATCGCAGGGGAAGTTGTAAACCATTGGTCGCAAAATGCGCAGATACTGAACGATCTCGATGCGCTTTTGCTGGGCCTTTTCTGCGACGGATTCAGCTTCGACCGGACCGGAAAGCTGGGGGAGCCACAACAAACTGGCCACAAGCAGGGTTCTGAGAAGAAAGTTAGTCCTTTTCATGATGACGGTCGCCTCGCAGGGCATAGATCGCCCGCTTACAGGTCCTATCGGAGATCATGACCGGAAACCTGATTGCCTGAAAATCAAAAAATCGCCACCATGGTCGCGTCAAGGGCCATCAGGGGACATAAGCTCCTACGGCCCAAGCGGAGCTGCATGATATGGCGACCAAAGTAAGCCGACAGAAATCGATCTCCTACCGTGCAAAGGACGCCACCCATTGCCCCGTTTGTGGGCACGAATACTTTCGAGAGCAGCTACACTCTGGAGGCGGACGCCTGATTGCCGGCAAACTGACCGCCGAACTGCGCCGCCTCTACGAGGTGAGTAAGAAATTTGGTCGGGTCTATCCCCTTGCCTATCCGATCCTGACCTGCCCGCAATGCCTCTACTCCTCTTTCCAGAACGACTTCGAGAAGGTGGACCCGGACGAGGTTCAGGATTTAAAGAAAGCAACCGTGACGCGTCGGACCGGCATCGAGAAGATCCTGGGCCCCCTGGACTTCAACGAGGATCGCCAGCTGGTACTGGGCGCCGCTTCGTACATACTGGCCATCGACTGCTACCAGAAGCGTGGCATGAATGTCGCGCCCACGCCCAAGAAGGCCCTGTGCGCCATTCGTGGCGCTTGGCTGATGGCCGACATGAACGAGCAATTCAGCGGGATGGGTTTTGACAAAGTGCAGGACCTGCTCTATATGAAGGCGGTGCATTACTACGGCCCCGTTCTGGACATCATGAGTACGGGCCGGGAGCCCCACGACCAGTTTGTAAACTTGCTCGGGCCAGATACTGACAAGAACTGGGGATTTGATGGCGTCATCTACCTCAACGGCTACCTCACGCGTAAGTATCTCGATCGCCTGGCCTCCAGCGATACCGATCGAATCAAGATTCTTGAACGCTGCAAGATGCACCTGGGCAAGCTATACGGAATGGGCCGCGCCTCCTCTTCCAAACCGACCGCGATCATCGATATGTCCAAAGACCTCTACGAAGATATTTCCAAAGAGCTCGAAGCGCTCCAGGAGAAAGTCGGTGTAGCGGGCTGACCATGGCCCGTTTCGCCCTGGTCGTTGAATACGATGGCAGTTTCTTTGCCGGCTTTCAGGCCCAGGACGGTCCTCTAACGGTTCAGGTCGAGCTTGAAAACGCGCTGCGAATCGTGCTGCGCGGCTCTGTGGTCGGGCGGGTTTCCTGCGCCGGAAGAACCGACTCCGGCGTGCACGCAACAGGACAGGTGGCGGCGTTCGATACGGAAACTGAAGCGGAACTACCGGCGCCTCGCAGATTTCTGTACGCACTCAACGGTGTTCTCCATCCGGCCATTTCCGTGCGGCAGGTAGCGCGTGTTCCGGCGACGTTTCACCCTCGTTTTTCCTGTGTGGCCCGTGAGTACGAGTATCTTATCCTGAACGATAGCGTACGCACAGCGTTCCGACCGGGACGCTTTCTCTGGATCCGCGATCCACTGCCGGTGGATGCACTGAATGAAGAATTGTTGGAACTCCAGGGAGAGCACGATTTTGCAGCCTTCGCCCGGCCGCATCCGGGCGTGCAGGAAACACGGCGAGTGCTTCACTTCGCCCGCATCGAACGGAGCACCGATCGAGCTCTGGATCGCGATCATATGCTCGGGTTCCGCATTCGCGCCAACGCCTTTCTGCACAACATGATTCGTATTCTGGTTGGAAGTCTTGTGGACCGTGCTTCCGGAAAAATCACGGAAAGTCTGGCCGGGGTCCTGGCCAGTCGGGACCGAAAGCGAGCCGGCCACACCGCCCCGCCCGAGGGCCTTTTTTTCCGCAAAGCCTTCTATCCTGCTGATCTGGCGCAAACGGGACTCGAAACCCTGGCGCTGCAGAGACACGAATCGCGAAATGGCCCGAATGGGCCTTTTAGTGATTGAAGCTACTGCTTGCAGCAAATCCGCTACCAAAACCATTGCGCATGAGGGCCCGGTACGTCATAATCCTGCTTTGCGCGGCCGCAATGCCGATTTCCGTGGCGGCCCAGGAAGCCCCGTCGCGCCTTCGTCATGAAGTGGGCATCTGGATTGGCGCGTCCAACCCTGTGCCCGGCACGCGACTGGATGAGGTTCTGGACGCGAACATCGGAGCCGGCGGCTTTTATCGTGTGAATTGGCCCTGGGTATTCTTCACCGAAAGCGGCGTCATGTGGAGTCAGTATTTCTCCCGCACCACTCAAAAAGTGACCGTGGTTCCGGTGTACCTGGCGCTCGACTACCGCCTGCCCATAGACTTCAAGCTGCAGACCTTTGTGAAATTGGGCGGGGGTGGCGCCTGGCTCGAAGTGCGCCCCGCCAACCGAAGCGGATGGGAACCCTTGCTCTACGCCGGCCTGGAATTTTCCATCCCGGCCAGCCGACGGCTCCGCGTTGGCCTGCGACTCGACTACAACCTTGTATATGAAAAGCACCTGGACCCGCCCGACGAAGTGCGCTATCAGTACCTGCTGCCCGGCAATACCGATTTCAGAACCCAGACCGAAGTCTACGAAATCGAGAACGGGCACTTCTTTCATTTTGGCTTGATGGTGTCCTTTGTTCTCTAATTCTGGAAGCGACAATGCGTAAGATGCGTCTCAAACTGGTATTGCTGATCATTCTTCTTGCGGCGGCTTGCAACGGCGACAACGGCACGCCCCTGCTTTCCACCCTGATTAACAACCGCATGTTTGTGGTTCTGAAGGGCACCTACGCAACCGATCGCCCGCTCAACACCTGGCAGATCAACGACAATCGCCTGTTCGTAGATGCCGATGACAACATACTGAATCTCAGCAATCCCACCGATAGCGGATGCACTCCGTACGTGGACGTGAACTGTGCGCCGAGTTACAGCGACTTGCCGGTTTTTATCGACGTGGGAGAGGTGCGCCTCTCTTCTCGCAGTCCGTTCAGCGATCTTTCAGAGATTAATGACCAGTCCGACTCTGATAAATTCTGGGATACTCTATCGGTCCGGCGACAGGTGTATTGCAGCGTGCCCTACGGAGCGGATACGGACAACGCGTGTTATGACACGGGAGGCCTGATCAACTACGTCGAGTTCATGAATGGTCGCGGCGCCCTGTACCCGTCCAGAGATGTGGGCACCGCGGTCTATACCCACGCCGGGGTTTACGTGCGCGCCTTCGCCACCGGATGGGGTCGTGTGAATGGAACGCTGCCCTTCGATACATTCGACAACAACGACATCCCGGGCAGCAATGTAACGCCTTTGCTCCAGTACGACCCCAACATCGATTCTGCTCAGCAATCGATTCTGCCTCCGCAATGGTTCCCGCTGCATCACAAGATCGTAGAGGGGCAGCAGGCGACGCTGATCGTGGATCACTCGCAGCTGAACATGGTGCTCGAGATCCGCTTCAATATCAAAGAAAACCTCATGATCCACGCGTTGAACAACGCCGGACAGCAGCAGGAAGTCGTGACCTTCTCGGACTGGAGACGAGCGCACACCATCACCGGTTCCGACCTTGGTTTTAACATGGGTGGGAACGTGCTGACCCGGGCCCGAGTTTATTATCCCAATTTGACCAGCACCCTCGTGATCAGCGGGGGCGTTCAGAGCGAGCGCCACTATTACGCTGTCTACCTGACCCCAGAAACCCAGCAGGGAGAAAACCTGCCGCTTGCCGCCACCCCGGTGCGGGGCGGAAGCGACAACACGCTCGGCAATCTGATGACGGGGACGTACACATTGCAGTGCCGCTATGATTGCAACAACGACGGATACCCCGAGCTGATTCTGCGCGAAGACACGCCATTCGTCATTGCGCAGGGGCCCGGATTCGCCACGCGCAGCCTGCCCTGCGGATGCGGCATTGACCCACCAACCGGATGCGCGGCTGACACCGGCTGCTATTAAGCACAGCGCCAACCTTATAGGGGCGTTGCAAAGTCGAACGGATGCGCGACGGCTTTTTCAGCCGCACTGCATATGGACGTGACCGCGTTAGTGCCGTAGTTGCAGCTCACCTCCAGGAAGGATGCGCCGGAGTTCACATTTTCTACAAGCGCCCGATCGTCGCTGCTCAAGGGAAGTGCGTCGTAGCAATTGTTCTGGCTGAGGGCCTTTGCCTGCCTTGCCATGAGGCCCCGGGCCGACGTCAAAAATAGGAAGGCCGGTCCGGAAACAAGTTTGCTCAGATCGCTTGATCCCAGGCTGTCGCAGCTGGCGATGCCCTGCAAACGATTGTTGTCGGTTCGCGTCGTGATGTTTGCGCCGCTCGTGGTCTGATACAGGGAGGACGATGCGAGGGCCAGGCGAGTCGTCTGGCATTGCGGGTAGTCATCGACGATGTCCTGCCACTCTGCCAGCAGACGGCTGCGTGTGTCGGACGTGATGATGTGCTGTCCGGTAGACTCCAGCTTCAAATCCAGGGCACACGCGCTTCGGGGGGCGCGACTGCAACTCAGACGACCGAGTTCCGTTCCGACCCGCGTGCTCTGGACGCAATTGCCGCTCGACCCAAGGGCGAGACTGTAGAGATTCCAGAGCAAAAAGCGCTCTTCGGCATCGCCATCGCCCTGAGGTGTTACTCCACAACACAAGGCGCTCAGCACGAGAACGCAAGTTATCCGGAGAACGACGGCAGCCCCTGTGCTCCTGAAAATCAAAAGCTCACCTCCAGGCCAAAGTTCACCAGCGGTAGCAGCCATTGTCGACCACCCCCGGCGGGGGTCTCAATGAAATTGGATTCGTACTGAATCGACGGGTTGCTCCCACGAGAATATGGATACAAAAAATCGAAGTTCTCCTGCTCCGGGTTCCGGCGGGCGTAAACGTTGATGAGTTCCACGTAGTAGTTCGCGTACCCCCACGAGTAGTTGAAGAAACGATCGATCCGCAGGTCCAACTGGTGCACAGGATGCAGACGGTCCGAATTGTAGTAGTCGGAATAGCGTGGCAGAAAGGTGGGTCGACCGAGAATTTCCAGCGGTGGTTGATCCTGGTTTCCCACGATCGGAGTAAATGGCACGTTCGTGGCGTACTTCCACTTGAGTCCGAGCTGCCACTCCGGGGAGAACTTGTAATTTACGACCATGTTGACCTGGTGAGTTCGATCGAGGTCGTAGAGCTCCTCGCGATCGTTGTCATAGAAAAATTCCGTCTCCCCGGTATCGTAGTAGAGCAGCATGTTGCGCCCGAATTCGAGATACGAAACAACTTCCCGGTTCAAGTTCCGGTTGCGCAGAGCATCACGTTCGGACTCGCTCAGACGCGGCTGGTGGTTGTTGCGCTTGGACAGCGTCAACGAATAGCTCACCCAGCCGAAGAAGCCGCTCGCAGAGGGTTCGCGGGTCTTTTTCACAAAGATCTCAAATCCCTCGGACCAGCCGGTACCGTCGTTAGAAAAATTCAAGGGTCGGTTTTCGAACGGATCCGCCAGGATATCGGCCGTTTTGGTTACCAGCTCCCGACGATTGGTTCGCAACGAATACGGAATAACCAGAAAGGCGTCCTCGACGACCAGATTCCGAAAGATGTTTCGGTAGAACTCGATCTTCACCAGCCATTCGGAACCCAGTTTCTGTTCTATGCCCGCGGCCATGTGATCGGACTCTTCCATATGCAGATACGGATTGCCGGCCTCAATCGAGATCAGATTCAGGCCGGGGGGCACACTGAAGTGCCGGCCGGCGCCCGCCAGAAGCACCGTTCCGGATTCTGGAATTTCCAGCTCCATGCCCCCTCGCGGTCCGATGCCGGTACTGCCCGAAAGCGAATACCGTTCCACACGCACGCCGGGAGTAAGGCGCAGGCGCCAGAACTGTATTTCCAGTTCTCCGTATCCGGCGTCGAGGTCGTACGATGTGCGGTCACCATCGTAGAGTGAACGAAAGGTTCGGTTGCTCTCGATCAAATCGTTTATGACCTCCACGAAATTCGGCGTATTCGGGTTGGTGCTTTGTTGCGGAGAAAAATTCCGCAAGGACAACTCCCAGCGCACGTCGTTGTGCTCGTATCCTGCGTTTACAGCGACGGCGTCTTCAATCAACTCAAACGTGAGTTCGTCGCGCACCTGGAACTCCCGGCGCGCGTCCAGCACTTCGTAACCGAACACAGTCTCCCCGGTTAGCGGAGACCGAAAGTCAAGGTCGAAGTCCTCGCGAAAGCGACTCACCTGAGCGTAGAGTCTGTTTTCAAGAAAACCTTCGTGGCGAAAGGTGTAGTTCATGCCCTGCGTGTGAAAGCCGCGGTCGAGGCCAACCGGCGGGCGACCTTCCTGGTTTGAGTTTCCGTCCAGCCTGGCATTCAGGTCCAGATTCAGATCGATCGCGTTGCTGCTTCCGCCGTTGGAAAGCTCGTCCACCTCCTGAGAATAATCGAGAATGTCCCGCGACCCAAAGTACAGAAACGAAAACTCGTGGTTGCGCGTAATCTGGAATCCCAGCTTGTACTGACCGTCCAGATAGTCCGCATACTTTGCGTTGGGCGGGATGCCGTCCGGGTACAGGGTCAAAAGCGCGTAGTTCGGATAGGATTTTCGCACACTCCCAATAAAATAGCCGGCCCCCTCAAAAATCGGCAGCTCGTAGTAAGCATCCGAAAGGAAGAGCGAAACATTCAGGTGGCCGTGGGGCTTTTCCACCGCCTGGGGCCCTTCGATCGAAATGATGCCTCCGGTGGAGTTTCCAAAGCGCGCCGGATAGGTTCCGGTGTATACATCCACGGTCCGGATGTACTCGTTGTTGATGACGCTCGACTGATCACCCAGGTGAAACGGGTACTGCACTTTGAAACCGTCCAGAAGCACCTGACTGGAACGTGGGCCCGCGCCACGAATCACAAGCACACCGCTACTGGCGGAATTGCTGTACGGCGGACCGATGCCAAAGCCGGCCAAAAAGCTGGTGGTCAGGATGTTTGTGGTCGGCAGAGCACCCACCGGAGGCACGGGCGTGATTCCGGGAAGAGTGGTGATGGCGCGCAGAGAATCTCCATAGACGCCGGGCAGCCGACGGATCTCGTCCTGACTGAGGCGAAAGCGAGAGAGACGCGTTCGATCGCGCAGGCCAATCACGCGCACGCCTTCCGGTTCCGGTAAGGCCTCGGTTTCCATATAACACAGCACTTCTTCACCATCGAAACGAACCTCGACGCGGCGCTCCTCAACCCGGTCCCCGGCAACAAAGCGCAAGGTGAAGTAACCCGGTTCGGACACGGAAAAGCGAAAGCGCCCGCTTTCGTCGGTGTAGGCGCCCTGTCGCAGATCGAGTAGAACCACGCGCACATCGACCATCGGAGGTCCGCCGGGGCGCTCCAGCAGACGACCCGTGAAATTCACTTCGGCCCGCGCGAAGCCCGGAGCGCCAAGGAAGGCGGCCAGGAGCACACACAGAGAAATACACCGGTTCGATCGGACGCGCATGGAAACGGGTGGATGGTTCGGGTCGGAGTGCACCGGGCGAGATTCAAGAACCCGGTGTGTTTTTTCGCTTACGGCCCGGGCAGGCCAGCAGAAAACCGCCTGAGTTGTATGAAACTGGCCCGGCAACTTCGAAATAGGAGCGCGGCCGTGTTCGCGGCATCGTTTCTGAGTGGCCTTTGCTTCGGCGGATGCGAAACGGACACGGTTCTGCAGGCCTGGGACGCCCAGGTACGGGTCAATGCTTCGTATTTTGCGAAGCTCGACCAGTGCGATCAATCCGGTCCGGGCTTTTTGATACTTGTGCCCAATGACGTGCAGGAAAGCGATGTGCGCCTCTGTGAGAGTGAACTACTCGCATCGGCGTGCCCGCTGAATCGCATTCCTGGATCCTGTTTTCTCTTGCTCTTCAAGAAAGCCCGACCCGATGTGGAAAGTCGGTTTTGATATGAACGATCCAGGAATTGCGCACACCAAAAACGAAAGCATAGAAGTGCTTACGTTTCCCGTGTATCCCCTTGGCTGCAATTGTTCGATCGTGCGCTGCACGAAGACCGGCGAAGCGCTCGTCGTTGATCCGGGGGGTGATGCGCCGCGCATATTGAAACTGCTGAGGGATGCCGGCAGTCGCGTGCGCTGGATCGTGCACACGCATGCGCATTTTGACCATTGCCTGGGTACCCATGCGGTGGCCCGGGAATGCCCGGGCATCGAAGAAAGGCGTCCGGGGGTGGCCATGCATCCCGGCGACTTTGAACTGTACGAAAACCTGGAGTTGCAGTGCCGCGCGTTTGGTGTTCCCGGTCAAAAGGCGGAAACACCTATCGATCACTCGCTCGAAGACGACGAAGTCCTGCGTTTTGGAAAGGCCGCGTTGCGTGTGCTGCACACGCCCGGCCACAGTCCCGGCAGTTGCAGTTTCGAAATTGAAGAGTCCGGCTTGCTTTTCAGCGGAGACACGCTGTTTCAGATGGGCATCGGACGGACTGACCTGTGGGGCGGAGACAGCGCCGCTATTATGAAGAGTATTCGGACCCGTCTATTCACCCTCGACGACGGCACGACCGTGATACCAGGGCACGGACCCTTCACGCGCATCTTTGAAGAGAAACAGGCCAACCCGTTCTTCTAGGACTCGTTAAGGGTCACGCACCAGGACCGCGGTCGGAAGCAAAGGCGGCCTCCGGGTGGATGTATCTTGCGCTGCAGGCATTTGTGCTCAGCCAGGAAACGTGTTGGTCATGGGCCACGTGCGACCTTCGGCAAGGTAACGCGAATACCCGAGCCGGCCCCCGCCATCGTGCTGCCGGGCCGGTTCGATTCGGGACAGTAGAAGCAGGAAATCAGTTGTCACTTCCGGACCACCAGTCCAAATACCGGCATGCCCGCAGGTCGCAGACAACGGGAACTGGTCCAACGCAAGCAGTTCATTCTCGACCGTTGCCGCACCCTGTTCTTTCGAGAAGGATTCGAGAATGTGACGATCGAAGCCATCTGCAAAGAAGTCGAGTACGGACGCAGCGCGATCTACGGCCTTTTTCGAAGCAAAGAAGAGATCCTGGCGCACATCAAACTCGAAGCTCTGGATCTCTTGCGCGTCGCCTTTGAAACTGAACTTCCCGCGGCGACCAACCACGCTCAGAATCTCGATGCGCTGATTCAGAAAGCGGCCATGATCCTGTACGATTTTTCGAACCGGGAGACGCAGTATTTCCGCACCCTCTTCTTGAGCCCGCCCCCGGAGCCGGGCAAGGTTTCGGCGGAGCTGAACCAGAAGATCAGAGAGGCCACCGTGCAGGTAGCCAGACCGCTGACCGAGGGCATCGCGGCCCGCAGTCCGGCAAAGGTGCGGGACCGGGCTGACGAACTCGTACATGTGTTCTGGGCATCGCTTGTAGGGCTTCTGAGCAGTTTCCAGCGCCACGAAACGCTCCCGGAATCGGAAGGGGAGGTGCGCAAGAGCGTGACCCTGTTCGCGCACATCTTCTCGCGGGGACTCACAGAAATCCCTTGACAATATGGACTGCCAGTCCATATTGGATCATTAGTCCGGCCGAAAGGGGAGCAAGAGAGCATGAAAAGAGCAGTCCTGATTTTTGGAGCGGTACTTCTGGGTCTTGTAGCACTCGGCGCAGTAGCCATGGGCCTGCGGCACGGTGGCGGCGCGCCCTACCCGGACCTATCGACAGAGCCGCAATTTCCGGCTTCAGAGCTGGAAATGCTGGCGAGCCTGGACGAGCCGCCGGGCAACATGGCCGTGGCCGCCGATGGGCGCATCTTCTTGACCATCCATCCCGAATCGAGGCCCGAAAATATCAAACTGGCCGAGCTGGTTAACGGGACCCTGGTGGCCTTTCCCGGCCAGTCCGAACAGGAAGAGCTGTGGGTAACTCCGCTCGGAGTGGTTGTGGATCGGCAGAATCGTCTCTGGGTCATCGACCATGGATTGCACGGAATGGCCGGGGCCCGGCTGGTGTCCATTGATCTGGCAAGCAACACTGTAATCGATCGTTTTGATTTTCCCGACGAAGTGGCTGGCGCTCTTTCGTTTTTGCAGGACCTGCAGATCGATCCCGAAGGTCGGTACGTCTACATTGCCGACGTAAACGTATTTGGCAATCGGCCGGCTCTGGTGGTGTACGATAGCGAGACCCGGACTGCCCGTCGCCTGCTCGAAGATGACGCCTCTGTACGTCCGCAGGATTACGTGATTCGCAATCCCATCAAAGACATGGTATTCTTCGGCGGCCTGTTCGTGCTCAAGCCCGGCGTCGATAGCATCGGCATTGATCGGCAGGGTGAGTGGCTGTATTACGCGGCGATGACCCACGAAGATATGTTCCGGGTGCGCACCGCCGATCTGAATAACGAACAGTTGAGCGCGGCCGAACTTTCCGAACGCGTAGAAACAGTGGGTCAAAAACCCCTGAGCGACGGCATCAGCGTGGATTCAGAACAGAACGTCTACATCACGGATGTAGAACACAACGCGATCGTACGGCTTTCTCCCGATCGTCGCCTCCAAACAGTCATTCGAGATGAGCGTATGCGCTGGCCCGACTCGCTTTGTTATGGCCCCGACGACTATCTCTATGTGGCCGACAGCGCGATTCCAGACCTCATGCTGCGAAGCAAAGACCACATTCGCCAGAGTGCTCCGTACCACGTCTATCGCTTCCGCCCCGGCACTCCCGGGCTCCCGGGACAGTAAACCACTCGACGCTCAAAGTTCGTTTCGGTATGTTCTGTGGGAAACGAACTTTGACCGCGGGCCGCTATCTATAGCGCGGCGCAAACAACGACAGCCCGACCTTCCGTCCGGAGCGAACCGGGCGCATGCATCCAGGTCGCTTCACTGCTATGATTTCTGTTGCGTCAAGGCTGGCTGTCAGTCGAGTGTCTACTTGAGGAAATCCGATGCCCACCAGTTCTACTGAACTTCGAATTCAAAACGCAGCCTGGACCGAAATTGACATCGATCTTATGATTGTGCCGGTCTTTCAAAGGCCCGCCGAAAGCGACGACACAAAGCCGGAGCCGCGCTGGGACGCACTGCTCGAACAGGGCGCCGGACTCTTTGATTCCGGCGAAAGTGATTTACGCGGGATTCTTGCAAACGAGGGCTTTCGCGCGGACTATGGAAAAAGTCTCTACCTGCCCGCCCGCAGCAAGGGCCCCCGGCGCGTACACTTTTTGGGACTCGGCGTGGGGCGCGTCCTTCCGCCCTATCGATTGCGCAAGGCGGTACGTAAGGCTCTGGGATCGGCCCCGCTCTCCCAAATCAAGAGCGTGGGGTTTGCCTGCGCGCCTGGCATGACCGAAAGTGAGGAGTCGACCGCGCTTGCCGTGGCGAGCGCCCTATTCGACTCCACGTACCGTTCCCGCGAGGCCCGGGAGCAACCGCCCGAATTACAACAACTCGTGATTACCGGAATCTCAGGCGAAGTCGATTCGGGCTTCGTCCGTTCCATAGCGCGCGCCTCGGCCCTCGCCCAGGATCTGGCGAACATGCCGCCCAATACAAAACGCACCAGCACGCTGGCCACGACTGCCCGGGAGCTGGCGCCGCTCGGAGTGGAAGTGGTTATTGAGGAAGCCGATTGGGTGGAGAAGAACATGCCCTGTTTTTACCTCGTGGCGCGTGGCTCACGGGAAAGCGATCCGCCGCGCTGGATTCGAGCGCGTTACAAAAGTCCCGAAGCTTCGGGTGGGAAGCGCCGGCGCGTCTGCCTGGTTGGCAAAAGCGTCATTTTCGACACGGGTGGCTACCAGGTAAAACCAGGTCTTTCGATGAACACCATGAAAGGCGACATGACCGGAGGGGCCACTGCTCTGGCGGTGCTGCGGTGCGTGGCAGAGATGCAGCTTCCAAACCTGGATCTGGAGATCTTTCTGGCGGCCACGCCGAACATGATCGACTCGAGCGCCATGACACCCGACTCGATCACGAATACCACCTGCGGCAAGCGCGTGGAAATCCGTCATACCGATGCTGAAGGACGCCTGACGCTGATCGACGCTGTCCACATCGCCGAACGCGAACATCCAGAGCTGATGTACGTGGTCGCGACTCTGACCGGCGCTGCCAGCAGCGCCGTAGGTGACCGTGCAGCGTTGATCTGCCGGCCCTCCTTTGCCGGCCTGCGGGACCAATTGGCCCGGGCAGCAGCCGCGGCAGCAGATCCCGTGCAGACTCTGGATCTGGTCGAGGAGGACTTCGAGGACATCAAGAGCAAGCTCGACGGAGCAGACATCAAGAACGTGGGCAACGGCAAGAATCGTGGCGCACAAACGGCTGCGGCATTTGTGTTCTCCGGTGCCGCGGACTCGACGGCTATTCTGCACCTGGACATTGCGGGCGGGGATATGACCGAAGACGATCGTGCAACCGGCATTGCGGTGCGTTCGCTTGTCTGGCATCTACGGGAGTTATCCCGCCAGGAGTAATTGATTTACTAAAATATTCTTTACTCTTGCCCATAACGAACGCAGGCTTTTCCCGGCGGTCGCTGCCCGAGTGGATTATGTCGCGACCGGTGGAGGCTCTATGAATCGCACCGCGCGGTATGTTGTTTTGCCTTTGCTTGGCGTTTTGCTCTTTATCAGCCGTCCGGGACTGGCCGAGACAGACGCCCGCGAGATATACCGGCAGAATGAAGCGCGCGTCATAGTGCTTCGTACGCACTTTAACGACCGGCCGCTTGGCAACGGCTCTGCCTTCGTGGCCGAATATCAGAGCCACAAATACCTTATCACAAACTATCACGTAATTTCCCACGCCCAGATCTACGTCGAAACGGCCGGCAGCCGAATCGATGACCTTTCAGTGCTGCACGTGAGCGAACAACGCGACATTGCAATCTTGACCTTTCCCGGCATCGAAAGACTTGGAGCGGTTCCCCTTTCAACGTATGAGCCGGAACAGGGTGAGCGCGTATTCGCGATGGGATTTCCTTTTGTGCCCGGAACGCAGGACGTTAGCCTGACCATTACAGATGGCCTCGTAAGCAACCGCAGCCTGGTGGTGAATCGCTTCGGGGAGGATACACGCTATATCCAGATTTCGGCGGCCCTGAACGGGGGCAACAGTGGCGGCCCGGTCTTCGGCCAGGAAGGTCGCTTCATCGGCATGGCCACCGGCGTTTTTCGGGATATGCAGGCGACCAATGTCGCCGTTCCGGCCGCGCAAATCATTGAGGAGATTGGTCGAATACAGGAAAGGCCGGTGTCCGAAGAGGAAGCCACTCTTCGTCTGCGCAGTCGCTTTGATTTTATTTCCAGTGTCGTGCGGGCTGGCGAAATCTTTCGGTTCGGTTCCTTTTATTCGCCAAACTACAAACTGCATCTGTATCCGGAGGTCCTGGAGCATGCGTCGCGGGTCTACAAGGCCCATCAGATGGCGGCAAGCCGCGGCTATGGCTCCTTCGATCAGGTGCTGGCCGCAGTGGACCCGATCCTTACTGACGACGAGTTGATGTACTATCTGATGATTGTGGACTACTACCGTATAGTCAGGCCGCAACAGGACCTCGCCGAAGTTATCTTTCGCACCAGCATGCTTCCTTCCACTGCGTCTGAATTCTATCTCTCGGGCCGCTTTTACTATCTTATGCACCAGCAGGCGCATCCGCCGGAAGGGCAGCAACTTCGCTACCAGAGCTATACCCTCGATAGAATCGAGTATGATACTGACCTGCTGAATGCCCGGGCGAACATTACCGTACACATGGAGCACGGCTCCTTTCCCATTGAGCTCAGGTTTCGCTACGAGTGGGGCAATTGGTTCCTGATGCCGTCGTACGATTACCCGGCCGGCCCGGAATCGGGAAACAACTGAAATAGTCCCGGACCAAATTCTTTTCCACGGGCAACTACGCAAAAACTCCAGTCCTGCCGTGCAGTTTGTCTCTCGCCGGGCTGGAGTTCACGCAGAGGCGCATGCACTTCAACTTCCAGGTAGGGGAGCGTGGGTGAGTTATAAACTTCAACCGCCGAACCGTGGGCGTACGCTTTCGCATTTTGATCGATGGCAAAGCGGCGCAGCATCAGCACATCCTGCTCTCCCTGGAACATCGTAAGCAGCTGGCCCTCACGCGGCACCGCCCCGTATTTGAAGTGCAGGGCTTCTTCGCACACAATTCCACTGAATGATTCGCAGGAATCGATGACCCGCGATGCCAGCGCCTCCGACTGCCCTTCTTCGGGATACGGCCGAATGTGGCCCTTTTCGACCGGCAACCAGACGCGGGCGGGGCGTAACAGTTGCGTGACGTTCCAGATGCCGCGGCGAATCGGAGCGCTGCTCGTGTTTTCTATGCTCTCTTCGAGGCTGATCGTCGAAGCCGGCCCGAATTCCAGACGACGTTCGACCACCAGCCCGGTTTCCGGACAGGGTCGACTCCGCAAGCGTACCGCGGGACCTTCCTTTTCCAGATCGTACCTGCCGCTGTCCAGTTCCAGGGGCGGCATCGCTTCCCACCAGGCAGCCTGAGGTGCGATCCAGGTCTTGTCGCCTCCCCATAGAGGAAAACCAAAGCCCCGCTTGAACGCACGCAGGTCGCCGATGACCGACGGAGGCTGCTCCCCCGCGCGGCTTCGGTCCACGTACAGCAATTCCTGACCGGCAACCCGCAGACTGAGGAGGCGCCCACCCGGGAAAGCGCCGACTACACCTTCCAGCTCCCCGGACGTCAGGCGCACGCAAGGCCAGCCGTTAAATTCAACGCTTTCAAGATCTCCGGACATGCAGTATGGCCGGCAAGGTCGCGCCATCGTGCAAGCCTTTACATGGCCATAATTGTGCTTTTGGTGGCCGTGGGTGAGCGTTAGAGCGAAACGGTTTTTATGACCGGTCTTCGGGAGGCGGTGATTAACATGTATCGGGCGGAGCTGAAGAGCCGCTATACTCCCGACCATATTCATAGCTCCCCGCAATACCGCGACATTTCCAGGGACAGCATTGAGCGCATGGCCAACTTCTTTCTTTCCTCGGTTTACCCGCCGCCCGCCGAACGGGCGCAAAGGGACGCGGCGTTTGAGGATATGGGCGCTGTGCTTCGTTCTCCCCGCAAGATGTGGCCCTTGTTCGGCACGGCCGTCAGCAGCGTCTGGAAACTCGGCCGGCAGTTCCCGGCCGCCCTCCGCGCGGGTTGGACAACCCTCGAGCTGTATCTGGAAAGCAATCGCATGGAAGAAAATCTGGCGCGCGTCGCAACCGACCGGGGACTTGGTCCGAAACAAATCTCAAATCGTGATGTATTTGCAAACCTGATCGCTTCCGTCCCGGCCGCCGATGTAGAAGATTTTCGCAATGACATACTGAAACTCTTTCGTTCGCTCGCAAACAGCGCGCTTCTGGAAACTTCGCTCTCGGTTATGCAGCACTCGCGGGAAGTAATGGAAAAGCACTCCGACCGTTACACCGAGCGGGAAATCAGCGGCCTGGGTATTGGTATTGCCATGCTCACTCAGGGCTACGAACTTTTCTCAAGCCTGAAGCCCGAGCAGGTGGCCTTGATTCTCGAAGGCATTGAACAGATTGAAATCGATTGGTACGAAGAAATGCTCAGCCATGCGGCGACCGCGGGTCCTCGCTGAGAAAAACGGACTTCCAGTAGTCGGCGTCGGAGTCTAAGCTGGCTTCGCTCTCTTTTGATTGTTCTCCCGACGACGGAATAGTGCAATCCTGCACCCAGCGCACAAAATCCTCCGAGGTCTGGCGACCGGCACGATGCAGGCGCGCATGTTCAAGAACTGCTTTGTCGCTGCTTACAACACGCAGGTCAGCGGGCTTTGCGTGGCGATTCACAAACTCGGCTATCAGGTGATCGGCCGAAAGGTCATGACTGTAGTACAGAAACAATCCGTCCCGTTCGCTTCGGCGCGTCGCATCACCGGGAGCGCGCCGACCATCGAAGAAGACGTGCATCTCAAGGGCGTGCTTCCAGCCGTCTCGAAATCGTAACAGGTATTCGAGCAGGCCTTCCATGGCGAGATCCACGCGCCCCAGATACATGTGCTCCTCCAGCTCAGGAAGCTTGTACACGATGTTCAGTCCGTCCAGGACCAGCGTTACTTTTCGGAAGCGGGCCAATTCCAGAGCACCTTATGGCCAAAGCTTACTCGATTGTTTGTGAATTTCAAACCAGAGATTTCGATGCGAAAGAAACTTCCCGGCACACGCAGGGCTTCCGCAAAAGACTGCACGTAGTCCTCCAGGGCAGTCTCATGGGCCTGCGAAGGTTTGCGATTCGCGGGCCAGTTCGGGTCTCCCGCGGGACCCGGCCTTACAGGCACGCAATTTCCCAGAAATTGAATGCCCTGCAACTCGGAGACATCATGGGGCTCCGCATGGATGGTGCCGGCCACGCGTGGATTGGAACAGATCTGCTGCGCGTGCCTGGAACTCATGGCGGACATGAAGTAGAGAGCCGGTTCCTTTGCGGCCAGGCGGTAGTAGCAATTGCATGCATAGGGCATCGCGCCGTCGAACGTGGCCAGGCTCAGAACCAGCCCGGAACGCAGGAAATCCAGAATCTCGGGCGGTACCGATGCATTCTCAAAATTCAGTTGTGCCTCCCCGCGACACGGTCATACCGACCGGGAAAATATGGTGTATCTGGTCTCGAAGTCGCTGCACATCATAGGATTCGTCGCCTGGTTTGCGGCAATGTTCTATATCTGGCGTCTTTTCGTCTACCATGCCGAAGCCAGGTCCGAGGACGTTCGGCAGACTCTGGCGACAATGGAACGCCGCCTGTACCGCGCGATCCTGGTGCCCGCGTCCGTTTTCACGCTGGTCTTCGGTTTCGTCACGCTCTACATCCGCTGGGATGCGCTGGCAGCGACTTACTGGATCTGGATCAAGCTGGCTCTGGTCGGTGGCCTGTTGGTCCTGCAACAGATGGCAGCCTACTACCGAAACCAGTTGCTCCAGGGCGTGACATACGCGTCTTCAAGAAGATTTCGATTGCTGAACGAAGTGCCGACCCTGATTCTAATCGTTATCGTCTTACTGGCCGTGCTCAAGCCGTTTTAGTTTCGGAAACGGGAGCTTCGCTGGCGTCGCGGGGCTGGCCGGTCTTGCCGGGCACCTCAATGCAAACCAGCGCGAGATCGTCCGAAAGATCTTTGGTCCCTCCGAACTTGTAAATGTAGTCCAGCAGATCTTTGACGACTGAAGCCGGAGTCGTCCCGTCCCGGTAGCGCACAAGCTGCGTAATTTTGTCGAGCTCCAGTGCGTCACCACGCTCGTTAAAAGTCTCGAGAAGGCAGTCCGTATACATCAGCACACGGTCGCCGGGTTCCAGCTGGATCGACTCGGACACGTAGTCCTCTTTGGGAAAGATACCCAGCATGGGCTGAGGCGTGAAAAGTTGCTCGCCCTGCTTGCCCGAATCTGCGCGGACGACAAAGATCGGCGGGTGCCCGCACGTAACGTATTCCATCTTGTAATGGCGATCAATACGCAAAAGACAGATGGTTACGTAATAGTTGCCCCTCGTGATCTCAATCAGCTCACGGTTGATGCCACCACAAATTACGCCGAGTCCGCGCTCGGCACGGTGTGTATCCTCGAAGTTGGTCTTAAACAAAGTGCGGGCCGCGATCGAAATAAGGCTCGCGGCCACTCCGTGTCCCATTACGTCACCGATTACGCCAACAAACTCATGGTTGCCTTCGTGGAACTCCCACATGTCTCCACCCAATTCATCCATCGCCTGGTAGAAGCCAGCCGCACGAACAAACCGGAAGCGGGAGAAATCCTGTGCGTAAAGTTGACTCTGAACCGTATGAGCGATGCTCAGCTCGTTTCTCAAGATGTTACGCTGCTTTTCAAGAAGAGCATTCTGCTTTTCGATGGTCGCCAGAGCCTCCTCCAGCTCAATCGTGACCTTCACGAATTCATCGTAACCGGCCTGCAAGACCTGATTGTCTTCGGTTAAGGTGGTGAGGTCCATCAGGGCCACGAGCATCTCGCCCGAATGTAGCTGTCGACGCTCCAGTCGCACGTAGAACACCTGCCCGTTCCGACTCCGCAGCTGAACGTCGGCCTGTGGCCGACGGCTGTCGAACACGGCGCGCGTGAAGCGGGGCTTCTGTTCCGGCGCCATGACCAAATCCATCCAGTTGGATTTGTCGACGATCTCCTCTGCCTCGTAATCGACGAGGGCCAGGAAGGCGGGATTCGCGCGCAGAATGCACTGCTCGTTGATCAGCAGGTGCGGGATCGGCGTTAGCTCCCACGTATTTCTTTGAGACATCTCGGCCACTAAACACCCTTGACGACGGTATAGTCCGACTTGCGAGCGATAACATCGAGCGCCCGAAAGGAGGCGGTTTGAACTTTACGTTTGGAGTCGTAGATGAATTCACCCTTAATCTTATTCTCTGCGAGCTGCCGCAGGAGTGCGATGAGTGGCGGGATGCTGGCAGAGTTCATATATTCGAGCTCTACAAAGTTACAAACGACCCGACTCTTCTGGCGGACGGCCTCATCCACCACATCGTCGAAGTAGGGATTCAGGTATTCGTCCGGGCTGACGGAATGAATTGCGCCACGGCATGTGAGTTCAATCTTCCCCCTGGCTGAACTCACCTTTATCTCGAGGTCTTCGACTTTTAGATCCTGTAGCGCCATATCTATTTGTATTTATCCTTGAGTTTCCATTGCTGCCGTGAGTCCGGGCACCGCGCGACGGGCAATCATCGTCACAGTGTCCCCGGCAATGTTGGCAGACAGGGAAAACTCGCCTTCGTAAACAATACGAATCAGTCCCATTCGACTGAATCCGTCGGGGTGCTCTTTCAGGGTTTCCAGTCGTTGCACATAAAGTTCAAAAGGATCTGCATCCTCAATGCGCTCCATCACTTCCTTCAGGGCTGCCCGGTGTTCCTCGTTGCGAACGCGATTCGTCACTCTGATCTCACAGTAGCCGTCGTCCATGCTGAGATCGAATTCAACGGACTGCCCTTCCTCATGGTCTGAATACTTCAGCGCGTTTTCAATCAGCTCAATGGCCGCCAACAAGGTCGCTTCGCGAAAGTCCTGACCCTGCTCTTTAAGCATGGGGTCGGCGTTAATGTGCTCCTTGATCCGCTTGATGACGTTCCATTCGGGATCAATTTTAAGCCTGAAACCCATTGACCACCCCCCGCAACCTCATCGATTCTTCCTGATCATGGCAAACGTAATGTCGTCATGCAATTCTTCACCCTGCGCGAACTCTGTCAGGGCGCTCCAGATAGCTTGCTCGAGCACCTCAAGGGACCCACCCCCGAACTTCACGAGCAAATCTGTCAGTCGTTCCTCGGAAAACAATTCATTTCGACTGTTCATGGCTTCGACGAGGCCGTCCGTATACAGAAAAAGCAGATCATTTCTGGCCATTCGGAAGCGCGCTCGTGTCAGATCGGCCTTGATGTCGGGCTCGATTCCGAGCCACATACCGGCGGACGCCTGGCTATCTATCTTGCGCTTGCTGCTTCTGTAGATGAGCGTATCCAGATGCAGGCCGGAAGCAACAAAGTTGCCGGTCTGATCAGCTCGATAGAAAGTTGCCGTCATGTAGCGGCGTTGCTTCAGCTTCTTGATGTTCTGATACAATATCCGATTGACGGTCGCGAAAACGTCGTCCGGCGCCAGGTTGGGATTTAAGTCCAGCACGGTGTGCAGGGCTGTTTGGGTCATCAGCATGGCAAGGCCGGCACTCAGCCCATGCCCCGAAGCGTCACCGATAATGAACCACCAGTACCGCTTTCGATTGTGTCGGACCTCAATCATGTCATAGTAGTCGCCGCCGACTTCAGTAGCAGTGCGCATGAAGCCCCGGAAGGTGTAAGGACCCTCAACCGAGTTGCCAGGCAGAAGCGATAGCTGAATGCCCTGGGCGATCTCGAATTCTCGCTTCATGGCGGCCTGTTGCGTCTTTATCTGGTCGTTTTCCTTGAGGCTGACCGACATCTCGTTAAAAATCCTGGCGAGCTGGCCGATCTCGTCACCCGTTTCCACCCGGACCTGAACACCGAGATTGCCATCGCCCAGATCGGTGGCCGCCTTCGTGAGTTGCTCAATCGGCTGGCTCAGGCGTCGGGACATGGTAAACGAAAGCGCCACAGCGCCCACGATTAGGATCAAGGAAAGCAGCAAAATCGTGCGCTGAATGGTATCGACGGGCTCGTAAAGCTCATCCCGGCTGAATTCGAAAATACTGGCGCCCACCCAGAGGCGCTGACCACGATAGTGGACGAAGATCGGGTCCACGAATCGAAGCACCGGGCTTCCGTTCAAGGTCGTCTCCCGTTGATCGATACTCTCCAACTGGACATAATCTTCCAGCTCGGAATCCGGTATTTGGGTACCGACAACCTGGGGATTGGTGTGAGCCACAATACGACCATCCCGATAGACGACGTAGGAATTCAGAAAGCCCGGAATGTGCTGGTCCGGATCCCGGTTGCGCTGGGACAGGCGACTGATCGATGCGCGGGTGTTGTCGTAGATATCGTTGATAACCAGCTCTTCGCGAGAAACATCCGAAATGTTCAGGGAAAGATTTTTGCAGAGCTCCGTCGTGCTATTAAGGAGAAATGTGCGGTACTGCACAATTGTGTAAACCGATAGCACGAGCAGGCAAAAGCCGACCACGCCCATCGTCAGGATAATCATCTTCTCCTTGATCTTGAGGAATCGATCGAAGTAGGTCAAAAGAGCCATAGAACCCGGGCGGGCGTTATTGTACGCACGCGGCCTTCGACGATACAACCCAAAATTGACCGCGAAAGCAAAATCAGGCGAAATCGTCTAATCGGCTTGACGAGCGCCCGAAGCCATTTCAGCCTCTGGCTGTGCGCCGGTTTCGAGTTCTCTTCACGTGCCTCGCTCTTTTTGGGCTATTTACGCCACTGGCCGCGCCTGAAGGGCAGCCGGTCGGGCGCGCCCTGCCGGTGCTCGTTTCGTCCGACACGAACATCTACGCGGAGGCGCTGAACGGCCTGCAGTCTGTTTCGAACGCGGAGCTGCAGATCATCTATCTGGACAACCTGGTCGAGGAATACCGCGATCTTGAGGATTACTTCGAAACTATCGAAAATGGAAGCTACCCGGTCTATATGACCGTCGGCCTGAACGCGACGCGAGTCGCTTTAGACCACCTGGAAGCCACTCCGGTCCTGTTTTCCATGCTCGATTCGCCCAAATCCCTGGGGGACCGTATCGGGGAGTCCTGCGGTGTCGCGATCGACGTAAGCATCGCCGAGTTCTTCCAGACCCTGAAAGAGATCCAACCCGATGCGAGGCGCGTGTACGCCTTTTACAGCACGCCGGAGGGGGAATTGCGGGCCGCCGAAGGGGATTACGTCGACCTGCGCCAGGGGCTCTATTATTCGCGTATCCGCGTGTCCGGTCGCTCAGACCTGGAGGACGAACTGGAATCGATTCGCGACGATGCCGACGCGATCTATCTGGTCGCGGACGCTTTGTACGACCGCGAGACTTTCGAGCTATTGTCGCGTTTCAGCCAGGAAAATGGCATCGTGCTTATGACCGGTTTTTCTTCGCTGGTCAAAGCCGGCGCGACCTTTGCGATCACTCCGGACTACAGCAACGTCGGCGTAATCACCGGACAGATGGCAAACCGCATCATCGCAGGCGAAAGTGATTGTATCACGGAAGCGGTACGGTATCCTGAATACACTTCGTTTTACCTGAATGAGGATTACGCAGGCAGTTCCGGAGTGTCAATCCCGGATTCGATTTCTGAGCGGGCACGCTCGTCGCGCCTCGTCCGGGCCGGAATTGACCTTTACCACAAGCAGAAGTTCCGAACGGCTCTGAACATTTTCACGGCGGTCCTGGACCGTGACCCCGGCAATCGCAATGCCGCGAACTATCGCAGTTTGGTCCTGGAACGTATCACCGGTGATCGCAGCCGCGCTTTGGTGAGTGAGGCCGATGCACAAATGCAGCGTGCGAATTATCGCCAGGCCCTGGACGGTTATCGCCGCGTTCTGGAGATAAACCCAGGGCATGCGGAAGCGCGACGAGGCATGGAAGCCGCGCGTCTTGCACTCTCGAACCAGCTACGGCAGAATGCGGCGGCACTCGCGGCGCGCGGGCAACCCTTTGACGCTATTCGTCAATATGAACAGGCCCTGCAAACCCTGCCGACCAATGAGGGCGCCCGTCAGGAATTGCACACCCTGCGGGCCAGAATGTTGCCCCAGGTGGGTCAACTGATCGAAGAAGGTCGCTCACACTACGATGCGCGACGCTACGATGCTGCAATCCAGGATTTTGAGAACGTACTTCTGCTGCAACCGGGCAATGGGACCGCAGCCGAATACCTGCGGCTCTCTCGCCGCAAACAGGAAGCGCTGGAAAGATTATTACGGCGCCAGTGAACCAGACCTCAGAACTTGTGGGTGATGGAAAATTGCCCTTCGTAGATGTCGTCGCCGTAGCGCGAATCCAGCAAAGTCTTGTAGCCGGATCCGGCGTCGAACCAGGCGCCCCGGAGATCCAGCGTCAGGTCTGCGTAAACATCCCAGGTGAGCCCCGTATTCCACTCAGAGCCCAGGTAGTTAGTGGGGTGGTTTTGGTTGAACGTCCGCGTGTACGAAGTGTTGTAGTCGATTGTGGGCGTGCGGTATGCATCAATGTTGAAGAAGCCCAATTCAAACACGAAGGCGCGCGCAAAAATGCTGAAGTTGTATTTGGCGACCAATCCGGTTGCCACAATGCCCGTTAAACGGCCTCCGGGCAAAAAGCCGTAGCCGCCCGAACTTCCCACCGCGATTTCCGTGATCTGGAAGCCGGAGTTGGCCACGCGAAATTGGTCGGGGCGAAATTCAACCGAGCTTCCATCCGGCTCCGTGTCTCCGGGAATGCGGCCGGAGCCCCCTGCGCCACGCAGAAACAACTCGAGGTCGTCTGAGATCTTGTAGGACAGCTCGACCTGTCCCGCCCCGGCGTTGATTCGGTACTGCCTGCGTAAGGGAGGTTTGACCGCCTCGGTAATGAAGCCCTGTAATGGGTCGGTCGCATCCGCGGCGGCCGCGGCCAGGTCTGGATCGCTCGAGAGCGGCCGGTGAAAGCGGCCCCAGTTACCGACTCCGTGCAAAATCAGCCCGACCGGACCAAACGTGAACTTCAAATACAGCCCGCCCCAATACACGCGGGAGGTTTCGCGGACTGTATCCGTAAGATCCGCCGTAGACGGGTCATCGTCCTGTCGATAGAGGCCGTAAAGAATCGGATTAAACGCGCGATACCGGGACCACTCCCACTGAACGAAGCCCAGGTTGATGTTGCTGAAATTTTCGTCCGAGAATCCGTTCGAATCGCTGTCAATCTGGGCGTTGTCAATCGAGCGAATGTAAATGCCACGAAACTTCGAATCGATGTCGTCGGCCTCAAGGTCGAAGCGTATACCGGCGCCGCTGGCCGCCAGAACGAGACCTTCCGGCGAGCTGACAGGAAAGACACCGATGCGCAGGGCTGCGCGGAACGATGGGGGCGCCTGGCCGGCCGCAATTTGACTGGAATCGGGTCGGGCGGTGTGGAAGAGCAGCATCAGCTGCCGCGTTTCGATGTTTGTGCGGCCCGAACCCTGGCCACCGGTGCCTGGACCCGAACGGTCCCGTTCATCGCGTCCGAACACGATTTCCCCGATCTCGAGTCCGTAGAGCACATCTGCAATCGGCGAGAGGCGATACGAAGCGTCGACGCGCAAACGAATCGAGTAGAAGTCCTGTTGCTCCTTTTCCCGGGATGGATCCGGGCAGTTACCGGGATTGATCTGGCAGGCGTAGTATTCAGCGTATCCCTGCTCGGAACGGCGCGTTCCTGAAGTAGTCGGCGCCGACGGCAACGGCAGATCCCGTGCCAGGAAGATCGCCCGACTGAATATGCTGCCGCTGAAGTTAAAACGCTGATCTTCAGTGACCGGCGTCTGAGCCAGGAGAGGCTGAGCAAGGAGGAACGCGAAAAGAAATGTGGCCTGCCAGCGGAGCAAGGAGCTACGATTCCTCCGGGACCCAGTCTGCCGCGTTCAGGTACCGGTCTTCGATGGTTTGCAGGCGACCGGTCCTCCGCAACTCTCTCAGCACGAAGTTTACGAAGCTTTCGAAATCTGAATCCCCGCGGGGCAAGAGAATGGACAGATGTTCTTCTCTAAATATCTCTGTGAGCGCAAGGTGATCTGAAAGCAACTCGCGATGCTGAAGCACAAGCGCCTTGATGTAAACACCGTCGGCGACCAGCACATCGATATCACCTTCCTGTAGCGCCGCGAGCAATTGGTCCCGCGTCTCGTATACCAGAATGTTGTGGCGACGGAAGATGGGGTTTCGCCGGAGCAGCACCTCGTTGCTGGTTTCGGCCTTAACGCCGATGTTCTGCCGCGAGAGAAACCGGAGGTCCCCCAGATTGCGGTACTCTCGCCGCTGGAAGTCATCTGACTGGGACTCGCGCGGGATAGCTCTACGGGAAACCAGCGCGGCCGGGGTCGTGATCAAGTACGGTACACTGAAACTCACATAACGCGCGCGATCAATGCGGGCCGAGACTCCACCCAGAGCGAGGTCCACTGTGCCCGCCTGGACCATTTGTGTAAGTTCGCCAATCGTGCCATACTGTAAGACAAGTTCGACTCCGAACGCGTCCGCCAGAGCTTTCGCGATTTCGACATCGAGTCCGGGATAACCTTCGACGGGATTCGCAATATGAAAGGGCTGGTAATTGTTCTGCATACCGATGCGAATCGCGCTCGCGGATTGAATGCGCTCAATCGTAGGGCCGGCGTTTGGAAAAACTTCCAGCTGCACCGGCTGAGCCAGAAGATCCTGCAGGAAGCACGCCAGCAGCAACGCGGGCAAAATGCGCCAGACTTTCTGAAAGAGAACCCGATTGCACGTTGCACGCATCCTTGCGAGGATAGACAGGTCGGGGCCTCAGATCAACAATGTTTTTCCGGAGAACATGACGGCCGATGGCTCTGGCTTCAAAAGAAGTATCGCACCGGATTCGTGGAACCCCGGGCCGCGCGAACAACAATGCCCGGAAATTCCTTTTTGAGAAACGTTTCGAGAAGGCTCACAGCAAATTGCTCGGATTCATAATGTCCGATGTCCATAAACAAAATGCGCGACCGCGCTTCAAAGAAGTGATGGTAGGTAACGTCAGCGGTGATGTAGGCGTCGGCCCCATGCTGAACAGCATCTTCCAGAAGAAAGCTTCCAGCCCCACCGCAAACTGCCACGCGCTCGATTCGCCCGGGTCCTGGTGCATACCGGATGCACGCGCTATTGAATCTTTCCCGCACCAACGATAACAATTCTTCTGCGTCCAGCGCTTGCCTGAGGCGACCCACAAGCCCTGAGCCGGCACAAACAGTGGGCGGTCCTTGTTCGCGCGGCCGCAGTGGAGAACAATCCTGCAGATCCAGGCGGTCTGCAATCGTCCGGTTAACGCCCTGGGTGTGGTTGTCCAGGTTCGTATGGCAGGCAAACAGCGCTATGTTTGAGCGGATTGCCGAAACAATCTGAACGCCCGCAAAATCGTCACCAACGAGCGTACGCCGGGGGCGGAACCAGATCGGGTGATGACTGACGACCATGGAAGCACCGACCGCTTTCGCCTCCTCAAGGATGGCCGGCGTAACATCCAGCGCCACCAGCACCGAAGCGACGCGCGCGTGTCGGTCGCCAACGAGCAATCCGACGTTGTCGTAGTCTTCCGCCAGCTGCGGCGGAGCCAGCTGCTCCAGAGCATCACATAGATCACCGACCTTCACCACAGATCCGATCGAGAGTTCCCCGGAACCGGAAGCAAGGCGAAAACTGCGAGACGGGCCCAAATCCGATTGACCTCGTTTCACAAAATGCACTAAAACCGTCTGGAGTAAGCAGTCGATACTATTGAGGATGGTGCCCGAGCGGGAAAAGAGAGTTCTGTCCCTCAGCGAAGAACTAGTCGAGCTGTGCGAACAGGTCGCGGACGAACTGGATCAGAATCGGTTCCGCCGCCAGGAGTGGTCGCGCCGCAAGAACGATTGGAAGCAGGGTCAACCGCAGAGAAGGGGCCTGGAGGGAGGGGCGGGTGAACTGCCCCCGATTCTGTAGCTGCCCTGCAGTCGGGGCAATCCAGTATACGAGAAAAGAGTTGAACGGGCCTTTTCGCATGATTTCGTGACATAATTTCCCGCGTTTCTTTGCAAATCCAGGTGGCTGGAATGTTGCCTGAGCATAATGATCATGGACATTGGTTGGCAGCAGAAAGACGGGGTGTGGGTCGCCCAACCTGAGGGTCGACTGGACATCACGCAGTCCGAGAACCTTGAGATGGCTTTGCGCGAGCAGATCGAAGCAGAGCCGCGGAGCCTGGTAATCAATCTGGGGGCCGTGAGTTACATGAGCTCTTCCGGAATTGGAGCGCTTTTGAGTGTCTATCGGGTGATCACCGCCCGGAAGCTGCGTATGGCGCTCTGCGAAGTTTCGCCACCGGTCATGAAGCTACTGGACGTCGTGGAACTCGGACAGATCTTTCAGATTTTCCCGCGCGAAGCGGACGCTGTGCGGAGCCTGGCCGGCTGACAACGTGGCGAAGCGCGAACGACTCGTATCAGGACTGATTGCCTGTGCGATTCTGATTACCAACGTTCAACTCAACTACCGTACATGGCCAATTGTCTGGCCAGACGAAGCGTTGTTTTCGAGTCCCGCAGCCACACTCGCGGAGCAGGGTGTTTTTGCGACGCCGGTTCTCGCGGGCCTCATTCCGCAAATGGAGCAGGCCACGCTCTGGAACTGCCCGCTCTACATGGTTTTGCTTTCAGCAGTGTACACGGTTACCGGCGAGAGTTTGCGCGCGGCACGCACTCTGAACCTTGCAATCGCCTGCGTGACAATCTTCGTTTTCATGGGACTGCTCGGAAAGCTCCGTCTCTCTCGAAAAGTGATCGGCCTTTGTCTTGCGGCCCTTGTGTTCGACATGACCTTCCTGCGATCGGCCAATGTCGCCCGCATGGATGCACTGGCACTCTTGTTCTTTCTCAGCACCATCTATGTGCTGGTGCGCGCACGCAACGCCGACCGGGGCTATCCGGGTCGGGTCTGTTTTCTTGCAGGTCTGCTCACAGGCCTGGCAGCAGCCAGCCATCCGATCGCCATCATGCTGATTCCCGTTTTGCTCATCCTGCTACCGGTGCGCCTCAAGAACTACACGCTGGTGTTTGCCGGAGTTGTTCTGGCCTTGAGCCCATGGTTGGTCTATATTGCTTTTCACTTTGAAGCTTTTCAGGTGCAGTTCCTGTCCCAGCTGACGCGCAAGTTCGAATTGCTTCTGGCTCTTTCCGAAGACACCCTGCAGGCCCGGGAGAGTTCCGAGACCGGCGGCATTGCGCGTGTCTTTGCGGCACAGTACGGCGGCACGCGCGTCATGATGATTCTGGCGCTCGCAGTCTATGGCGGAGTGCTGGTCGTCACCGCCCTTGCGTTTTTCGAACAGTGGCGGCGGCCCGGCGCACTTTCTACCGATGGCCGCATGTACCTGATCGCCCTGGTGGTCTTTGTGCTGGTCCTTGTGGCTTCGGAGGCCTGGTATCCACTATTCGTGGGTCCGTGCTTCATCGTAGCAGCCGCCATAGCTTTTGAACGCGGACAGCCTGCGTGGTCCCGCTTGTTGCGACGCCAGGCGCTCCTGTCTCTGGTCGGCGCCGGGCTGCTGTTTTTCATGGTTTTCACAATCAGGGAACGCTGGAGTTACGGGATGCCGGCAGTTCTCGAAAGGCGGGTTTCAGATCTGGCCGATGCCACGCGCGGCTGTAAGAGCGTCTACCTGCGGGTGCGGCCGGACCCGTATTTTGTGCTGCGCAAGAAGTACCCGCAGGTGCAGCCGCTGGAGTTCATACCGGGCAAGCTGACATATCCGGGAATGGCCGAGCAACTGGGCCACCGGCTGGACGAGATCGACTGCTTCCTCCTGGATGACCACGATGACTGGGAGCCGCTCATAACGAGCTACCTGGAAAGCCGTCGGGATCAATTCGCGACCACTCGCCTGGATGATTCGCCGGGACCCTCGCGCATCTATGAGACACGCGCGCGCTTGCTTCGCCGACGCGCACAGTAGGCCCGAAAGGTCTGCCGCCACGCCCCGGACTGGCCGAAATATAAACGTGGCCGGCCTTTATCCGAACGATGGCGTTGACGGAGCTTTGCGCACGCTGCGCTTTTCGCGTTTTCCCGCTTCCCGGGCCGAACTGGAACGGCGCTTCCGGGCTCTGATCAAAGAACAACACCCCGATCGCAATAGGCGGGAAAGTTCGGAGGAAAGGACGCGGGATCTGATCGCGGCCCGTACCCTGCTTCAGGAGCGCCTGAAAAAGCGGGTTCCCGCGATCGGCGGTGCCCACCCTCTTATGCAGCGGGTCCACACGGAACGCCTGGACCTTGCTCTTCCCGTAGCACATCTGATTCGGGTCGTGCGACCGTCAGCAATCACTGATCGCAGGGGCCATGAAGTGAAAGTGGCAGACCAGGGCTACACCCTGCTACGCCCCTTTGAGACGGAATGGGCCGACACGCGCTATCTGGTTCTCTTTTCCTCTCCGGGCCGGCTGGCCCTGGCTCTGCCCGAGGCCAACTTCGGCCCTATTGGCCCGATTCGCATGGAAAGCGGGCGTCGGGATGAGCAGGGTTTGTGGATTACAATTGCTGGACATATGCACTTCTGTCCGTCGGCACTACTTTAAATATGACCGAGCAACACCTCGACCAGCCGGCCCGGCCGGTTCCAGGCCTGCCCCCGCGCTTCGGCCGCTGCCCGGAGACCCGGGTCATCTACGACTCCGAGGCCCACCTCCTGGACTACGAGCAGGACTATTTTTTTGCGGAGTACGAAAAGCAATACGGCCGGACCTACATGGAAGACGAAGAAGCGCTCCGGACCCTGGCGCGCCGGCGACTGTCCCGTCTGCGGGCCTACGCGAAAGCACCCGCCAGGCTGTTTGAAATCGGCTGCGCCACCGGATTCTTCCTCGACGAAGCCCGCAAAAGGGACTACGTCGTTTCGGGATGTGAGCTGTCCGCCTTTGCTTCAGAGAAGGCGCGCGAACTGGGCCTTGACGTAACAACCGGAGGCTTTTTGGATCTGGAAATACCCGACGGATCTCTGGACGTCATCGCAGCCTTTTACGTTCTCGAACATATTCCGCAACAACGGAGCCTCTTCGATCGCATAGCCCGGCTGCTCAGGCCCGGAGGAGTCTTGCTTTTCGCCCTCCCTTCAACCTATGGTCCCATGTTCATGCTGCGCCCCGAGGAATGGGCCAATTCCCATCCGGCGGACCATTTTGCGGACTATAGCCCGCTCAGCCTCTCAAAGACCTTGCGGCTTTATGGAATACGCCTCCAGAGAGCCTGGCCGGCTTCCTACCACCCGGCTCGTGTCGGGCGGATCTGGGCTCTACCGGGAGTTCGTACGCTCTATCGAATCAGCGCGGCTGCGTCTTCCTTTGGGGACACCTTTGAAGGCATCGCGCTAAAAGAAAAATGAATGCGGCGCGCGATAACGCCGAATGAGGCGACCAGATGATCCTCCGAAGCAATATCGATTTTATCGCGCGCCTGGTGGAAGACGACGCTCCTTTTCATCAGATCGTTGCTGCGATCGCCGAAACGATCTTCGCTCTGGAGGAATTAAGTCGGAACGTAGACCTGTCGCCCGAAAGCGAAGCGGAGTTCAGCCAGGCGGCGCTTGACCTGGCGGTGTGTCTGGGACAAATGAACGATTTCTTCCCGGAGCTCAAAGTGGAAGGGAACGTCCGCTTTGTGGAGCAAGCCGTGCAGAGGGAACAACCGGCCGACACGTTGCTCTTCTTTCTGGCCCGTACGCTCGATGCGGTGCGCGCACCCTTATCGTTTCGACAGGACCCCGAGGAGGTGCACGCGCGTTGCCGTAGCCTGGCCCTCGACATGCGGGACGCCGTGGCCACAATGGCCCGTCTGTTTTAAGAGTAACGGCCGCACTAATTCAAAAGAGCCGCCAGATCCGGCTGTGGCCAGTTTTCGGGGGCGCCGAAATTGGCTCTCAGATCCTGCCCTATCGCCTGCCACTGTTCGTCCCCACCACGATCGCGGGGCCGCCCTTCGCCGGGAGCGCGATCGCCCAGTACACGCAACGCCTGCGCCAGAAAGGCGAAGGCCTCTTCTCGTCGGCCGGTCTCGAGAGCAAGCTTCGATTCCATCCGTAAAAGCGCCGCCAGTACAACACAGCGGTCATCGTACTGCTCTACGTGAATGCGCTGGAGATCGAGCAGCGTGTGGTGACTCAAGCGCTGGATCAGATCAGAGTTTAAACCCAGGTGCTGTCGGTAAACCTGCTCCATGAGTAACCGCGCCTCTTCGAACTTTCCATCCGAGATGCGGGCGAGGATCACCGCAACTATGCGCGCGAACTGTTCGATCATGAACAGTACGAAGTCTTTCTGGTACATGCTCTGATCACGTCTCCGAAGACAGTTCGTCCAGCAGAACGTACAGCAAGCGCACGCACGCCGCGCCATGCGCCTCGAGGCCCCCGAGAATCTGCTCTTCGTCCTGCACGTATGTCCCGGGGATCAACTCCGAGCGGCAATGTTCGACCAGGGGCGCCAATGAATTCTCCGTCGCTTCGATGTGAAATTGAAGGCCCAGCGCACGACGATGACCGGAACGTACTAAAAATCCCTGCTCCGGACAAGCCGCCGAATTACCGAGGCGCACGCAGCCATCGGGCACATCGAAGCGGTCCCCGTGCCAGTGCAATGCGACCAGTTCCGCGGGAAGAAAGGGCAGTTCCTTGCGGGCAGCGGACTCAAAAGATATCGGAAACCAGCCGATTTCGGGTTCCCGGTTGCGAACGACGTCCGCGCCCAAAGCACGCGCGATCAACTGGGCCCCAAGACAGACTCCGAATACAAATTTGCCTTCTTTAATGGCCTCGCCTATGAAACGACGCTCCGGCAATAACCAGGCGTAGCGCTCGACTTCGTCTACGTTCATGGGGCCGCCCATCACCACGAGGCCTTCGAAAGAATCGAGGGGCGGCAATCGTGCGCCCTCATAGAGTGGCACGGTAAGGAGGCTATGACCGCGATCCCGGGCCCAGTCCCGGATTGCACCCGGCCCCTCAAACCCAACGTGCTGCAGGACTATGAGCCGCGCCATCGGCTCAGGACTCCTCGAAGCGAACCGCCACGCTGTGTCCGTGTTCGTGCTCGAAGCCCTCGTGCCTGCTCATGAGCGTGATGGGTTCCAGGGCAGTTGCCAGGCTTTCCCGATCCGGAAACTGGTAGGTGATGCGTTTGAGAAAGGTTTCCACGCCCAGTCCGGAATAGAAACGGGCCGCGCCTCCAGTGGGAAGCACATGGTTTGTCCCGCTGAAGTAGTCACCCAGCGCGACGGGCGCATAGTTTCCGAGAAAGACACTGCCGGCGGCCGTGATGCGCTCCAGATCGGCCCTCGGATCGCGGGTGCAGATTTCCAGATGCTCCGGAGCGTACTCGTTGGAAAACGAGAAGGCCTGCGCCAGATCCTCAAACACAAGCGCAAAGGAGTGATCGCGAATGCTGGTTTCTTTCATCTCACGACGGGCGGGGCGCTCTTTAAGCCCTCGTTCAATGTGCTCGCCGACCGACCGCGCGAAATCAACGGATGTGGTCAGCAGTACCGCGGGACTGTCGTGTCCGTGCTCCGCCTGGGACAGCATATCGGCCGCTACAAACTCCGCGCGGGCGGTTTCATCGGCAATCACGACCACCTCGGACGGACCCGCCGGCAGGTCCATGCGGATGAGCCCCCTTGCGGCAAGCAGACTCTTGGCAGCCGTTACATAACGGTTGCCCGGCCCTACGATGACCTGCGCCTGCGGCACTTCCACGCCCAGCGCAGCCGCCGCAATACCATGGGCACCGCCGGCCCGCAGCACGCGTTGGGCACCGGCAAGTCGGGCACAGTACAAAACCGCTTCGTCCACAGAGCCGTCTGGAGCCGGAGGCGTGATTAACACGATCTCAGGTACGCCTGCGACGATGGCAGGTAGAACACCCATCAGGACTGAGCTGGGATAGGACGCTTTGCCACCCGGAACATAAACACCGGCAACGCGGACCGGAACATAACGATAGCCCAAACTCGCGCCACAAATACGCGCCTCGCGCCCCTCCAGGGATTGCTTTTGCAGTTCGTGAAAGGCGCGAATATTATTTGCCGCCGCCTGGAAGGCCCGCTTCAGATCGTCTGAAAGTTTACTTTCCGCGCGGTCGAATTCTTCCGGAGACACAACAAGGTCAGTGCGGGTAACGCCATCGAACTTTTCGTTGTAGGCGCGCACGGCGTCAGCGCCCCCGCGCTCGACGTTCGAAATGATTTCTGAGACCAAATCCACGGCTGCCGTGTCCGCGGCGCTTTCGCGAATCATAAGTGCGCGCGTTTCGCTTTCAGAAAGCTCTGCGGCATGAAGAATTCGTAGTATCAAGAGGTCTCCCCCCAGGCCGTAGCGACAACGCGTCTGGAGCCGCCGTGATTGCGATGTTCACAGAGATAGATCCCCTGCCAGGTTCCAAAACCGGGACGGCCATTGACTATGGGTATGTTCAGGCTGCTGCCGACCAGTATAGACTTGATATGTGCCGGCATGTCGTCTGATCCCTCTGTTGTGTGAGTCAAATATGGCTCATGTTCGGGGCAAAGACGATTGTTAAAGTACGACTCCAGATCGCGACGTACGTCCGGGTCGGCGTTTTCGTTAATCGCAAGGCTTGCGGAGGTGTGTTGAAGAAAGAGGTTCAGCAGGCCGCGGCGCATGTTGGCCAGAGACCTCAGGGGTCCGAGCACTTCTGGCGTAATCAGATGTACGCCACGGGGCCGTGCCCGTAACTCAATGGTTTCCTGAAGCCACATTTCGGAAAATGTGGGCGATGCAAGGATCGAACTTGCGACCCCCTGCTTGTAAGGCAGGTGCTCTCCCAGCTGAGCTAATCGCCCTTATGAAACCTGTTACTTTGCCGCGCGATCAGGCTGTCTTGCGGTTCAGTGCTACCGCCAAACGGCCCTTTCGACGGTCGGCCTGACGGTGATGAATCAGATTCTTGCGACCGGCCCGGTCCAGATACGTTGTAAATACGCGAAACTCTGCCCGCGCCTCTTCAATCTTGCCGGCTTCAATCAGGCCGCGAATGCGCTTGTCGTACGTGCGGAGGCGGGAGCGCTCCTGACGGTTCAGCACGGCTCGCTTTCGGCTCCGGCGGATGTCTTTTTCAGATGACTTAATATTGGCCACGGTTCAGCCCTCAATCGGCAAGGTGACACGTTTTTGGGGCCACGCATCGTGGTCAAGCAGATGTGGCGCTGGCGGCTCCCCGTGGTGGCCCAAAAAAAAGAGGGCGGTTATGTCGCCCGGGCCCCGAGCAGGTCGAAAAGTTACTGATATAGCCGTAGGGGGATCGACCGAA
Organism: Spirochaetales bacterium; assembly: GCA_024233935.1. Classification (GTDB taxonomy): domain Bacteria; phylum Spirochaetota; class Leptospiria; order Leptospirales; family Leptonemataceae; genus JACKOY01. Next base: position 24,581 of record JACKOY010000001.1, on the reverse strand, counting down.
TAAAGATGAAAGCGAGCTGGCAGATCACCAATGGAACGCTGTGTTCTGCAGACGCGATCCAGGCCCGGAGCGGGCTGACAATTCGCGACGGCCGCATCGGGGAAATTCTGAGCGGCCCGGACACGGATCACGGTGACACCCTGACCCTCAACCTGCACGGCCTGGCGGTGTTGCCCGGGCTCATCAACGGTCACGATAGCCTGCTGGCGAGCTACCGGGCCCCAACACCGCGCGGGGCTCCTTTTTTGAACTGGCTGGCCTGGGACAATGAGCTCAAAACTTCAAAGGAATTTCAGGAGCGCATGCTACTCGAAGTATCCGACCTGTACACGTTGGGTGCTTACCGGAATGCGCTGGCGGGAGTCAGCTTTGTCGTAGACCACATTCCGCATTTCGTACGGGAGCCCTATCAGGACGACCTCGTGGTGCCGCTGCTGCCCGATTACGGCATCTCTCACAGTCTTTGCTCGTACTCCCTCGATTGGGGGAGGGGTGCCCGGCGCGAATACGAGTACGCCCGGGAAAAAGGCCTGCCCTATATTACGCACATCGCGGAGGGCAGCGATCCGGAGAGTCGATCTTCGCTTCGGCGGCTTGACGATGCCGGGGCCCTGGGGCCGCATTCGGTGCTGGTCCACGGCATCGCTCTTGATGAATCGGACCTGGACCTGATCGCACACGCGGGGGCGCACCTGGTCTGGTGCCCGGCCAGTAACTTACGCCTCTACGGAAAGACCCTGCCCGTTCGCGAGGCCCTGGAAAGGCACATCTCCGTTTGCCTGGGGAGCGACGCCGCGATGTTCGGGTCGCAAAACCTGCTGGAAGACCTTCGACAGGCCCGAGAATTTTACCAAAAGCACTACGGGGCCGAATTGGCGCCCGAGGATCTTCTGCGCATGGTAACGAGCGCCCCCGCGGCGGCGTTTCGCGTTTCCGATCGGGGAACCCTGAAGCCGGGAAATAGAGCAGATTTTGTGGTTCTGAGCGGCGAAGTTGGCGAAGGACTGGAAACGATTTTTGATACGCTCAGTCCGGCCCAAATTTATCTGGTTGTTATCGATGGCAAACCGGTATATGCCGAAGAGGCCCTTGAGCCGCTTTTCACGGCCATGGGACTGCTCTTCGATCGCGTCAATGCGGGCGGTAAGCCAAAACTGATTCAGAAAGGCCTTCGAGAGGTTCTGGAGCGAGTAAGCAAAGCCACCGGCCAAACAGAACTTTCGTTTGTTCCGGTCACGCTATAAGAGTTCGCCATGCCAGTCGCACGCAACTACACCGGTGGCTCCATCGTCTATTTCCAGGGGGATATAGGGGACGAAGTCTATGTGCTCCAAAAGGGGCGCGTGATCCTGATTTCGACCGCTCTCGATACCGGCGAAGAAGTAAAAGAAGAAGTCAAGATGGGGGAATTCTTCGGCGTGAAGTCCAGCCTGGGGCACTATCCGCGCGAAGAGACCGCTCAGGTGCTGGGCAAAACCTCCGTGATTGTCTTTAAGGTGACCGAGTTTGAGCAAATGGTTCTCAAGAACACGCGCCTCATCATGACGATGATGCGTGTCTTTTCCAAGCAGCTGCGCGACATCCATCGCCAGGTCAGGCAAATCTTAAAGGCGGGCGCCGCCGGAAATCCGGCCCAGGAATTGTTGAACGTGGCGGAAGCCTTCTTCCGCTATGGCAACTTCGATCATGCCATCTACGCCTTTCAGAAATATCTCGAATACAATCCCAACGGTCAGAACGTGCGGCGGGCGGAAGAACTGATGCAAATGGCCAAGAAGGGAATGACCTACCCGGCCGGCTACCCGGCGCCTCAGCACGAGGACGAAAGCGAACCCATGGGCGCCCACATGTCCAATCAGCAAAAGATGCGCAGCGCAGATCAGGCGCTCAATGATCCGTTCGGCTTGCCCGAGGATACGGGGCCCGACCTGGATGGTGAAGATCGCAGTATTTCCGACGTTCTGAAAGAGGGTCTGGCTGAATTCGAGGAGGGTAACTATGAGAAGGCTCTCGAATGCTTCAGTGGATGTCTCGAATACTCGCACCTGAGTGACCAGGGCGCGTTGGCGCAGTTCCGGCGGGCACACTACGAAAAGGCCCGAACGCAACTCAAACTAAAGCAGTACGAACAAGCCGGCGAAGGGTTCACGAACTATCTCAAGAAGTTCCCGACCGGTGAGCACGTAAAAGAGTCCATATATGCTTTGGGGGTGGCGGCCGAAGAGCAGGGCAACGCCGATCGTGCCCGCACACTCTACCACAAAGTGGCAACGATGCCGCCGCCTGACAATACGACGCGTGAAGCGCGCAAACGACTGGAGCAACTCGGCGCATGATGCTCCCGGAGTCATTGTTCGAGAAATTCGGGGTCGAGTTCGAGCCCGGAGAAATTATATTTTGTGAATGGGAGCCCGGCGAAGAGTGCTTCTTCATTCAGGATGGTCGGGTCAAAATCACAAAGACTGTCGGCAACACCCAAAAGACTCTGGATGTGATTGGGGCGGGAGATTTTTTCGGAGAGATGGCAATTCTCGAGGCGGAACCGCGCAGTGCTTCCGCGGTGGCGGTCGATCACGTGCGTGCCCTGAAATTCAACCGGGAGAACTTCGGCGCGCTCATGAACAGTCAGCCCCCGCTGGCTTTTCGCCTGCTTGTGATCTTTGCGAATCGCATCTACGATGCGCGGCGTCGGCTCCAGATACTGCTGCTCGACGATAACCAGGCCAAGGTTTCCGACGTGTTCCTCATGCTTTCCGAGAAGGATCCGCATTACGGGCACAGCGCTCAGATGGTCTTCAATGTAACGGTCGATGACGTTGCCAGCTGGTGCGGCCTCCCCGCGCCGGAAGTCCAGCGCGTCATCAGCGGGTTCGTGAAGCAGGGCAAACTGGAGTTGTTTGCTGATCGCATCGTCATTAAGAACATCAACGACTTCAGTCGTTTGGTTGCAGCAAAACGCAAGAATCTGGCAGGTTGATTTCATGCCTCACCTGACCGCCGCAAAACGTCCGGGCAGGCTTTTACTGTCCATATTGCTGCTCTTATCGGGGGCCCTGGTCTGGCAACCCCTGCATGCGGGCCCCGGAGATGGCCTGCCCCCTCCCCCGGAAGATCTGGATCGATCCACGCCCCGCCGGGCCGTGCGCCTGTTTGTGGACTCATGCCGCGAAGGAGACTACGCGACAGCCGCTTATCTGCTTGACCTACGCCGGGTGCCGCCCGGACGCCAGGCGCGCGAAGGCCTTCGCCTGGCCCGGGATTTCAAGTTTGTCCTGGACCAAACCCTCTGGATTGACTACGCCCTGCTGTCCGACGAGGCCACCGGAGAAGGCGGAGTCGGCCGCGCAGAACTGGGCGAGATCGCTCTGGGTCGTAGCAGCGCCCCAATTCTGCTGCACCGCGTAGCCGACCGCGGATCACTGGTCTGGGTCTTTACGCCGCAAACGGTGCACGCGATTTCAGAGCTGTACGATCAGTATGGAGCCGGTTGGGCGCCACGGATCCTGCCAGCGGTGTTTTTTGAGTGGCGTTTCCTCGAAATGTACGCCTGGCAGTGGGTCGGACTTCTCGCCGCGGGGCTGCTTGCGTTTGTGGCCGGACTGTTTTTGACCTTTCCGATTATCTGGATCGGTCGTTGGATCAGCCGACGCACTGAGTTCGTGTGGGATGACCTGATTGTCCGCGCGGCGCGCTGGCCGGTGCGCTTTTTTGTGGGCCTGATCACTTTGCGAATCGCTTCGAGCTTCTTGCATCTGGCGGTGCCGGTTCGTGAAACGCTGATCGGCCTCATTCAGTCGGGCCTGATTCTCGCAACGGCCTGGTTAGCTTCGCGACTGGTCGGCCTGGGCGCCGACTCCCTGCGCAACCGTTTACAGGAAACCGGCGTCGACATTCAACGCAGCCGGGGAGCACGCACGCAATTGATCGTGCTCCGTCGCGTGATCAACATTGTCATCTATCTGGTCGCCGCCGCTTTGATACTTACACAGTTTGAGGTACTGCGCCGGGTGGGCGTCTCGCTGCTGGCCTCAGCCGGAGTCGCGGGTGTTGTGATCGGCCTTGCCGCCCAGAAGTCGATCTCGAATCTGTTGGCCGGCGTACAGCTGGCGATCACACAGCCAATCCGCATCGGAGACACAGTCATAGTGGAAAACGAATGGGGCTGGATTGAAGAAATCAATCTAACATACGTAATCCTGAAGGTCTGGGATCTCCGGCGCCTGGTGATTCCCATATCACGTTTTCTGGATAGTTCGTTTCAGAACTGGTCCCGAAGCGACACCAGCATGCTGGGCATGGTTTTTTTGCGCACGGATTTCAATGCCCCCCTGGACCCGCTCCGCTCCGAGCTGAAGCGTTATGTGGGCGAACACAAAGCCTGGGATGGCCAGGTCTGCGATCTGGTTGTGCACGAGATGAAAGAAACCCACCTTGAGCTGCGCTGCCTGGTCTCCACTGCTGATTCGGGCCAGCTGGCGCAGTTACGTTTCGATTTGCGGGAGCATATGGTGAAGCATTTGCAGAGCCTCGACTCCGGCCGCCATCTGCCCCGGCTACGCCTTGGCGGAAACCCGGGAACGAGCGAAGAGAATTCCTGATCAGGCCTCTGGCTCGTCTTCGCGCACCATTCGTTCCGGCGCCTCCATGCCCAGGAGGGCCAGACCATTTTTCAGACACAGGGCCACACCTTCCAGGATGGCCAGTAGCGCGCCGGCCGTCGGTCCGTCCTGCTCGATGATGCGGTTTTCGCGCGGACCGTAAAAACGAGAAAGCGCCGTCGCAAGCGCGTAGAGATAGTTCACGAGCCGGTGGGGCTCCAGGCTACGGGCCGCATCGTACACCTCTTCCGGAAAGCGCGCCACCAGCCAGAGCAATCGACGCCGCTCGGGGGTCAGTTCCAGTTTCGACACGGCACTCTCCGGCTCGGCTGGCAAAAGTCCGCGCTCGGAAGCCCGGGAAAAGATCGATCGAATTCGCGCGTGAGCGTACGCCACGTAGTAGTACGGATTCTTCTCCGACGTGTCGCGCGCTTCAGAGAGGTCGAAGTCCAGATGAGACTCGAAGCTGCGCATCACAAAAAAGTAGCGCACGACGTCGGTCGGAATTTCATCGAGAAGCTCGGACATGGTGATCACGCGGCCGGCCCGTTTACTCATGCGCACCTGCTGCCCACCGTCTAACAGGTTCACCTGTTGCGCGATCAGGACGCGGAATTGATCCGCCGGAAAGCCAAGGGCCTGCATGGCGCCGGCCAGTCGGGCAATATAACCATGGTGGTCCGGCCCCCAGATATTGTAGATATGCGTGTAGCCACGGCTGATTTTTGATTCGTGGTAGGCGATGTCGGCCAGCAGGTAGGTCGGCCGTCCGTCTTCCCGTACAATGACCCGGTCCTTATCGTCACCAAAGGCGGTGCTGCGAAACAGGAGACGCCCGGCTTCCTCGAACACGCTGTCTTTCAGCTTCTGGCTGGCTGCCATGACGGCCCCGCTATCGTGCAGGGTGCTCTCGCGAAAAAATTCGTCAAACTCAACGCGAAAGCGGGCCAGGTCGGCCTTCTGGGTGTCCAGAAAATAGTCGGTGGCCGCGCGGCCGAGAGTGCTGGCAACTTCGCTCAACGGACCCGGTTGCACGTAAGGATCCGAAGCGTCTCCCGATGCCGCGTCCAGGCGGGCCTGCTCCAGCCGGGCTGCGGACGGAAGGTCCTCCGCTCGGTTTTGAACGATGGCGTCAACGGCCCGCATGAGGTACTCACCGTGATAACCTCCGGCGGGGAAAGGCAACCCGGGTCCGGATGGGTACTGGTAGGAATCCCCATCTTTCTCGGCGAACTTCAAGGGCACACCACACCGCTCGAAGTAACGCAGGAGCACGCTGTGTCCGAGCAGATCCACCTGGTTTCCGAAGTCGTTTACGTAGAATTCGCGGTGCACGTTTTCGCCGACAGCCGAGAGCAGGTTTGAGCAGGAGTCCCCCAGGGCGGCCGCCCGCGCGGAGACCACGTTTAAAGGGCCGGTCGGGTTCGCAGAAACAAACTCAAAGAGAATGCGGCGCGGCCGGGCAACCTGGCTTTCGCCGTAGTGATCCCGGGCCAAACGCGCCTCTGCAAGGGTTTCCGAAAGCACGTTGGCCGCCAGCGTCAGGTTCAAGAAACCGGGCCCGGCAACTTCAACACGTTCGAACAGTCCGCAGGATTTGAGCTGCTCTCCAATTGCGGAGGCAAAGACTTTTGGATTCTTAAATTCGGGGCGGGCAAGGGCGCAGGACTCGCGCACCCGCTTATCCATTGCGACAGTGCAGGCGTAATCGCCGAACTGCTCATCCCGGGCGTACTCGATGGGGATCGCCAGATCGCCCTCCGCGCCGAGGACTTTTAAAGCCCGCTCGACTTCGGCCGCCACGCGGAAACGAACCAGCGCGTCGATGGGTTTGCGTACCGTTTCCAGCCAGCTCTCCTGCCCGCCGCGAGGCGCGGGGCGCGGTCAGCTTTGTAGGGACGGGCCCAGGGGCAAACGATTTCGCAGCAGCATAAACCAGAAGGCCCCCGCCATAGAAAAGGCCGCGAGAGCTGCCGCCTGCCCCATCAGGCCAACCGAAAACAAACACAAAGCAACCACTCCCAGGAGAACGTAGCGCGCCGGTTCCCAGAAAAGGGCCGAGCGACGGCCATCGAGCATGAGTCCGATGCTCCCCAAAGAATAGATCACGAGAACGGAAATCAGAAGCGCGTAGGGAAGAGGAAGGAATGCCTGTTTGACCCCCCGCAATACGAGCAGAGTCGCGGCAACTGTCACCAGAAACTGAACCAGAAGATAAGCGCTCGCGCCGGAAATGGACGGATCGTATTTTTGATAGCTCGCCGGCACGTCGGCGAGGGCCAGCGGCCCGCCCAGGTCCGGCGGGCGCCATCCCGGTTTGCGGAACAATACTCCCAGCTTGTTTTTCAAGCCGGATGTGCGCCGGAAGTCTGACCAGATCTCTTGAAACGCATGCAGGTTTGCCGTCAGCGGGTTGAGAGTTTGTAGCGGCTTCGTGAGACCGTAGTGCGGCTCCTCTTTCTCTTCGACGTAAGTACCAAAGAGCCGATCCCAAATAATCAGTATCCCACCATGGTTTCGATCGAGGTACAGCGGGTCACGTCCGTGGTGCACACGATGATGCGACGGAGTCAGGATGACGTACTCCAGCGGCCCCAGCTTGCCGATCCAGCGCGTGTGCACCCAGAACTGGTAAACCTTGAGTATTCCGTGGCAGATCAAAAACATCTGCCATGGAACGCCAAGCAGGGCGAGCGGGAAATTGAAAGGATATTCAAGCAAGCGTTGAAAGGCACACTGGCGGAGGGCTACGGAAAGGTTGAACTCTTCACTGGAGTGATGGGTTACATGAAAACACCAGAAGAGACGCACATCGTGCGTGGCGCGATGAAACCAATAGTACAAAAAATCCACGCCGATCAGGGCCAGCAGCCAGACGTACCAGGGTGAATCCAGCGTCGCATCCTCGTAGCCCAAAAGCGGCGCCAGAGAGAAGTTCAGCCGTATTGATTCGTAAGCGACCAGACCCAGCGCAACCGCGCCAAGCCCAACCAGGCCGAAAATCAGAGAGGTACTCAGATCGCTGATGGTATCGTTCAGTCGGTAGTAGCGTCGCCGCTTCAGGCGGCCCAGACCAATCTCGACCGCCATCAGAGCAAAAAATAGCGGAACCGCCAGGTCAACCGGATTGAGTCGCTCAAGGTTCACGCCGGGACTATCGCGCCGCTGGACCGATGGGCAAGCGCTTTTCCGGGTCCGCCTCGTGGGCCCGGCCGAACAGACGCAGATGGCTGCCGAGTCGTTCCCGCTCCCGGTCGAAGGACGGCAAAAGAACCGCAGGCAGAAACTCCGGAGTTACACGCAGGGCCAGAGCGACGCCCGCACCCGCCGCAAGCAACAGAATCAAAAGAATAACCGGGAGTTGCTTCAGCTTCCTTTTCACTCAAGGCCCTATTCTGGATCGTTCTTTGAAATACATGCGGGCGGCTTTCAGTTCACGGCCCGCGAAGGCAACCAGACACCCATGCAAATCCTGATCCAGGCAGTCCAGCCAATCACCGCCTGGATCGCGCGGGTCCCCCCTTTTCAACGCCTGCTGGAAGCGGCCGAAGCGAAGGGATACAGCGCGGGTTAGAATCGAAATCAGGTAAGACTGAACCACGGCTCCGGCTTCGGTTGACATGATGCGTGTTCCACGGGCGCGACGTGCAACGGAGCCCTCTTCGAGGCCGAGGGCCTCCTCATAGGAAGTGGCGGCCGTCAGGTCTCCGAGCAACCCGAGCAAGCGCAGCAGTCGAATACGAAAAAACACAAGTAAAAGAGCGGTTTCGCAACCTTCATTGAGGGCGCCCAGGGCGCCGGCTGCCAGAACATAAAGCTCTGGCAAGGCCTCGGTCCGCGCCGCCAGTTCGCTCAGCTCCGCAACGCAAGAACCCGCCAGCAGATCGTCGTACCGGTTCTTCAAAGCCTCATGTCGCTGAAGGACCCGCGCTTCCTTGAGAGAATGCAGGGCGCCCCGCTCTTGCACGTAGTAAACAACTTCGACCACCGACAACGGCTCCATGATGAGCGGCGAACGGCGTCGCGATTCCTGAATTCCGTGCAGGCGCATTTCCAGAAGCTGGCCGCTCTCCAGCAACACTCGCGCAACCGCGTCAGACTCGCGGAGCCTTCGCCGCGAAAGAACAATGCCGGTCGCCGTGGCTAACAATACTGACCCCGCTCAGCTGATACCGTAGTCCTTAATCTTGCGATACAACGTGCGCTCCGAAATGCCCAGGACAGACGCGGTCTTTTCACGATTGCCGCCGTTCATCTCCAGGTTACGAGAAATAATGGCGCGCTCGTACTCATTGAAAGAAACGCCGGGGATTATGCTATCAAGCAATCGACGCTCCACCTGGGGCGGCCGACCCTCCCGCAGCTCAGGCGGAAGATCCTTTTTCTCAAGAATGTCCTCACGGGCGAGCACAACCATGCCCTCCAGCACGTTACGAAATTCGCGCACATTTCCGGGCCAGTGGTAGCCCTGAAAGAAGTGCAGCAATTCGGGTGCGAGGCCCGTGACCGATTTTCCGTAACGGTCGTTGAGGCGTGTAACAAAATGATTAAACAGGAGCGGAATATCCTCGCGCCGTTCCCGAAGGGGGGGCAGCGAGAGGCGAATCACGGCAAGGCGATAGTATAAATCTTCGCGAAAGCGGCCCTGCTCCACCTCTTCCATGAGACTCTTGTTCGTGGCTGCCAGAACCCGAATATCAATGGGAATGGCGCGTGTGGAACCGATGCGTACGACTTCGCGCTCTTCGAGAACACGCAACAGCCGCACCTGACTTTCCAGGTCCATTTCCCCGATTTCATCCAGAAAGATCGTTCCACCGCTGGCAGACTCGAAGTACCCTTCGCGTGATTGGTCGGCGCCGGTATAGGCGCCCCGCACGGCTCCAAAAAGTTCGGACTCAAGCAGCGTTTTGGTCAGCGCCCCACAGTTGACCTTCACGAAAGGCCGGTCGCGGCGAGGCGAATTCTCGTGCAACAAATTGGCGATCAGCTCCTTGCCCGTGCCGCTCTCACCCTCGATCAGCACGGTAACGTCGGTCGGAGCAACCTGAGCGCAACGATCGAGCACTTCACGCAGCGCAGGAGCGTTTCCGGCAATGCTGCTGGCGCGAAATTCTTCGGCCAGCCGCCGCCGCAGGTTGCGATTCTCCGTGCGCAGGCGGGCGCCCTCAAGAAGCGCCTGGACTTTCTTTCCGAGATGATTGAGGTCGACCGGCTTCAGCAGATAATCGTCCGCGCCGGCACGAATGGCTTCGATGGCCGTTTCGATAGAGGGTTGCCCGGTTAGGATCAGTACGGGAATTTCCTTCGAACGTTTTCGTATCTCGCCAATCAGCTGAATGCCGGTCGTATCGGGCAGCATCAAGTCGCTCACGACCAGATCAATGCTGCGTTCTTCCAGAACTGCCCGCGCCAGCTCTCCGTCGGGCGCACTGTAAACCGAGAGCTGGGCGCCGCCCGCCTGCAGGCCCCCGAGATACTCCTCAAGGGCTGCGCGCTGAGACTCATTGTCTTCTACGAGTAGGACTGCAGCCACGGTTGTCTTGCCTCACGGTGTCGCCGACCGCCTGGACAGAATGGAAAAAAAACCGCCGGCGTCGACCGATTTCGCTGATCCTGAAAAACGCGAGTCAACATCAAGGCCAGGCGGCCTGCCGATCCAGCAGGGGATGCTCGGGTTTGCCACCCAGAAATACGGCAAAGGTGGTACCTTCTCCTTCGATCGTGTGAATCTCGAGTGCGCCGCCGAGTTCGGCCACCATACGCTGCACGAGTGTCAGACCCAGACCACTGCCGCTTTCACCCTTCGTAGAAAAGAAGGGATCGAAAACCCGCGCCCGGGTTTCCTCGCTCATGCCCGGGCCGTTGTCGGCCACCAGAAAGAAAGCCAACCCCTCACGGCGGCCGGTCCGTACCAGAATACGCCGCTCCTCCATGGGTCGCGCAGAATCCCGAAAAGCCTGAATGGAGTTCAGAATCAGGTTGAGTGCAATCTGCTTGATAAAGGTCACGTCCACATTGTGCACGTAACCAATATCGTTCGGATCGAAGTGCACATCGATCCCATCCCGCAGCGCCTGCGGCTCCAGAAGATCGACAACCCCCCGCAGGGTCTCGTTCAGGTCAACGGCCACGTCTTTCCCGTCCGACCGGGGACGCAGGAAAGAGATAAAATTATGCAGCGTCCGATTCAGTCCGTGAATCTCGTTCTTGATGATGGATACCTTTTCCTGCATCTTTCGTCGCAACTGGTCGTCATCGACCTCGGCCATATAACCTTCGAGCAGTTGAAGGTGCAGATGAATCGCCGCCAGCGGGTTCTTGACCTCGTGTACGAGGCCGGCCGCAAGAGTCGGCAAAGCGGAAGGGTCGGGTACGAGTTCGGACCTGACGGCCGGCAATTGGCCGGAGTCACCTTCGAGTGCGCTACCGACCACGCTCAATCTCCAGTACGCGCACGCGCAAAAACCAGGTGTCTTCCGGATCAATGTATTGTTGGGGCGTTCGGTTCAAACGCTCCCAGGTGTTTACGAGCAGCAACGGGACCGCCCCGGCACCCAGCACATGAATAGGCGTCGGCAGCACCCGGATTCTCTCCGCACCCGCACTTGCGGACTGCACATGCAGACCCACATACAAATCCTGACCGCGTGCGTTTTGCAGCGCGGTCAGGACCCGGTGCTCGGCCACGCGAATCCAGAACGATGTCGATTCGTTGCGCAACAGAACCCTCGCCATCTCCTGCGTACCCTGACCGGCATCGTGCAGCGCAACGGTCGCGATGCGGCGTTCCAGATTCGAAAGCACCGGGCCCAATTCCACGAGCCGGAGCCGCTCGCGTTCGGCGTACGCCCGCGGCAGATCACGCAGGTTCAGTGTGCCCTGTTCGTACGTCACGGTCTCGATCGGCTCCCAGTCGACCGTATCCGATCCACCGCCCGCGATGCTTGCCGCGACCGAAGCCCGGGCCGGGGCACAAAAAAAGCGCCGACCGTCCGTAATTAGATACTGTGCCTCGCCTTCGGCGAAGCTCGCCCGGCGAGCATAATAGACCAGCGGCTCGGGAAGGCTCAGAGAGCGGGCCAGACGAAAGTACTCCTGCCGATCCTCGTAGGACTGCCCATAGAGCGCAAAGAGACCAACGGCCACGCCCGCGCCTGCCAGGCGACGCAAACGACTCTCCAGTGCCACCATGCGCCTGCCACCGGCCGTGGCATCGGAAAAGAGCAGGAGTTGCCTTCGACCACGCCACTCGCGGAATCGCTCAACGGTTGCGACGGCGTTTTCGAGACCGCGCAGGCTTACCTCGCCTCCCGGTACACGGCTTTGCAGCCATCGAAGCACTCCCGGCCAATCTTCGTCCAGCGGATGAACATCCTGCGCGTCTCCGCCATTGATCGTCACCAGGCCCAGGCGGCTACCGGGAGGCAGCGTGCTGCCCAGATGTGCCAGACCGGACCGGATGCTTTCCAGATCAAAGATCATGCTACCCGAAAGGTCGAGCACAACGGCAAGGTCGGTAGCGCCGGGGGCGGCGGGAAGACCGGGACGCCGGGCGGGAGTCAAGAAGGGCGTCGCCCCTTGAAGCGTACGGCGCAGGACGCCCTGGAGATGATAAATCGAATCGGACTTTTCGTCCCTGTTGAGCACCCGCAAGAGCGGGCAGGAGTACGCTTCGAAAGAAATGAAATTGCGCTCGGGGGAAACAAAGCGAGCCGTTCCGGCCAGAAGGTACGTCACCCCGCTTGTCCGACAGAGGCTCTGGCCCGCCTCCTGATCGAAACTCTGATCGAAGGACCACCCCGCCCGATTCGTGGCACTTCGCGTGGCTTCGAGACTTTCCAGCGGATAGTCGCGAACCCGGGGCAAAAGAAAGTGGGTGGCTTCCTGCAGATGGCGCGACATGTCTGGTCGCGAAATGTCCAGGCGGGCGCGTGCAGGGTCTCCTTCAATCCGGAACGGCAAAACCAGGACCGACGAACGCGCACCCAACAGAGCGCTGCTTTCAAACGCCAGCAACAGAATGACGGCCACCGTTTTTAAGAAACCCTTCAGGATTGCGTTTCTCTCACTTGCCATCATTTCTCTTTCGGGATGTTCGCTCTTCAGGAGTCGCCCGGCCCCTCTACCCGGCGTCATTGATCGTGATTATTATTTCGCGGATGGACAACTGCAAATTCAGGGCGTGTCAGTCCTTCCACCCATTAATGAAACAATCGAGACGATTGACCAGGATGGCAATACCAAAACGGAGCAACGATTCCTGGGCCTGGCTGAGCGTCGCGAACGGTGTCGACGGTTGGCGCTTGTAAATGCCCATACGAAATGGCTGAGCCTGACGGAGCGTGACCGGGTTGCCCAATCCGAGTGGCTTTTGCGCCTCAGCATGGGCGCAAACGGGCCGTGGCGGGATTGCCTGGACAACGCCATCGTGCGCCGCTTCTACTACGACACTCCGGACTCCTGCCGGGTGGTGGCGCTGTATCCCTGCCTTCCGCAGAATTATTAATGACGGCGGCCGGGGCCGTGTGATGCTCCGCGCGGTGCGTAGGCTACTCTTTCTCGCATGCCTGGCTGTCCTGCCTGTGGCGCTCCGCGCGGACGCCGCGGCATTTAGTACTCAACGGGACGCGGCTTTCGCTCCGCTGAACGATGAAGGCTACATGCAGGCCTGGAACGTGAACTTTCGGGGTAACGGGCTGCGTCTCTATCTGACGTTCATCATCAGCAACCTTGGGCCGGGGCGGTTGAACAACGGGGTTTCCGTGCTGCTTTTTCGAGACGGCTTGAGCAGCGGAGCAACGGCGGAATTCGCCGAGCGAAGTCTTCAGGCGCAGCCGGGGCGTTTCGGCCATTCGAGCGGACCGAACCATCTGCTGGCCTCAACGGTTGGTTATCAGGTCGAGGCCACGGCCGGGAACATCACGGTGAAACTGGACCTGGATCAGATTGAGCCGGGTGTAATCATTACTGCAGGCGATGCGCCCGTCACAGACGATCGGAATGACTTTATGCGTTCTTCGGTTCCGGTGCGCGCCGCCCGCGCCCGGGGACGACTCCAGATCGGCGAGGAGACGGTCGTGCTCGACGGCGTGGCCGGAATGGAATACCTGTACACAAACCGTTCGCCACACGTGTACGCACGCCGGCTAACCTTGATTCGAAGCTACGAACGAGAAAGGGGCATATTTCTGGGGCAGCTGGAATCTACCTTCAGCACACCCCCGTCCGGTTCAGTCGGGCGTTACGTTCTTCTCGGCGCAGACGGACGATTGCAGGCACACTACATCCTGCGTCGCGAAACTCTGGGAGAAACTGAGGATAGCTTTTCGGGGTTTCAGATTCCGACGCGCGTCATCTATCACGACGATCGAGGTTGTGTGCTCACAGCAAACCGACTGGCCAACGAAGGCAAGATGAATGTTCTGAGCAGCGTTTCGCTCTTTTTGCGATGGGTGTTACGGGTGTTGTTTGCGAAGCCCTTTATACTGCATTATCGCGCGAGCCTGGACGTTCAGTGCGCCGACGGCACCGACACGAATGCGCACTTTGAGAACCTGCAAATGACGTACTACCTGATTAACGATTAGCCCTCACGGAGCACGCGCTCGATCAGACTTGCATTTCTTCCCGAAGCTGCGCTATTTCCGCCGACGCCTGCTTCCAGAGTTTTGCCCGATCGTTGCTGAAGCTTGAGATGAATGTCTGTCGGTTCATGTCCACGAGTTCGCTGACCGAAAAGCCCAGGTGCCGGTAGAGTTTGATGTACTCATCTGTCAGCGTGACGTTAAAGATTTCCGGGTCGTCCGTGTTGATGGTGCATACCAGGCCCTCGTCATAATAACGACGCACGGGGTGATCCTTCTCCTGGCGCACGTACTTACCCGTAAAAATATTGGAAGTGAGACAAATCTCGATCGGGATTTGTTTCTCTTTGAGCAGTTCAAGCAGGGAGGGGTCCTGGATAGCCGAAGTGCCGTGACCAATGCGCTCTGCTTTCAGAATCTCGACCGCGTCGCGGACAGACCACGGCCCGTCGTCCTCTCCCGCGTGAGCGACGGCGCGCAGTCCTTCGGCCCTCGCTTGGGCAAAGACATCCTTGAACTCGCGCGCGGGACCCATCAATTCAGCTCCACCCAGACCAATCCCGATAATGTTGTCGGCCCGGGCCGCCAGAATTCGCTGTAGATTCTTGCTCGCGTTTTCGACTCCGAACGTCCTGGATACGTCGAATAAATATTTTACGTCGGGGCCACCCTCCCGGCGACAGCGCGTCGCCAGATCGTCGAGGGTACGCGCAATCTCGTTGAAATCCAGGCCGTTTTGAACCATACGCGAAGGGGCCAGGAAAACCTCAGCGTAACGCACGCTGTTGCTTTCCAGATACTCGCGCAAATTCTTGAAAACCAATTCGAAGTCGTCTGGCGTCTTGATCGAATCGATGATAAACAGGAAGAGCGTAATGAACTCCTGCAGGTTCTTGAAGTTGTAGAGCTTGTCCAGGTCGGCCTCTTTATAGGGGACCTGATTCTTTTCAAGCATGCCGGCCAGCGTGTCTTTGCTGATGCAGGCTTCCATATGCAGATGAATTTCGGCCTTGGGCATGGCCTTGAGAAATGCAAATATCTGCTCTTCCTGCGCCGTCGGTGTCGCCAGAACCGGTTTCGCCCGGTCAACGCGAATACGGGACGAAGTGGCAACGTCTACGGCAAAAAGCTGGTCCAGCAATTCCTGGTCCGGGTCTTCGATTTCAAGTTCTTCCAGGGAAATCTTTCGATTCAGGAGCTCGTTGATCTGCTTGTCGAAGGCCACCTGCAGTGGTTCGCTGAATGCTCGGCCTTCCGGGACCCGCGCGCGCAGGCGACGCAGATCCGCGAGATCACGATCGACCGCTCGAATCTGGTCCAGGACTTGTTGCAGTTTAACTGACACTGATGGTGACGAATCCGGCATTGATTCAGTTCAGGCTGGCCTGTAACGCCCGCGCTTGCCTATTTTCCGGATCGAGCTCAAGCGCGCGATTCAGAAAATCACGCGCCTCTTCATGATTGCCCATCTTTTGATGAAGGTCAGCCAGGTGAATAAGATTGAGCACGCGATCGGGCGCCATCTCCAGCACCCGATTGCCCGCTTCCAGGGCCTTATCGAGATGACCCGTGCGCTTCTGGGCGATGGAAAGATACAACCAGAAATCCACCAGAGAGGAATCCTGTTCCAGGTAGCGCTGCAACACTTCCACGGCATGCTCATAGTCGCGGCCCTTAAAGGACAACACTCCCATGATCTTATTTAAGGCCGGCACATCTTTGTTCAGAGAATAGGCCTCGCGCAGGTAATCCAGCGCTTCATCGTGGCGTCCCAAACGAGCCAGCTCTCGGCCTTTCTCAAAAAGCTCGTCAAAATTCTCAGCTTTCTGCCCTGCCGGCAGGCCTTCGTCATGTACGTCTATGTCGATGACGATGCGCTCCTCCCGTGTGGGTTCCGAGGTCTCAGACCTTGGAGCGGCCTTCTCCTGAAAGCCCACGCGCAACAGAGAAAGGTCGTCCGTAATTACACCGAAACTTTTCAAACCCTCCGAGAGACGGTCAATCTGACCATCGGCCTCCTCAACGCGCCTCAAGAAGAGGTACTCATCCTCGTTTATGGTGCGAACGGGAGCATCCGGAGTCGTATCGAGGTCGTCCCGACCATCCGAACCCATGAAGATAACATCCCCGGGTTCGAGCTTAAAGTAGTGCACTTTGAACGGGATCTCCGACTCCAGGCCCAGCTTGCGCAGTTGCAATTCTTCCTCGATGAATGAGGCCTTACCGTTGCGGTAGAGCACGGTAAAAGGGTGCTCGGCGTTGAAGTACCACATGTCGCCGCTTTCTTCATCAATTACGGCCAGCACTGCGGAGATGACCATGGACCCGTTAAAGGCGAGAAAAACTCCGTGCAGTTCCTCGTAGACTTCCGTGAGCCATTGCTCCGGTGTGCTGTTCAGGATACGGTTGTTTTTCGCCGAGCGGGCCATGATGGAGTTCATGACAACGCCCATTACAAGGGAGCCACCGGCACCCTGCATGGATTTTCCCATCGCGTCCCCGTTGCAGGCAACGACATAGCGGCGATAGTCGTCTTCCGTTCCCAGCCTCAGGTTACCGGCTACACACAGGTCCCCCCCGAGGTCGGCATGGCGATTTCGGAATTCGAATTTCTTCTTTTGCTCCAGGTAAAAGTCCACGTTGCAATATTTTGATTTGTTCGCGTTGTAGTTCAGCGGCTTCTGCAGCAGAGAAGTCAGGAAGTAGTCGCCATCCTGCTGGGTCTTGAGGGCGTTAACGCGCTCAAGAGTCTTATTCAGTTCCGCCGTTCGCTCCTTGACCTTTTCCTCAAGGTTGTTGGCGTAATCCTGCAGTTTGACCTGCGCCTCTCGAATTGAAACGACCATCGAGTTGAAGGAGCCCGCGAGAAACCCAATTTCGTCCTGGACCTTGACGGGCACGGCCACCGAGAGATCGCCATCGTTTACCTTGCGGACCCCGCGCAAGAGGAGATTCAGAGGACTTACAAGGCTACCCCGGAAGAACAGCGGGAACACGACCAACAACACCGCGAGCACCACCAGCAGGATCAGCTTCTGCTGGAAGGCCGAAGAGTGTATCTGCTGGCGATAGTTCTCGTACGAGTAGCCAATCTCGTATACGGCCTGTTCATCTCGATTGTATTGCGTGAAAGCCGTGAAGTGACGCGCCGGGTTGTCATCGACCGATGCGACTTCAACCTCATTGGCGAGTTTTCGAAAGTGACGCTCGTACTGGGGCTTAAACGAGAGCACAAAGCGTAGCACATCCTGCTTGAGCTGAGCGCCCTGGGTAACCTCATCGCGCTGAACATGCTCGACAATCGCGCTCCAGAATGGAGCGAACCGCGCATCGTCTTTGGTCTTGCGCAGGTACTCGTCCAGTTCCGTTCGAAAATCGGCATTCGACATTTCTTCGAGCTTGATGTAGCGAACGCGCGCCTCCGTGTCGAGCTCGGGCAACTTCTCAAGCACAAGGTCCTTTAGATCGAAATCCTGAAGGTCGGACTCAGCCAGAATAGCCTGGATCGCGTTTTCGTAGCCCCGAAAATAGGGACGATCGAGGGCCGCCAGGTATGCCTCCAGATTTTCGCGAAAGCCGATCTCATCCATGGCCCGGATGTCTTCGTAAACGGCAGTGTTTGCCAGTTCACCTTTGTGGGCTTCAAAGGCAACGTTGTAGTGTTCGCGTTCATACAGACGCTCGATTGTTCCATTCTGGACCGAGTATCGAACTATGTACTGCGTATCCCCGTGCCGTTCGCCGCCTTCGAGAGCACGCTGTGTATGGATCACATGTAATTGATCGTATTCGGCTTCTCGCTCGCGCAGAGTAACGAGGCTGATCATCTGCATCATGACCAGGAACGTTACGAGAGAAATACCGACGATCTTTGCCATGAAGGACGTGCGGTCTTTTGTCCGGTTTATATAGAAGACCACCATGACGAAGTAGCCAACGACCGTGAAAAGTACGAAGACGGTCGCGAAGGTTCCGCGTGAGATCCGTCCTTCTCTGGAAAGCACGTTGAACACAGCCGGCGGAAGTGTGGCCAGGAGCATCGTGAACGTTATCCAGAAAACGGTCCAGCGCTCGGGCCCTTTGGTAACCGTGACTTTCCAGGCGCCCACGATGAGGATCATTACCATGTACAGGATGATGATCTTTCCAAAGTCCGCACTGAATGAATCGAGATCAAAGTCCCAATGCTGACCGGCGAAGTTGAATTTGTAGCCGGTCTCGGGCAGCAAACTGAGGTGCGCGAAGTACCCGAAGGCAGCGATCGCGAGTACATATTGAACGACGAGAAAAACACGTGAGAAAATCGGGTAGGTGTTCTCGGGATACTTGAAGCACCACTGCGCCATGTGAATCAGCGGAAACAGGATAAGACCGACAGTTACCCAGCGATGGAAAGCGGCGGCCGGGCCATAGTAGGAATGCGCAAATACGTAGGCCACCCCAAAGGGCGCCATCCACATAAACACAAGGCCCAGGTGGTTAGTGCTCTTTGACCGATTGGGCAGAGTAAGCAAGAACAGGCCCACCAGAAAGGTGAACACCACCGAAAGCAGGTTTGCAAACGAGAAGAAGTTGAAGTAGATATGGTGACTCTGGAGATATAAACTCAGGCTTTCCAACGGACCCCCCCGCCACATGCCCACGAGCATTGCTGCCCCGGCGAGTGCCTACCGGTTATAAGGTCGGCAGAGGGGGGGTGTCAATATTAATTTAGAAGCTACCGAACCTGGCCTTCTGAAGCCCGGAGAGGTCCGCCTGCAAACCGAGTTTCCTTGCGCTGTTGCAGTTCGTTCATGGCGACCTGGGTGTAGATCTTTCTGCCCAGCGCTACATCAAGAGCGTGACCCGCTCGGGAAGCGATCAAGTGCGCGATCAGCGGCCGGCCCAGAAGGTAGAGGTCGCCAATCAGGTCGAGCACCTTATGGCGCACACACTCCTGTTCGAAACGCAGACTCTCGTTGAGGTAACCGTCATCGGTAAGAACGATAGCGTTCTCGATAGAGCCGCCCTTGATGAGCCCTTTGGCCTTCATGGCTTCGACATCCTTCAAGAAGCCAAAGGTCCGCGCCGGAAGGATCTCCCGGGCCAGGCGATCGCCGCCAAGGTCCATTGAAATGGTCTGTCCCTTCAGGAGCGGGTGGTTAAAATCAATGCTGTAGGTCACACGAAGCTGATCGTCGGGCAGCGCGACCAGGTACTTTTCGCCATCTACGACCCAGACCGGCGTGTGCAGGCGTATCGGCTCCAGTTGCTCTTCGTATTCAACGATACCGGCATCCTGGACGGCCTGGTAAAAAGGCTCCGAGGAACCATCCATGATGGGAATCTCGGGGGCATCCACTTCCAGCAGAGCGTCCGAGATACCCGCTGCCGCGAGAGCGGCCAGAAGGTGCTCGACGGTTTGCACGTGCCACTCTCGATTCCCCAGGGTCACGGCGTTGGTCGTACCCACAACATGGAAGGGACTGACCGCAACCTGGCTCCGATGCTTTTCCGAGATGAAGACAAGACCGGTCCCACATGCAGCGGGCCTGATCCGGAGAGTCACCTGCTCCCCGGAATGGATACCCTGCCCGCGCAGGGTTGCAATTTGAGCGACTGTCTTTCGCTTGCTGATCTGTGTCATGAGTTCACAGCTCCGTAGGGCCAAACTCGCCCTTCCCACAGGGTAGAGCAAGAAGCGTACCCGCCAAAAACCTTTGACAGAACGCGGGTACGCGGGCCGGAGATGCCCACCGCCGGCGTTTGGCCGGGGCAGCAACTGGAAAGCGTGGCCTTGAGACCACAGGTGTTGCAATTACGCAACAGGTCGGGCCCCCCGGTTCCGGGCCGCCGGGAAGTACATGTGTTGGACCGCGCATTCACGGTGCGATGATCTGGCTCCGACCGATAGGGACCGCCTGATTGGCGGGCGGAATCGGGGAAAAGGCGGGCCGGTTAAAAATACCCCCGCCGGTGGAGCGGCAGGTGATGAAGGCGGATCGTTTCGACGCACGGGCGGTGTATCAGAAGGATTTATTTCGCGAGAAACGCGTACTGATCACTGGCGGCGGCTCTGGCATCGGAAGATTGGTGGCGGATGGCTTCGCGCAACTCGGAGCGAACCTCGTTCTGGCGGCGCGCAAGCTGGACCGGCTGGAAAGTGCGAGAGATGAATTGCTGGGCGACTACGGAATTCAAGTCACCTGTCTGCAGTGCGACATTGCCGATCCCAAACAAGTGCAGCAAATGGTCGCGGGCGCTTTCGCGGCAGGTGAAGTTCACGTGCTCGTGAACAATGCTGGAGCGAACAGCCTGCGGCCTACGGAGGCCCTGACACCCGTGCGCTGGAAGGCAATCATCGACACGGTTCTGAGCGGTACGTATTACGTGACGCGGGAAGTCTGCCGGCGCTGGATTCGGACGGGTTACGCCGGGCGGGTCATCAATATGGCCAGCACGACCGGCTGGACCGGCTCCCCATACATGGCGCCCTCGGGGGCCGCCAAAGCAGGCATCATCAACCTGGGCCGAACGCTTGGCAGCGAATGGGGGCGCCACGGCATCCGGATTAACGACGTGAGCCCGGGCCCGGTGTTTACGAAAGGGAGCTTCGAACGACTCTGGCTGAACGAAGATGTGATTGATCTAATTCAGAAGCGGGTGCCGCTGGGGCGCTTTCCGGGCCCGGAAGACATCGTAGGTTCTGTGCTCTTTTTGGCCAGCCCGGCGGCGGATTTCATTACCGGAGCCAGCATCGCCGTCGACGGAGGGGAGTCCCTCAAGCAGAGCTTTGGAGAATTGGTCGAGAAATTCCGGCCCAGGCGCGCGACCCAGGACGAAACCGAGTCCCGGCCGGACCTATAGAGGCCCCGCCGGGCGGGGCCCGCGCTACAGGCCAGGGGCCGCCTCTTCAAATTCCTGAAATCGTGGGGGTGCCGGCAGTTCGAATTCCATCGCCTTTCCGGTTCGCGGGTGCTCAAAAGCCAGACGGCAGGCAAAAAGCAGCAGGCCGAAACCACGCAATTCCAGTCCGGGGCGGGAATACAGCACATCCCCCACGACCGGCGCACGCAGGTGATTCATGTGCACGCGGATCTGATGGGTGCGACCGGTGTGCAGGTCCAGACGCACCCGCGCAAATTTGCGTCCGCGGGCGGAGGTGATTGTCGTTTCCACCCGGAATCCGGTCAGGGCCGCCCGCCCATTCGCATCAATGACCATGCGGGTCCGATGGATGGGATGCCGCCCGATGCTGGCCCGCACGAGTCCTTGTTCCGCGGGGGGGGCCCCCAAAAGCCAGGCCAGGTATTGCTTGTGCACCTGGCGCTTCTCGAAAAGAGCCGACAAATCCCGGCGCGTTCGCTCGTTCAAAGCCACAAGGAGCAGCCCCTCGGTATCCCGATCGAGCCGGTGCACGATTCCGGGCCGAAGATCGTCGCCGTCCTGCAGAACCGGCCACCGGTGTAGCAGACCGTTGACCAGGCTTGTTTTGGGGTCTCCGGGGCCGGGGTGCGTTGCAATGCCAGCGGGCTTCCTTACGATCGCCAGATCGGCGTCCTCATAAATGACATCCAGTGTCAGGTCGACCGGATGCAGAATGGACAGCGAAGGTGCGGGCACCTGCAGGCGGTAGCGTTCGCCACTCCGAACGCGGCGATTGTTTCTAAGCGGCCCGCCCGGCCCCTGAAGATCACCCGTTTTTATCCAGCGTTGCACCGCGGTTCGGCTGGCGTCGGGACCAAATTGCGTCGCAAGCCACGCATCGAGTCGCTGCCCTTCGTCCGAAAGCCCAACTTGAAACTCCACAATGTCCCCGGATTGAATACTATGTCTCCCTGCCCTGCGGCCTGTTTATCGGGACCCGATTCAGACAGCCGCGTCCGTTTATGTCGAAAAAAATGGTTTGAGAATTCCCGGTCAGTCTTTTTCTGTGACCAGGATAAGGCAATCCCCCGGCCGACCTGCGGGGTGCGCCATCGCAACCACACAACCGTAAACGAAACAAGAGGAGTAATCTATAATGAAGTATCGCGTACTAAAATGGAAAGGCGTTACACTCGCAGCAGTGGCAACGCTTGGGCTGGTCTTCGCTGCCTGTTCTGGCTCTGCTGAAAGAGAAGGCGGCGCCGCTACCCGTGATCTGAACGATCCCGTGGCTCTGGCAAACCGGGCCCTCTCAGTCCTGTCCTACTCACCGAACGGACAGGGATGGGCATACAAAGCAACTGGCGTATCCGGGGACTTCACCACCTGGGCCAGCGAGAACAAAGACAAAATCCAGCAAGCTCTGGATCAAGTCGGCGACGGCTATGTTCTTCAAGTAACCGGCCACACCTGTAACATTGGCCCCCGCACGGCACCCGGTGACGGACGCCGCGGAAACATGTTCTATTCAGAGCAGCGCGCCCGCAGCGTTTACAACGCGCTCGTTACTGCAGGCGTTCCGGCTAACCGCATGACTGTAAAAGGCGTGGCTGACACTGAACCGCTCCCGGGCGCACCCCGCGACGGACAGGCTCAGCGTCGTGTGACTTTCCAGATTGTTGCTCGCCCCGCGCAGTAACACAAAACGCACGATTGTTTCGGAAGGGGACGGCTGAAGAGCCGTCCCTTTTTTGTTTGCAGCGCCTGGCCAGAGCCAGCGGCAAGAACGCATGCACGAAAAAGCCGTCTTCAGCGATCCCATGCCATGAGAGTTGGTCCCCTGAGAGTTGGTGAAATCCCCAGACTCGTCGCCATTGTCGATCGGCCCACCCCCCCAGCCGACCTGCTCGCCCTGCAGACCCGGGGCGTGCGCGTGATTGAGTTTCGGCTGGACGCCTTTCCCGGCGGCGGAGCGGAGGCCCTTTCGTGGCTGAGTACCGTGGCGGGAAACGCTGAGCTACGCCGCCAATTTGCGCTTCTGGGAACTCTGCGAGACCAGGAACCTTTCGCTCATGTTCGCCTTCCGGACTTCGAACGGCTGGTGCACCTTGTGGATCTGATCGACGTCGAGTATGAAGCCGGGCGGGAAAAACATGCGATCGTGCAGTGCGCGCAAAGGGTGGGTTGCCGGACCCTGCTCTCTTCCCATGACTTTCATCGCACACCACCCGAAGCGGACATGCAGGCGGTCTTCGACGACGGCGCCAAACTCGGAGTGGACATGGTGAAGCTTGCGGTGATGGCCGAGAGCGCCATAGAAGTGCGGCGCCTTTTGGCATTGACCGAACGGAACGCCAGTCGCAAGGGCCCCCTTCCGGTCTCCATTGCCATGGGGCCGGCGGGCATGATCTCGCGGGTCATAGCGCCTCTCTTCGGGTCGACTCTGACTTACGGTTACCTGGACCAGCCGAATGCCCCCGCCCAACTCAGCGTGGACGAGATCCACAATGAACTGCTGCGCTTCTTTCCGGACTATCGGGCGGACTTCGAACAGCACCTGGCGGCCCCTCGCTGCTGATGCTGATCGGTCGGACCCGACTCCGTTTAGATGGGGCCGCGAGCTGAAAATCTGACCTCTAGCGACCAGAACGCGGCGGACGGCCGGCCTTGCCCGCCAGCACCGGGCCGATCTTCCATCGCTTCTCAAAGCCAAAGAACTGCTGGCGACTGGAGCGTGGCGGTATGTGCGACATCGCCTTCTCGGTAAGCGCCGTTATCGAAAGGCTCGGGTTCACACCCGGATTGGCCGGAATCATGGAGCCGTCGCAGACCAGGAGATTCTGGTACCCATGCACACGGTTTTGCAGGTCAATAACGCCCTGCGCCGGATCCGCGCCCATGCAGGCGCCGCCCAGAATATGGGCCGTAGTGGGAACATCCATGAGGACCTCATTGTAGGAAGAGCGCGCAATACCTCCGGTCCGCTTTGCCAGTCGACGGGCAAATTCGTTGGCAACCGGAATGAACGTGGGCGGGTGCTCACCGTCGCCTTCCGTGGAAGTCAGGGTTCGCTTGAAGGGCCAGGCCAGACGCCGCTTTCGAACCAGGTGAATGGAATTGTCGAGGGTCTGCATGACCAACAGAATCACGCTGCGTTTGGCAAAGCCAAATGGACTCAGTGTCCTCAAGAACGCGATCGGGTGACTGAAAATATTGATTAGAAACTTCAGAGGTCTCGGAACAGCGCCACCGCCGTCGGTCATGATCGTAGCCAGCGTGCCCATTGCATCCGACCCGGCCGGATAGCGTACGGGCTCAATGTGCGTATCCGAGTCGGGATGCACGCTCGAAGTGATCGCAACTCCGCGCGACAGGTCCACATCTCCACGGGGAATAGTTACTCCGACAAGAGATTCGCTGTTCGTGCGCACCAAAGCCCCAACCCGATCCGAAAGCCGGGTGAGACGGCCTCGCTCCTTCAGTCGTAGAAGCAAACCGACCGAGCCCAGTACCCCCGCCGAAAGAATGACCGCCCGGGCACGGAACTTTT